>NZ_JAGGNV010000059.1 GCF_018614955.1 Variovorax paradoxus
TCAATTGTTCAGCGTCTCCCTAGATCGCATCGCCGCCGCGGAGCATGGATCACATGAGCTGGGCGCGTGGCCCCATTGGTCGTGAACACCACGGCGCGACCTCGGAAACACGATGTCGGGCGACCCCGGCAGACGGCGCCGACGGACGCTGAACCTGTACCTCACCGCGAAGCGCTGCCAGCGCAATCCGACTTCGGCACGGCGGTCTTACCCCGTATGCTGGATATCATCGCGCTGCGCGTCGCTGGACTTACGATGTCGGCACACATGGCGTAGGGGGTCGGATACGTATAGTCAGCGTTGCACCACGGATTCCGGGCTCGCGGCGGACTTGCGCACGCCGCGCGCTGATTTGACATTTAAGTGGCATTTTCCACAACGACTCTCAGCAACCGAATGTAAAGTCGGCGCTTTGCCGATCCCGGACGGACAGTCGAGGTCCGGTCCATCATCGCCTCCGTTGTCGGCGTTCATCGGCAACCACGGACGAAGGCAGAGAAGAACATGGCAGATCCGCAGCGCAGCCCGAAGGTCAATGCACACGTGCAGCGCCTCAACCGGTATCTTCCGTTCAGTGCGGCCCACGATCAGATCTACGAGGAGTACCAGACCGGCGAGGATGTACTCGATCTCGAGACCGAAGCGCTCGGATACGCAATGCGAGCCCTGGGGCAAGGCGCACGTTGCATCATCCTCACGGGCGATGCGGGCCACGGGAAGACCCACCTGTGCCGGCGGCTTCTGGAGAGTTTTTCCGGGCATCGTCCCGAGGACGCCCGGCGGATCCTGAACTCCGAGTGCGACGGCAAGTCGCTGATCCCCTTCTCCGACCCCGCGCGACCGGGTGGGCTGCGGATCCACAAGGATTTCTCGGAGATCGAGCCGCAGGAAGCAGCCGCCTTCCTCGAATCGCATTTCGGTGACGACCGCGACCCGCTGGTAGTCTGCGCCAACGAAGGGCGTCTGCGGGTGATCGTGAATTCCTCGAACGCGGGACCTGCATGTCTGCGCATCGCGGAGCTCTTTCGCCGCTCGTTCAGCACAGGTTCGACCTCCGATGACGGGACGGTGCACATCGTGAACCTGAACTACCAGTCGGTTGCCAGCGGAACCATCCGCGGCAGGCAGAGCCTGGTGCGCAGGACTCTCCAGTCTTGGGTCGGCGACGGTAGAAGGTGGGGAGCCGGATCCTGCGGCTCCTGCTCCCTTTCGGAACACTGTCCAATCCGGCGCAACCGGACCCTCCTTGCCGAGGAAGGCGGTCCCTCCGAACTTCGAATGGCCAACATCGAGCGCCTCTTCGCCACCGTCGAACGCCTGGGCCACGTCGTGACGATCCGCGAGATGCTCATGCTCGTGGCCTACTTCCTCACCGCCGGCCTGCAGTGCGAGGACGTCCATCGGAAGGGCCAGACCGAAGGCTGGCAGCACGAGAACGCCTTCTACAACCTGCTGTTCAGGCGTCCCGACCGGATTCCGGAGGACAGGCTCTACAAGGGAATTCCCACGCTTGCGATATTCCGGCGCCTCGATCCCGGAGCGATCGCCGATAGGGCCGTCGACGAACTGATCCTGAACCGCGGCGAGGCATTCGAGGAAGGCCAGATCGATCTGCTGTTCTCGCTGACCATCGGTGGCCGCGCCAGGATCGTCGATGCGGCGGCGGGCATCGACGACGTCGGCGGAAGCCCCCAAAGCCGCCAAGAGCTGCAGCGGGAGAGCGAAGTGATCGCCGTTGCGGTCTCGGCTCTGCGCCGCAGAGCGTTCTTCGACGATGCCGGCGCGGACGTGTCGATCATGTCGAGACTCGGCTTCCGTCACGGCGAGGAGTTCCTGTCTATGCTGGAAGGAACGCTGAACCCGCAGGAGCGCGTTAGGATCAAGAACACCGTAGTCGCAGGTCTGCACGGGGCCCAGGGGCTTCGTATGTCGGGGACAGCCACCACTCTCTATCTCGTCGACCCTGCCTTCGGCCGGGCGAGTTCGGACGCGGCGATCATCGCCCGCAGCATTCCGACCAGTTTCGTCAGGCTACTTCCGGCCCGCGACGCATGGGCCGATTCTGGTTCGACCTGCCGGCTCATCGATTCGGTGGACTGGATCGATCGAGCCGTCGTGGTCCGGATCGAGGAGGACGGCTCGGCGCCCGAGGATCTTTCGCTGGACATGCTTTCGTTCGAATGCGTCACGCGGATGGCTTCGGGCTACATCTCCGAGGATTTCTACTCGCACGAGGTGCGGCGCATCAGGACGTACTTGGGCAGACTCGCGGAACACGGCAGGGCCGCCGGTCAGATCTCGCTCTTCATTAACGGTGCTATCCAGAGCGTCTCGCTCGACGAGGGCGTGATCCAAGTCGGAGGAGGAAACCTCAATGGCTGAACCAGCAAACTCCGTCAAGGCGCCCGCGATCACCACCGCGGTATTCGGCGGCGTTTTCGACGTCGACGGCGCCGGTCACTATCCCGGGCTCGAGCTCATCAATTTCGTCGTCTGCTCGGCGGACGGAATTCTCCCGCCGGACGGCCCCGCGAGGCTGACACGGGCCACCCACGACTTCGCGAGAAGGCTGGTCACCGACAGACTTCCGATCGAACTTCGGAAGGAGGTCCTGATCGACAACCATTCCGCCCATGCAGTCTCGAGACTGCTCAGATGCCTGGAGCTGGATGTTCCCAACGTCGTGAAGACGAAGAGCTGGGAACGTACCCACTTCTTTCCCTACACCCGCTCGCTGGTGCACTGGGACGCGCGCACCAGGGGCAGTTCCGAGACGGTGCAGCTCGAACGTCGCTACCTGAGAGGCGGCGGCGCCTACGCCTATTCCGTGCTGCGCAGGGATCCGGATGCCGCTAGGCTGGAGAAGGTGCGGCTCGGCTTCGAGCGCCTGTACCCTGCCGGGGGCTCTTCCCCTCTCGAACTGCTAGGAGCAACACTTCGCGATCACGGAGTCGTGGACAAGACGCCCGTGCTGGACCAGATCGAGCCCGAGTCCGTCGTGCGCGACGATCGATGGGACAACCTGCTCCGGGACGGCATGGCTAACATCCTCGGCCATGAATCCCTGCCTGCCGTCCAGCGCGTGCGGGCCGTGGTCAACTGGACTGGGATCTGCCTGGTCCTGCTGGAGTGTGGGCGCGCGGCCGAGCGCCTGAATCGACCCGGGGGTCTCGTGCTCGATTGCGCCGGCACCCATTCGCAGCTGCGCCGCGCCTCCCAAAAATCCTTCAAGGAGCAGCTTTCCAACGTCGAGGACGCAGCAAGGTCGGAGGCGCGTCAGAGCAATGCCCAGATCAGCGCACAGCAGATGAACAAGATCAAGGCCTTCATGTCCGGCACCGCGGGAACTTGCGGACTGCTCAATGCAGCGAAGGGGCGCAGGCATCTCGTGCTGCGTCTTGAGGCCATCGAGACGCTCGTGATGGCGGCATTGCGCCCCGGACGGGAGCAGGACTTCGAGGCGTTCGCGACCGAATGGCTGTTCGAACGCTGCAGCTTGGTGGTCGGCCGCCAAGCCGCCCATCAGGCTGGACTCCTCTCCGCATTCGACGCATCGATCTTCGAGGAGAACGAGCGCAGGCTGGCGGACCAGATCCGTGCGGCGGGGATGCTTCGCGTCTACTCCGACGCGACGCGGATGGTTTCCGTCGGAGGCACGCAATGAACGCGCGGATCCTCGCTTCCACGGCCTTCCGGATCGTTGCCAGCTCGTTCCAGCGGCATGTGGACGTGAAGCACAAGTGCTTCCGGATCAAGAACCTGCTGGCCGACGAGGTCGCGCAGTTCGTCGACATCTGGGACCGCGAGGCTGACACGACCGTGCCGGGAAAGGCACGGCTCGTCATCGCCGAAGACTTGGGCGGGACCGTCCCCGCTGGGTACGTCGCCGCGGCAGACAGGTCAATTACCTACTACAGGAACAACAATCCCGAAGGGCTCGTGTACCTCGAGACGCGAGTGCAGAGCGACGAGCAGGGACTACAGAATATCTTCACGCTTCGAGACAGCAATTTCCTGGACGGCAGCTTCGACGAATCTGCCGGCGGCGCCACGGACGTGCCGCAGCTCCTGACGCGCGAGTCATGGCATGCCGTCACCGACCGGACCACACCGGCGCCGCAGCTGCTCGTCGAACGAGCCGCCGAAGTCCTGCGTCACGTTCATCCGCGTGTCGAAGCCATTCCCGTTCGGAGATTCGTGCGGTTCGCGCGCGCGCTGTGCGAGGAGTGGTCTGCGAGCCGGGATGCCGTCGACGAGGCTGCCGCCGACGCCATCGTCGGGCGCAACCTCTGGCAACTCGGACTCTTCCCCGACGAACTCTGGAGGAAGGGCGCCGCGGACGCCCGGATCCGACGGCGCTTCGAACTCAACGCACGGCACGCCAACCTCACCACTGGGACTGCCGAGATCGAGGTTGAAACCGTCGAGGCGAGCGCCGCGAAGACGAAATTCGTGAACTCGAATGGTGAGCCGTTGCCTCCGGCCGAGTCGGCGATGTGGGCCACCCGGTGCGTCGCCTTCGCGCGGAACCCAGGGGACGACCTGCGCAGCGGCATTCCTTACCGGATCTTCGAGCAGCTTTTTGCCCGCGACACCAAGGGCATGCGCCTCGGAGACAAGGTCAAGGCGGCCATCGAGGATGCGGATGCCGCGAGGCTGCGGGAACTCGATGCGCTCGACGTGGTAGACGGCCTAAACGTGAGGTCCCAGCTGGATGCCGAACGTCTGCTCGCCGCGCCCCCGCAGACAGCGAGTCTTCCCCCGCTGGTGGATCTCCTCCCCGTCGATGTCCGCCGTCTGGTGGAACGTCTCGCGTCGCCGCCCGCGCGGCGCTTCTTCAACCCCGCCACGGAGCTGGTGCGCCTGCTGGTTCGTCTCAGGGCGCAGGGCGGGGATGATGCGATCGCACGCCTGACGCTCGAACGCTCGGGCGATGCGAGTCCCCATGCGCCTGCGGCGAAACTCTTTGCCTTCCTGTTCGGTCCGACGCTTCAGCGCATCTCGGATGGGCTCGGCGGGCTTCCGGGAGCGATCGAGTTGCACGTCGACCGCGCCCTGACCGGCATCGGTGCGCCGCCTCCCCTGCGGCAGGACTCGGAGGGGGGCGAGGACGACGGCGAGAGCGAGAGCGAGAGCGAGAGCGTTATCGCCTGGGAGAACGTCCCGCTCAAGCTGACGGCCTACGGGCGCAGCGGGGAACCGATCGAGACGGTCGATCACATGGAGTGGGCTTCCGACTCCATCGATCGTCTGGCAATGACCTGGCTGCTGATGGCCGATCCCGATACCCCGCTGTGGAGCCGCCTTGGGGCGAGCTCGATCGACCAGGAGGACGACGGCCCCGGATGGATGACTCCCTTCATCCAAAGATCCGTGTCTCCTTCCACCCTGCAGCCGGCCGGCACCATCGCCGCGAAGGGAGAGAATCCGGTGCTTGACGAGTTCCTCGAGGCGCGCCTTGCATTCGGTTCGGAGGTGTGTGCGGACGGTCTTTCGACCACTCTTATCAACACCTACGTAGATGCATGGAGCGAACTCATCGGCCGAGCCAGAAGCGAGTTCGTCCCCGACGGCCGCAGGCTCGCGCCCATGGACGCGCTGCTCGGCGCCGACATGCTCGTGCAAGAGGGAAGATCTCGACGCACGATGCTTCCGTCACATCCCCTACGTCTTCGCTGGCTGGCCCGCTACCTCGAGGCATCCGCCGCCTTGGCCGTGAAATGCCTGTCCGGAGAAACCGCCTTTGCCACCGGCGAGGGGGACCAGTACCTCGACTGGCTGGAAAGCCGCACTCCGCACGAATCCCCCCCGGTCGCGAGCGGCTTCCAAGGCGAACTGCTCTTCGCGAAGTCGGAAACTGGCTGGTTCGAGGACTTCGATGTGCTCGAGGGACCTGCGGGCGTGGACAGCGTGGACGATCCCGCGGCCGTCGAGAGCATCGCCTCGAGGATCGTCAGCTATCTCGATGCCCACGCTTACAAGAAGGACGGGTTGTCGGTCCTTCTCGTGCTCCCCTCATCGGATGGCATGCCGGCCGCGCTGCTGTCGCGCATCACGCGCGGACAGTGGCGGGATCTAAGGTGCACACTGACGATCGCGGCGCCCAAGAGGCGATGGGAATCCATCGCGCGGGCCTTGGAGCAGCTCGGCCAGGACGACCGGACGATGCAGCAGGGCCGCTATTTTCCGGCACGCGATATCGCGTTCGTCGAATACGAGAGAGCCGACGATCTGCAGGTGCAACTTGGCGCCCGCATCTTTGACATATCCGTCGTCACCCATGTCCTTCACGAAAGCATGCAGTGCCAGGAAAACACGGAGGCGCCGACGGCAAAGACCGGCCGCTTCGATCCCCTGGAGGATCGCCCGGCCAGCCTGGAAGTCGCGGGCGGCGGCGGATCCATCTCGATCGTCATGCGCCCCCGCTTTCCGGATCCGCAGCTGGAATCATGGGGAACGCTGGTGGTCCGGGGGAGCCGGTCGAGACCGGTGGCACCCAGCCAGCCAGAGAACACCGACTTCGTCGAGTTGCGCGTCAACTTCGAGAACTCCGCGCGCGTGTTCAACACACTGCACGCCTGCAGCCACTGGGTGATCACGCTTGAGAGGCACATCTCGCGGGAGCAGATCGAATCCATCGAGGCAGGCGCTCCGGCAGTCCTCAGCATGGAATCGGGTGTCGGCAACAATGGCCTGAGCACCTTGGTCGTCTCCTCTCGGTCGGGACGCGAACTGATCGCAACCAGAATCATCCGCAAGCTGAAGAGGCTGGTCCCTGCCGACCAGATCGGCCGGACCACGTCGTCGGCGCTTCAGAACCTGTCGACGAGGATCTACGACGAGACGCGCCGCCTTTCTCCCCATCTCGCCCTTAAGGCGATGGGTACTTCGAGGGTGACGGAGGAGATTCTCGGGCTCATGGTCGCCAGGACGGTCGCAGAGGAGCGCCTGCCGCTGGTGCTCGACGACGGCATGAGCGCATGGCTGAGCCTCGACGAGCACCTCGACTGGTTCGCCGGCATTTCCAGCTTCCGCGCGGACATGTGCAGGATCACCTTCGTCCGAGACAGGTCGGACGGCAGCCTCCTGGTCGAAGTCCTGGTCCTCGAGGGCAAGCTCAGGCAGACCTACGACCCGCATGGTGTCACGCAGGTTCGCCAGACAATGCAGTTCTTCGGTGCGATCCTTGCTGGTCGGGAATCGGAAAAGCCCGACCCGGTCGACGGGCCCATGTGGCGCGAGCGCATCCTGTCGGCCATCGAATTGACTGCTGCCGAGGCTCGCTCGTATGCTCGAACGAGGCAAGAACCGCTAGGCGATCGCGGGACGGAGCTGCACATACCACTCGACATTCGACACAGTTTCCGCGACGGCCGATTCAGGTTGCGTTCGCTGGAAGGCATCTATTCCTCATGCCTGTGGGAAGAGACGCACGCCGATCCCACGATCAGTACGGTCGACCGCGTCACCATCATTCGTTCCACCAACGCTCACCTGCTTGCGCTGGCCGGCCGGGAGATCGACCCGACGCTTCGTTCCCGGATCGTCAAGGCGGACTCCCTCGACCGCCACCCCGATGGACCGGCCGCTCCTGACGCGGACTCTTCCGGCAACTTGCAGCCCGACGGAATCGCCGACCACGCGGAAGCTTTCCCTGACCTCACGGAAGGCGCTGCGCCCCCGACTGTCGACGACGGCAAGAACACGCCGCAGCCTGCGCACTTCTCGAATTCGTCGACCGTCGGACCTAGAGTGCGCATGGAACCCGCACGACTGCGCCAGATCTACGAGTCCATCCTTGGCTGTCTCGCCTCGCACGGAGTGGCGGTGACGGCCGCGCCCGCCCAAGACGTTCCCGTCATCGAAGGTCCTGCCTCGATTCTCTTCAAGGTCCGTCCCTCGACCGGCGTGGATCCGAAGAAGGTCTCGGAGAAAGGGCAAGCTTTGAAGCTGGCGCTGGCTCTCGAGCAGGACCAGAACGTGGGATTCGGCATCGACCTCGGCTACGTGACCATCGACGTGCCGAAGACGCCCGACCAGCGGTACTACGTGGATGCTGGGGCCTTGTGGCAGGCTTGGGAGCGCCCCGTCGCGGCGCTTGCCGCACCGCTGGGTGAAGACAGGTTCGGCAAGATGGTCGAGTTCAGCTTCTCGTCATCGAACTCGCCGCACCTGCTGGTCGGCGGCACGACCGGGAGCGGGAAATCGGAAGCCCTGAACACCCTGCTCTTCGGCATGGCGCGACACTATTCGCCCGCCGAACTCCGCCTGCTGCTCGTTGACCCGAAGGGAACGGAACTGACCGCGTTCTCAGGGTCTCCCCACCTCGAAGGCGACCTCGGATGGGACGATGCGGATGCACTCGGCCTCCTGCAGCGGGCCGTGGAGGAGATGCAGCGCCGCTACGCGCTGTTCAAGGCAGCCGGAAGGCGCACGCTCGCCGAGTTCAACGACGCCGTTCCCCAGGCGGACCGGCTTCCCTGGTGGCTCGTCGTCCTTGATGAATACGCGGATCTGACCCATGATCCGCAGGCAAAGAAGGACATCGAGCAGGAGCTGAGGCGCCTAGCCCAGAAGGCACGGGCGGCCGGGATCCACCTGATCATCGCAACCCAGAAACCCAGCGCGGAGGTGATCAGCACGAACCTGCGGTCGAACCTGCCCGCGCAGCTGGCGCTGCGGGTCAAGAGCGCCACGGAAAGTCGTGTCGTCCTCGACGAAGCCGGAGCCGAGGTGCTCAACGGCAGGGGCGATGCCCTGCTCAAGTCCGACGGCCGGGTGGTCCGGGTCCAGTGCGCACGGGTGAAGCCCGAGGACCAGACGCTCCCGGCAGCGGCTGATCGAGATGTCGGTCCGGGGACGTGATGCGCGGATTCTCCGAAGGAGGCGCGCCGATATGGTCATGCGTGGCGCGTCCGGGCCGCGGGGCCCGGATGCGGAGGGTGGCTCCGTGAACGGGGACGTGTTTGTGGTCGCCGATGAGACCGGGAGGCCGATTGACGCGCGCTTCTCAATTTCCGATCAGGACATCGTCGTTCACAGCCGGGGAGGGACCAAGGGGCGGGATGCGCTGAACGTCGACTACTCGCGGGGATTGCTGACGATCCTCGAACGCCTCGCTCTGAACGGAGTCCGTATTGTTGGCGCGTGGGTGGACAGTAGCACTGTCAGGTCTATGCCGCCCGATGCACGCTCCATTCTTCAGGGAACGGATTGCGGGCAGCCTCCCGAGCGGATGCTTGCCATGATGTCGGTCCGAATGAAGGATGTCAGAAGCAATCCCGCCTCGACGGCCCGAGGGGGAAATTCGACTAGGCGCATCCGCATCGTCACTGCATTCGAGGGCTCGGGCAAGGCCCTGGCTGACCTCTTGGGTGGCGTTCCCGCCGAGCGCGACCTCCGCAGTCGAGAACGCCTCCCCACCTCGACGCTGGAACGGGCGACTCCGGAATTCGTCTGGACCGCCGTTCAGCGCTTCGTCGACGGAAAGGTCGAACATGTCTTCGGGCCCTCGACCGACTTCGATCTGATCGCAGACGGGGATCTCCGCCTTCCGCCAAAAGCCGTCTTCGGCGTCGCGCTTTCTATCGCCCTCGGGGAGACGGTCCAGCCGAAGCATTTCGCCGGCGGCGAATCGTCTGCATGCTTCAGCCTCCTTCGTCGGGCAGGCTTTCCGGTCGTTAGGAAGGGCACCTTGCTCCCTGCGGACGAAGCTGTCGAAGATGCCGACGACACGCAGTCTTGGAACGAGGGCAGGATCCGACTCGAGTCCCACCTGAAACGCGAACGTGCGAAAGGGCTGTCGCTTGCCAAAAAGGACCAGTACCGCCGCCTGTACGGAAGACTTGCCTGCGAGCGCTGCGGTCTGGACCCGGTCTCATCCTACGGAACAGTGCACGCGGAGGCATGCATCGAGGTCCACCACTCTAAGATCCAGGTGAGCCGGATGGCGGAAGGTCACGCTACGGTTCTGGAGGACCTGCTGTGCCTCTGTGCCAACTGCCATCGCTTAGTTCACAGGCTCTTGCGCACCAGCTCCTTGCCCTATGTCGATTCGCCGTAGAGCCGTGCCTAGCGCCCCCGACGCGCCGCTCCAATCCCGACGGAAGTGTGAACCGGATCTCCGGGCACCGGCTCGTGGGACCCCACGTGAGCACAAGAAGGGTCGCCCAGCTTTGAAACTGTGCAGCTACCTTGCCGCCGCTTTCCGGTTTGGCCTCGGTGCCGCGATCGATCCGATGGCCGCCGCTTCGCATAGCTTCGGCCTGAGCTCGAACCCTGCAGCGGCCGTGCCGTCGACCGCGATGGCGCAGAAATTCAACCGTGCCGACGAGCGCGCGCTTGCGATCGACGAACTGCGCACGTATCTCGCCTATGTCGCCGCGCACCCTTCGACGCTGACGCGGCTCGCCTTGCTGATCCCCAGATCGCGCTGGGGGCCAGTGCCTGCAGCAGTCTTCGTACGCGACCTAGCGGTGGCGCTAGCTTCAAGGCGCAAGTGAAGTGCGTCTTCAGGCGGGCGGCCCAGATTGGAAAAGGGCGTGCGTGGGTCATTTCACTTTAGGGGTTCACCGGGAAATTAGGAGTCGTCAACGCGTCGGTTCTGCATTGACTTGGCAACGACATCGACGGCCGGGCGGCAATGGTGGACGCATTTGCAAGCGCCTCAAGTGGTCAAGCCGGCGCGGATAGTCGTGACCTCCGCTCAAGGTCCAGAGATGCGTGCGGACCGTATAAAGGTAGTCAACGGTGGAAGCACGTTCCATCCGCCGAGTCCGAGGACGCCGACCAAGTCAAGCAATCGTCGGAATAAAAGGAACCAGGTCCATGTCCCCTCAAGCTGCAGTGCTTTGGCTGCCGCGGGCCGCTTTTTCGTAGGGCCTTCGGCAATTCGTGAAGAAGTTACCTTCCTGAAACGTTTACACACATGTATGGTGGAGCTCTATACAAGGAAAGTGCTGCCATGCCCGAGGGAAAGAACGTCGCCGTCAGCTTCCGTGTGTCGCCCCGCTTCAAGCGTCTGCTGGAAGCGGCGGCCGCCCGTGAACGACGGTCGCAGACCAACATGCTCGAAACGCTGCTCTTCGCGTACTGCGAAGAGCACGGGCTCGAGGCAGCGCCTGTGGGAACAACCGAGAACAAGACACAGGCGGGAGGCCTCTCCAAGTGAACTACCAATCAATCCTGGCGACCACTCCGACCCCAGTCCTGGCTACCGGCGGCGTGCTCGCCGTGCTGGTCCTCATCTTTTTCGTCGTCTTCCTCGCGCCAGGCGTGCTGCATTGGTTTCGCCTGTCGTCGATACAGCGGCGCATCAAGAAATTCGAGTCGAAGAATTTCGCTTCTGAATTCAAGAAGGTCTTCGCCAAGGACAAGCGCCTCTCGCACCTCTGGAAGGAGTACCAGGACTCCCTCCACGTCCAGCGTGAAGAGCGCGACGGTCAGCTGACGACCGTCGCCATTCGCGCGACGGTGCCGTCCGAGCTTTACTTCAACAGCCAGTTCGTTGTCGACAGCCGGCTGCGCACGGAATTCTTCAAGCACCTGCCGGGCCTGTTTACGGGCATCGGCATCATCGGCACATTCAGCGGACTTATCGAGGGCCTGCGCGCCTTCCAGGTGAGCGAGAACGCGGCCACGGTTCGAGCCAGCCTTGAGTCGCTGATGCACACGGTGGGCGAAGCTTTTCTGATTTCGGCAGCGGCCATCGCCGCGGCCATGGTTGTCACCTTTGTCGAGAAGCTGCTACTGGCGTCCCTGTACCGCCGCACGGAAGAGATTGCGCATGCAATCGACGCCCGTTTCGATGCGGGCGCAGGCGAGGAGTACCTGTCGCGCCTGGTGCGGGCTTCGGAGGACTCGGCAAGCCAGTCGAAAATCCTGAAAGACGCGCTGGTCAAGGAGTTGGGCGAAGTCCTTCGTGAGCTCACTACAGCACAAATTACCTCCGCGAAGGAGTCGCAGCTTCACCTTTCCGAGCGCCTCGCTCAGAACTCAAAAGAGCAGGTCGAAGCGACCCGGCAGGACAACCAAGCGCTGGGCGTCACCATCGCCGAGAGCATTCAGCAGAGCTTGCAGGGTCCGCTGCAGGACATCGCTAATACCGTGAAGTCGGCCAGCGGCGACCAGAGCGCCATGGCCGCAAGGATGCTGCAAGACGTCATGGCCAGTTTCAGCCAGCGGTTGAACGACCTGTTCGGCGGCCAAATCTCCGGGCTCAGCGACCTCAACCAGCAGACGGCGAAGAGCATTCAGGAGGCCGTGGGTACCCTGCAAACACTCGTCTCCAATATCGAAGAGTCGAGCCGCCGCTCCACTGACGCGATGGCTGAGCGGATGGCGCAAGCCATCGAAAAGATGGAAGCCCGGCAGGAGGCGATGAATGCGCAGTCGACCGCGTTCGTCGAACAAATCCGCCAGTTGGTCGCATCGTCGCAATCCGAGACCAACACCAAGCTGCAGGCCACGTTAGAGACCATTGGCACCCAGGTCGCTGGCATGCTGGCCACGCTCAGCGAATCCCAGGCGCAGGTCTTTGAGGGCAATCGCTCGCGCGAGCAGTCAATGACCGACCGGGCGAAGAGCGCTGTCAGCAGTATGTCTGAGTCCGTCGAGGCGGCCATCAAAGAAATGAGCGCTGCTTCCGCGCAGATGGCCCAAAACGTCGCAGTGCTTACCCACACCACCAGTTCCTCCGTCGACAAGATGAACGCGGGCGCAGAGCAACTTGGTACGGCGTCCCGCAACTTCGCGGCTGCCGGCGAGAGTGTGAGCAGCGTGTTGCGGGAGGCAGCCAATGTGACGGCAAAGCTCTCCGAGACGTCCGGTGCCCTGACGACGGGCTCCGCCGCGCTCCAAGAGCTTCTCGGCGACTACAAAACGCAGCGGGACGCCGTTGGTCAGTTGGTCTCCGAACTGCGTGCAACGGTGGAGCTTGCTCGCAAGGAAGCATCCCTCACCGGCGACGTCCTCGCTCGCATCGAGAGCTCCTCGACCCGGCTGGGCGCGGCGCAGAAGCAGGCTGACGAATACTTGGCCGGCGTGAGCCGTGTGCTCGGCGAGGCGCACACGACGTTCGCCACCGAAGTGAAGCGAACCCTCGAGAAGGCCAACACTGAGTTCCACAACAAGCTGAGCGGTGCAGTCGGTCTGCTGTCATCCGGCGTGCAGGAGCTTGAGGTGACGCTCGCGGCCATGGGTAACATGAAGCCGGCGCGAGTGTAACCAATGATTGGCGCCAAGATAGTTCTCAAACGCGGAGGCCGGGACGAGGCGGAGAAGCCGTTCTGGATCTCTTTCGCTGACCTCATGACCGCGCTCATGGTGCTGTTCCTCGTTGTCATGGGCGTGGCCCTGCTTGCGGTCACGAAGAACGTCACCGAGCGCGAGAAAGCAGAAGAGCAGCACCGCAAAGACATCGAGCTTATCCTCGAACGCTTCACCGAGGCTGCCAAGCGGTACGACGGCATCAAAGTCGACAAGGAGCGCCGCGTCATCGACTTCGGCGACCGCGCCCGGTTCGCCTTCGGGAAGTCCAATCTCGCAGCTGACCAGGAAAGCGTGCTGCGGCAGTTCGTCCCGGAGATTCTCACGCTGGCAAACGACGACCTGGGAAAGAAGGTGCTCAAGCGCGTGGTCGTCGAGGGTTACACCGACAAGACCGGCTCCTACCTGAGCAACCTGAACCTCAGCCTCCAGCGTAGCCAGCGGGTCCTGTGCACGATGTTTGCCATGGGTGGCGCCAACTTGCTCTCGGAACAGCAGAAGGAAGACGTCCGAAGCCTGTTCCTGGTTGGCGGGTATTCGTTCAACGCAGCCAAGAACACTGATGAGGAAAGTCGGCGCGTCGAGATGCGCATGGAGTTCCTCGGCATGGGCGAGCCCCGTGCCTCGGCGATTCCCCTGTCCGGCAACTTTGGCGAGTGTGCTCTGCGATGAGCCCGCTCGACCACCTCGCGTCGCTGTTGCGCCCCGGCACCGAGGAAGGCACACGGGAAATGTCGGTGTCGTCGAACATCGACACCGTGTTGAAGCGGATGCAGGAGCGCACCAAAGGAAACGGGGGCCGGGCGCTCTCTGAGGACCTACAGCTGGAAGCAGTTCGGCGCTTCTGGCAAAGCCAGGAAGTTGCCTCGTTCCGTGACGCATATCTGCTGTCCTGGGGCCTTTGTCTGCCGCACCGGCCAAGCGGCTCTTGCGTGCTTGAAGACCGGCCTCGTTTCCAAGCGGTTCTGGACGGCGTAGACGGCTGGTCGGTGCGCCCCAGCGCGTTCCGTCGCTGCTATCAAGGCTTGGTCAAGAGCTACTTCACCTACGATGCACTGGGCGAGTCAGCTCCGCCGGCAGCGCGAAATAACTGGAAGATGCTGCGGGACTACCTTCGTGACAAGAATGGCCTCATCCGTGACAAGCAGGCCAATCCCGACTGGGTTGCGACTGCCATCGGGAATCAGCAGCTGTTCGGCGAACGGCCTTGCGACCCGTACGTCGATGCCCTTTTGAAGGGCGATCTCGGCGCCATCGACCATCTCTGCGAAGAGCTTGGTATCGCCAAGGCCTCTTGGTTTCTGCGGGAACTGGTTCTCGCGCAAATCCGAGGCGCCACGCAGCTCGGCAACATGCAGTTCCAGGCTCTCGTGCCACGGCTGCTTGAACTACTTGCCAACAACAATGTGCTGAGGGACTGCGGCCTAATCATGCTGCTCGACCGCTACGTGAAAGTGCCGGGCGCGCATCTTCACCAGGGGCTTCGGGACTCGTCCGTGCTCTGGTGGGGCAACCCATGGCTTCCGTCGAATGAAACGCGCTGGGGTGGCGTTGTCCCCGCCGCTCGCACTATGGTTGCCGACTGGCTCAAGCTGGAGTTCATCGAGACCTTCTTCACCAAGCTTGCTCAAGACGGAGTTGGTGACCGTCGACGCATGGAATTCTGGAAACGATATGTCAAATCGATATCGCACATCGAGTTTGCGCTTGGCTCGACTGCCCGGAACGACGATGACCCAGACTTTGTCGTGCTCCGCGCGAAGATGAAGGGACTCATCCGCTATCTCGACACGTCTGGCAGTAACAACGCGTTCATCATGAACATCGGCGACCTCGTCGCAGTCGAGTTCGGTGGGATGAGCAACGCCTTCTACGGATACCACTCACGGGCGGCCCGTTTGTTTGACACCGCGAAGCCGCTTCGGCTGGCGGTAAACGCCCGAAACTCGCTGAAGCACGATGCGCATATCCTGAAGATGAGTCACAAGGACGGCATCCACAACTGGAACAAGTGGGAACATATGTTCGAGGCGACGCTGCGCAAGGAGTTCGGCATCGAACCTGACGCGGCCGTGGCACGCGCCGCCAGAGTGCCTGCGCCGGCGCGCGCTGCTCCACCCACCTCGCAAGTACTGGACGCCAGAGAACACGACGCCGCGTACAGCGCGGCCGCCGACCTTTCGCAGCCGTACACACGGTCGGCGCTTAACAAGTTCGCGAGTCAGCAAGGCCTGTTGGTAGAAGACAAGACGCCCCAAGGCGGAAGCCTCTGGGTGCGCACGGACGCGACCTACGAACACATCACAAAAGTGCTTACCCGATGGGGCTTCCAACATAAGCCTGGCAAGGGCTGGTGGAAGTAAGGGAGACAAATGTTCCAGTTGTTCAAGAAGAGTGGCGGCAGCACAGATGCGGACTGGCGGCGACGCTGGTCGCCGGCGGGGGTGGTCTTGTCGCGCGGAGCCGGGCAGGGCGGTGTGCCCCTCCTGGACCCCATGGTCGGCGGCTTTCTGACTCAGCTGTCTGACGATGGCTTGGCCATTGAGACGCCAGACGGCTATGTGCTGGGCTGGGACGCGCTTTACTCGGCAATGTCGCAGCCGGCGTATGCCTCGCTTCCGGACGTGCTTTCGATCCCGCGCACAACCGAAGCCAAACCATCACTTCGGAGCAGTAACTCGCTCACGGACGATGACTTTTCGGTCGCCATCTCTGGCTGGTACAGCGAAGACGGAACCGCGTTCGACTGGGAGCTCATGGGCCCGCTCATGACTCGTGACGACCGTGTGGAGCTGATGCGCCCCGAGCAGTGGAAGCTCTTCAAGGAGGCCATCAGCTTCGCTCGGCGACCAGCCGAAGAGCACAACGACTTGGCGCACCGCCAAGCGTGGGGCCGGATACGCAAGCTCGCCTTGCAGGCAGGTGCCCGCCTGGATGATTTTCTCTACCGCTCCGTCGTCCTGACGCCCGAGAAGCTCGAGATTGGCCTGCGTCGTTCGGCCGATGTCGGCGACGACCGTGTAGTCGAAATCGAACCAGGTTTTGAGGGCGCTCCCGCCGACTGGCTGGAGGCGTTCGACCGCAGCCGCGAGGTTAAGGACCGCTACGACATCGTCACTCTGGAAGGCATCGTCCAGGTTCTGGTCACGCCGAGGGTCCGCACTGTCCTGCAAGAAATCAAACGCCTGGAGGCCCGACGCGTCGCGGGCACGCGTGCGCAAGCTTTTCTGCTGAACCCGTACGCCACCCTTGGCGACGACGCTGTTGACGTCATCGTCGAGTCGCAATTCGAGAAGGCACGCGAGGATGCCGGGCTTACCTACGAGCGGTTCACCCCCATCTACGAACGAGATGCCTCTGGCTATCCTCTGCGCGTTGGTCTGCTCGTTGAGACGGCAAGTTCCACAGGCCCCTCGACGTCGGAAACGCAATGGCTTGACGACGCATCGCTCGGCTCCTTTGTTCGTGCTTTGCAAAAAGCGCTTGCCCTCAACTTCCAACTCGTCGCTTGGCAAGGCTATGACCTGGAGATGCAGGGCGACGCGCAACGCCATCATGACGAGCTAAAGGCGGCGCTTGAGCGCAGGCTGGAACCCCCGACTCTTGTCTCCTACGCGCAGGTTCATGACCTGAGTGGCTACAGCTCCCGGGTCGAAGGCATCGGAGTCGAGAAGCCGTACCACTCTCCCTACATCGCCAAGAGGAACGAAGGTGAGGGATGGTTCCCCGAGAACGTTTTGCCGGTAGTGGTCTACCAGCCTGCCGGGGCAGCAGAGCCTATCGCCGTCCCGACGAGCCAGGTGGCAATCGAACGGCTTGAGAAGTCGGCGAAGGCAGCCCAGGCCGCCGGTGAGACTACTGTGAAGATGACCGGGCTGCCTCAGGCGGTAACACTCGACGAGGCAGCAGTCATCGTTGAGACGTTCAAGAAAGTCTTCGCCGACCTCGAGGCCGGCAGCTTCGACCCTGCCAAGCAATACAAGGTGGCAAAGAACACTACCGTCGCGCCGAGGAAGCAACTCGTTTTGCGGGCCAATATCCAATCGCTGGAGTACGAAGAGCTTCGACGCGAGGCTCTCGAATCCGTGCCGACGGAGCCGAGGATGCCCAAGAGCATCCGCCCAGAGTTCTCGATGATGCCGCACCAGCGCGCCGGTCTGGCGTGGATGCAGCACCTCTATAGCCTGCAGACCGACTACCAGGTTCGCGGAGCCGTGCTCGGCGACGACATGGGGCTCGGAAAAACATTCCAGTTGCTGGCCTTGATGTCATACCTTATCGAGCGCGATCCCAACATCGAGCCGATGCTGGTCGTAGCGCCGGTCTCGTTGCTCGAAAACTGGGCGGACGAGGCGAACAAGTTCTTCCAGGATGGCGCGCTCCCGCTGCTTACCGCGTACGGTGAAACGCTTTCAACCCTACGCGTGCCTCGCGCCCAGGTCGACCAGCGTTTGCAGGCCGACGACGGCCTGGTCAAGTTCCTCCGTCCGAACTGGGTGGGCAACGCCAAGGTCGTCCTCACCACCTATGAAACGCTACGGGACCTCGAGTTTTCCTTCGCCGCCCAGAAATGGTCATTGATGGTCTGCGACGAAGCACAGCGCATCAAGAACCCCGCGGCCATGGTCACGCGTGCTGCCAAGAAGCAGAACGTCGGCTTCAAGATTGCCTGCACGGGCACGCCGGTCGAGAACACGCTGGCCGACATGTGGTGCCTCTTCGACTATGTGCAGCCGGGCCTGCTGGGAGCGCTCAACGACTTCGGCCAGAGATACCGGAAGCCCATCGAGGCGAAGACCGACGAAGAGAAGGCCCGGGTGGAGGAACTGCGTGCGCGCATCGCTCCGCAAATCCTGCGGCGCATGAAAGCTGACGTCGCCACGGACCTGCCGAAGAAAATCGTTGTCGACGCGTGCCGCAACTTGCCCCTGTCGAACGCGCAGCGCAACCTCTACGCCAAGGCCATCGAGAGCTTCAAGAAGCGTGGCAACCCGAACCACCCAACCCCGTTCAAGAACCACCTCGGGCTCTTGCACTACTTGCGCCTGGTCTGCACGGACCCTCGACCGCATGGGCTGAACGTCTTCAAGCCGGAGCCTACAAGGCAGTATCGGGACAAGGCGCCGAAGCTCGACTGGCTCTTGATGCAGCTGAAGTTCATCCAGAAGCAGGGCGAAAAGGTCATTGTCTTCTGCGAGTTCCGGGAAATCCAACGACTGCTACAGCACTACATCGAGGCCGAGCTCGGCTTCAAGCCCGACATCATCAACGGGGACACCAGCGCATCGGCCAGCCACACGGCAAGCCGCCAGAAGCGCATCAAGGCCTTCCAGTCCCTGAACAGCTTTGGCGTCCTCATCTTGTCTCCAGTGGCCGTGGGTTTTGGCGTGAACATCCAGTCCGCAAACCACGTTGTCCACTACACCCGCACTTGGAACCCTGCCAAAGAGGACCAGGCGACAGACCGGGCCTACCGCATCGGGCAGAAGAAGGACGTGTACGTTTACTACCCGGTCGTCTGCGCTGACGATTTCATGACGTTCGACGTCAAGCTGGACCTGCTGCTTGCCTACAAGCGCGGACTCGCTGAAGACATGCTCAACGGGTCGGGGGATGTGAGTCCGGGCGATTTCAACCTGGCTGATGTCGTTCCGGCGGCAGATGCCAAGGACATCGACGAGCGTGTCAGCCTCGACGTGGCACTGCGCATGGGGTGGCAGCACTTCGAGTGCCTCGCTGGCGTGTTGTGGACCAGGCGCGGATACGAATGCTATCGAACGCCTAGCAGCAACGACAACGGCGTGGACGTCGTCGCGTTGGCCGCCGGCAAAGGCCAACTTGTGCAGGCAAAGACGAGCGGCACGGACGGGGCTGCGCTGAACTGGGACGCGGTCAAGGAGGTCGTGGGCGGTGAAGCGTTCTACAAACGTCGGCACCCGTCCATTGAGTTCGACAAAGTCTGCATCACCAACCAGTTCTTCAACCGGCAGGCTCAAGAGAACGCGGCGCTCAATTCGGTGGAGTTGCTCGACCAGACGCACTTGGCCGGACTTCTCGAGCGGCACAATGTCACGATGCTCGAGGTCGAGAAGATGCTGTATGCGGAGTGGCAGGAGCCTGCCTAGTCGCGGGCGAGCTTCTCGTTAAGCAGTCGGTGAGTGCACTCGCTTCGCATTACCGTCGATTTGAATGAACGGGAGCCCTGTTGTCGCTGCGTAGCCTAGCGGCCTGTTAAGGAGGTGAAATGAAAACCGAGATAGTTGGGCGAAATCCAGTCACGATGATTGGGATAGAGACGCGAACGAAGCTTCTCTACCTTATCGAGAAGTTCAAAGCGCACACTACGGTCCCCGACAAGGGGCGATGGAGGGCTCTGTCGCACGACCAACTCTGGGCGCATATAGTCTCTCAGGTCTGCGTGAGGGGTTCTGCTCTGGGGATGGAGCGAATGATTGTCCGAGGGGAGCAAACGGACTTTCCGAGCCTTGTCGACGCCACGCTCCGTCTCGCCAGGCGGTACCTTGCATCGGGAACCGGACAACCCGCACGCGGCGAACTGCCGGGCTTGTTCCACGTGCCGCAATCCGAGTGCATGAATACCGTTCGCACACTCGATAAGGCCGTGGCATCCGGCACTCTGAATCTCTGAATGGCCGGAAGCTGCTCGCGCTCAACCTAACCAACAACCCCGGCGCCACGCTCGGAGTCGCAAACGCTGGGTTTCCTTCGTCGACATCACCGGACCGTGGCGGCGATCGATGGCTGACGTTGTCGTTTCCGCTACTGCGTACCTCAATCCGGAAGCTCTTGTTCCTGGCGCCATCTATACGGGTGCAGCGGTGCTTGACGCGGCGAAGCCCATCCTGCAGGGCCGAATCGATTACCTGACAGGTGTTAGAGGCGAGGGTGTGGGCCGCATCAGCGGCACGACGAAAGATAAGGGCACTCCGAACATTCCAGTTCGCGCGCGTCCGCCTTGTACGCGAGCGGGACTTTCTCCCCGTGCGAGAAATGTGGAGCGATCCGGCGACAGGGGCCTATCAGTTCGACTATGTCGACGAAATGCAGAAGTACACCGTGATCGCCTTCGATCACACCCACAACGAGCGCGCAGTGGTCGCCGACAACCTCACACCGGAAATCATCACATGACCATCGATTCCTCCCCGACAGGCCCCGCCGCGGACGAACAGCAGCATTTCACAGAGACGCCGCCGCGCGGCGGTGTCGTTCTCGTGCACACCGAGCGCATGCCGCCCACCGCGCAACAAACGGATGCGCCGACTTGGTGTTCCGCGAGCGGGTTCGCCGGCCTGAGACGGAGAGCAGCTAGGGGTCAGCTAGGGCGGGATTCCGGCACAAGAGCGAAGTATCTGGTTACAGTTCGGCGTTCTTCCCTCCTCCGAACTACGTCATGGATAAAGCCTTTGAGCCCCTCGTAAAAGCCCTCGACGCGATCAGCACGGCCATCCTAGCGGTTAGCCCCGGTCATCCCAACACGATGAACGCCACTCATGGGTGGAATCAACCAGCATTGACCCTGGCAGAACTAGCCGCATTTGCAACCCGATTGGTGGCGGAGATACGAGAGTTCGGGGCCGATGATGTCGACGATGCGAATGCAACGTCACTTGCCGGTTTTGCGGAGCGCGTTGATCAAATTCGGAGCACTACCGTTCCTCAGCTTTGGGGAGGAAACGGCGTCCATGCGATCCCTGCTTACCTCACGACGATCAGCTTCGTGCGCGAGGGCATTAGCAACTTGCTTCACAAGAATG
Organism: Variovorax paradoxus; assembly: GCF_018614955.1. Classification (GTDB taxonomy): domain Bacteria; phylum Pseudomonadota; class Gammaproteobacteria; order Burkholderiales; family Burkholderiaceae_C; genus Variovorax; species Variovorax paradoxus_J. The sequence continues at coordinate 21,045 of NZ_JAGGNV010000059.1, forward strand.
TCCCGATCGATCCGCGGGCGCCTGCACGACTAGCGAAGCGAGTGGTCCGCATGTCGGCCGAACTGGATGAGATTCTGGTCGATCGTGAGACATTGACGGAGCGCATGCGCACGATCAACGAGGCTTACGAAACTGCAGATTCCCTTCCGGAGGACCTCGCCTCGCTGCAGGAAGCAAGAGAGAAGGTGGAAAAACTAGCGACAGGTGCACTTCGCGATGCCGAGCAGATCAGCAAGCATGAGAAGGACGCGTTCACAGCAGTGGGAGTTATTGGTACGTTCGGCGAGGAAGCAGAAAAGCTCGTCTTGCAGTGTGAGGAGGCTTATAGGGTCACAACCTCAAAAGGGCTCGCGGGCGCGTTTGACCAACGGGCCAGCGGCCTGAGTCGGTCGATGCAACTTTGGGTGCTTGCTCTCGTTGTCGCGCTTGGGGCAGCGGCATATTTGGGGGGCCAACGCGTCGAACTGCTCTCCCGAAATCTGGCAGAAGTCGATCCAAAATGGGGTGTCATCGTCTTGAACTTTGCACTGTCGCTGCTTAGCGTCGGCGCACCGCTCTGGTTTGCATGGGTGGCGACCAAACAGATTGGTCAACGCTTCCGCCTGGCGGAGGACTATGGCTACAAAGCTTCGATCGCAAAGGCGTACGAGGGCTATCGCCGAGAGGCTGCCAAACTTGACCCGGAGTTCACCGCTAGATTGTTCGGCTCGTCGCTTACCCGTCTGGAAGAGGCACCTTTGAGATTAATGGAGAACGCCTCGCATGGCAGCCCTCTCCACGAACTCATGAATTCAACAAGGGTGCAGGACGCAATGACAACCGTTCCAGCTTTCAGAGAGAAGATGCTCGCACTGCTTTCAGAAGCACAAACGTTGGTGATCCCAAAGAAACCTGCAGCCTCACCCCTTGTCGACAAAGACGTCTCAAAGGAAGAGTGATCGCCATCTCGCGAATAGCATAAGGCCCTGTTTCCAGAATGCGACACGCCGTATCCGGTTAGGTGATTCTCGACACCTCACCCTAAGCTACACCCACCGACAACCAACGATGAGGAAGCGAGATGACAGCAACGTGCACCGTAATAGTCCGACGGTGACCGTTATTGACGCGCTCACTCGCGGGCGTTCAGTCGAGCATTGACCTCGTCGATGTCGAAGGCGCGAGGATCGAAGGGACGACCGATCCATTCCTTCATCTCGGCGTGCTCTGGATGCTGAGGATCGACCAGCGCTTCGAGGAACTCCTCGTAGCCCGGTGACCCGCCCACGTCTTCTGGCGGGCATGCGTTCTCGCCGCCGACGCACTGTGCATACTCGATCGGTGAGTCCACCTTGACGATCTGCTCAACCTTGATCTTGTGCCACCAGCGTAAGCGGCTGGCCGTCCCATAGTTGACCGACGGGCGCGGATCACCGAGGAAGCCGCGGCGCGCTCAGCGCGAGGGTTGCCAGTTGTGAGGAAGCAGTTCGTCGATGCGACTGTTGAGCTGCGTGGGCAGCCTGGTCAGGACATCGTTGAGGTAGGCCCAAGGATCGTGCCCGTGGAGCTTGGCCGACTGCACCAAGCTCATCACGATCGCGGCTCGCTGGCCGGCCAGCGCGCTGCCAGCGAAGAGCCATGCTCGGCGCCCGACCGCCCAAGGACGGATGAGGTTCTCAAGGCTGTTGTTGTCGACGTTCACCTCGCCGTCGAGCAGGTTATGTGTCAGCGCTTCCCAGTGGTTGAGGCTGTAGTTCAGGGCCTTGGCCGTGGCGCTTCCCTCGGGCACTCGGCTTCGCTCGAACTGCAGCCATTCATGCAGGTCCGTCCACAGTGCCTTCGCCTCGCTGCGCCTGCTCGCCAGTCGTTCCTCGCTCGTCAGCGCGGATAGCTTGCGCTCCAGGCGATAGATCTCCGCGATACGACGCAGCGCCTCCTCTGCGACGGCGCTCTTGCCCGAGTCGAGCAGCAACTCGTCAAACTTGCGTCTCGCGTGAGCAAGACATCCCGCAGCCGTGCGTCCGGGCTCGGCGCTCATCACGCTGTCGTAGGCCTTGTATTCATCGCGCACCAGCGTACCGCGCCAACTTCGCTCGTCCTGACCGCCCTGCGCCGTGCCAAGGAACGCGATGGGGAACTGCGCGCCACGCCCCACGCAGAAGTCGTAGATCACGCCCGGCACCGGATCGAAGGCTCCGCGCGCGTAGGCCCAGACGTAAGCCTTCTTGGTCTTGCCTCGACCCGGGTCGAGCATGGCCACCGGCGTCTCATCGGCATGCAGCACCCGGGCCGAGAGCACGAAGCGCTTGTGCGCGTCGTACAGGGGCTCCAATGCCGCACCGCCGCGGCCGGACCAGGCCGCCAATGTCGAGCGCGGCGTATGCACGCCCGAGCGTGCGTTGATGGCCTCCTGGCGGTAGTAAGGCAGGTGATCCACGAAGCGGCTGATCAGGGTATGCGCCACCAGGCCAGCCGCGGGCATGCCGCCGTCGATGAGCTGCGGCTCGACAGCTTCTTGCACCAGGCGCTGACAGCAGCGGCAGGCCCACTTGCCGTAGACGTGCCGGTGCACGAAGAACTCCGCGGGAACGATGTCCAGCTTCTCGCTGATGTCCTCGCCCACGCGCACCATCGGCTTGCCGCAGCCCGGGCTCGGGCAGGCGGTGTCCTCGGGCTCGTGGTGGTGCTGCACGCGGCGCAGATGGTCGGGCAGAGGCTGGCGTCGCGGCTTGCGCTTGGACGAAGCGGCTGTGCCATCCGGCGGCGTGCCCTGCGCCTGCTTCAGCAGAGCCTCCAGAGCGGCCTCGTCTTCAGACAGCGTCTCCTCGAACAGCCGGCGCTGTTCGGCGCTCATCGCCTCGGACTTCGCACCGAACTTCCAGGCCTTGTGACGAGCCAGTTCGAACGTGAGCTTCTCGAGCTTGGCGTCCTTCACGCGGATGTCCTGCGCCTGGCGCTGGATGTGCTGCAGCATCTGCTGCGCGAGCGCCGTGACCGCCTCGGGGGTCAGACCTTGAAGGTCTTCATCCTTGAGGTTGCGCAGGTCCTGCATGGGTTCCCATCATGCAAGCCCGGCTGCTTCGCGTCATTGGGAGTTGCGCTGTCAACGCGCTCACTGCTCTGTGCCTATAGCCGCGTGATCACACTCATCTCTGACAGGCGCTCCCAAGGCAGTCCCACCACCAGTGCATCGAACTGCGCCTGCGTCAACGACAGTGGGGTCGCGGCGCTGCTCTCGCTCGGCCACACGAAGCGGCCGGCATTGAGCCTCCTGGCGGCACACCACACGCCGAAGCCGTCGTGCACGAGCAGCTTGATACGAGTGGCCCGCACGTTGGCAAACAAATAGCCGTGGTGCGCGCGAGCGCTGCCGAGGGCGTGCACGACATGAGCCATCAAGCGCTCGGCGCCGGCGCGCATGTCCAGTGGCTGGGTGCACAGCCACAGGGCGTCGATGCGGATCATCGCAACAGCTCGCGAAGCCACGCTGCGCAGTCGGTGGCCGCCGAGACGGGCCACGCGACGCTCACGCCGAGAGCGCCGCGCTTGAGCTCGAGCCGGATGGCCTCGACGGGTGCGGCCGCCGTGCGCGATAACGCCGGTGAAGGAGGCGGCGCCGGCAACGACAGCGCAACGAACTCCGGCGAAGGCTTCGCAACCGTCGTCGACGCTGCTGATCGCACGGGGCCGGCTCCGCGACCGCGACGCCATTGATGCACGAGGTTGTCGTTCAGCCCGAACGACAGTGCAACCGCTGCGACCGAGGCGCCAGGTTCGGCGCATGCCGCCAGAACCTGCGCCTTGAACTCTGCGCTGTGACGGCGGCGTTGCTTCGGATTGACGTCCATAGGTGTCCAGCTAACTTAGATGGACAGCATGGTCTCCGGCTTGGCTTCAGATCTCAAGGTGGGGCGACTGGCCGCTTACCCACCAGCTGTCGCCGAAGTCGTAGAGGTACTCGAAGGTTTTGCGCGTGCCGAGCGCCTCAGTCAGTGTCACATCCTCCTCGGGCGTCAGGTCATCGGGGAACTCCCGTCCTGGCTCCGTTGCTCCGTAGTGGTCACGACCGAAGACGAACTCGTGCACGTGACCGCCGTCCCATCCCATGCCCCATAGCAGCATCACGTGCAGGCGCGGCAGTTCGATCGTTAGCGGCACCAGCAAGCGTCGCCACACCTTCGGACGCACGTCCTCGAGTTCAACGTACAACTGCCAAGCGTGGAGGTCTTTCTGAGTGGAAGTCGTGCTCATGACGGCACTGTAGCGCCAGCGCAATGCGGTGGATTTCCGCAGTGCGCGCCAAGCCCTCAGGCCGCCTTGGCCACCGGCGGGTGCCACGCCGCTTGCAGCTGTGGTGCCACAACCCAGGGCAACAACTCGTCGATCCGATTGATCGGATGGTCGGCGATGTGCTCCAGCACATAGCGCAGATACGCCTGTGGATCTATACCGTTGAGCTTGGCTGAGCCGATCAACGTGTACAGCACTGCCGCACTGTTGCCGCCGGCATCGGAGCCGAGATGCAAGAAGTTTTTTCTTCCGATGGCAACCCCACGCAGAGCCCGCTCGGCCGCATTGTTATGCGCCTCGATCCGGCCGTCGTCCACGAAGCGAGTCAATGCTGTCCAGTTGCTCAGCGAATAACCAATGGCCAACGCCATCGGCGACTTCGCCGAGAGCTGCGCCAAGGTCGTCTCCAGCCAGACCTTCAGATCGTCGAGCATCGGGCGTGTGCGCGCCTGCCGAACACGCATGCGCTCATCGGGCGGCCTGCCGCTGATCTCGGCCTCCACCTTGAAGATCTTGCCGATGCGCACCAAGGCCTGGTGCGCCAGCGTTCCGGCCAACTTGTGTTGTCGCTCGTGTATGTCCCATACCGTTCGACGCGCATGGCTCCAGCAAGCGGCCTCGGTAGCCTGGCCTTCTCTGTAGAGCTCGTGGTAGCCCGCGAAGGCGTCAGCCTGCGGCGCGTCAATCTGGATGAGAAGAGCGCGTCAATCAAGATGAGAAGGATGGCGTGGCTGGGAGGTTGGCGGGCGTAGCCCGACGACCTCCCAGCCACGCCGC
>NZ_JAGGNV010000060.1 GCF_018614955.1 Variovorax paradoxus
CAGCCAGATAGTCGCGCCACACAGGCAGCATTCCTCTGGAGGCAAATCGAACCTGTTGGGCATGAGCAAGCGCGGCGACAGCTACCTACGCACCTTGCTGATACACGGGGCACGATCGGTGATCTACCGTGCCGCGCAGAAAGCAGATTCGTGCAGCTGGGTCAACGCCGTCGTCCAGCGCCGAAACAAGAACATCGCGGCGGTCGCGCTGGCCAACAAAAACGCTCGAATCGTATGGGCGCTGCTGGCCCATGACCGACGTTACGAAACGGGCTACAGCAGAGCGACCGCGGAAGCTTGATCGAAGGCGAGGCGCAGACGAGACATAACGACCTCAGGGAGAAATACCACCGATTGCTCAGGCGATCATGAAGTGATGGCAAGACAGGTAAGACCGTGGTTGGCAAAGCCCGTGACTGCCCAGGCACCAAGAGTGCGTGTAAGCGATTGAGGCGTCAACCAGCAGATCCCATCAGGGACCGCAGCCAAAAGCTGCAATCGAAGTCCGAATGTACGGGAGCAATCTTCACCTTTAAATCATCATGAATTGAGAGGCTGGCATAGGGGGCGTTCATGTACGGCCAGTCGCCCCACCTTGAGATCTGAAGGTAAGCCGGAGACCATGGAGTCCATCTAAAGCGCGATAACGCATACGCACTCAGTCCTTCACCCGCCGTTCCATCTCAAACCGCTTCTGGATTGCCAAAACCAGCTCCCAGGGCTCCACGTCAAGTCCGATCGACAGCTTGAACAAACTCGTCAGCGATGGGCTGGTTTTAGCGAGTTCAAGCTTCGCGACGAACGTCCTGTTCATCTCAGAGGAGAACGCCAAGTCATCCTGGCTCATGCCGAGTGCTGCACGTCGAGCTTTGAGCTCCGATGCGAGCGCTTTCAGCAACGCAGGATTTTGAGTGGAACGCATGCAGCGAGACTCGCTGACCGCATGTTTCTATGCACCCGTGTTTATGGTACAAAGCAAAATGCACGATCGTCGCTCATGCGTAGTTGCAGGGGTGCGCTAGCTGAAGACCAACCTTCGAGGAAGTAGATCTGTTGCAGAAAGCGGATTGATTTGCCGGCGATGAGCTTGACACCCTCTCCCTTCCCGACCTCCCAGCCCTTTCGGGTGCCAGCATCGGTGCTGCGCGCACGCGTTCCTTCTGCATCGCCGCCCCCTCGCAGCGACTCCGTATCCCGCATCGGCCACCAAGTACGCGCGCTCCGAATCGCCTCCGGCGCCTCTGGTGGAGAGCTGGCCTCCCGCTCGGGCGTCTCCCCCTCCATGCTCTCCCGCATCGAGCGCGGTCTGGTCTCCCCTTCCGTCGAAACCTTGGATCGCATCGCCGGCGGCCTGGGCGTGCCCGTCTCGCGCTTCTTCGGCGACCAGTCCGGCCGCACGGACTTCTCCCACGTCCCCTCGGGCCGGGGCATCCTGGTCGACCGGGTCGGTGCCGTGGCCGGCTACCGCTACGAGCTCCTCGGCCATCAGCTTTCCGGCAACCTGTTCGTCGAGCCCTACCTGGTCACCCTGCTGCCGGAGGCTGAGCCCTATGTCACCTTCCAGCACCCGGGCGTGAAGTTCCTGCACCTCCTCTCAGGCCGGGTCTCCTACCGCTACGGCGCAAAGGTAGTGAAGCTAGGGCCAGGGGACTCGCTGCAGTTCGACGCCACCGCACTGCATGGGATCGAATCCATCGAGGCCGGCCCGGTGACGTACCTGTCAATCGTGTTCACGATGCGTGAGTGACGGGGTAATCGTCTTTTTCGTGCATGTATGGACCCGACGCCTTTTGCAAGCTCTTTTCAGCGGTGAGAAACGGTTTGCAGGCATGTATCCGGCTTGCTTGTAGGGCAGGTGGTCCCGAAACATGCCCGCAGCCTCGATGAGATCCGCACACCTTGTCCTTAGCAAATTGACGGCTTGGGCCCATGAGCGCAGCCGGCACCAAAATCAGGCTTTGAGGTGTTGGTCCTACCAGTTTCGTCATCACTTCCAACAGCATCGCAAACCAGCGATGGGCACTTCCCTCCCGAATACGGTGAACTTTGCCAGGGCGGTATCAGGCCACGGCTGGCGAACGATACGGGTCTTCCCGACTGAGCAGGGCCTGGATCACCCGCGCGTTCTTGTTGGCCAAGGCCACCGCCGCTCGGTTGTAGCCGCGGCGGGCCACCAGGTCCTGCAGCCATCGGCTGCGCGCATCGCTCTTGCCGACCATGTACCGCAGCACTGCGCGCGCCCCGTGGATCAACAGCGTTCGAAGGTACGTGTCGCCGCGCTTGCTGATTCCCGACAGGCGTGACTTGCCGCCCGATGAGTATTGCCGTGGCACCAAGCCCAACCATGCTGCGAGGTGGCGGCCGTTCTTGAACTCTCTCGCGTCGCCGACGGCAGCCACCATCGCAGTGGCGGTCACCGCCCCCCCACCATCAATGGCCGCGATCTTCTTGCACAGGGCCGATCTCCTCATGAAGGCCTTGATCCATTCATCGGCGTGCGCGATGCGCTGCTCCAACTGCTCGATCTGCTGGGAGATTTCCAGGAACAACGCCTGACACGTGCGCGTCAGCTCGCCTTCGCAGGCGCCAAGTAGTTTCGGGAGCGCACGCTTGAAAGCCCCCGGCGACTGAGCCGCCACCAGTCCGCGCTCCCCTAGCAGCCCCCGGGCTTGGTTGATCAGCGCGGTGCGCTGGTGCACAAGCAATTCTCGAATCCGGTGGACCGCCTCCATGTCCTGCTGCTCCACGGACTTGACCGGCACGAAATGCATCGTCGGGCGACAGGCAGCCTCCACGATCGCCTCGGCGTCGTTGCGATCGTTCTTGTTCGTCTTCACGAAGGCGGTGACGTATCTGATGTCGTGCGCCTCGTTGTCGAAGTGGTTCACGAACAGCAGGCTGGGCCGAGGTTCGTTGAGCAGCTTGGCCAGGCGCGCCTTGCGCTCGACGAGCGGCAGCTGTGTGATGTCCTCGCCCTGGTCGACCAGCAGATCGAAGGCGCAGTAGGTGACGGTCCGCGCCCTCGTACCAGCGCCGGCGCCGCGCACGATCCTGGAATCGATCGAAGTCGCTGTCGTCGAGCACGCATCCCTCCCCGTCCGTGACGTAAGGGCCGCCCTCAACGGTTGCCAGCGCCTGCACGACCTCTGGGAACCACCCGGTGGCATTGGCGCCCTGGCGGGTGCGCAGCTCGCACCTCCCATCCCCGAACTTCGCCATCAGGCGCCAGCCGTCAAACTTGATCTCGTAAATCCAGCCCGGCTCTTCGACGTCGAGTGGCCGTTCGTCGAGAAGCATCGGAGGTAAGTCGCGTAGGTGGACCATCACAGCAAGTGTCCTCAATGTCCCTCACGGCCGCTGTCAGCAGGATGCGCCAAATGCCTGCATGTCAAACCGCATCGTTGCCGTCGAATTGATCCAGGGTCTGTCGGCAGCCGAGCGGCAGTGGCAGCCCCATCCCTTCGATTGGCTGAAGGAGCACGACAAAATGGCAGACGACAAGACGAAGGTGGGCGGTCAAGACCTCAAGCGGATCAACGTGAACGAGGAATACGAGGTCAGCGACTGGGCAACAGCGCTCGGCGTCACGCCGGACCAACTTCGCAAAGCGATTGCTGCTGTTGGCGACCGGGTAGATAGGGTCCGTGAGTACCTTGAGAAGAAGTGAGGATGCTATGCCGGCTAAGCCTCGCGAATCCCAGTTCGTCGCCGACACGGAGAAGCTGATCCAGTCGCTCGAGGCGCTCGGCGGTCGGAAGCCAGCGTCGAAGAAAAGCCGCTAAGACCCGGAAGCGCCCGCCCGCGCGACCTATCGAGGAGTTGCTCCCACGACGGAGGGCCGTAAGACAAGAAGGCCACCTACCGCTGAGATCCGGCGCCTTCGGTCTGGTGACATCAAGAGCTCAACGCTGCGCAAAAGGCAAGGAACTCTTCCAGTTCCGTTGACTTGTCGAAAACCGCAGTCGCGCCCATCGACCCGGCACGCTCGCGCATGAGCGGCGTTGCATAGTTTGAAAGTACAACCACCCGAACATTGGGGCGCTCCTGTCGGAAATGCTTGAGTACGCCGAATCCCGAGCCTTCACGAAGAAGGAGGTCAGTGATCACGAGCTGAAGCTCGCCGGTGTATGACTTCAGCCACTCTTTTGCTTCCATCTCCGTCTCCGCGACCGCGATGACCTCTGCTCGCCCGAGATCCTCGATTGCGGGTATGAGGTGGGTCCGAATGGTCGCGCTGTCTTCTACTAGAAAGGTGATGACCGGCATGGCCCAGTGTGCGCTGGTGATTTGAGCCGGGAGACTGATGGTCCTCGCGCTCAGAGCATGTCGGTCTGGCGGAGCATCCGTTGGAGGGTTCTACGCAGGGTCGTTTGGTTTGCGAGCCTCGATCTCATCCGTCAGTTGCTCGTTCACCTTGTCGAGCTTGTCAGCGGCTTCGCCTAGCTGCTTCTCAAGATTCACGGCTTGTTCTGTCGCCAAGCCGAGATCCTCCGGCGCGCCCGAAGGAACCGTTTGATCCAGTACAGTGTGGACAAGGGCGAGATCATCCGCAATCTGCTTGATCTCTTCGGTTGCTTCCCTGTTCTTATCCAACGAGCTTGCCAAGTCAGAAGGCTTGGCGGTCTTCTTCGCAGTGCTCACCGTTCCTCCAGGGATGTCGAAGCCTGAAGAGTATCACCCCGCCGGCCGCGCGACGTAACTCCGGCGGCGATCTGGGGGGTTGTGCGTTGCCATCTTGGACGGCGGCGGTTCGGCCGTCATCGCCAGGCGCTCGGCCGGGAACTGGGTGAGGAAGTCGCGCGAGCGCTCCGCCGGCGCGTCGAGCCATTCCTCGTACTGGGCCTCCGGCAGGATCACCACCATGCGCTTGTCCTGCTGCTCTGGCGGGCGCTTCGGATCCGGCCGGTGCATCTCCTTGAACAGGGGGTGATCGTCGGCGTTGATCGTCAGCATCGTGAAGCTGAGCTCCCATTCGAGCGTCGTCGGGTTTTTCCAGGGCGCCCACAGGCCCGCCACCCCGAGGGTCTCATCGTTGGCCGCGGTGAACCGGGTCGGGATCGCGCTGCCGGTGCGCCAGTCCGGCTCATAGATCGCCTCGCACGGCACGATGCAGTGCCGCGGCTTGGCCCATGCGTTCTTGAAGCTCGCGAGCTGGTCGACCGTCTCTGCCCTCGCGTTGTATGTGCGCAGGCCGAACTTGATGTCCTTGGCGAAGCCCGGCAGCAGGCCGAAGTGCGCGTCTACGACTTCGAAATCGGGCACGGCCTCGTCACCCGATTCGCGCTCCGGCGGCCGGCGCACGATCGGCGCCATCTGCGTCGGGTAGATGCAGGCCGCCCGGCGGCGGCTCCCAGTCGAGCGGGAGCTTGATGCCGAACCGTTTCTCCAGCTGCTTGCGGCGCTTCTCGGCTTGGTAGTGGCTGCACATGCCCGGAATGTAGCGCTCAGAACGGCAAAGGCGTCACAGGGCCGAGCCAGGCTACGGCAGCCGCATCCGGCGCCATCGAGCGCAGTCGCTCATCCCGCCACAGCTCGCTCGCGACCTCCTCCAGCTCTAGCGGATCAACGGTGCGCCACCGCTGCTGCAGCCGGTGCGCGCAGGCGGCGATCCAGAGGTCTGCAGGTGTCTCGTCCATGCCTCCAGCATATCAAAAGGCTGTACGTTTATCCAGTGTATGCTTATCCAGTGTTTTGCACCGTCTATCGCCTGTACCGGCATGCCGAGCGGATGCCGCCAGAGATGGCGCGCGCCGGGGGAGTGTTCGGCTGGCTGCTGATCACGCACCGCGGCACGCTGTCGCCCCAGCACGAGCTCGTGGCCAGGCTCTATCCGACTCCAAAGACTGAGGTCGAGTTGCTGATTCCGGAGCTATGGTTCCCAACGCTCAAGCTGGTCAAGGAAGGCATCCTGATCGCAGGGCACGAGGCGGGTCCGACAGCGAAGGTTCACCAGCGCTGGTGGTGCGTGCCGGGCCCGATGGATGACGGTGGACGAGCGAGCTAGGATGAGCGCCATGATCGTCGAAGACCCGTACAACGTCTGGGCACGAGCCTTTGCAGACGAGTGCGCGCGGATGTCGAACGGCGATCTCGACCCGCATCAGGCATGGGATCTGGCGGACGATCTCTACGCGGCGAACAAGGATCGGGATCCTGCGGAGGTAGCACGGGAGGAGTGGGAGTGAGCCAATTCAGGCACGGCGGCACCTGTAGCCGCCCAGTCAGCCTCCAAGGAGTTGTCAGGATTTTTGTGTTCGAGGCCGGTTGATTCGATTTGGTCTCGCTTTTTATGTTTTCGGGCCCCTGCCAGGCCGCCGGAGGCGCCCCGGTTGAGCCATGTATTCATGGTTCAACCTCCTGATTTTGCGTCGCCTTGAGCCGCGTGCGTGAAGCGCTCTTCGTAGAGGATCGCGAACTGATTCATCGCCTCCTTCCAATTGTGCGCCGCGCGCCCCCAGTCGGTCGTGATGTTGCGCAACGCCAGCCAGATCAGCTTGGAGGCCGCGTCATCACTGGGGAAGTGGCCGCGCGACTTGATGATCTTGCGCAACTGCGCGTTGATGCTCTCGATGGCGTTGGTCGTGTAGATCACCCGGCGTATGGACGGCGGAAACGCGAAGAACGGAATCACCCGATCCCACGCACGGCGCCAAGCCGCCACCACGGTCGGGAACTTGATACCCCATGGGCCTTGAGCAAAGGCATCGAGTTCGGCCTCGGCCGCTTCGGCGCTCGCGGCCGTGTAGATCGGCTTGATCGCCGCGGCCAGCAGCTTGCGGTCCTTCCAGCTCGCGTAGTCCAGCGAGTTGCGTATCAGGTGCACGATGCAGGTCTGCAACGTGGTAGCCGGATACACCGCCGCCAGCGCCTCGGGCATGCCCTTCAAGCCATCGGTGACCGCGATGAGGATGTCACCCACGCCGCGGGTCTTCAGGTCGTTGAACACCTTCATCCAGAACTTGGCGCCCTCGGTGCCCTCGATCCACAGGCCGAGGATGTCGCGCGTGCCATCGGGCAGCACCCCAAAGGCCAGGTAGATGGCCTTGTTGCGCACCACCGCGTCTTCTTTGATCTTCACGCGCAAGGCGTCGAAGAAGACCACCGGGTACATCGGCTCCAGCGGCCGGGCCTGCCAGGCGCCGACCTCGGCCATGACGGCGTCGGTGACCGAGCTGATGAACTCGGGCGACACCTCCACCGCGTAGCTCTCCAGCAAGAAGCCCTGGATCTCGCGCATGGTCATGCCGCGCGCGTACATGGCCACGATCTTGTCGTCGAAGCCGGTGAACCGACGTTCGTGCTTTGGAATGAGCACTGGCTCGAAGGAGCCCTCGCGGTCGCGCGGCACCTCGATGCGAAGCGGCCCGTCACCGGCCAAAACCGTCTTGGCACTCCTGCCATTGCGCTGGTTGCCACCGCTGGCCTCGGGCTTGCTCGCGCCGCTCGGGTAGCCCAGGTGGTGCGACATCTCGGCACCCAAGGCGCGCTCGATGAGCGCCTTCTTGAACGCGGCCGTCGCCTCGTTGACTGCGTCACCGGTCATGGGGCCGGTGACGAACTGGTCAATCAACTCCTTCGGGATCGACGGCAGCGCCGCCATCTTGGCGGCGATCGCCGCGTTCTTCATCTTCGTCTTGCTTACTGGCATACATGCTCCTGGTCGTCATGCTATGCCTCAAACACAAACTTTCTGACAGGCTCGCCTCCAAGGCTGCTTCCCGTTCACTGAGACGCTGTTTGCCCCCGGCGGATTTGCACCGCCCAGCTCAGTCGTCGTCTTGCACCTCGCGAAACGCACACCTCGCGACCTCCTCGGGATCATGCCCCCGCTTGTCGGGCCACAACTGCATGGCCCAATCGAGCATGTCGTTGAACACCGCGCGCCCCCCCGTAAGTCGCTGCATCTCTGCAGCAAACTTCTCTGCCCACCCGACCATCACTTCCTCCCTGCGAATCCGCAAGGATGATGCCTAAAGGGCGGTTTCCCTTGCACGGGCTTGGTTACCGGGGTTATTCCGGTCATTGAGCCGCCGTCCTGCGCACCGGCGCCAGGCGGATCCCTCTCGACGACGTAGTGCGGATAGGGCTCGGGCAAAAATGCGCTTGAGATAGGGAATACCGGTCGGTGTCGACGCTTTGAGGCCTCGCATAGGTCTTGTGAGCAAAGCGTACTTCGACCACCCGCCAGGATGCGCCATCTTTCGCAGCGCAGGCCACCAGCCTTCCCCACTGCCAGGAATGCATGCCGCGTCAGAGAGTGACGCTGTCTTTGCGATCGCGCTGGAGGCCCACGGCAAGCCCGTGGCGTTCCACAGCGACAAGGCGAGCATCTTCCGGCCGGTGACCAAGCCGGAGTTCAGCGAGCGTGGCGTCACCCAGTTTGGCCGGGCCTTGTACGCTTGTACGAGCTGAACATTGACATCATGTGCGCCAATACCAGCCAGGCGAAGGGGCGGGTCGAACGCGCAAACCAGACGTTGCAGGACCGGCTCGTCAAGGAGATGAGGCTTCGTGGCATCAGCACGCTGGAGGCAGCCAACGCGTTCGCGCCACACTTCATCGCCGACACCCACGCATCGCGTGGCGGTGCTCACCAAAAGCGCGCGCTGAACGACGGCTCCAGCCAATGGGCGCAGGGCGGGATCGCGGCGGTGCTGGGCGAGGATGACAGCCTCCAGTCCCACGTGGACGACACCCTGGTCGCCGCCGGACTCTGCGACCTGGCTGCCACGCGCTTCGTGGTCGCCGCGCACGCTGATCGAGACCGTGCGGGGCGACATCCCGCATCACGCTGTTCGAGGAGCACACGCTGGTCGACGTGATCACCGGACGCAAGCTCGGGCTGGCCGAGCCGGCCTGCCTCGGGCTCTATGCGCTGGATGCGGCGACCGACGAGGTGCTCCCCTTCCGTGCGCCCCACACCATCGGTTTTGGCGCATGTTCATAAATCCGCTAACGGCGCCCGGAAGGTCTTTCCCGCAAACACCTCCCCCTATCCCGCCATCACCCAATTCACAAAACCGCAAGGCAAAATAACGCCTTCGCCGTTAGCGGATTTTCAATGCGCTCCCTTTCCCTGTTCGACGAGCCCCCTGCCCTCACGCTTCGTGCCGCCTTCGAGCGCTGGCTGGACGACCAGCGGGCCTTGGGGTCGCTTCGTCAATCCGCTTCGATCGAGGTCTACCGCGATATGTGGGAGGCATTCACGGCTTGGTGCCTGGGCCAGTTGCCGACGGTCACCCTCGCCTCACTGGACCTGCGCGACCTGCAGGCCTTCCAGGCAGCTCGCTTTGGACGCAAGAGTTCGGACCTGTCCCTGTCCCCTCGCTATGCCTTGAGGCTCATGCGGTTGATCGATCGGGTATTGCGTCATCACGCCGCCGAAGCGGATGTGCCCGTCAATACCGCGGCGGCGGACTGGATCGCGAAGCATCCGGAGGTTCGGTACTCGGAGGCCGCCAGTGCGGATCCCCTGCCCGAGTTCCTGTCGGTGGCCGAGGCCAAGCACCTGATCACCTTTCTGTCCGATGCCCGGCCACGACCGGGCGTCTCGGCCTCGCGGCGCGATGGGCACGCCGCCTTCAGCTGGCAGGAGCTTCGCAACCGGGCGTCGGTGGGGCTGCAGCTGGGCGCCGGGCTCACGCCTGGCGACGTGAGGGCGCTCACACTGGCTTCGCCGGTTTCCAAAGGGGGCCGCGTTCGCGAGCGGCCGTGGAAGATCAGCGTTCCGGGCGATGGCAATTCGACGGCGCGCGAGACGCCGATCGCGCCCTGGGCCGCCGAGCTCCTTCAGCATTGGCTGCTGGTACGGGCGGAGGCGCGGATTGCGGGGAACTTCCTGTTTCCGTCGACGCGCACCGGCAAGCAGTGGCACAAGGATTCGCAGTACCAGTGCGCCAGGCGGGTGCTGGAGGATGCAGGCATCGACAGCAGTGAAGGCGGCTCGTTTCGGCTGCGGCACACCTTTGCGCTGCGGCAACTTCGCCGCGGCTTCGCACCCGAGGAGGTCGCACATTGGCTCGGGGTCGAGCCTCAGGTGATGGACAGGTACGAGCGGGTGGTTACCAACCCGATCGATGTGGTGTGAAACCTCGACGGGGAAATGTCGGGACTTGGCGGCCACATGCGAGCCTGCCACCGGCGTACTGAAGCCTCTCAGCGAGATTTCGATCGGCTCGCAAGCGGCTCGGCCTTTGCCCCTTTCAGCGCCTGCTGAGGCGTCCTTCCGAAATCCACTGCTCTTACGGCAGCCTTCCCGCGTGCATAGGGCGTGGGCTCGGTTGCGGAAGGCCCACGCGTGCCGGCAGGCTGGGGTTTGACGGAGATCTCCAATGTCCGAATGCTGCGAGTCAGGTCGCCCGACTCTGCACCGTTCCCGACGCGATGGCGACGCGCCTCGTTCAGTGCTTCCCGTTCCGAGAGCGGCTGCCTCCAGCCATTGCCGTCCCGACGATTTGAATAGACCAGCCGGTCGGCGCCGTCGACGACGGCGGCGCGTTCGTTCGGCTGGGCGCCGCGCGATGATGCGGACGCCTTGAACCCATGCGCGGCGCCAACGCTGCGCTGTCCGCCGGCCGACGCGCGTCGCCGCCTGTCGGGCTCAGACGGGAACTCGACATCGTGCCGAGCAGGCTCGGCGCCCTGCCCGCCCTGCGCCCCTTGGTGCTGTCAGCCTGTACCGGCTCAACAGGAGAGGGTTCAAGCGGCCGCTGCTTCGGCTGATCGGCGGCCATCGGATTCCCTAGCCTGATCGTCTGCACCGACCAGGTCCGTGCGCAAGGTGTTGAGCATGCCGGCGACGTCTGCCAGGGAAACATCGGTGCGCAGACCAATGGCCACGTCCTGGAGCAGTCGCTCGATGGATGCCATGCCCTTCGCGGCGCATGTGATGGGATCGACCCGCGGCGCCCTTCGGAGCATCTTCAATTCATCGACGCGGATCTCGGTGCCGCGCTGCTCCTTGCCATCCTTGTCGGTCCAGCGCGTCGTGCGTTGCCGGCCCTCGATGTAGACCTCGCTGCCCTTGGTCAGGAACTCGAGTGCGATCTCTGCAAGCCGGTCGTAGCACACCAGCTGATGCCATTCGGTGTGCTCGACCAGCTCACCCGATCTCCGGTCCGTCCAGTACTCGTTGGTGGCCAAGCTGAAATTGGCATAGGTGCCCTTGCCGCCCTGCCCGCCCTCCGGGTCGCGGCCAAGCCGCCCGATCAGCTGTGTCCTGTTCATGACGTTTTTCCTTTCGTCATCAAATCGGGCCACTCCAGCATGACCCGGCTGCCTGCGCTGAATCACCTCCTACCGCACGACCGCCAGCGCATACATCGGGTCGTAGTAGATCGCCGGGACATGCCGTCCCAGCTCGCGATCGAACACCAGTTGCACGACGACATGCACCAGCGTGTGCAGAAGCCGCATGATCTCGTCGAGCGCGAGACTCCGGCCTTCATCCGACGCCTTGATCAGCAGCGCGATGCGCACGAACGCCTCCTGCGGCGAGTTCGCATGAACCGTCGTGATACCGCCCGGGTGGCCCGAGTTGAGGACGTTCTGCACGTAGTAGAAGGTCTCGTCACCACGAAGCTCGGCCAGCAGCACGCGATTCGGCGTCTTGCGCATCACGGCCTGCAGCACCTGCTTGGCCGTGGCGCCCACCACGCGCTCACCGGCATGCGCGTCGCGCCGATAGAAAAGCGCTTGCGAGTTCGGGTGGTTGCGAAGCGGCATCTCCGGCGTGTCCTCGACTGTGATGAGCCGCTCCCATGCCGGGATCAACTCGATCAGGGCCCGGATGAAGGAGGTCTTGCCGCTACCGGTGGCACCGGAGACGACCAGGTTCTGGCGCTCCATCACGACCTGAGAGAGAAATGTCGGCCAGTCGCCAGAACGGCAGAGATTCCAGAGTGCCACCTGCGCCGGCTCGAGCTGCGCGCACAGCCGCCCGCGCTCCTCCTCGGAGAGCGAGGCCGAGTGCACGTGGCGCGTGCGACGAAAGTAGTGCTGCTCGACGAACTGGCACAGCTCGAAGGACTGGCTCGTGTGCTTGCGCAGGTTGAGATAGATCATCCCGCGCGCCGCCGTCGGCGGCATCGTCATCTCGATCCGTTCGCCGCACGGAAGATAGGCTGAGAGGATCGGGTCCCCCTCGTCGAAAGGCTTCTGCGAGATGTTCGCCAGAAAGCTGCCGAGCGCCTGCAGGTACTCGAAGGTGATCGCGGGCGCATCGACCTGCTCCCACACGCCTCTCTTCCAAAGCTGCACAACACCCGGCACGTTCACTGCCACCTCGTTGACGAGCGGGTCGGCCAGCCACACTTCGAAAGCGCGAAGGTGCGCCAGGATCGAAACGTACTTGTCCGTCGCGCCCATATCAATTCGTCGGTGTAGCCGGGCGCAGCTCGTAGACGGTCGAGAAGTCGACGTCGCGCGCCACGAAGATCTTGATGATCTCGCCCTGGTTCTTGTACAGGCTCGGCCGCAGCTGGCTGCCCTGTTTGAGCATTTCCTCCACGATCGACTTGGTCGTGCTGCCTGTGCTGTTCAGCTGCGAGAGTGTTCCCTGCGTTCCGATGTTGAAGGTATCGCCGGAGCTAGCGCCGGCCGACCGGGACGCGCGCGCATCGTCTCTGGCGATGTAGATCTGCTTGGCGTCCTCGAACAGCGAAAAGAACACCGCCCCGGCAAAGCGCTCGAACCACTTGTTGTCGACAAAACCCGAGGTGCCCGCGCGGCCGAGGGCATCGGTGCCCGGCGAATTGAGTTGGACCGAGATGAAGTTCGGCGTCACGGCGCGCGACCACAGCGTGAAGATAGCGTTCTGGCCAGCCTGAAGGCCCTGCGCGTACTCACCCTCCATGGTGGTGCCGGCTTCCATCAACACCACCTTGCCGTCCATCGACATCACGGGCGCGCTGAGGATGCATTTGAGGAAACCGGGCTGGTCGGTCAGGATGGCGGTCAGCAAGGTGCAGTCCGGCAGCGTGCCCTTGGCCAGGGTCATGGAAGGATTCCGGTTGATGGTCGCGCTGGTGCCCGGTGTGATCGTCGCCGACAACGCGCTCGCCAAGGCATTCGTGCCGCCCTGCGGCGTCGATGCGCCGGGTAATCCTTGGGCTGTAGCCACCGCAGCACCCAACTGCGCAGCGGCGGCAGACACTGGCTGCGCCACGGCGAGATTGATCGCGCTTTTACGCCGACGCTCGCGCACCCGCTCCTCCTCGGAAACTCCGCCAGCGCCAGTGGACTGCGCGGCTTCTTGCTTCTTCTCCGGTTCGGGGCAGTTCAAGCCGATCGGAAGCCGCAAGCCGCCGGGGCACTCCACATAGGAAGCAGGCGTCGCCGTCGGCCCAAGCGCCAGCGGGACCTTGACCTCCGGTGCAGCAAGCGGGCGCGCATCGAGCTTGGGCTCGCCCTTGGGCGCCGTCTCGGGACCGAAGAGGCCGAAGAAATTGTTCCTGCTGGCGATCCTGAACAGGATCAGCAGGGCCGCCACGGTCGACGTCGCCACCAGAATCAGCTTCTGTCCGGGCGCCACGGCGCGCTTGCGTTCGACCAAGCCTTCGCGCTCTTCCTCGGCGACCGGCGCTTCCCGCTTCTGCTCGAACATGGCTAGCCTCCTGGTTCCCGGATCGCACGCTGAACCTTGCCGCTGGCGGTCCCTGTCGGCGAGGACTGGATCGGCACAGTCGGCGACCGGTTGGTGATGCCGGCGACCAGCGCGCCGCGGCGCAGGATGATCCGCTGCACGACGCGGTGCAGCACCATGGTGTCCTCCTCAACGTGGTAGTCGACCAGGCTCTCGGTGCCGTCCGGCTCGACGACGAAGGCCGCAGGCAGTGGGTTCGCCGCGGAGAACAGCATGAAGGTCTGGCGGCCGTTGTCGTGCATGGAAAGAGGTTGCAACTCCTTTGGCCCCACAATCCAGTAGTCGTAGTTGAGCGTGCCTTCATGGGAAGACGCCTTCAGGTCCGCCTTGATCTGCCTGCGCTCGGCCTCCCGCCTGGCCAGCGCAACGGACTCGGGCGTGCCGGCCTCCTGTTCCGGGTACTGCAGGCGAACCCAGTAGGCTACGTTGCGAGCGGTGCGACTGGTCGTCTTGAGCTGGAACAGGTACGAACGCCGGTTCGTGAAGATGGTGAGGTTTGTGTCCGCCTTGACGTCCTTGGGCTTGAGGACGAACAGGTTGCCGTTGATGGCCGCGTGCCAGGCATCGCGGTCGCCCATGGCGAAATCCTTGATTTCCTCCTTCTTGCTGAGCTCGATCGTGGTGACCACGCCTTCTGCCGCCGCGATTCGGATGATGTTGTCGCCGGTGAACTTCACGGTCTGGATGCGCGCGTCGCCCGCAGACGGCACGGTGCCGATCTCAGCGCGTGTGACGACCGCCGAAAACATCAGCACCACCGCGAGGAGACAGACCGAGCAGTTCATCTGGCGGCCTGCGGCATGCCAACGTTGGCCGGGGTGACTGAAGTGGCGGGCGGCGCCGAATCGGGTGCCTGTGACGCGGGCGGCGTTCCGAGCACCTGCGGCACGCCTTCCTGGTCGCGGCGATAGTTCAGCGCACAAAATCCGAAGGCGTTGATGTGCAGGTCCCGAATCTGGGACGGGACGTTGGACTTCTCGTATCGCACCGTGAGGGTCGCGATGTAGCGGGTGCGCACAGGCGGCGCCACACCGCGCGTCACGGTCTTCTCGAATCGCACTTGCGCGACCCGCAGGTCGTCCTGATCCGTGGGCAGGAACGTTATGCTCTGGATCTCGGCGCGCTCGGAGTCCGTCGGCGTCATCGTCTTCACCGGCGACTGCGCGTTGAACTCGGGGTTGAAGTAGTTCTCCCAATCGGTGCGCACGGGACCGCAGGACATCAGGTAAGCCGTCTTGTAGTTAGCCTCTGCTTCCCCGCGCGTAAAGCCTTCGCGGGCGAGCACGTAGCGCGCGACGTCGGACTGCACGATCTTCTGATCCCGGTCGCGCCCGATCGACACTGTCTCCCCAGGGGCCTGGACGTCGTAGGCACCCGTGGCGTTGTCGACACGGATGATCGCGGGGACGAACTGCTTGAGCGGCAACAGCACCGTGACGCTCAGAACGCTCAACCCGCAGAGAATCCCACAGGCCCACGCGATCTTCGCGTTGCGTGAGGCGCGGCGCTCCAGGTCGAGCCGCTGCTGGGTGTCCCAGTCCAGCGACTGCGCGAAGTACGCTTCCTTGTCGGTCATCGGGCCGCCTTGGCGCTTTGCGACGGGTTGATGGGACGCTCCTCCCCGACCGGCCAACCGGGCGGTTTAGGCGATCCGCACCCTGCGAGACTGATGACGAGAGCGAAGAGGAAGAGTTCGACGATGCGCTGCATCTGGACCACCTCACTTGGGCCCCGAGCGGCTGACAAGCGACCGCGCATGCACGAAGCTTGTGAGGCCGGCGCCGAAAGAGCCACCGCTTCCGCCCGTCAGCGATGCACACATGACCGGGATCTGAAGGAACATGAAGAACATTGCCAGTGAGATCAGCAGGATGGGGATAGTCAGCGCGGCGACGTTTAGCCCGTCTCCCTTTGCACCCACCAGCCTCGCGACCATCAAGAGCACGCCTCCTCCAGCAACGCCGCCAAGTGTCATGTTCAGCTTACCGACGTAACTGTTGACGATTCCTATGAACATGAAGATGAACAGCGCCGTGAACACGTGATAGAAGACGAAGTACAAGGCGGTGTTCAACCACGAGTAGAAGTAGTTTCTCGTCTGCGGGAGGATCAGTGCGAGCAAGAAGAATGGGCCCACTGCAAGGACCATGCTCAAGCCCAGCTTCGCGAAAATGATCGAGAACATCGCGGCTGCCAGCAGCAGATAGGTGGCCACGATCACCAGTACGCCCATCAGGAACAAGGCGATTGCTGGGCCGATTGCAAGGTCCTTCACCAGATTCGTTCCGGCAGTGAACATCGCCGAAACCAGATCCACGATCTTCTCGTTCACCTGACCCAGCAAGTCGGGCGCGCTGGACGACGTGGCGCTCAACGCCGTCGTGAGCTCAGAAGGAAGGTTGAAGATGGGCTTTGCTACCCATGACAGATACCCATTGCCCATGACGTAGAGGACAACCATGAAGCCGACAAATTTCAGCAGCCAATCCGTGATCGGAACCGCGACTTTTCCTTCGATGATGAGGTAGCACCAGATCAGCATGCAGATGCCCAGCAACACCCACGCAACCGGTATGACATAGCCCGAGATCCCGGCCGCAGCCGTTTCGTAGAAGCTTCCCAGCGCCCGTTCAAAGTTGCTGTAGATGTCACCGATGATGTTGTCGGCCATGACGAATCCCCACTTCAGAACCTGACACTGAGTGGCTTGGTGAGCTTTCCGACTTCATCCTGCACACCGCAAACGGCCATCCGCTTTCCGTTCTTCTCGACCTCTGCGGTGCACGCCTTGTTGAGTTCCGTTAGCGGATCAAGATTGCCTTTGTCCGCTTCGGCAGCGATCGCCTTGGCGTCGAACTTGGGTGACTGACTCACCTCCTCTTTCTTGCCGCAGCCGGCGACAAACACTGCAAGAACCAGGAGGGATATCGAGAGGTAGGAACTGTTCATGGTCTTAGAACCTGATGCCGCCCGCCGCCCCGCGGGACATTCCGGCGTTGAAGTTGTCGATGGCCGACTGCTGTTGCAGTCGACGGTCTGCCTCTTCCATCGCCTGGATCGTCGATAGCTTGATCTGCTCGTTCTGCATCCTGACGGTTTCCACCTGGATGCGCGCCTGCACTTCGTTGATCGCCTTCACGTCGGTCGAGGCGTTGATCGTCCCGACGAAGGTCTGCAGGTTGCGGATGTTCTCTGCAGCCTTGCGATAGCCCATGTCCCCGATCTGCTTCTGCAACGCGAGCTGCTGCCACTGCCGGCTACAGGACGAGCGCATGGCGGGATCGCTGTTCAGCTCTGCACAGGATCTCAACTGATTGGCACGCACGATGTCGTTCACCGAGCCCGAGATGCCGGCGAACGACCCGCCGCCGTTCTTCATGGCATTCACCGCGCCGACGTAATCCTGCGGCAGGTATTGGCTGAGCAGGTCGTTGTTCATGAGGCTGCCGAGGTTTCGCATCCCCTGGAGCGTTCCATAGACCTGCCTCATCTGGTCAAGCTGCTCTCCCATCGACCTGAGCTGCTCGGTCCATTTCATGATCGTTTCGATCTGGTTCACTGTCGCAGGGATGTCGCTGGTGACGGTGACCGGGATCTGGGCTCTGGCGCCACCCGCGATACCAAGGCAAAGCATCGCACCAAGGACCAGATGTTTCGCGTGTTGCACCCGGCGCACCACGCAGCGCGTCATCCAGGACAGGGGCAGTTTCATCACACTCTCCTCTTCAGAAACAGGGGAAGCCATTCGGCTGGCTCCGGGCCGGCTTCGGCGATCGCCGCGTGCATGACTTCGACGTTGTCCAAGCTGGCCGACAGCACGGCCAACATGTCGTCCATGCCGCTCAGGTCCAACCTGACCAGCACCGACTCAGCACCCTTCTTGAGCAGGAACTGCCCCGAGTTCTCCTCGGTGTACTTGATCAGTTGAAATTCGCGCGGCGTGAGCTTGAGGCCGTCGATGTAGTCGGCTTGCTCGGCCTCGCCGTTGGGCAACAGCAGTTGCGTCGGAAACTGGGACAGCAGCGTGCTACCGAGCGGCGAGCGGCTGATGTCGCTCGGCTCCTGGGTGTCCAGCCCGATCACGCCATCTTCCTTGCGGATCGTCTTGCCCTTGTTTTCGATGAAGGTCTGCATCAGCGGATCCTTCAGCGCCCGCCATGCCTCGGCGATGTCGATGATGTGGGGCGCGCCCGACGCCTGCTGCGTGATCTTGTGCGTCAGGTAGCGCAGGATCGGCGTGCGTGCCTCCTCGATGTCGAGGAAGTTGGTCATGTCGAAGCCGAAGGTGTGCGCGCCGGTGAGATCGAATCGGTCGGTCTCGTCGTCCAACACCCAGGCGAACGCGCCGCCGTCGCACCACCGACCGAGGGCGTTGTAGAGGCTGTTCTCACGATGCGTCGGCAGGGCATCGCGAACTCGCGCATAGCGCCGGTGCCGCGGCTCCAGCTCATAGACCTGCCGGATGCTTCGCAGCAGCTCTTCCTCGTCTTTGTGCGTCATGACGTACTTGCCGTCGAACTGCGCATTCCAGGACATGATGGAGAGAATCACGGAGATGTTCTCCGGCGTCGGCGCCATCGAAAACGGATTCATGCCGGTCGGCTCTCCGCCCGCGATCCGGAAGTAGCGCCCGCCCATGGCGCGGATGCAGATCTCCTCGCCATAGTCCTTGTCGAAGCTGAAGATCTTCAGCGGCCGCCCGCTGGCCATCTCGCGCTTTCGCGCAAGTAACCGCAGTGCGAGCTTCAGCACCGTCTTGCCTCCACCGGAGCGCCCGATGATCTTGTAGTTGCCCAGCTCCTTGCGGTGTGCCCGCTTGCGCCCCTCGGTTCCATCGCCGCCCCGATCGTTCCTTCGATCATTGGCCGCCTCGTCCTCCAGATCGTGACGCGCCGCCGGCTCGTCGTCGTAGTAGTCCAGGCGGATGCCCTGTTCCAGCAGCCGGTTGCGGCTCACATGGAAGTTGAAGAAGTACGGCCCGCCCGCGGCCGTCTTGAGCAAGGCGATCGGCGCGCCCCACTGGCTGCCCTGTGCATTGCCCTTCGGGTGGTTGTGCATCGGGAAGAACTTGGAGAAGTTCTTGCTGCTGATCGGCATCGCGCGGATGCGGCCGTACTTGAAGTTGCCCGGCAAGGTGCTGAAGTAGGCGCAGATCAGCGCCCCACCGCGCTCACGCGAAGTGTTCATGCTCTTCTGGTCCAGCAGCGTCACGGCGGCATTGACGTTCTGGTTCAGCTCCTTGATGGTGTCGCCATAGACCACCAGGATCAGTTCGTGCTCGAACATCGAGAACTTGCCCGCCTGCAGTTGCGTGCGGGCCGCGGCGACTTCCTTGAGTTGCTCTTCGTTGTCGCTGGTGCTCTTGATCTTGTTGTACTGGGTCTTGAGCAGTGCATCGGCCTTGTCGAAAGCCATCACGGTCACGGACTGGCTCAGCACGAACTCGAAGGAGGACGACAGCAGGCCTTCGAACACCTTCGTGTCCAGCTGCTCGGCGCGGTACGGCGCCACCAGCGTCAGGGCGGCTGCAAAGCGGGACCCCGCCGCACCCTCGATCTCCACGGTCTCGGCCCCGAAGTTCAGCGCCGCCGCCTGCAGGCTCTGGCTGAGCTCGTACGCGCCGAGCGCGATGTGCCGATCGGTGTTGTTGAGGAGGCGACAGTAGAAGGCAGCGGCACGTGAGCACAGCTGACCTTCAAGATCGTAGGTGCCGAGTTTTCGGGGGTGGTAGCGCTTCAGGCTGGCCAGCAGCTGCGCCGCGAGCTTGCTCAGCTCATCGCGCGCGCGCTGACGCAACTCCGTCATGCCTTCGCTAAAGCGCCTGGACAGTCGAATGCTGGTGCGGTCCGCGCGATTGCCGGCCAGCCGGTACACCGGCGAGACGAAGAGCTGATTTGTGAAATGCTGCTCGCCCTCGAACTTGCGGGCGTACTGGCGTGCGAACTCCGACGACAGGTCGTTGTCGTAGTGCACGCCGGAAAGGTCATAGCGCACGCGCCGGCGCTCCAGGTGCGTCCACAGCGCGACGTTCGGACTGCGCGCCACGTTGTTGATCGCGGAGAACCACTGTTGGTTGAGGTTGTCCAGCTCCTTGTGCCCGATGGTCTCGAATGAGAGGCCCTGCACCGAAATGGTCTGCGTCAGGTCGCCTTCGTAGGTGATGACCGTGTGCTCGTCGATCTGCTGCGAGTACGGCAAGCAACTGGCGACGCTGCGCTCGGAACGAAGTTTCGGCATGGCTGACATCACAGCACCTCGGGCCGGTTCACCTCACGCCTGGAAAGGTGCGGGCTGAAGCTCACCACGCCGCTGCCGTGCGCGCCCTTGTTCTCGGCGAACCAACGGAATCGGTAGTTCGCCACCAGGTCGCGAACCCAGAATGGGTTGTCGTTGGTCTTGAGGACCAAGACCAAGTGCAGCGGAAGCAACAACAGCGTCCAGAAGCCGAAGAGACGCACGCACAACAACAGCAACATGCATTCGGCGCCGAACACCGGCAGCGGTACGTACGCTTGCAGCACCGGGGCCTGCGGCCCGCGATAAATCACCGCGCGCTCGAGCGCCGGTTCTTCGTGGCGTCCACCGAGCTCCGACATGGCGCTCAGAGGTTGGAGATGCCCGATGCCGAGCCGCCGACCATGTCCTTGACGAACTGGATGATGGCCACGACGGCGAATGCCAGGCCGGTCGCGAACAAGGCCTGCAAGAAAAGCCGCTTGGGATCGTCGCGTCCGAACCAATTGCCGGTCGTCCAGTTCAGGAGCGTCAGCAGGCATGCAATCGCACCGATTACGCCCACCACGCCGTAGATGACGTTGAAGACGTTGACGCCGGCCTGCTTCAGGCTCTGCGCGAACGCAGGATTCGCGGCCAATGCGACGGTGGTCGCTGCACCTGCGATCCGGAGCCACATCGCGGCGCGCCGCGCGCGAGCTGGGTCGATGGAGTGCGTTGCCGAGATGAGCCTGTCGATCATGTGTGCCTCTCTCATGGGGTCTGGTGGATGGAAAGTGCAAGTGCTAGAAGCCGTTTTTCGCGTTCGGCTTCTCGAAGATGTCGAGCGATTCGCCTGCGCGTCGAGGAGCCGGATCGCCAGCCTTGTCCTGCAGCGAAGCAACGCCGACCTGGCTGCCGTTTGGAGCAGAAACCGATTTCTGCAATGGCAAGGCAATGCCACTGCCGAGTTGCATCTGTGGTGGCTGGCTGCTCATGTACGCGAAGATTCGGCTCGCATAGTCGTTGCTGACCGAGCGATCCACACCGCCGGAGTTGTAGCCGCGCAGCGCCGCCCAGATCGCCGCGACGCCCGAATAGCCGGAGGCCGATGCGCGGTGATAGAAGTTCCAGAGAATCTTCTGGCCGACGGCCAGGTTCTGGCATGGGTCGAACGCCTGTTCCCATGTGAGGCCGTAAAGACCGACGTTGCTCACGTGGATTTGCGCCAAGCCGACAGAGAACTTGCGTCCGGCCGCCGCCAGCGCTTTGGCTGTCGCCACGGCCTCGTCCATGGTGGCCGGCTGCTTGACGCTGCCCTGTGCCTTGTCCATGCCGATTGCCAGCGGCTGCCAGGCGGACTCGGTGCGCACCAGCGCCTGCATCAGCACAGGCGAAACTTGCGGTGCACATTGATCGAGCAGAGCGCCCATCGGTACCATTGCAATTCCCCCTGAGGAGTTCACGTTGATGTTCAGCAAAAGCGCCGTAGAACTGCTCTCAAGGCCGCAAAAGCATTGTTCCAAGAAGCTTTAAATCTCAGGATTACTACTTTAACAATACATTTGCGCGCGAATGAGAGTCGTTCGTTAGATTGTGTACTGTTTAACAAAACTTTGACGCATCGCGTTGTGTTGAGCAACCGCATTTACAAACCGAGACAACCAGCCCCCGGATGAACAGTCAACAGCCCCCCGAGGAGGAATCGCCGTCACAAGCCGCCCAACTGGTGCGCGCTTTGCTTGAGCGGAACGGCATCCCCAAGCACCGACAGGCCTCTTTCGTCGGCGAATTCTTCAACCTGTCACGTGCCGCCGCGCACCAGCGGGTCACCAAGGGTTCCGCGTGGACGGTGGACGAGTTCCAGGCCCTGGCGAGCCGTTTCGGGGAACCGCTGGCTCAAGTGCTTGGTGCCGTTTCCCCGGGCGAATCCGGCGCCAAGGCAGTCCTGCGCGTGGGCGCGCTACAGATCGGCTGCCGCATCTGGTTTGCGCGGGACACCGACAACGCGTACGCGGAATCCCTCGTTGCGATAGAAAGCGCTGGCTCCTACGTCGTCGTACCGACGGCGGCAGCCGCCGGCCACGAGAGCCTGCGCATCGCCCGGCTCGAGATCGGCGAAGGAACAGCCGCAGTGCCACGCGTGGCCGTGTTCGACGACGAGCGCGACGTTGCGAACGCTGTGTGCACCATGCTACGTGCCGCGGGGGTGGACGCCGTGGCCTACTACGCGGCCGACGATCTCCTCGCCGATATCCCGCAGGAGATGTTCGACGGCTATGTCATCGACTGGCTGCTTCCAAACAACGCGACCGCCGTCCCACTCCTGGCCGCGGTTCGCAGCCTTCCCAAACACAGTGCCTTGGTGCTGCTGTCCGGCAAGACGCGCAGCGGCTCCGCCGACCCTGTGGAGGTGGGCGCGGCGGTGGGCAACTTCAAAGTGCAGCTGGTTGAGAAGCCCGTGCAGCCGCCCGTTCTGCTCTCCGCGCTCGCGAACGATGGCCTAGGTGCCACTGAACGCGCAGCCCCTCCACAGGCTTGATGAGGATTTCATCGAAGAGGCCGTCGGGCACCTCCGGCCTGAACGCCGTCATCGCCACGATGTAGGTGTGCTGGTTGGGACCGGCATTGCGCCGTGTGCGCGTTGCCAGCTCGATGCCGCCGATCTCGGGCAGGTCCAAGTCGAAGAACGCCGTCTCGTACCTGTGCTGGGCCAAAAGCCGCTCCGCCGCCTCGCCGGAGCTGGCCACGTGGCATGGATGTCCCAAGCCCTTGACCAGAGCCACCTCGGATGCGGAAATGTCGGCCCGGTCGTCCACGATCAGGATCAGGCCATCCGCGGTCGCGTCCGATGGAATTTCATCGGCGTCTTCAAACAACACAGGGATGCGCACGGTGAACCGCGTGCCAGCGCCCGGGATGACTTCGACCCCAATCTTTCCACCCAGGTGATCCACGACGGTTCGCACGATCGTCAGTCCGAGGCCCGAGCCATCCTTGCGGGGCCGCAGTTCCTCGTCGCGCGTCAAAGGCGTATTGAGGCGACCGACACCGGACGCCGGCAGACCCGGGCCGGTGTCGGCAATGACAAATACCAGCTGGTCCGATCCTGCGTCCGGTGGCTCGAGCGCAAGTGACACCTCGCCGACCCGGGTGTACTTCACCGCATTGCTCACGAGGTTGGCGAGCACTTGGCTGATTCGCTGGACATCCGCACGCACGAACACCGGCTCGCTCGGCACGCTCGTGTTGAACTTCAAGCCTTTTTCTCGCGCCACGTGGGCCGCGACGTCGGCCACGTCCTCCACCAGCGCCGTGGCCTCGAACGACTCCGGGTTGATCTCGAGCCGGCCTGCCTCGCCGCGCGCAATGGTCAGAAGGTCGCGCAACTGGACACCGAGCATGAGCGCGGATCTCCGGATGCGCTGGATGGCACTCAGGCGTTCGGAAGGTGGAATCTCAAGTTCGAGCACGTCGACCGATGACACGATCACCTGCAGCGGCGAGCGCAGCTCGTGGCTCACCATGCTCAGGAACTGAGCCTTGGTGTTGATGGATTGGTGCAACTGATCCTTGGCGAGTTTTTCCGCATCCAGCGCGTCCAATCGCTCGCGCGCCAGGCGCCGATCGCTGCGCTGCCTCAGCAGAATCCAGCCCAGCCAACCCACGAGAAGCGCCCAGACAACGAGTGCATAGATGAGACCGTCGTGCTCACGTTGCCTGAACGACTCGAATAGCGATGTGCGGCCATCGATCTCACGCTGGCGCGCCGCGTTGGACAGGCGAACGACCGTCGGGTCCATCGCGTCGAATGCCTTTAAGACTTCGCTTGCATCCGCCCCGGAAAATTCGCCCTTGCGCAAGATCTCAGCCACCCGGCCGTCGAAATCCGCGATCGCTGCAGCGCTCTGCTCGAAGCTCGGCACCGAGCCAAGGCGGTCGCGCGTCAGCGACGGTTCGGTCAACAGCTTGCCCCTCGAGACCAGAATATCGCCGCGGATCAAGAGCTCCGCGGAATCGACAGGATCGAGCGTTGACGCGGAGCCGGCGGTCTTCAGCAGTTGCTCGCGAAGCTTCCCGAACGCGATCTGGTACTGCGCGGCGGACCAATAGAAGCCCTCCACGGGCTCATCCTCTGGCCAGGGCGGGTCGCGTGGCGAGAACCACCAGAAGACCAGCGCGAAGCTGAGGACCGGAAACAGCGCAAGGACGATGTAGAGCCGCCAGCGCTTGGGCCAGTTCGCGGTCATTTCATTCCACATCGATGCGACACACCTGCCATGCCATTCGGGCCATCATGCTCGGCGCCTGGAGCGCCGGGTATTGGTCTCGGGGATAGACGATAAACAACGGACCGAAGCGATTGCGCTTCATCCGCGCCCCGTCCTGCGTGTGAGCGAGGATCGGTGCGTAGCGAATGAGATCGCTCCAGGGAATGGTGACCGCATAGTTGTTCAGCGCGAAGACGTTGAGCGTCTTTCCGCGCGCGCCCGCCAGATCGAGCACATCGCTCAGCAAGGGTCCTTCGAATCGACTGATGGGTGTCCATTCCGTCGCGGTGACGATCGTGGTGACCGGGAGCGCCAGAATCTGGGCTTCCGTGAGCCGAACGGACCAATCGCCTGCGGATGGAGCAGTCTGCGGCCTTTCCGGCGCCTGTCCCGCTGCAGTCGCAACCGCCGAGCTGCCGATCGAGAGGAAAGCGTTTCGTGCGCATTGTGCCGCTACCGTCCCGGGCACCCCGAGCAGCGCGGCAATGACAGAAGCGGCCAAGATCAGTTCACGAGCATGCATGATCACCCCTCTCAACGTGGTCGCCCTCTCCAATGAATCGGCGCAGGCATCGAAGATATCCCACCTCTAGCGGACTCTGAACGTGTTCACGGCCACACGTTCAGGCGGCGGTCGCATCCTGATCTTTCCGGCCAGCCTGACCTGTGCGGCACGATCCACTTTGGCCTGGAGCACGATGGCTTCGTTGCGGGGATCGCGTAGTTCCAGTGCGGCGAATTTCTTGGGCTCGCGACTCATCGCCGCGGCAAGCTTCGAGGCGTCGTCGGTGAACAGGGTGATGTCATTGCGCGGCCGGGAGATCGCGACATAGAACACCGCACGGTTGCTGGTCAAGGACTTCGTATTAGCGTCCACCAGCACCCGATTCTTGGTGAGACCCTGTGCCGAGTGAATGGTGCTCGCGTAGCCGTGCTGCAGGTGCATGGGACGGCGACGGTCGATCTTGATGTCCCCATCGCCGCCTTTGAGCATCACATGCGCGGGCTCCACAGCGCCGACCTGGCAGCGCTCTCCGTTGCAGATGCCGAGGCTCTTGTCGTTGGCGGTCACCCGGACCCAGTCCCCAGGGGCAAGGTCGACCGTCTCCCTCTCATAGAGGCGCAGCATCGATTGTTCGGCCGGGTTGAATTCAAGTCGCTGGCCGCCTTCGCGCTCCACGCTCAGCGTGTTGCGCCGGACGTCGTGGCTCAGGACCGTCAGCTGCTCACCCTTGACGAGTTGCGCGCCGGATGCCATCCCGTAGCTGCGCTGCGGCACGACGATCTGCCCGGCGTCATAGCTTTGTGCTGACTTGAGCTCGGCGCGCGTCATGTCGACATTGTTGAGAACCTCGACCTGGTGCCCGTTCGGCAGCGACAGGCCCTCGCGCACCAGCGCGTTGATGGCGCGCCGCGCGTCGTTGGTACCAGCGACGATCAGGGTCTCCCGCCGCTCAGCCTCGGGCAGCTGCACGTACGCTTCGGCGACACGCAGGTAGCGTTTGACGTCCTGCCGGACCTCCACGACCGTGTGGCTCAGCACTGAAACGGCCCTGGGCACCTCGTTGTTCGCGGCGTGGACCACTGCCGCACGGATCGCTTCGTTCCTCTGCCGCTTGATCTCGGTCAGGAACGCCTTGGTCATGCCGGCATCCTGCAGTTGCTCGAAGGGCTTGCCGGCCTCCACGGCGTGCGTCTGTTTCCGGTCGCCGCAAAGGATCAGACGGGCATCCTGCTTCTCGACGATGGCCATGAGCTTTTCGAGCTGGTGTGCGGGGACGACGCCGGCTTCATCCAGGAACACGATCGACTGTCGATCCAGGCTGCGCTGCTGGCTGGTGCGGGCCAGGAACGACGCCAGGGTTTGCGACTCCATTCCCAGCAACCTGAGCGCCTCGTTCTGCGAGGCATAGGGCGCCAGGCCAATGACCCGGTAGCCATGACTGCCGGAGAGCCTGCTGGTCTCAGCCTTGATCCCGTCCACCGCTTTGCTCAGCATGTGGCTCTTGCCGGTGCCGGCCAGGCCTTGGATTCCGGTGAAACGATCGCGCGCAGTCAGCACCATGGAAACGGCCTCGCGCTGTCCCGCGTTGAGATCGCTTGCCGCCAGCATGCTCGCGACCTTCGCTGCCGACGCCACGGCCGGTACGACGCCACGCCCGGCCTTCTCGATCGCCAGGATGCGGACCTCGCTGCGCCTGGCCTGCGGTGTCGCAAAGCGTGCTTCGGCGGGCACCAGCGCGCCGCGCTGGATCGCGGAGTCCACCGATGCCTCGGCCTGCGTCTGCGACTGGCCGCGTGCCGCCATGGTGAGCGCCACCCAGGAGGCGCGCGTCAGTTTCTCGAAATCGTCGTGGCCCTTGAAACGGCTGGCGCGCGGATCCTTCGCAAGCTCCCCCGCGCTGATGTTGAGAGATCGCGCGGTCTGGTAGAGCGCCAGTTCCGGCAACAGTCGCCCATCGGTCTTCGCCTTCTCGAGCGCAGCTTCCACGGACGCGGTGGTCGTGCGCGTTGCCGCGCGACCGTAGGCCACCTCCAGCAACTCGTTACGCGAAAAGATGCCCTGCCGCTCGGCGAGATGGGCGATCGCAAAGTCGATGGCCTCGTCCGCCGCCTGCCGGGCGGCACTCTTTCCGGTCAACTTCTCTCGCACGGTGTCGATGACGCGGTCTGCGGTCTTCGCCGCGCGCTGTCCCAGACCGGCCTGCGCCTCCAGGTCCAGACCCGCCTCGCGTGCCGTCTCGCGCCAGTGCTGACGCAACCAGGCGCGGTCACTTTCGGTTTTCTTGCGGCGGGTGGCCAAGGTGACGATCTGCTTTTGCGCCGTGGTGGCGTTGTCGCGATCCTGGCCGCGCGAAGCCAGCAGGTCTTCGATCTCGCGGCTGCGCTGGCTGAAGTGGCGGATAGCCGCATCCGGGATGTGCGCCAGCTCCCAGCCGCCCTTGCGTGTCTCTCGCAAATCAAAGCCGAGTGCCTTCAGCTCTTCGGCGAGCGTCGCGCGATAGAACGCCCCCACCACCTTGACGTTCCTCAGCATGTCCTCATTCGACAGGGCACGCCATTCGCCATCCGAGCGCCGTGTCAGGTTCATGACGATGGCATGGGTGTGGAGTTGCGGATCCTGCGCGCGAGAAAGCTCGTGGCGGAAGGTCGCCGTGACCAGCTTGCCCGTGCGCTCCCGAAAGGACAGGCCCGACCGCTTCTTCCGCGTCACGGCGAACTCCTGGAGCAGCTCGAGGCTTTTCTTCACCGCGAGATCGTGGGCCGCAATGATGCGCGCATCCCCCTGGACCAGCGCCTGGATGCTGACCGACTTAGGTGCGCTGAAGGTGAAATCGATGCCTTTGCGATCCTTGCTGCCCTTGGTCTGACTGAGTCGGATGCGCTTGCCGTTGGGCAGTTGGCCGTCGAGCAGGTTCTGAAAGACATCGCGGTCCACGGCGACAGCGCCCTCCAGCCCGAGTTCGAGCACGGCCTTGCCGATCCAGTCCCCGCGGTGCCCTTCCTTGCCGTAGTAGTCGTCGGAAGTTTCGAAGTAGTGCGCGGCGCCGGCGGCACTGGTGACGAACTTGAAGGACAGCATGCGAAGTTCCTCCTGAAGCTCAGGGAGTCACGCTCGACGCGGCAGGTACTGCGGCCGCCGGTGTTGTTGTTGGTGTCGCAGATGGTGGAGGCACCGGGACCGTGGAATGGCTACTGGCCGAGAAGAGCAGGTTCTCCTGTTGTGGCCGGTCATGAAATCCGTCGGCCATGAGCATCGGGGACACCACCACGGGCCGCGCCTTGTATCTCATGGTGACGCGCGCCACGGGATAGTTGCCCGCCAGCTTCACGTAGCCGGTGAGATTCGGCAGCAGGTGGAATTCGGCCGGCGACACGAGTCGCTCGGTGTCCTGCCGATGCGAGAGCGTCCCTTTGCCGCCGGCAGTGCCGACCGACACGCTGGGCGCGCGTCGAAGCACCGTGTGCTCGCCCAACCCCCGGGAGAACTCCTCGGCCGTGTAGGTGTCCAGTTCGCCGATGCCGCACAGGAACGCACTGCGAAAGCAGTTGCGCAGCGTGAGCGCGTCGTCCTTGCCGTAGATGTCATTGAGCTGGGCGAGCGACTGGACGCCAGGCATGATCCGCAGGCCCTTCTTCCGGCCCTTGGTCGCCGCATCGATGATGTAGTTGAGCTTCTCGAGCGAATCCAGTTCGTCACACACCAGGTGCATTCGGCGGCTGGCGTCTTCCGGCATGGACAGCACACTGGCGCAGGTCACGTCGACCCAGCAGGAGATCAGCGGCTTCAAGGCCTGCAGCATGTCCTCGCGCCAGGTGATCCACAGGCTTCCCTTGCCTTGGTCGAGCCAGTCCCGAAACGAGAAGTCGCCGGACGGCAGGTACTTGTGCGGCGTGATGTACTGGGTCAGCACGGTGCGGATGCTGGCCAGCGTGTCGGGCGCGCCGTGGAAACACCCTGCCGCGGGCGTGCCGGCCAGCAGCGCCTTGAGCTCGTCGTTGCTGGCCGTGGTCAGCCAGTAGACGAGGCGTTCGGTGGTGCCCGCGCCCTGTCGCAGCAGCACCGTGAGCGTTTCGCTCACGATCGTGCGTCCCATGCTGTTCCAGGTCTCCTGCTCGGTGGAAGGGCTGCGCGGGATCAGGCTGATCGCGTACTGCTCGCAATCGAAGCTGGTGCGGATCTCGTTGAAGATGCTCCAACCCTGGCTGCGCCTGTCGAAGGGATTGAGGATCACGTCGCCCGGCTGGTAGAAGTAGCGCATGGATGCGCCATCGGGGTCCACGCAGACGATCCGGTCGCGCCGCGCCGTCGCGCTTTCGATGTAGTCGCTGATGCACACGCTCTTGCCCGTGCCGGTCGAGCCGCCGACGAAGAACTGGGTGTTCTCCACTTCCCTGGGAATCGGGATGCCTGCGAAGCGCAGCTGGTCGCTGCCCTTGCGTGTCTGGCCGGCGAGCATTGCCTGGCTGACCATCTTCGGGCCACGCAGCCGGGAAACGAAAACCGAGCCGCCGAAGTGATTCGCGTAACGCTTGACGCACAGGACGAAGACCAGGATACCCAGGACCAAGCCGACACTTGGCCCGATCCACAGGACGGGCAGGAACGGCGTCTCCTTGGCCGCATACCAAAGGCCCTTCGCGAAGAGCGGCGCGGGCATCCGGTAGTACAGAGCCACGTTCGCGACCCAGCCAGCGACGATGGCAGCAAACACGCCCAACGCCAGCCATGAGCGCAGGGTGTTGTCGGGGGTGCGGTGGTTGACGAACATCAGCGGCCCTTGAGGAAGCTTTCGATCGCCGTGACATCCAGGACCTGGTCGGCCTGTGCGCGAATGCTGTCGCCGACCGACTTGCGAACCATCACGTACAGCCCGCACAGCACGCTCAGCAGCAGATGCGGGTCTGCCCCGCCAGGTTCGGGTGGCTGCAACCGTCCGATCGCCATGCCGATTCGCTCGAGCTCGGACCGCACGCCCTGAAGCGCATCGGTGTTGGGCCGCAAGGCATCGAAGTAGACGCGCTTGATGTGGGTGCTGAGCGCCGCGTCCTCCGAAGCGGCAAACGAGCGCTCCAGGAACGCCGCCTCGTCGTCGTTGAACCGGATCGGGACGTATCGGCCCATGTGTTACTGCCTAGACCACCGCCATCACCGGGAGCCGGCGCTTCGGAGTAACACCGGCCGAGTCGCCCGTAACACAGCGGAATCGAGGTTTGATGCGGGTTCCCGGGCACCCTGTGGGTGCGTATGGTGTATCGCCCCTAGGCGAGTCGGCGAACCCATTGCCGTCCGCCAAAACACGGCCTTCGATGAGTGAAAGGGACCGGTCGAGCCGGAGGATCGACCGGGTGCGTGACAGCAGGCCGAAGGCAAAGTGCGTCCAAAGTGTGTCCATTCTGTGCTCCTAACGTGTCCTGGGTGTGTCCTCGCTGTGCCCTTAGTGCATCCTGTTTGACAAGACAATGTTGAAGACGTGAGGCAGAATGTAGCGTCTATTCGTACTTTCAGCCAAGTCCGATGGCCGACTCGAACATTCTTGATCTGGTTCAACAGCGCGCCGAAAGCCTGGCCGCCGAAAAGTTGCGCAGCACTTCGGCAGCTATCGGCCGCCTGAAGGAGCTGATTGCCGAAGCCAACCGCCTTGGGCACGGTCACGCCGCCATCCATGCCAGGTTGCGCGCGGGCGGTCTCGACGCCAGTTGGAACAACTACCGCGCGAGCCTCGTCAGGGCGCGGAAGACACTCAGCGCAGCGAATGTGTCTCCAGCGCGATGTGGCGCAGCACGGGACAACGACGGACCTCCAAACGCTTCGAGGTCATCACACGAGGCGGCCGCTCCCGAGCCGACTCATCACCACAGCTCCTCTCCCAGTCCCTCAGCGACCCGCGCTCTCGACGCTCTGGCGGAGGCCAAGCAACTCGCCACGCGCGACTACGCGCAGGTGGCCCGAGACCTTCACCGAAAGAACCGCAAATGAAAATCTGTGTCCTCAATCTCTCGGGCAATGTCGGCAAGAGCACGCTCGCCGTGCATCTGCTCGCGGCCTTCGCGCCCACCTCCCGGATCGTCAGCGTCGAATCGATCAATGCCAGCAACGTCAATGACGTGGATGCATTGGATGTCGAGGAGCTGAGTGCGAGCCGGTTCAAGGAGATCTTCCGGGAAATCATGCTCAACGACGACGTGATTGTCGATGTGGGCGCATCGAACGTCGCGGCTTTCATGACGGAGATGACACGCTTCAAGAGTGCCGTAGGTGAATTCGATCTCGTCCTGGTGCCGACCGTCCCTGCCGACAAGCAGCAGCGCGACACGGTCGCGACGATCGGATGGCTGCACAAGCTGGGCATCGACGGCAAGCGGGTGCGGGTGCTCTTCAATCAGCACCCGAGCGAAGGTTTGGAACCGGTGGAGGTGACGTATGCGCAGGTGGCCGGTTTTGCCGCCACGGATGGCAAGGGCAAGGCGGTGTTCGAGCCACATGCGATCGTTGCGATGAACGAGGTCTACGAGCTGACGAAGTCCAGCAGGAAGACCGTGATGGCACTCGCCCAGGACGCAACGGACTGGAAAGCCGCACGAGTGGAGGCGAAGCGAGCCGGTGACCTGGTCGCACTGGAGCGCGCGATGGCAGGGCAGATGGCGCACGACCTGGCCGTGACCGCGCAGGAAAACCTTGCGGAGGTCCATGCCCTGCTCTTCCCGGCATCTGCCCCCACGACGGCGATCCGATCGCGGCGTGCATGAACCCGAACAGCGCCCAGCACGCGGCGCTCAGGATCCTGCTGGAGGACGTCGAGCCGCTGCTAAAGCAAGCCAACGAACTCGCGGCAACGTTGAAGACCGTGCGCGAGGAATTGCATGCCGATCTGGAAACGCTGGGCGCGCTCGTCCAGCGGAGCGTGGACGTGCAGCCCGCGTTGCTCGAGGCCGGCCGCAAGCTCAATGGTGCTGCCGGCCGGATCGAGGCCGTGACAAGGAACGAGCGCCTGGACGCCAGCCCAGCACCAAGGACGTCCAGCGCGTGGAAGCCGCTGATCGCGGCGTCGCTGGGCAGCGCGCTGGTCTCCGCAGCGCTCGTGACCGGCGTTCTGTGGTTTGCCGGTCGCGACGTGCTGGAACAGGCGCGCATCGGGCGCGCCTTGCAACTGGCATGGTCATCGCTCGATGCCGGCACAAGATCAAAAGTCCGCGAAGTGATGGGAAAGTGAAAGCCGGCGAGTGACAGCGAGTCGGCGTGACAAGAGCACGGCGGCCGCGGCGAGCCATGGATGAAAGGATGGTCGCGCGGGTGCTGCGCAATACCGTGTCGCCGGCACTTCCGAGCCTCGGCGACGAAGATGAGACCTTCCGCATCTCGCTCGCCGGCGCGCAGGAGAAGACCGCGCGTTTGTGCGTCGCTTAATCTCTGCGTTGAGCCGATGCAGAGGGTTGGTGCTGTAGTGGACTAACCCCTCGAGCTGGATCACCTGGGTCATCAGAACTAAGCCGCTTGCTGAGCGAGTTGGGATTCGAGTTCGTTGAGTGGACGGTAGCCGACCGCCAAGAGTTACAAGCAACTACAAAAGCAGATCGAAAGCCTGCAGAAGCAGGCCGACAAGTTGCGAGCACAAGAAGTCGATGGCGTGGTATCTCGCATCAAGGTCGCAGTCGCGCACTATGCCGATCAGCTGGGCTTCTGCGCCGCGTCCGCAGGTAAGACGAAATCCTCGGCGAAGAAATCTGACTCTGCCACCGCCACTGCCCCCGCAAAGTACGCGGACGGCGCTGGCCGCTCCTGGAGCGGCCGCGGTCCGCGACCTGGATGGCTGCGCGAAGCACTGGCCAACGGCAAGTCGCTGCAAGACTTCGCCTCGGGTGCGGCGTCCACGCCGACCAAGAGCGAGACCAAGTCCAAATCCAAGGCAAAAGCCAAGCGCAAGACCAAGATTCGCTACCGTGACCAAGCCGGTAACGCGTGGAGCGGCATGGGCCCGCAACCGCGTTGGCTCAAGGAAGCGGTCGCAGCGGGAACTTCACTCGAGCAACTGGCCGCCTGACGACGGTCACCTGGCGCTCACCAGTGATCGCCCCGCTGAGCACTCGCTGAAACAGGGCGTGGCCCAAAAAAAAGCCGGTGCACTCGGCACCGGCTTTGACGAGTCCCTGAGTGGAAATCAATCCGCCACGTCATCCGGTACATCCGACCCTTGGTCCAAACAGCGCCGCAGCGGCGCCGGCAACCAACGCGTCCCTTCGAGTTTGGCGGCACAGTACCCGACCAAGTCCGCCTTCTTCATGCCTGCGGTGGCTTGTGTTGGATCAGCACCCGTGGCTTCCTTCACTGCCTCCAAGGCCTTCCCCTTGCTCACGCTGGCGAGATAGCGACGCGGTGTCGCCACCCACCAGTCGCTCATGTCCACGCCCAGCGCTTCGGCCAACGCATCGCTGTGGTTCCGACCGCGTGGCCGACCCGCCACCGCATTCACGCTGCGCGCCGTGCAATAGGCCAGCAGGTCGAGCACCGTTTCCTGCGGCTGCGCCAGCAGCCAGCTGAATAGCGCAGCCGGAGTCCCCGGCAGCCGGTCGCCCCACTCCGTCTCCGCGCCACCGAGGATCACGGCTGCAGGGCTGTCCGCGTACTCGCTGGCAAGTTCCCCCAAGGCGCTGTCGCCGGTCGGGCGAACGGCTACCTTCACGATGTCGTCGCCCGTGCCGTAGAGGCCGAACACGGTTTCCGCCATCCGGTGAACCAGCGTCACCAGCGCGACGTGGGGGTTCTGCACCAGCGCAGCCTGGACCGCTGCCGTGCGGTGCGAGGTGAGGTCGCGCAGGAGCTTCTCGCTGAACTCGGGACGCGCCGTCGCCACCTGATCGCGCGGGGGCGACTCGTCACCTGCGCCGGTGTTGTCGGCGCCGGCCTTGCGATCGCTCGGCCGAACCAGCCCCCGATCCTGAACCACCTGGCCGCGATGATCGAGTCGGATCAGCACGCCCGCGCGGAGCAACTGCTCCGGTCGCCACTGCCGCAGGTCGGCGCGTACATCCATGAGCTTCTCTTCGGCACGGTCCAGGGTCTCGCACAGTTGCTGCTCGATCGCGTCGTAGTCCTCGGCGTCCGGGTCACCTGCTTCCTGATGCTGGTCGTAGGCCTGCGAATGCGCACGCTCCTCAGCGGCAAGTCGTTCGATCACGGCTTCCTCCTCCGGCGTCGGAACACGCTCGCCCTGCCGTTCGCGACCGTAGCTGCGCCATGCCGAGGTATCGCGGTCCAGCGAGCATTCCACTCAAGCCCAGCCCTCCTGTTTCACCGCAGCGGCCAGGCCGCGCAGCTTCCCCATGGCGAGGGCCTGGAGAAGTTCGGGGTTGTCGAGATAGATGCCGCTCAAGTCATCGGTCGAGGCGAACAGGTCGCGCCGCACGGTGCCGCCTTCGGCCTCATAGGCTTCGAGCCCGACAAAGCGCGCCAGCCGGCTGTCCGCGCAGCAGGCCTCGGCCGTGACAGCGCTCTTGATGCGCCATGCGCTGCGATCGTAGACACTGAGCCCGTCCCACACGGCCTCCTGCGTCGCCGGGTTCTCGATCAAGGCCAGCGCTTGCAGTTGATCGGGCTCGATCTCATCGGCCCGGTACATGTCGATGAAGCGCGGCGCGAGTCGTGCGAGCTTGAGCCGGCGCTCCACCGTGAGCGTTGAGACACCGAAGCGGCCCGCCACCTGCGCGACCGTGAGCCCATCCTCGACCAGCTTGCGGAAGGCCTCCATCTCGTCGGCGGGATGCATTGCTTCGCGCCCCGAGTTCTCGGCCAGAGAGACCTCAACGCTGCGCGCATCGTCGTGGAGCCTGCACTCCACGGCTTGCGAAGCGGACCACCGCCCTTCGGTGGCCAGAAGCTGCATGGCGCGCAGGCGCCGGCCACCGGCGATCACGGCGAAGTGCCCATCGGATTGCGCGACCACGGCGAGACGCTGCAACAGACCATGCGACTCGATCAACGCGGCCAGTTCGCGGATGCCGTCCTCGTTGAAGACCCGGCGCACATTGGCCTCGCTGAGGACCAGCTTGTCCAAGGGCACCAGGACGTCTTGTGCCGTGGATTCGCCTGGGGCAAGGCCGGTGTGAGCCGCGTCCTCGGCCATGCCGTTGGTCACTTCGGAGGCCTTCGCCGCCGCCTTCAATCCCTTGCCGGCCTTCGCTGTCTTCGGAGCCATCGCGCCGTTGAGCTTGCGGGACACAGTGCCTTCCATAGTCGTAGCAGTCATTTCCGTTCCTTTCGGAGTGAGTGGATGAATGGACGAAGAGCCATGCCGGATTCCTAGATTCAGAGCCCCTCGATGAAGGGTTCCGGAGCGCATCGGCCGAGCTTTCCGGGAGCTGGCCGCCGTCTTCCTGAGTTCTTCGCCCGGTGACGGCAGGCGACTGCGGGGACGGGGGAGCAAGGGGGAAGGTTTGTAAAGCGAAGCTTTATGAAAACCCCCTTGCAGGCGAAGCCGCTCCCCCGGCGCCGCGGGCGCAGAGTCACCGACAAAGGCGAAGCACTCAGGAAGACGGCAGCCTCGAGGGCCGCGGACCGGGGCGCACCGGAACCGCCGCGCGGCGAGCGCCCTCACCTGCCGCAGGCAGGTCTGATCAATGGAGGTTCGAGCGGCGAAGCCGCTGCGTCAGGGATGCGCAAGGCGGCCGCAGGCCGTCCCCGCAGGGGATGAGCGCGGATGCGCGAACCTGGAGCAGCCCGACAGCGGCGAAGCCGGTGGGACGCCCAACGAGTCATGACACTGCATCCGCATTCCCTCCGGCTGCGCCGCACGGACATGCCCGTTATCCGCTTGACTGACCAGCCGCTCCACATCGAGCGTCAAAGCAAAGCACTCGAGGAGAGCGTCGAAGGCAGTCACGAGCGAACGCTGGGCGCGAAGTCGAATCGCGAGGCTGGGGCGCGCCGCGCCGCGAAGCGGACGGCGCGCGCAGAGTTCAGATCAGGCCGAGCAGGCTGACCCCGCTGTCCTATGGATCGGGCTCGACGATGTCGCCCTCGGGCGTCTCGCAGACGCTGTCGAAGGCCCATGCCTCGAGCTGGGCGAAGCCTGGCGTGTTATACGTGCGGCCACGCCGCCAGGTGATGGTGGCGGGAAGATCGAGGGTTCGGCGGCATGGTCGGTGCTCCTGGGCCGCAAGGTACCGGTGGTCTGGCGCCCGCGCGCCGGGCGATGGCCCGACGCGAAGCAGGGGCGCCGGCGGATTCGAGCGGGCGCGCACCCGCAAGGCCGAACGCAGTGAAGAGCGCCGCAGGCATTGCGCGCATGCGGCCGCCGGCGACGATGCGCAGCACAGGCGCCATCGCACGGAGCGCGCCCACCCGAAGCGCCACGCGAACACTGCCGAACGGCGATGATGATTCAGTCTCTTGCGCAAGCCTAGTAGTCCCGTGTCGCGGCCTTCAGTTCGGCTTGAACCGGCGCAGAAGCTCGATGAGATCACGCAGGTCCCCGCGATGTTCGACCGACACGTGACGTGCCGGCCGCAGCAGCGCGATCGCGCTGCGATGTTGGATGTTCGCCTTCTTGAGACTCTCGATCTCGCAGCGCACTTTCTTGCGTGCCACGCGCGCGATCTCGGCTTTGAAAGCACTTGCTGAACTCGCCATGGCGCGATGGTGCAGGCCCGGGGTGATGCAGCCTGACCTGTACCTGTGTGCGAAGCCCCCGGCGAGGGCGGGCGACGGGGCCCCCATCGAGGCCCGCGTCGACAGCTGGTCCCCAGGGCGCTCAGGCCTGGATGCGCCCCGCGCTGATCGCCATCCTCGCGTATGCGCTCAGGCGCATGTCCGGATGGAAGTGCAGGTCTTGCTCGATCGGCAGGTTCAACATGCCGCGCACCTCGGCAAGCTCGGTCAGTCGCACGGGACCGATCTCCGGATACCCCAGGCCGAGGTCGCACAGGCCATGAGCGACATCGTGATCATGCGGATCGATGGACGTGAGCAGCCAGGTCGCGCCCGCATCGGGCGTGAAGAGCTTGACGACGGGCGGCGGATCGAAGTCCTCCTGCTCGATGGCTCGCAAGCCGTTGGCCAGCAGGATCTCGAACTGCGCGTCGGTGATGAAGGCGTACTTGGAAGCGTGCGTGGAAGCCATGGCTTTCTCCTGAACGGTTGCGGGCGGGATTGCCCGGGACCGTCGAAGGCACGCCGCAGCGCAAGCGGTCAAGGCTCGAAGACGGCCGCAGGCCGCAAGCACGTCGGCGAAGCCGGCGGGCGCAGGCCTAGACGGCGAGTACGGCGTGGCACCGTGCAGGTCACAGCAAACCAGTCCAACCCAGTGTCTTCCCTCTCTTCCGGTCAGCACGAGGCGAAGCGAGGTGGGCGGTGTCTTGAGGGTACGCCTACGACCGGCCGCGTATCCGGGAAGGCTTCGATCCGATCGGCCCGCGGACGGTCGTCGGTCGAGCCAGCTCGATACCGCCTTCGGATTCAGCGGCTATGTCAGTCCCGAGCCTTGGAGGCTCGAAAAGCGGCCTCCGCGGACCGCATCATTGACGCGTGAAGGCTGCCCAACTTCGGATGTTGGCCGTGGGGCGCCTGTGGAGGCACCGCAAAGAAATCCTCGTTCCACGGCAGTTCGACCGACTGTTTGAAGTCGAACTTGGTGTCGAAGGATAGTCCTGCGCTGCTGTATGCGGCCGGACTGCCCTGTTTCGTGATTGCGAATTCGCCATTGTGGAGCCGGTTCAGCCTTTGGGAGGTGCCGTATGCGACGGTGACCGCCATTCCGTCTTCATGCTCAGCGACGCTGCACACGAGCGCGGGTCGAGGCTTCGGACCAGGGCTGCGCCGGGGCAGGTTGGGAAAAAGGCACCAGATGATGTCACCTGGTGCCGGGGGCGGCCAACGTGCCACGTCAGAACAGCGATTGTTTCTTCACAACTTTGCCCTTGGGCAAGGCAGCGTTGGCAATCCTGTTCAGCGCTTTGATGTCTCCAGCCGACAGCGGGCCGTCATCGGCTTGATACGTCGGCAATTCGTCCTTGGCCATGCGCGATAGCGCCATGTGCACAACCTCGGTTTCCGAGAGATCAAAGCGCTCCGCCATGGCCTTGACGGTCTCGCGGGTCACGCCGAACTGCGTGTTGCGCGCTCGGAACTTCAGCAGCAGGCCGGATGTCGCAGCGCCCATGATGGCTCCAAAGTGATATATATGAAGTATATACCAATCCGGCGCCTCATGGAGGCTGGGCAAACGCTGAGAGCATATTGCCAGCCACAGTTCAAGCGCAATCCGGAAGTCGACGGCATGACAGTCACCGGCAAGGCGGAACGTCCGCACCGCACGGCGGCGCAGCACACCGCACCGCCCTGCCAGCGGTGCGCCCGAGTCGCTGCGTCGTCCCTGATCGCAGGAGCCGGCGGCAACTCAGCACA
The DNA here is from genome assembly GCF_018614955.1 of Variovorax paradoxus. Classification (GTDB taxonomy): domain Bacteria; phylum Pseudomonadota; class Gammaproteobacteria; order Burkholderiales; family Burkholderiaceae_C; genus Variovorax; species Variovorax paradoxus_J. Next base: position 38,027 of record NZ_JAGGNV010000060.1, read on the forward strand.
CTGCAATAACCGGAGCCGAAGCTCCGGCCGGCGCATCGCGCCTCAGCGACCGATGCGCTGGAGCGCCAGCTTCCACAGCCCCGTATTGATGCGCACGTCCTCGCGGATCGCCCGGATACCCCTCGTGCGAACCGCCCGGCCGAGGGCCGAACGGCCGCACAGGCCACCGCGCATCACGTTCTCCTGCACGGCGTTGAAGGTGCGCCAGACATCGTCCCCCACGTCGGCGATGCGCCGGGTCTCCAGCAATTGGGCCGGCTGCACCGGCTTGTCATCGCGCCCGGCGTACCGCAATGCCAGCGCCGCCTCGGCAAAGGCCAGCCGCTCCCCTTGCGACAGCGTCGTCTCGCTCATGCACTCGATCGCGTCGCCCACCCGCGAAAACTCGCCGGTGATCTGCAGCGCCGCCTCCACGACGTTGCGCACCACGTTGCCGCGGTGGCTCACATGCACCAGCCCGAAGTCGCCGATCGGCGTCATAAGTCCGTTGGTGCAGACGGGTCGGAAGAGCCCTGCGCGCAGCTGGTAGGCACTGCGTCCGTCATGCGAATTGATCAGCACGATCTGCGGCAGCGCGTCGCGCAACGACACCGTCTCGACCACCGGCTGGAACCGTAGCAGGTGCCGCGCGTAGGCCGCATTGGCATGGCGCGCAGCGGTCTGCGTGGCGTGCGTCGGCGCGAAGCCCGCGTCCATCAGTGCCGAGACGATCTCGCGCGTGCTGATGAAGACATACCGTGGCCCGGTCGATTCGGCGGCATGCTCGGCAAAGGCCGCGGGTACGCGCTCGGCCAGGCGCTCGAGCGACATGGACGCTGCGAATGCGAAGTGGTTGAAAAGTTGCTGGGTCATGATGAGCTCCTGAAGTGACACAGGCGGGATTGCCTGCGTCACCCCTGGCTCACGCGGCAGCGCAGCGCTCAAGGCCGCCGCAGGCGCGCGGCACGCGCCGAGCACGCGAAGCGCGCGCAGGGCCTTGAACGCGAGAACCGCGTGATACCCTGACCGACACAGGCAAGCTCCCCTTTCCCACCGGACCCGCTTCCGGCCAGCGAGGCGGCAGCGAGCCGGACAGGCCGAAGGCCGTTCGACAAAGCCCCGCGATCTGCCGCGAACTCAGGGTCGGCCATCAATGCCCACCTCGTCCGCAATCCGTTAGACCCGGGCCGCACAGGCCAGCAATTGCCGGCCGCCATCGCCACCATCAAGCGCCAGCGCATCGCGCGCCGGCAGCCCGCAATCATTTCCGATCTCGATCCCACGCCCGACGCGGGTCGCGCAGCGACCTGGACGAAGAGCGCGCATGCGCGAACCTGGAGCAGCCCGACAGCGGCGCAGCCGCTGGGGCGCCCGCATCAGGCGCCGCTGTACGCACCGCAGCGGCCCTTGCGTTCCACCGCATCGGCCCTCACCTTTTCAGCATCGGGTCGCCCGGCGGACAGGTGAGTCGGTCGGCCGACAACGCGAATCAGAAATCACCGACAGCGCGTCTTCCAGTCAGAACAAGGCTGCAATGATGCTTGCAGGAGACAGCCATGCTCACCACCGATCAGAAAGAAACCATCCTTCGCCGGGCCGGCGTCGCCGTTCCAGCCTTTCCCTCGAGCCGCTCTTGCGACCAGCAGCAGCAGGCAGACGCCCGGCCGATCCTCAAGGACCACCTGCAGGCAGACGAACAACGGAACGTCGCCCAACGCTGGGCTCGAACCATCGACGCGCCCTTCGTCGAGTACTCGGCTGCCCGCGCCGCCAGGAGCCTGCGCGGCGCCGAGGAGGCCCGACGGCTGGGCGCACTGCGCGATGCGTCGGACTGCTCGACCACATGACACAGCCGCCAACCGACAGGCCCGCCCCAGCGGACCAATACCCGCTCACCCCGACGGTCGCTACATCGTCGTGCGCGGGCGTCTGTGGCGCGCCGTCAACCCTGGCCTGACCCGTGAGGAGCGCCAGTATCTGGTCGACAGGCTGATGGACGCCCGCCGCGCGGTGGCAGCAGCCCGGCGCAGCGGCGAAGCCGCTGCGCTGCGGCAGGCCAGAGCTCAGGTGAACGCCGCCAAGCTCGCCCTGGCGAGCGCGGCCCGGTCTGGTGGACCGATGGCGCGCCGGACCTCAATCGCTGCCTGGTGCACAAAAGCCCCTACGCCAACTGGTTCGCTGAGCGCACGGGCAAGGCCCGTCCGGACGACCCACCGCTAAGCTGAGGGGTGCACGCAAGGAGCAATTGAATGGGCATGGGCTTTCTTTCCAGCATCGAGCGCGTCAAGGTGTCCGAGAACGCGGACCCTGGCCCGATCGGTGGGGCACGAGACTCCGTCGCGCGCTTCACCGACGTCGCGGCCGACATTCCCTGATCCGTCCCGGCGACAAGCTCGACCGCAAGGTGGTCGAGCTGTTCCTATGCGTGGTGGACACCGAACCCGAGCACCCGAGCCGTTGTGACGGGCGAGATCACACTAGTCGCTCGCAGAGCGGCCATCGAGCTCTATCTCACCAATGCCCACCGCGATCCCCTCAAGGTCGCGCTTGAAGCGTTCGTGAAAGCTGCTTGCGCCCCACCTCGCTTCGGCCCCGCCGCGCAGCGCCCAGCGGTTTTCGCGCCCAACCATGACACTTCTTTGCGCTTGACGGCACCTGGGTGGCGTTCTCGCCCTTGGATTCAATCGCGTCGACATACTCGCTGTCATTGTCCACCTCCGGGAGAACACAGTTGCAGGTTTCTTGGCATGAGTCTTCGATCTATCAGAAGACCGCGGACGAGGCGGTACTTGCTGATTGACCATGACAGTGCACTCCTTCGCTGTACGTAAAACGTACACCGCAACACTGGGCAATGCACGTAGGAATGTGCCGCAGTGGCGTGGCGAACTGACGCATTCACGGTTCAATTTGCACTGCCGGTCAATAAGACTACAGTTCGAGTCTTCTTCACATCTTGGAATCCAGGTCAATGACTCAAAGCTACAAGCAGATTCAGAAGCAGATCGAGACTCTCCAGCGCCAGGCCGAAAAGCTTCGCAAGCAGGAGAGCGATGGCGTAATAGCCCGGATCAAGGTGGCCATCACACACTACGGGCTCACCGCAGAGCAGTTGGGCTTTGGCGCTACCGCCAATGGTGCAAAGACCAAGGCGAAAGCGGGAAAGGCGGCGCCCACCCGGTCGGCGAAATACAGCGACGGCCAGGGCAATTCGTGGTCAGGCATGGGAAAGCGCCCATACTGGCTGCGCGATGCACTCGCTGCTGGCAGGACGCTCGAAGAGTTCGCGACTGGCGCCGTGTCTTCGAAGCCGAAAGGCACGAGGCTCAAACAATCGAAGAAGCGGAAGTCGAAGGTTGTCTACCGCGATCAGGCTGGCAATACCTGGTCGGGAATGGGCCCACGACCCCGTTGGTTGAAAGAGGCACTGGATGCGGGAAAGACTCTTCAGGAGATGGCGGCCTGAGACATGGCTGGCGCGGCACATTGCAGTCAGAATCGCAGCACTGCAAGCGGCCCATTGCCGCCGTAGCGTGGGGCCGCACCCCCACGACCGGAGCGCGCGAAGCATCGAGATGGTGCTTCATAGCGCGGGGTAGTAAGCCAGCCATCGACGCGCTGGTCCGAGCTACGTGGCCGCGCGCGCCGCTGCAATAGAAAGGCGGCAGAGACCGCCCAGAGATGCCGCCGCCTTCGCGACGGCTGTGCTTCAACGAAGAATTAAGCAGCCGCCGTGGCGGTGACCGCCTCAGGCGCCGAGGGTACCTGGTTCTTCACCACAGCTGTTTTGCGCGCAGCAGATTTCGACCTTGCTCGCTTGCGGGTGGGCCCGCCCTTCTGCGCCGCCGCCTTCTTCACCGGCACGACAGACTTTAATCCCGCCAACGGCGACTTCGGGCCGTTGGACTGCTTCATTGCATTCGAAGCGCGCGCAGTCTTGGTGGCGCCAGCTTTGCTCGCCGGCGACTTCTTCACCGGCGGTTTGACTGCTTGCAGAGACAGCTCACCGGCATCAGATCCGGCACGCGCCTTCGCAGCCACATTCTTGCCCGGCGCCTTCACCGGATTCGCAACGGCGACCGCAGGTGCCGCAATGGCAGCGCTCGGAAATGACTTCGCGGCCGCCGATGTCTTCTTTGACTTGGCCTTCGCCGATCTGGCGCCCGACTCGATCCGCCTGGACGCGATCGAATTTGCCGGCGCTTGCTTCTCAAGCGACGAGGCGACCGATGCGACGGGGGCCGGTGCCGCACCGCCCTTGAAGCTCTCGAGCGTCCGACCGGCGGCGATGGCGTTGCGCAGCCACGCTGGTCTCGGCCCGCGGCCGCCCCATTGGTTGCCATTCCCATCGCTAAACGTCGCCCGCTGGGCCGCAGCACCACGCTTTCCGTTCGCCGCCTTCGTCTTCTTCGAGGCCAACGGAGACACGGTCGCGGAGGTCGCAGCGAATTTCAGATCGCCAGCCGTGAGGCTGTACTTCGCGATGGTTTCGTTGATCTTCGCGATGGCGCCTTTGGCTTCGAGCGCCAGCTGCCTCTGGGCGGAGGCTTGGAGAGCAGCAATCTCGCGTGCCAATTGGGCGTAGGTTTTAGTCATGGAGAAGTTGAAAGTGGAAAGAGTGGAGTCTAATTAATTTGCGCAGGCAAATTGCCTGCGCCGCGAAGAATTGCAATGACCGAACATGTGTCGACCGACCGAGACTCATTCTTCCGATGGCGATAGCGGCGCGATGTCCAGCAAGGGCATCTCCCTGGCCAGGATGAATTCGAAGGCCGCGCCGGCGTGCCGTGCGGCCGTGAAGATCGCGGTACGGTCGTTCTTCAGCACCTGCAGCCAGCTGTCCAGATAGGCGGCATGGCCCTCGATGGTCGCGTCGACCAAGCCGCAGTCGCCCATCACGAAGGCCGAGCCGAGTTCGGCCACCAGTTCCTCGAACGCGTAGGCCGCGTCGCCGAACCGTTTCCCGAACTGTCGATCGAGCCGGCTCGGGTGTCCGGTCCAATGAACCAGTTCGTGCAGCGATGTGGCACAGCACGCTTCGGCGCTGGTGAAGCGGCTCGGCCACGGCAGCCGGATCTCGTCCAGCTCCGGCAGGTACATTGCCCGCTCATAGCCATGCCGGATGGTTGCATTGCAGCCGCCCAGGAGACGCAACGCGCTTTCCACCGGGCCACTCGACGACTTCACCGGATCGACGCAAAGCTCGACGACCTCGGACGCCAAGCCATCGATCTGCGCGACGTTGAAAAGCCAGAACGGCCTGGCTAGCAGCACGCCGCCACGCGACCGTTCCTCCGCTCTATCCGCCGCCCAGCCTTCTTCTTCGTCGCCCTGAACGGTCGCGGCATCATCGGCATCCTGCCCGTTGCGAGACTTTCGCGCCTTGCGCTCGAAGTGCGCGCACATCACCGCACGTTCGGCCCGGCGAACCTGCGCGCCCAGGCTCGATGCCTGCTTGTAGGTCAGCCAGACATTCGATGCGTACCCGTGCTCGATCGCCGCATCCCACAGCAGCAGCACGTTGGCGCCGCGATAGGGTTCGCCGGTCTTGCCGTTGCGCGGCACGCCGCGCGAGGCCGCCCGCGTCCAGCGCTCCCGGAACACGTTGCCGCCCTTCTCGAGCATGGCGACGATCCGATCGGTGATGACCTGCCGCACGTCCATGCGTGCGCCGCTGCGGCCCGCTGAGTTCCTGTCTTCATCAGCACCTGCTTTGGGTGAGTCCTCGGGGGGTACGGGGGGAACGCCCGTGGCTGTTCGGTTGTCCACGTTGCGCCGACGGGTAGATCGAGTGGCATGCATGGCTGGGCCTTTCTGCGGGGTGTGCCGCGGTGGTTGAAGAAATCTGCTTTCGGAGCCGCCTCGACGCATGAACAGCGAGCGCAAGGGCCGATGTCCAGGGACCGCCCGGAGGCCGCAGCCAAGGCGCTCGCCGAGGACCGGGTGAGGACGGCGGCGAAGCCCGAAGCCCTGGACAGCGGACCGGGAGAGCTATGCGTCGGTCAAGAGGTGGCTTCGAAGGCAGATGCACCGCGGCACACCACGCCGGCACGGCGCATCCACCCGCCCTTCGGCGCGCTCGAGCAGCCAGCAGGCCGCACCCTCCCCTGCGCGCAGACGCAGGGGCTCGAGGGGCAAGCGACGTCCGGCATGACAAGTGACCGCCCTTGGGCGGCCACTCATGAGAAGGCCTCGGAGCCGCGTCATGCGGCGAAGCACGACGAAAGGAGAAAGAGGCCGAAGCCCCCTGCCTCTACATCAGCCCGCGCTGTGCGAGCGACGTCGCCTGGCTCCCGGCGACGACCAGGTGATCAAGCACGCGAACGTCGAGCAGCGAGAGTGAGGCTTTCAACGCACTCGTCAACGCTTCATCGGCGCGCGACGGCTCGGCCGCACCGCTCGGATGTGTTGTGTGCCACGGCCAGCGCGGCGGCATTGTGATGAAGGGCCCGGCGTGCGATCTCGCGCGGGTACACGCTGGTCTGGGCGATCGTGCCGCGAAAGAGGTCTTCGACGGCGATCAGCCGATGCTGCGCGTCGAGGTACATGACCACGAAGCTCTCGTACGGCTGGCCGGCAAAGTGCAGCTTCAGGTAGTCGGCCACAGCGGTCGGCGAATCGAACACTGGCCGGTCGCTCATCTCTTCGGCGAGGAGTGCCTGGGCCAGCGAGAGACTGGTCGTCAGCCGACGGCAGCCCGGCAGCGCGGCCAGCTTCTGAAGCGAGCGCCCATGCGCTTCGTAGAGCGAGGCTGCCTGCGGCCCAACGATCGGGCGCAGTGCTTCGACGATGCGGTGTTGTTGGTCGGTGAAAACGGAGACGGTGCGTGCGGTCACGAGGAACTCCTGTGGGTCGACACAGGCGGGATTGCCTGCGTGACCCCGGGGCACCTCGCCGCAGCGCAGCGCTCAAGGCCGCCGCAGGCGCGCGGCACGCGCCGAGCACGCCGAGCGCGCGCAGGGCCTTGAACGCGAGACCGGTGGGGTAGCGTGAACGCACACAGGCAAGCCCTCCCCCACCTCACCAAAACCCGCAGACACGGCCGCTCCCGATCCCGCGACGGATGCGCAAGGCGGGCGAGCAGGCCCGTCCTCGTGAGGGGATGAGCGCCTCAGCGCGAACCTGGAGCAGCCCGACCGGCGTAGCCGGGGACGCCCCGTCGACGAAGACGGGATTTCGACAATGGCCTCCAAGCCGACCGCACGCGAACACCACAACTGCTGTTAAAAAGACGCCCTGCGCGACGGCAAGCACCGCACGCTACAGAAAACAAGCATCCCAAGGAGATCCCGATGAGTCTTGATGCCGACGCTCAACAGCGCCGATGGCTCTCGCTGGGCCATGGGGGCAAGACCTCGTCGCCCATGAACTGGTGCTATTGGAAGATCGCCGCTCGCCATTGGACGATCCGCGCATCACATGGCTTGGCGGAATACGAACAACGCCATCGAACCATCCTGTATCAAGGTCGGGAAGTAGTCACGGCCGACACGCAGTGGCGGGCGACCTGGTGCGCGCTGGCTCACTTGTATAGCGATGTACTCCCTGGCCTGGCGCCACCGCCCCTGTCGGACGTCACGACACACACCCTTTGAGAAGCACCATGTCACGAGCCGGCGCTGCCTTTGACAGCTCGATCGAGGACGCCACCGCGCTGCTTCAGCAGTTCGACGCGATCCACAAGGAACAACCCACGACCGCCGAGGTTCTCAAGCGAGCGGGTCTGGTCATGGCGCTGACGGCGTGGGAAACCTACGTCGAGGATCGTGTCTCCGAGGCCGTGTACGCGCGCCTCAAGGCTGTCAACGGCAGCCCGATCGGAACCTTCGTGAGCAACAAGCTGGCAGGGGAACTCAAGCGCTTCCACAACCCCAATGCGGAGAAGACGCGCAGGATCTTCGTTGACTATCTGGAGATCGACGTGACGACCGGATGGAAGTGGCTCCACTTCGAGCCGACAACGGCCCGGAAGATGCTGGACGAGCTGCTCGCCAAGCGGGGCGATGCGGTGCATCGTTCCAAGCCCCTCAACGCAGGCGCGCCGGCGCCCCATCTGATCAAACGAGACGATCTCGAGAAGGCGATCCGCTTTCTGAAGGGTCTGGTCGAGGCGACCGACAAAGCACTTCATGAATAGCGCACGTTGGCTCTGCCATGCTGCTCGAGAATGTCTTCATCGACGGGCGCGTCTCGCAACAACAGCGATGCCACCCGTAGGCCGCTGCATCCCACGCCTGCTGGTTAATCCTGAAACGAGCGGCACGGTGGCCGCTGCGCGTCGCTCGAAGGTGCAGCCCCCTTCAGGTTTTGTCGTCGAGTAACCGTTGACGTGCGGCGGCAATCGATTGATGGAGCTTTGCTTGCAACACTTCCCTGGGAGGTAGCACGGTAAGAAACTCGGCGACATGGATGCCGCTCTTGTCGAGTTCGAGCAGTTCGACCTGCTCTTGCTTTTTGCCGGCGCACAGGATGATGCCCAAGGGAGGATCTTCCTCCGCTTCCGTCTCGTGCTTGGCTAGCCACCGCAGATAGAGTTCCATCTGCCCTTTGTATTCCGCGCGGAACTCGCCCACCTTGAGATCCACGGCAACCAGGCGCTTGAGCTTGCGGTTGTAGAACAGCAGGTCGATGTAGAAGTCGTCCTGGTCGATCTGAATACGCTTCTGCCTCGCTACGAACGTGAACCCGGCACCCAGTTCAAGGAGGAATTTTTCGATCTCGCGCAGGATTGCATCCTCGAGGTCGCGCTCAAGGTATCGATCGTTGAGGCCAAGAAAGTCTAGAACGTAGGGGTCCTTCAGGAGCAGATCGGCTGAGGGGCGCCGCGTCTGCCGCAGCGTTGCAATATCGTGTTGGATGGTCGTTTCCGGCTGTTTGGAAATTGCCGAGCGCTCGTAGAGCATGCTTCCGATGCGCTCCTGCAGTTGCCGCGACGACCAGTTCTCGAGCCGGCAAAGCTCGGTGTAGAAATCTCGCTTCGTCGCATCGTCCAGATACATCAACGTCTTGATGTGCGTCCAGCTCAATTGTCCCCGCAGCGCGGAGACAGTCTGTTCGTCCGGAAAAGTCTCCGCGACGCGGAGACAATGTCGAAGTTGCTTCTCGCCCCAGCCACGACCGTACTGGCTCGTCAGCTGGAGGGCGACGGCTCGAACGACCTGTTCACCATAGGCACCTCGCTCGCCTTTCAGCACATGGGACCGTAGACGCTGCCCGATTTGCCAGTAGAGCAGCGTCAACTCAGCGTTGACTGCTGCTGCGGCGCGCGTGCGCGCGCGGTCGATCAGCTCGCGCAGCTCCGTGACGAGCTCAGCCTCAACGTTCTGAAGCGATGTCGAATTCTTCACTTCTTTCATCCGAACGCCCTGCTCGCGCTTATCAGACGCCTCTTGGCCATCGGAATACACCGGTGGGCAGCTTCGGTTCCATCAAGCGTGCACTCCAACAAATTCATTCGAGTGATCGCGCCGTGGGCCCCGGGCGAATTCATGCGGTCGGCGCTGCTGCGATGGTAAGCAGCTCCTTGTCGGTGGGCTTGTTCCAATTCGGACCATAGGCGCCAGCGGCGTAGAAGCTGACCATCTCATGGCGCACCATGGGGTGGGCCCAGCCCTTCCCGACCAATCGCTGAATCACGGCCGGGTGCGCATTTCGACGCACCAGATCCTCCTGGAGTCCTTGCACCAGCTCGGCCTGACGTTCCGAAGGCAGTGCAGCCAGTTCGGCCGCCAGCAGCTCGATGCGTTCCGCAAGCCATTTCTTTTCCCATTGGGCCAGCCTGTCGCTCGGTGCCACGCGCACGACTTCCGGCTCCTTGGCCGCCACGGCCTTCTCGCTCGCCTCTTCCTGCGCCGCCAGATGGCCCGGCAGCACGCTTTTCAAGTAGCGTAGCGGATCGCGCAGCGGCTCCGGGAAGGCGCTGGCCGCGCGTTTCTCGACCGCCTCGATCGCGGTGGCGACGGCCGCGTCGCCGAACTCCTCGATCAGCCGCTCGATCCGGGTGTGGTCAATGCCCAGCCGCTCCGCGCTCGCCAGGACAGCGACATCGACCGGCTCGGCGGCCGAGCGTTGCTGCAGCGCCAGAACCCGCTGAGGCTTCTTGCGTACGGTGAACTGAAGATCCGAAACGAACCGCCCCGCCTTGAACTCGAGCATTTCGATCTCGATGTCCGCCAGGGCATTGATTTCGGCGAGCGCGGGCCGCAGGGTGTCGCGCTTGAAGATGCGGTACTCGAGCCGCTGCAACCGTTCGTCGTCGGGCCGCCCCAGCAACACCGGCCTCCACCAGGACCATGCCTTGCGCGCCGTCTGCCCGACCCCCAGGTACCTGGAACAGATCTCGTAGAGCGCCACCGCGGGATGGGAGCCCAGTTGCGAGATGACTTCGAGCGACAGCTTCGCAAAGATTTCCGGATCCAGTAGTTCGTTGCGCATATTCACCGCATACGACCATTCCACCCAAATCTGCCCGCGTTCCTTGACGAGCCTTGCATGGGAGAGCATGCCGCACACATCCCACGTTTGCCACTCGCCCGCAGTGGGCGACTGCCACTCCACCAGCGTGGTGATCATCGAACGCAGGTGCGTCTTGATGATTTTCATGTCCCCGCTGTTGTAGTCGAGGCCTTTGACGATGTCGGTCAAGGCGGCGCGAAACGTTTCTCGCTCCAGACCCTGGTTCTGGGCGATGTGAAGCAGCACATTCCACGTTCTGCGACCCAAGGCCGTGATCTTGTTGTTCTGGGGAACCAGCGCCAGTGAGAACACGGGCTTCAGCAATGGGACCGGCCCGCGCGGTGGCGTCGACACTTCTCGGGTTGATGCTGTGGACATGGCCGCGACTGTAGCGCAGCGGGCGGTTCATGTGAAACATCGATTCACTTGTCGAAGTTGCGCTTTCGCGTTACGCCTCACTGTAAAAGCTCCGCTTCCTGTATCCGGCATTGCAGTATTTCGGTCGTCGCGCTCACTGTAAAAGCTCCGGCTTGGAGGCTTCAAGGGGGCAAAACGGGCGAAAAGGCCCGGGTGGACGGGCACATGCGCCAACGACCGTATCCACTCCGGCTGCGGCCTGAACATGCTCCACATCCAACCGTATCCACTCAGACTTCCACTGAAAAACCTCCACAGTCTACTGAACATCCTCCAAAAACCCACTTAAGTTATTGATTTTATTGGCGATTTTCGTCTCAAAGAGTTCAAAGGGTTGAAGGTATTCGACCTCTAAAAAATCCTCGGACGGGGTTTGTGGAGCTTTTTCAGGAAAGGGGAAGCAAGGATTGGACGAAACTTCGCGCGTTTGCGTAAAACACGTCCACCGCGCACAATCAAGCCGTCAATCACCAACTCGTTCAATGATGGAAATACGACCCCAGATCACGCTGGCCAGCGTGCACCAGCAGGCCGAAGATGCGGCAGCCATGTTGTCGAGCATCCGCTCGGCGATGCTGGCGCCGATGGTTCGCAAGGCAGCGCCGTCCTTCAGCGCCGACCAGGTGGCCACCCTGTGCGAGGCCACCTCGCGCGGTTCGTTCGCCCACCGGGTCGCGAGCCGCAAGGATATGCCTTCGGGGACATTGGTGTCCAACGGTCGCAAGAGGCTGTTCACCTTGGCCGAGACCCGCCAGTGGGTGCGGGACTACCGCAAGCAGATGCTGCGCCCGGAAGATGCGGAAGCGATCACGATTTCCATCGCGAACTTCAAGGGGGGCACAACAAAGACCACCACGGCCATGACGCTGGCCCAGGGGCTGACGCTGCTGGGTCACAAGGTACTCGTGATCGACACCGATCCTCAGGCCTCGCTGACCACCCTCTTCGGCATCCTCCCCGATGTCGAGATCAGCGCCAAGGACACGATCATGTCGCTGGCCGATGGCTCATCGATGACCGTGCGTCCGATGATCCGAAGCACGTATTGGGACGGACTGGACCTGGTGCCAGCCGCGAGCTCGCTGTTCGACGCCGAGTTCATGCTGCCCTCCCGTCAAGGCAAGGAGGGATTGTCGGGCTTCGAGTTTTACAGGGTTCTGGATCTCGGGATCGATGACGTGCGCGCAGACTACGACGTGATCATCATCGACAGCCCCCCTGCCCTGTCCTATCTGACGATCAACGCGCTGATGGCGGCCAACGGCATCATCATGCCGTTGCCTCCTGAGACACTCGACTTCGCCTCTTCCACCCAGTTCTGGTCCCTGTTCTCCGACCTGACCCAGACAATGTTGGAGGGCCGCGGGCAAACCAAGAACTTCGATTTCATCAACATTCTCTTGTCTCGCGTGCCGCCCAAAGCTGGGCGCGGGGCGTCGACCACAGCGGATGCCGTGCGGGAATGGATTGGCGCCACCTACAAGGAGAAGGTGCTGCCGTTGGAGATTCCGCGCACGTCGATCGCCTCCCAGAAGTCGTCCGGGTTCGGGACCGTCTACGACAGCGAGGCGGGCGACGCCAAGGACAAGACGTACAAGCGTGCCCGGGACGCCTATGACCTCTTTGTACAGCACATCGAGGTCTCGATTCGTAATGCCTGGGCAAGGCAGTTGCCGGCCCAGGCAGGGGGTTTGTACGGTACAAACCCCCTGCGGGTGGAGGCCTGAGGGGCCAGCATGTGTATGAATCGAGCCCGAACCACCTTCCCAAGCGCGAGTTGCCTCAAGGGGTTTGTACGGTACAAACCACCTGGTTCCCAACGTCGCACCGAGGCCCAGATGCTCGTTGTGCAGCGGCGGGGTACCGCGAGGAGACAACCTGCCTAGCAGGGGCTGCACGCAATTTCTCCCACTTCGCAACGCCGCGCAGAGCGCTGGATAGAACTGAACAAGGAAATAGGCAATGGCGAACAAAGACATGGTGAAGCGCGCGTTCAGCGTCACGGCGAATCTCCCCATCCCAGGCCAACATCGGCGGGACGGCACATCAGGGTCCGAGGCAGCCGAGGAGGGCGCAAGGATTTCAGCAGCGCCCGCCACGATCCCGCCCTCCGTGCCCAACGAACAGGTTGCGGCTTCCGCGGCGCCCAAGACCGGGCCAGGCTCCATGTTGGCCTTCATGACCGAACAGTCCGAAGTGCATCGTGAGGTAGTGCGCCTTCGCGAGCGCCTGGGCGAATTCGACGGCGCGCAAGCGACGCGGCGTATCGATCCGAAGCTGATCAAGGCCTCCAGTTGGGCCAACCGGGATATGTCGCACTTCAAGACGCAAGCTTTCACTAGTTTGAAAGAGGAAATCGCGAGTGCGGGCGGCAATGTTCAGCCGATCAAGGTGCGTCCGATCGAAGGTGCGGCCGCAGGATCGCCGAGCTTCGAGATCGTCTTCGGCCATCGTCGGCATCAGGCGTGCCTGGAGCTGGGCCTCCCGGTGCTGGCGCTCGTGCAACCAGACATGAGGGACGCTGAACTCTTCGTCGAGATGGAGCGCGAGAATCGCGAGCGTGAGGACCTGTCTGCCTGGGAGCAGGGCGTTATGTACATGCGTGCGCTGGAGCAGGGCCTTTTCCCGTCCGCCAAGCAACTGGCCGCCGCAATCGATCGGGACATGGGCAACATCAGCAAGGCGATGGCCCTGGCCAAACTCCCGAGCGAGGTCGTCCGTGCGTTCGGTTCGCCCTTGAATCTGCAGTTCCGCTGGGCCACGCCGCTCAAGGATGCGCATCAGCGCGATCCCGAGGGCTTGCTTGCCGCATCGCGTGAACTCGCGGCCAGGGTGCCGCCGCCTTCGCCGGCGGAGGTCTTCCTCGAACTCACCACGCATGGCGGGATCCAGAGGCAAGCGCCAGGATCCACGACCGAATGGAAAGATGACGATGGCAAACGCATTGCGTCTCTTGTCGTGGACCGTAAGGGGAGGGCGACCCTGTCCTTTGACCAGCCGATGGGGGAGGCCCAACGCCGAAAGCTGACCAAGATGATCGACACCTTCGTTGGCACCAAGGCCTGAGGGGGCGCACCTCGGGACCGTAGCAAATGCCGCATGGAGTGTGCGCTCACCCACTATTGTAAACAGCGAATGAGGCGAGGCTAATTAGGAGCGGAGCGCTGGCAGTTGTCGATTGGTGCCTAGGACGCATGCTCGGGGCATTGCGGCATCAAGGCCTTAAGACCGGATCTTTCAGGCTACTTCGAACCACTGCGCATCACGGTTTAATTTTTCGGGCTGGTTTTTCACCCATCTTTGAATTTCCGGACCGTGCGAGCAGCTCACTAGCTGCTGGCGGCCGGGCCGCGGACAGCCGGTTATGGCCTAGAGGCGCAGACATAAGGCTTCTCACCCGATCGACCCACGGCCAGCGCGCTCGAGCGCCTTCTGCTCTTCTCGAAGGTCAGCACGGACGTTGATTCTTCGAGACGCATGCGGACATAGGCCCGCACCTGCTCGAAGACCCTCAGCATAAGCGGGGTCACGCGGAACGATGTGCCAGTGCTCCAGCCCTTCATCGAACAGCAGTCCGAAGCCGAAAAATTCAATGCCATCAAGGAGTTAGGATGATGATCTCACAAAAGTCGCTGCGTGACCAGCTAAAATCGCCTTGATGATTATGTAGATAACCATCGGACTGGATCGACTGGAAACAACGGACATCCGCTTGGCATGAAAGGGGAGGGCGTGGCACCGCGGTTTCACTGGGCCCACCGCATCCGTCCAGGTTTTAATCGGCTATTTTCCTTTTGAACATGACCACCGTGCCGACGCCGTCGCAGATCGCCAGCCTCGATGACGAGCGCCTCGAGCAGCTTGCCGTCGGTTGGCGCGCGCAGGCGCTGCGAGGCGACCGAAGGGCCAACGGCCTGGCGCATGCGTTCGAGGTCGAGCGGCGCAGGCGCCTGCGGGAGAGTCAGCTGCTGCAGCTCGACCCCCTGGAGCCGATCGCACCGCGCAAGGCGTGGTGGAAGTTCTGGTGAACCGGCAGCACGGCCAGCAAGTTGGCCCCAAAAAGGATCGGCCGGACCGAAAACTGCACCGGGGCCACTTCGCCTTCATGCGCGCGCTCGCCCAGGGTCTGGACGAAAGGGCGAGCTGGGACCGGTACCTGCGGCTCGAAGGCGAGCACACCGACTTAAAGACCGTGCGGCGCACGATCGCCTGGATCCGCGATGCGTTCGCGGCGGCCGCCCGGCGCGAGCACAAGCCGGGCACCGCGCGGCTGATCCTGCTGGACGCGGAGCGATTTTCATCGACGCCGGCGCTGCCCAGCCTGGCCGAGTTCGCGGTCGCCCGGGGTTTGGAGGATTTCTCAGAGGCCGAGCAGATCGAGGCTTATGAAGCGGCTTACCCCGGCGGCGCGAGGGCAGGGCAGGGCAGGGCCCGGCCGTCGCGCCGCGCCCGCGTCATCGACCACCAGCTGCAGGCGCTGCGATGGCTCGAGGGCCTGGTGGTGCAGGATCCGCGGCCTGGCGACCGCGTGGCGGCCTGGCTCCATCCAACGCTTGCCGCACGGCTCGAACGCGCCGGCCTACCGACGCTCTCCGAGCTGGTCGAGCGCATCAATGGCATCGGTGCACGCTGGTGGGTGCAGGTGCCGGGCGTCGGCGAACGCAAGGCCGCCCGGATCCTGGAATGGCTCCATGCGAACGAAGCGGTCCTGAAGATCAAGGTGGGCGACCATGTCGGCCTGCCCCGCGCCCAGTTGACCCCAGCCGCCCTGGCCGCGGTCGTGCCGGCGGCCACCGCCCTGCGACCCTACGAAAAATTCGTGCTGCCGGGCGAGCTCGATGGCAGGGAAGGGCGCTACCGCGCGCGCCCGGAAAAATGCCTGGTCATGGCGGCCAACGACCACGAAGCCATCGGCGCCTGGCTGGCCTCCAAGAGGTCGGGCGATGGGAAGGTCGGGAAGGGCGAACTGTCGTCGACCCAGCGCTCCTATCGCAAGGAAGCGGAGCGGCTGCTGCTGTGGTCGATCCTGGAGCGCAAGAAGGCCCTGTCGTCACTCGCGGTGGAGGATGCGAGCGCCTACCGCGGCTTCCTCGCCGACCCGCCCCCGAGCTGGTGCGGGCCGCGCCACCATCAGCGCTGGTCGCCGATGTGGCGGCCGCTCGAAGGAGTATTGACGCCGGCGGCGCTGCGGCAGTCCCTGATCATCCTGCGCAGCCTGTTCGCGTTCCTCATGAGCCAGGGCTACGTGGTGGGCAACCCGTTTGCGGCGGTGGCCCTTCCGCCGCAGCCGCAGCGCCCGTTGGGCTCGAACCGCACCTTGACCTTTGCGCAGTGGGACCACATCAACGGCTTGCTGCAGGACCACGTGGCCACCGAGGTGGGTCGACGGCTGCGCCGCGGCATGCGCTGGCTCTACGCAACCGGGCTGCGCGTCGCCGAAATCACGAGCGCCCGGTGCGAGGACTTGAATCAGGTCGAGTACAAGGCGGCCGATGGCACGATGGCGACCGGCTGGCTGCTGTCGGTGATCGGCAAGGGCGGCCGTAGCCGCCAGGTGCCGGTACCGGCCGAACTGGTCGAGGAATTTGGTGCCGAGCTGGCGCGCCACGGTTTCGAGCGGCAGATCGGTGCGATCACCAACCAGGGGATCCCTGTGATGGCGCGCTTCGACACCGAGCTCGAACGGCCGCCAGGCTGGTCGGCTTCCGGGCTCTACCAGGCGATCAAGGCGTTCCTCGCGCAGGCCGCCGCCAGCCTCGACGGCATGGACGCGCAGCAGCTGCGAAAGGCCAGCACGCACTGGCTGAGGCACACGCATGGCTCGCACGCGCTGCAGGGCAGGGAAGGGCAGGCGCCAGTGCCTATTCAGGTGGTGCAGAACAACCTGGGGCATGCTTCTGTTGGGACCACGTCGATGTATCTAGCGACGGAACCGGGAAGCAGGCTCGCGGCCATGCGGGGGTTTTGGAAGGATGGCCAGTTGCCAGGAGGCTGAACGCTTGATTTCGTTTGTGGGCACCGATCCGGTGACGCCTGCGTGGGTCCGCTCCAGCGGCGCACGGCCGAGCTCATAGCGCGCCTCTGGGGCTGCACATCGACACCAACGCGTCGACCGCACTTGCACGAACCCATTCGCTCAGGCGAAAAAGCTGGTGCGCCACCGGGGGGGTTTGACAATCACCCCATGACATCGATCTCGAGTCAGCTTCTGGTGGACGCCGTGCGCTGCGTCGGGCGCATGAGCTCCAAGGCGCGCGAACGGCGCGCCGAGGAAATCCACGTCCGACAGCCGAACCTGTTTTTCTCGGTGCTTGCCCTGCAGCAGTACGGCGCCACCCTTGAGCAGATCGAGGTGGTTCTGAATCTGCTCCTCGTCTTCGACGAAGCGATGCAGCGCTGTTACGGACGACTATTTCCGCTAGCCAGGTCCACAGCGCAATAATTGATCCTGGCTAGCGGAATTGACGCTCCTCAACAGCAGTCGCGGCCGCTTCAACCCCCGCGCCGTCAAGCGCAAGATGAGCAACTTCAGCGTTCGCCATCGCGGCGAGCTGCTGCATCAACGGCACCAACCAATGCCCTTCTTACGTATCTAAACAGTATTGAGTCTAGGCCCAGACGATGGGCCAGCGCGCGTTTGAGCCTGGAGCCGCAGGTGACGCCCCGCTCCGACGGCCCCCTGACCGCCGGCTATAAAGTCGGCTATGACAAGTCGGCCAGGATCCCGACTGGTTCGACAGCTTTGGCGCTCGAAGCCGATGTCCACCAGAGCAGACGGTTGAGGACGGAGATGCGCCCCAGAGCGGCGCCGCGCGGGCCGCTATCTGGCACCGACATCGACCGGCTGGTTCTGCCCGATAGTGTGATTTCGCACGCGGAGTTGGCATAGAGTCAGCGGTGTTCACACGGCCGCTGTGTGAGTACCCGCCTTTTCCCTTCTACAGCGGAATAGGCGATCCGAATTCGGCTTGGAGCTTCCACCGCCGGCCTGGCAGCCGGCATGAGGCAAGATGATCGGTCGAGCGGCTTGACAGCCGGAGGAACGAGCGATGAATGGAGCCGAGACCAAAGAGGGTGAAAGGTTCGTACGCGTCGGCACGCTCGAGGAGCTCGCCGCGCGGCGCATGACCGTCGTGAGCGGCGCTCATCCTCCGATCCTCGTCATCGCGGACGGTGCGCGGTGCTACGCCGTGGACAACCGCTGCCCGCATCTCGGCTTTCCGCTCCAGCGTGGGACGCTCGAGGACGGCATTCTCACCTGCCATTGGCATCATGCGCGCTTCGATGTCGCGAGCGGGGGCGGCTTCGACTTATGGGCGGACGACCTGCCGACCGCCGCGGTCGAAGTGCGTGACGATGAAGTATGGGTGTCGACCACGTTGCGCTATGCCGACGGGCAGACGCACTGGCGCAATCGACTGCGCGACGGGATGGCGCACGATCTCGGGCTGGTGATCGCGAAGGCGATCCTCGGCTTGCGCGCGCAAGGCGTGCCGGCGCTCGAGCTGATTCGCGAAGCGGCGCTCTTCGGAGCGCGCGGACGTGAGGATTGGGGGGCGGGGCTCACGGTGCTCACTGCGCTCGGCAATCTCGTGCCTGTCCTGCCGGAAGAATCGAGCTATCTCGCGCTCTACAAGGGCATCGCGAAAGTCGCCAAGGACTGCGCGGGACAGCCCGCAAGGCGCACGGGCCAGCCGCTCGACCCGCCGCCGCCGGCCGAGACGCTTGCGCGGTGGCTGCGCCATTGGACTGCGGTGCGTCACCGCGATGCGATCGAGCGAACCGTTCTCGCGGGCATCTCGGCTCGACTGTCCCCCGCCACGCTCGCCGAGATGCTGCTCGCTGCCGCCACCGACCGCGTGTTTGCCGACGGCGGCCACACGCTCGACTTCATCAACAAGGCATTCGAGCTCCTGGATCTGATTGGCTGGGCGCACGCCGACGCCGTACTCCCCACGACGGTCGAGCATCTCGCGAGCGCCCGCGGCGCCGAGGAGTCCACTGCCTGGCGCCATCCGATCGATCTCATCGCCCTTTCGGCCGACGCGGCGGCAGAACTCCCGTCGGCGATTGCGATCGGCGGACGCAGCGCACGCCGGTGGGGTGGCACGATCGCACTTGCCGAGGCGTTCCTCGGCGACAGCCCCTCCGCCATCGCGCAGACGATGATCAAGGCGATCGCTGAAGGTGCCGCGCCACCCGACCTCGGCCGCGCCCTCGCCTACGCTGCGGCATTGCGCGTCGCCCGGTTTGGAACCTCGAACGAGCATTCGGACTGGGAAGCGGCCCATCACGCCTTCACTTACGCCCATGCGACCCAGCGCATGCTGGCGCGCCTTGCAGGCGGCGGCCGCACACCGACCGCCGAAAGCCTGCGCGCGGTGTTGCACGGTGCAATGCACGTTTATCTGCTGCGCTTTCTCAACGTACCGCCCGCGCGCTTGCCTGGCGAAGGCGACGACCGGCTCGACGATCTGCCAGCGGAAACCGAAGCGCTCGAGCGCGGATTCCTCGATGCGCTCGACCGGCACGGCGGCGTGGAGATGGCCGGGCGTTACGTCGCCCGCCATCTCACCCTCGGCCACGATGCCGGCGCGCTCATTGCGACGCTAATACAGGCGGTGCTGCGGGAGGATGCGGGCTTCCACAGCTATCAGATGCTCGAGGCGAGCATTGCGCAGTTCCGTGAATGGGGTCCCACGCCCGAAGGGCAACGCATTCTTTACGCCGCGGCGCGCTACCTCGCCGCTCACTCTCCGACGGAGCGGGCCGATTTGCAGACTGCTGTGGTCGCGCGCAAGCTGGCGCGCGACGAGAAGCTGTACTAGTGGGCGGGCGTTGGCGTATCACGGCACGACGCTGACGGGCGTTCCTGCGCCAACTCGGTGCATTCCACCGGCATCGCCATAGTGGACGACTCATCGAACGGCGGGCGCTAGGACCGAGGTCTGATCGACTCGGCCCGGACACGGTTATGAAGCGTTCCGATCGCGTCGACCTCGACTTCGACCAAGTTGTCGGTTTTCCTTCAATCTGTCACTTCTGCACTTTCATTCTGTCAGCGCCAAATCAGAGCGGAGCCTTGATTCATGGTCTTCTCGCGATGAGCGCCCGCCCATCAGACGAGCTGTGCCACCATCCCGGTCCCCAGGGGTTTTGGTCCTTTCAATTGGCACAACCTTGCATTTGACCCGTCCAAGGTGTCACCAGCTTCGAGCCCGCGTTGCGTTCGCATCCAGATCCTGCAAGAGCTTGCGAGTTGCCGCCGAGCAGCGAAGCTGGCGTGCGATGCGGGCCCCCTGCCGCGCGGTGACAGATTGAAAGGGTCAGCAGTGCCAATTGAAAGATCAGAAGTGACAGATTGAAGGGAAACCGACAGCCATCATCGAATTCGAGGACGATCGTGCATCGCATGGCAGCTCCAATGACGTACTTGCAAAGCACGATACGCGATCCGAGCAGCTTTCCGGGGCTTTTGACGGCTTCCCTCAACATCTGCTGCTAGCCGATCGATCGAGGCAGAGCTGATGGTCGCAGGATCGGCGTGAGGAAAGCCCGATGGAGGGTGGCAAGCGCCGCGGTGTTCAAGGCAAGGGCGGCTCGCCCTCGTAGGCGCGCTGCAGCAGCGCGCGCAGTGCAGCACGGTTCAGAGGCCGCGGGTTGGGATAAGGGTTCTGCACGGCTGATATGGCTTGATCCTGTCAAGAGCGCGAGCCGATCTCTCCGGGTGCCGGATTGCAGAATCTTTCGCGAATGCCGGATGGGGAACGCGACGGAGCCGGGTGCGTGAGCGACGGTTGATCATGCTGATATGCGTGGATTGGCTACCGACAGTTCATGTGTTCGTCGCGGGGCTGCCTGCTTTCTAGGATCTGCGGTTGATCCACTCGCGTGGCTGCGCAATAGCCGTCCCGAGGATTCCCCTGTGGCCGTGGCTGCGCCGCGTTCCCAATCCGGCCTCAATGAGGTTGTTCGATAGGCGCCTCCCTGGTGATGTGTGCCATGTCCTCGCGAGTTCACGTGGAGGCAGCCGGTAGCGGCGTCACCTCGCGCGCGATGGCCCACACGAAACCGGAGAGTTCGCGCGCGATGGCCACGACGATCTTGTTGTGCGGCATGCGCCGCGCGGCCAGCCGCTTGAAGCGCGCGCACAGCCGCAACTGCGCAGTCCAGGCGATGTCGGTCACGGCCTTGGGCAGTTCCGACTGGCGCCTGGCGATGACCGCACTGACTCGTGCCGGATAGCGGTACTGGTGTGCCACCTCCACCAGCATGCGCCGCGCTGCCGAGTTGCCGGCCTTGGTGATGGCACCCTGTCGGCGGCGCTGGCCGCTGGAGTCCTCGCTGGGCACCAGGCCCAGGTAGGCCATCAACTGGCGCGGGTTGGCGAAGCGGTGGAAGTCCTGGATCTCGGCCACCAGCGTGATCGCGGCAATGAGCTGCACGCCGCGCAGCGCCTGCAGCGCGGCCGCCACCGGCGCCAGCGACCAGCCCGCCAGCGCATCGCGCAGCGACTGCTCCAGGCGTGCGATGCGCGCCTGCGATTCGCTCACCGCGTGCAGGTACTCCTGGAAGGCGATGTGCTGCGCGGCGTGCGGCAATGCCAGGCCAGCCAGCCAGCGCAGATGCGCCGCCGTCCAAGCGCTCTTGCCCGCGTACACCACGCCGTTGCGCAACAGCAGCGCCTTCAGGCGGTGGCGTGCATTGCGCTGCTCGCGCACGGCGTCCTCGCGGGCGCGCACCAGGTCGCGCAGCGCCTCGTCCACGGCGTCCGGCACGCGCACAGCGCTGAGTTCACCCGCGCGCGCCAGGCGCGCCAGCATCAACGCATCGCGGCGGTCGGTCTTCACCCGATCGCCCGAGCGCTTGGGGATGGACGAGGGCGCCACCACCTCGCAGTGGTAGCCCAGCGCGCAGAGGTGGCGTTGCAGCACAAAGCCGCAGGGGCCCGCTTCGTAGACCACATGCACGCAGTGGCCCCGACTGACCAGGCGGCGCAGGGCCTTGCTGACGGCATCGACGCCGCCGGCTACCGCGCCCAGATGGCGTACTTCGCCGTCACGACCGGCCTCGGCCAGGGCAATGTCGATGCTGTCCTTGTGGACGTCCAGCCCCGCATAAACGGTGGCCGCGGTAGTGGTAGATTGACTCATGGCCCGTCTCCTTGCTCGTTGACACGCTGTCCGCCCTTCGGGGTGCAGCGTTGTGGCTCGGCACACCCACGGTGCGCAACCCACGGTAGTCCCGGAGACGGGCCGCCTCAACGGCTCAAGCCATTCTGTCTAGATCGGCCACACGGTCGAGGGATTCCGCCGGCATGCCGAGTTCCTTCAGCGCCAGCGGTGCTCCCGCAGCACGCATGAGATCGTAGATCGCCTGCGGCACGCGATTTTCTACAGTGCCGAGCGCGCGCGCCGCATGTGACATTGCGGCCGGCGCACAAGCGGCGTTGTAGGCCAGCGTGTGCGGCAGCATTACCGTGTGCGTCTCGGCATGCGGCAGGTTGCAGCTGCCGCCCAGCGTGTGGCACAGCTTGTGGTGCAACCCCATGGACGCGGCGCCCAACACCGAGCCGCACAGCCAGGCGCCGTAGAGCCCCTGTTCGCGTGCCGCATCGGATTGCGGCTCCGCCAGCAGCCCGCGAAGTGCGGCGGCCCATTGCACGCAGGCCTTCCTCCGCCAAGAGCGACACCACCGGGTTCCGATCGTGCGCGTAGAGCGCCTCCGCTGCGTGCGCAATTGCATTGAAACCGCTTGTCACGCACACACACCTTGACCGGCAGCGTGCGAATCAGATCCGGGTCGTACAACACGGTACGTGGCAACACGCGCGCATCGCGACCGGTCTTCTTGATGCCACCCTCGGTGATGCCGTAGATCGACGTCATCTCGCTGCCGGCGTACGTGGTAGGAATGGCAACGATGGGAAGCGCGTGCTCCAGCGCAATGGCCTTGCCCAGACCGATGGTTGAGCCGCCCCCGACGGCGACCATGCCATCGGCACCCACTGACCGGGCGGTGGCCACTGCGTCGCGAGCGGTCTCGATCGGCACATGCATCACGGCGCGATCGAAGACGCCGGCTGCGCGCACGCCCAGTCGTACCGCCACCGAGTCCGCGGTCTCGCGCTGCTCGGGCGTGCACAGCACCAGTGCGCGTCGCACATCCAAGGCAACCAGCTCCTGGTCAAGGCGGTTTAGGCTGCCCTGGCCGAACACGACGCGGGCCGGTGCGCATAGGTAGGTAAAGGCCAGGCGCTCCATGGTTCAGTCCGCCGACCGCGCACTGCGGCTCATCACGAAGTCGTAGTCCAGCGAGTAGTAGACCGGAGGTCTCGCGGGGTCACCGGTTTCGTGGCGCACCCAATCGGCGATGAGACTCGGGCGCACGCCGAACACGGCGTCGGATTCGAGGTAGCGCCCGCCGCGCCGGAACACATGGGTGATCAGCCGCTCGTAGCCCTGCGCCTGGATCATGAAATGCAGGTGCGCCGGACGCCACGGATGGCGACCGAGCGACTCGAGCATCGCGCCCACCGGGCCGTCATGCGGAATGGGGTACTCATGCGCCACGATAGAGCGGAAGTGGTAGCACCCGTTGGCGTCGGTGCGCAACTGGGCCCGGGCCCGATGTTCGGACAGCGACGGGTCGGGTTTTTGCACGTCGTACCAGCCTTCTTCGTCGGCCTGCCAGACATCGACGAGCGCGTGAGGAACCGGTTCCCCCTCCCGCCCGGTGACCCGGCCCTGCACGAAGCACGGCGCTCCTTTGGCACCATTGGCGATATCGGCGCCATGTTCGACCATGGGCGCGCCTTCGACGAAGAACGGTCCGAAAACGGTGGCCTCGGTGCAGCCCGCCGGCTTTGTGTTGTTCTGTGCCATGACCAGCGTGGACAAGCCGAGCACGTCCGAAAGCAGGATGAACTCCTGCCGCTTGTCGTCGGTGATATGTCCCGCATCGGTAAGAAATTGAATGCCGCGCCACCACTCATCCTCGGTGAGATTCACCTCTCGAGCGAAGTCGTGCAGATGATGCACCAGGCTGGCCATCACGCTGCGCAGTCGCGCATCGGGGCATCGATTAATCGACTCGAGCACTGCCTCGGTGATGGTGAATGGGTCGAGTGGTTTCATTGGTGGTTCTCCGGAACGAGGTGGTGGCCCGTGGCCTGGTCGAACACGGCCTGCGCCTGTTCGGCGGAGCTGCCGCGCCAGGCAACGATCTGGTCGGGGCGAATCAGGACGAGGGGCGCGTCGAACAAGTCGCGCAGCATGGGCTGCGGCAGCCGCACGATGCGCAGCTCCAGGCCGCGCATGTGCGCGAGCGCTTCGAACGGCGTCGTATCGGGCGGCTCGGAGCCCAGTGCGAGTACCGTCCAGTCGCGGCCGAACAGGTCGAACAGCGAACGGCCGTCCTCCAGCCAGGCATGCGGCGGCCGGCCGCCAGGACAAGCGGTGGGAACGTAGCGATTGGGCTCATCAGGCGGCGCCGCCGTGCCATCGGCCACGATAACCGGCGATCCGTCATAGCGCCCGCCGAAAGTGACGCCGGGGATGTTGAACTCCAGGCGTGCGTGCGCGTCCAGATGCTCGGCCGCGGCGCGACGCTCGGCCGCGCCGCGCGCAGAGTCTTCCTCCAACTCGGGTCTGGCAGTGAACAGGCCCACTGAATCGGCGAAGGATCTCGCATAGCCAGTGTTTCGTTCGGCCAGCGGGCGGCGTTCCGCCTCGTAGCTTTCCAGCAGCGCGGCGGGCGCCTGCTCGCGCAACACGGCCGCCAGCTTCCAGCCCAGGTTCACCGCGTCCTCAACTGCGGTGTTGTAGCCAAGGCCGCCGGTGGGCGTGAACAGATGCGCGGCATCGCCCGCGACGAACACCCGGCCGCGCTGGAACTGCTTGGCGACGAGGGCGTGGCCGGCCTGCCAGATGCCCATCGACAGAATGTCGATCGGCACCTCGACCCCGACCGTCTGCGCGAAGATGCGCCGCGCATCGGCTTCGGTCCAGTCCTCCGGGTTTTCGTGGGGATGCACGGCGGCGTGAAAAGCGTACTCGGCGACGCCGTCCACCGACGCCATGAAGGCGCGCCGCTCATGATTGACCGCGACATACATCCAGGCCTTGGGATGTTTCAGTGCCGAAATGAACTGTGGCGACCGCAGATAGAGCGCGAACATCTTGCCGCCCATGAAATCGCGCTGAATGCCGGTGACTCCACCCCATTCGATTCCGAGCTCACTCCGCACGACGCTGCGCGGGCCGTCGGCCCCGACCAGGAACCTGGCCTTCACCTTCGCGTGGGGGCCGCCGTCCGTCGGTCGGATGCACGCATCGATGCCGCCGTAGGTTTCGGCGAAGTGTTCCAGCCGCCAGCCGTAGCGCACGTCGACCGTGGGCCACGCCTCGGCATGGCGGCGCAGTGCCGCCTCCACAAACTTCTGCGACACGCGGTGCGGCAACTCGGCAGCGCTCCACGAGCCGGTCATCGACTTGATCTTCTCGATCGCCTCCGCCGCCGTCGGCAGGTGGATGCGCGCCAGCTCATGGCCCGCGTACCGCGTGAAGTAGGCGATGTCGGTCGGGTGGTCGGCCGGCAGACCCAGGCTGCGGATCTCGTGCGCGAAGCCCAGGCGGCGGAAGTGCTCCATCGTGCGCGCCTGGGTGGCGTTGGCCTGCGGGTTGAAGGCGGTTCCCGGCTTCGCATCGACCAGCAGGCAGCGGATGCCTCTGCGGCCGAGCTCGTTGGCGAGCATCAGGCCGCACGGGCCGCCGCCCGCGATCAGGATTTCTGTGTCTGCCGCCCGTTGCTGCACGGGGGCCGTAGTATTGGTGGAATAGGTCATGGACATAGGCCGTATGGGCTCGGCATCGCCGCTAAGCGTTGGCTTCGCATGGATGCTTAGGTTACCTAACTATATGAGGATTGCAAGACTTTGAGGAATTCCCCTACGCCCGTAAAGGGAGCCCGCATCGACGAGCGCTGGCGCATTGACAACATCGGCCGCCTGCTCAGCAGCGCACTGCGTCGCTTCGAGGAGCGCGTCATGTCGCTGATGACCGAGCGTGGCCATGCCCAGACGCGCCGCTCGCATGTCAACCTCACGCGCCACCTCGATGTCGGCGGTACGCGCATCACGGAACTTGCCCGGCGCGCCGCGATGACGAACGCGGCGATGACCGAGCTGATCGACCAATGCGAATCGATCGGGCTCGTCGAGCGGCTGGCCGATCCCGCGGACAAGCGCGTGCGTATCGTCCGGTTCACGCCGGGTGGGGAAAAATGGCTGAAGGACTTCGGCCGCGCAGTGGTGCAGGCGCAGCGCGAGATGTCGAAGGAGGTTGGTGAACACGAGTTGTCTGTCGTGCTGGCAGCGCTGGCGCGCTACGCAGGCACAGGCGGGGAGAGTTGGTCGCTCGGTGCGCCGTGAGTGCCGGAAGTTCTCTCGTAGGGGTCGCGCCACTGTCGTGCGCGCCTCCCAGTGCGTTCGTTCTCGGCGTCGCGGACTTACTGCTCAAGGCTGCGCTGTGGCGCTCATCTCCTAGGGACGACCAGGTCTCGCGCTCCTTCGCGCAGGCGCGGACAACGACACAGAAAGGTCTCTCCGGAGCGCGGGGGCTATCGACTGAAAACCCCCATGGTCCGAATGCTCCAGGCCGGAGGAAGTCGACCATCATGACAAGGAAGCGGGCGCGGCTCAGCGGCTCATGCGAGCAATGCTGGGCGTGTGCATGGCCCTTGCCGTCGGTTGGCACCTGCGTTTGGATGGAAGAAGACTCGCCGCTACCGCCAGCCTCGACCGACGCGAGCTGTTGGTGCTGGCCGCTGGCGCCGATTCGTCTGATCGGCGCGACGCGGACTTCGGCAGTCGGCCAGGTTGACCGAACCGAAGCCCGCGCCGTACTCAGCCGCAAGCTCAGCGAGTGCGAAAAGCTTCAAAAGACTTCGCCTCCAGGTCCAGGCGCGCCAAGCTGGCGACAGATCATGCCAATGTCGATTTCATCGTTCTCAGCAAATCGTTGGCGACGCCTCCTTCGTCGCTATCAGGTTCCATTCGAGCAGCGGTGCGGACTGTTGATCAAGGAGTCGGGAACCATCACTGCCGTCACCGACGGTGCATGTGAGTTTGATACGGCTGCCGCGGGCAGCGCGTTGACGCCGGCGCGCGGATTCTGGACTGGTTCCATGTCGCCATGAAACTTTGGGCGGCGCAGATGTCGGCTGTGATGCCGAGCCTTAAGCGCGCGGTGATTCCGTCTTGACGACGGTCCTTTCGATTAAGCGTGCGGCCATTTCGATCATTGTGGCGGGACGGCGATGCCGATGCGCATGGAAGCTATCCCTTCGATGCTGGCTTCGACACGGTCGCCGGGAATGACGGAGCCGACACCAGCAGGCGTTCCGGTATAAATGAGGTCGCCAGGCACGAGGCGGTACTGCTGCGACAGCTGGCTCACAATCTCGTCGCATGCCCAGATCAACTGGGCAAGATCTCCGCGCTGGCGCAACTGGCCGTTCACCCGCAACTCGATCGCTCCGCGTACCGGCAATTGGCCATTGATCGGCACCAGGTCCCCACAAGGCGCCGAATGGTCGAACGATTTGCCGATCTCCCATGGCCGGCCGCTCTTGCGAGCCTGGATCTGCACATCGCGCCGGGTCAGGTCGATCCCGACGGAAGCGGCCCACACATGCGCCGCAGCATCCGCGCGTGCGATATTGCTTCCCTCGCGGCCGATGGCAAGAACCAGTTCGACCTCATGCTGGAAGTCCGACGTGCAGGAAGGGTAGGGCACAACCCCGCCGTCGTGAACGATCGCGTCCGCGGGCTTCTGGAAGAAGAACGGCGGCTCCCGTGTGTCACCCCCCATTTCGAGGATATGGTCGGTGTAGTTCCGCCCGACGCAGTAGATTCGCCGAACGGGGAAGGCGCCGCCGCCGCGGACGGGCACTGTGGGGATGCGCGGTGCATCGAGAACCAGGTTTCCTATCAAAGTTTCTCCTCGTGTAGCAAGTCAAGCTTTTCCTGTACCGCCCGGTCGGAATAACTGAAGAGCACTGCGTCGGTTAACGCCGTGTGCTCCACCGTGGTCCAGCTCGGCATGACGAAAATGTCGTGCGGGCCCCACTCGAACTCCGCCGTGCCGACGACACTGCGCCCGGTGCCTTCCACGACGACGAAGGCCGTGCTGTCCGTGCTGCGGTAGGGGCGGCTCTTGAATCCGCGCGGCAGCAATTGCATGCAGGTGGCAATGGTGGGAATGGCCCAGCCGCCGCTCACCGGGTTGATGTAGCGCATCTTGTGGCCGTGCCAGGCGTCGATTTCACGGAATCGCGACAGGCGATCCAGCGCCTCGCGTGTGCGGTCGTACGGATAGTTGAAGATCGGTGAGGTCTGTGACTTCGACACGTGGCCCACCGGAAGCAAGTTGGTGCCGGCTTCGGCCCAGGCCGCACCTTCCGGCCGCGTGAGAGGATGACGATCGCCCTCGTAGCCCTCGCGGAAACTCGCCGCCATCAGGTTCACGATGTGCATGTCCAGACCATCCAGCCAGACCATCGGCGCATCGCTTTCATTGCCGTGGTCGTGCCAGGTCCAGGAGGGCGTGATGACGAAGTCGCCCGGGCGCATGGTGGTGCGTTCGCCGGCGACGGCCGTATACGCATCCCGCCCTTCAATGATGAACCTCAGAGCGCTGGCCACATGCCGATGCGGAGGTGCGGTCTCGCCCGGGAGGATGATCTGCAGCCCGCCAAACATGCTCTGCGTGATGCGCGATTGGCCCCGCAGTCCGGGGTTTTCGAGGACGAGCACGCGACGCTCAGCCTCCTTGGTACTGATCAACTCGCACGCCTCGATCAAGTACGGCCGCACATCGGCGTACTTCCACAGGTGGGGAATGCAGCCTGGCTGCGGCATTTCGGTGACGAGGCCGTGCAGCACGCGCCAGAGCGGCGCGAGGCTCTGTGCGCCAGCGCGGCCATAGAAGTCCTGGCGGCCGGCTTCCGCTTCCGGGTCTACCGATGAAACCATGCCGCTGTCTGCGGCCGCCGTGTTGGCTCTCAACATGCGATCTCCTGCATTAAATTCGTGCAGCCAGTGGGTACCCGCGGACGCCTTTCAGACGCCGAGGTATTGATGGACAACGTCCGGATGTTGCTGAAGGGTGGCGGAGTCGCCATGCCAGACCGTGCGGCCTTTGTCGATAACGTAGTGCCGATCCGCCAGCGTGAGTAAGTTGCGAACGTTCTTGTCGATGACGATTTGCGCCAGTCCTGCTGCCTTCAGGGCGCGTAGCGTGCGCCAGATCTCTTCGCGAATGACCGGCGCCAGTCCTTCCGTTGCCTCGTCCAGCACCAGGAGCTTCGGATTGGTCATCAGCGCTCGGCCGATGGCGAGCATCTGCTGCTCGCCGCCGGACAGCTGCCATCCCAGGTTTTCCCGACGCTCCTTCAAACGGGGGAACAGGCCGTAGACGCGCTCGAGCGTCCACGGCTGCTGAGCGTCCGCTGCTTGCCGTGCCGTTGCCAAGAGGTTTTCCTGCACCGTCAGCTGGGCGAAGATCTGGCGCCCTTCGGGCACGAGCGCCAGTCCCTGCCTTGCGATGCAGTGCGAAGGAGCACCTTGCATCGCGCGCCCTGCAATTGCGATGCTGCCGGCTGTGGCTGGAAGCATCCCGAACAGGCACTTGACGGTGGTTGACCTGCCCATTCCGTTGCGGCCCAGGAGCGTCACAACTTCACCGGGCCGCACGTCGAAACTCACGCCGAAGAGTACACGTGCGTGCCCGTAGGCCGCCTGCAGGTTGGACACGGACAGCAAGGTGTCGTTCACGTGCTTTCCTCCCCGAGGTATACGGCGCGGACTTCGGCGTGTTCGCGCACCTGAGCCGGTGTGCCGGTGAAGATAACCCGTCCGTAGACCAGCACGCTGACGCGATCGGCCAGCGCAAACACCGCGTCCATGTCGTGCTCCACCAGGAGGATCGTGTAGCGGCCCTTCAATCGTCCTAGCAACTGCGTGACGGCTGTCGATTCCTGCGCGCTCATTCCAGCCATCGGTTCATCGAGCAGCAGGAGCTCGGGTTGCGCGGCCAAGGCCATTGCCAGTTCAAGCTGTCGCCGCTCGCCGTAGCCGAGCTCCGCGGCGCGGGCACCGGCTCGCGCTTCGAGCCCCGTGGCTGCGATGGCCTCTTCGGCCGCACAGCGGGCGCGCTCGTCCGCCAGGAGCGGACGCCAGAACCGCCATGCGTGCTGGCGCGCCCCCATGGCCGCGAGCGCGGCGTTCTCGATCGCGGTGAAGTCCTCGAAGACCGACGTGATCTGGTAGGAGCGAAGCAGCCCCTTGCGGGCGCGCTGGTGCATCGCCAGTGCGGACACGTCCGCACCACCGAACACGACGGCGCCCTCGTCACACCGGAGCTCCCCACTTAACTGGTTGATCAGCGTGGTCTTGCCGGCGCCATTGGGGCCGATCACGGCGTGCAACTCGCCCGGGCGAATATCCAGGGACACGCGGTCGGTGACGACGAGGCCGCCGAAGCGCTTGACCAGGTTCACGGTTTGAAGCGCGGCTGTCAATTGACGTCCTTCCATGCCGTCGCGGTGGGCAACGCTCCGATTCGGGGCTCCTGCACGCGTTTACGGCACCAACGCGGGCGCCGTGCCTGCGCGTTGGCAGCCAGTCCCGAAATCCCCTGTTTCCCAAGCAAAGCCATGGCCACGATGACAGGCCCGAACAGCACCATCCAATGTTCCGTGAATGCCTTGAGCACTTCCTCCAGCCCGAGGTAGGCCAGTGCGCCCAGGACTGGACCCATGACCGTGCCGATCCCGCCGAGTACTACCATCACGATCAGCTCGCCAGACACCGTCCACGCCATCGTTCCGGGCGAAGCGAAGGCATTCAGGTTGGCGAGCAGCAGGCCCGCCATGCCGCACAGCATGCCGGAAAGCACGTAGGCGGCGAGCTGGAAGCGTCGGGCGTCGAGGCCGATGGCATCGATGCGCCGCGCATTCTGCTGGGCTCCGCGCAAGACCATGCCGAACGGCGCCTGCCGCATCCGGGCGATCCAGGCCGTCAGCAGGACGAGTAGTGCGAGGGAAGCGCCATACACGGTTGTCGGTGAGCCCAGGTCGACGGGTCCGAAGCGGCTGGTCATGGTGATCGCGACCCCATCGTCGCCACCGAAGTTCTTCAGGCTCACGAAGACGAAGTACGCCATCTGGGCGAATGCGAGCGTGATCATGATGAAAGCGATGCCGGAGGTGCGTAGGCTGATTGCGCCGGTAACCAGCGCAGCCAGACCGGACGTGCCCAGGCAGAGTGCAAGGTGGAGCCAGCCATTGCCGACACCGAAAAACGATGGCAGCGCCACCGAGTAGGCGCCAAGTCCCAGGAACAAGGCATGGCCGAAGCTCACCAGGCCGCCCATCCCCAATGCCACGTTGAGCGCGCTGGCAGCAATCGCGTAGATCATGATGCGCGCGAAGAATCCGATCCAGAAAGGTTGTTCGATTGCCATCGCACCGAAGGGCAGGACCGCCAGCAGGGCGAACAGTGCCGCCGCGCCGAGGGCGCCGGGGCTTTTCCAGGCGGCGCGCATCAACGTGCTCCTCGCCGGATGGCAAACAGCCCCTGGGGTCGCACCGCGAGCACGATCGCCATCACGAGGTACACGCTCATTGAGGCCAGGGCCGGTCCCGCCGCATCAGCCACCGAACGATCGGTCAGTTGGCGCATCAACTCCGGGAGGTAGGCACGACCCAAGGTGTCCACCAACCCGACCAGCAGCGCCGCATAAAACGCACCGCTGACGGATCCGATGCCGCCGATCACGATAACCACCAGCGTCGTGATAAGGACGCTGTCTCCCATGCCTGATTGGACCGCCAGAATGGGAGCTGCCATCGCACCTGCGAGGCCGGCCAGCATCGCACCGGCCGCGAACAGCGCGGCGTTCAGTAGCCGGATGTTGACACCCAGCGCGGCGACCATCGCGGGGTTCTGCGCGCCCGCTCGGATCAGCATGCCGACGCGCGTCTTCTGCATCAACCACCAGCAGGCCAAGGCGACGGTGAGGCCGACGGCGATGATGGCGAAGCGGTAGGACGGGTAACTGAAGCCATGAAAGTCGACGGTGCTGGAGAGCGCTTCTGGAACCTGCACGAAGTATGGCTGGGGTCCCCAGATGACCCGCACGAGTTCGTTGAAGAACATGACCAGGCCAAAGGTGGCGAGGACATGGTCCAGGTGATCGCGGCGGTACAGGCGCGATACCGCGATCCACTCCAGGGCGAAGCCCAGCAGCAACGTGCTCATGCAAGCTGCCAGGACCGCGAAGGAAAACGAACCGCTGCCCGCATAGGCGACGGCCGCCGCATATGCGCCCACCATGTAGATGGAGCCGTGGGCCAGGTTCACGAAGCTCATGATCCCGAAGACGAGCGTCAGACCCGCAGCGAGCAGGAACAACAGGACGCCCAGCTGGATGCCGTTGAGGACCTGTGCGATCAGTAGCATTGTTGTCTCCTTCATTAAAACGGGCCATTGGCACATGGCTCTGCCGCGGATTGTCTGGCACGGTCAGCATCGAATCCATACCGATGCATCGATTCCGTGGAATAAGTGAGAGTGATACTTGGCGGCGGGCCCCTGCAGGGGCATACGGCCGTGAGGCCGAGACTTCGGCGGTCGATGCTCTTAGACCAGTCACCGTCGTTACAGATCGAGTCCCTGAAAGTGGCGCGTCAGGAAATCGATGAACAAACGGCGGTTGATGCTGCCGGGTCTGGTAGGCGTTCAGGTTGACCGTGAGCTAGGCGCGCCCATTCGGTCAGCATGGGAACGAGGCGTCCTGCCACGATGTCGTCGTGCATGTTCTATGTGGGCTGGACCAGGATTCCGGCCCAGCGCGGGCTGTCGCGCAGAGGACTTGGTCCTCGCTGGAATGGATCGTCCCGATGATCGGCACGGTGGAGTTGTTCAAGGCCCACGCGACGCTGGAATAGACCGAGCCGAAGGCGATGCGCTCGCGCCGTCGCCACAGAACGCCTGCGCAGGCATGCACGCCTGGAATTCAGCATCCCGGGCGTGACGCTCGGCGCCATGGCCAAGGTGACCGGCTCATTCTGAGCCGCACACCTGCACGACCAACTCTCGCAGCCACTTGTTGGCGGGCTCGCGGTGGTATCGGTCATGCCAATAGATCGCGACCTCGATTTCGGGCAGTTGCAACGGGTGCGGAACGATCTTCAGATCGAAGTGGGGTGCCAAGGTTTTCGCCAGCACCTCCGGCACCGACCACAGTAGGTCGGAGCCGATGACGAAGTGGGGCGCCGAAAGGTATTGCGGTAGGCGTACGCGGATGCGGTTGCGCGCACCGGCTGCATGGAGCGCGCGCTCGAGCTGGGTATGACCACTGCCGGAACTTTCCACCAGCAGATGCTCGGCCTCGCTGAACTTTTCCGGCGTGAGCCTTTTGCGTGCCAGAGGATGGCCGGTTCGCATCACGCATACATAGTTCTGCTTGAACAGGAGGCGCCGATGGATGCCGCTTTCGAGCGACGGCAGGAAACCCATCGCGAAGTCGATCTGGCCGCTGGCCATGCCTGCCACCGTTTCAGGTAGCGGCCGGAAGAGCGTCTGAAGCCGGATGCCTGGCGCCGTCCTGCCGAGTGCTGTGACGATTCGCGGCAGCAAGTGAGCCTCTCCGACGTCGCGCGTCCGCACAGTAAACATGCGGCGTGCAGTGGCCGGGTCGAAGCGGCCCCGCTCGACCCTGGTCTTACGCACCATGGCCAGAGCATCCAGCAACTGCGGTGCGAGATCGACGGCGAGGGGCGTCGGCTCCATTCTGCGGCCGACCAGCGTGAAAAGCTTGTCGCCGTACTCGTCGCGCAAGCGCTTGAGCGAGCCGCTGACCGCGGCCTGCGTGAGCCCGAGGCGCTCGGCG
This sequence comes from Variovorax paradoxus, assembly GCF_018614955.1. Taxonomy (GTDB): domain Bacteria; phylum Pseudomonadota; class Gammaproteobacteria; order Burkholderiales; family Burkholderiaceae_C; genus Variovorax; species Variovorax paradoxus_J. The sequence continues at coordinate 71,833 of NZ_JAGGNV010000060.1, forward strand.
GCCACCGTCACCGAGCGATCGCGCCAAAGTGCTTCGAATGCATACAGCAGATTGAGGTCCTTCATTGCAATCGAGTCCCGCCAGGTGTAGTTTGTGAACTATCAGCGATACCTATACCACGGAATCGGCGCATCGGTATGGATTTGTTCGCCGTTCGCCCACAGAATGCCTCCATACCAATAGGAGACAGCATGACATCACGCTCCAATGTCATCGGAATGATCGGGATCGGGCAGCTGGGACTGCCGATCGCCATCAACTTGATCCACGCCGGCTATCGCGTCGTGGGCTTCCGTCGAAGCGACCTCGGGGCGTTCGTCGATGCCGGGGGCGTGGCGCTTGCGTCGCCCGCCGAAGTGGTGCGCCAGGCTGACGTGATCCTGCTGTGTCTGCCCGGTGTCGATGCTCAGGAGTCGGTCCTCGCCGGACCCCACGGCGTCCTCGGTGCGCTGGCGCCGGGCAAGACGGTGATCGAGCTGGGGACGTACCCCCGCGAGTTCAAGCTCGAGCAGGCACGCCGGATCGGCGAGGCTGGAGCCCGCATGCTGGAAGCCGAGGTCAGCGGTTCACCACCGATGGTCGCAGAGCGCCGGGCTGCACTGTATGTGGGCGGCGACGCTGCGCTGGTCGAGGCGTGCAGGCCGGTGTTGGAAGGGATCACGGCGCACCACTTCCATCTGGGCGATATCGGTTCGGCGGTCGCGATGAAGTTGATCGCCAACATCCTGGTGACGGTGCACATCCTGGCCGCCGCCGAGGCGATGAATCTCGGCACCCGGGCCGGGTTCGATCCGCACCGCGTAGCGGAAGTGATCCGGCAGGGCGCGGGCAACTCCGCGATGTTCACGATCCGCGCCCCGATGATGGCCGCGCGCAGCTTCACGCCGGCTCCGGGTCCGTTCAAGACGCTCCTCAAGTACCTGGAGATGGGTTCCGAGATGGCGCGTGACCTGGATTGCTCGATGCCGCTCTTCTCGACAGCCGTGCCCTATTTCATGCGCGGCCTCGAGGGAGGCATGGCCGAGGAGGACGCGGCCGCTGTCATCAAGCTGCTCGAACTTGAGTCTGGCCGCGCAACCAAGCATCACACACCATGATCATTGAACAACGAATCTACGAGTTGAAGCCAGGCACCGTGGCGGAGTTCCTCAAGGTCTACGAGGCGGAGGGGCTCGCGCTGCAGACCGAGGCGCTGGGCCGGCTCCTTGGTTACTTCGTCAGTGAGGTGGGCGAGCTCAACCGGGTCGTCCAACTCTGGGGCTACGAGTCCTTCGAGGACCGGGCACGCCGCCGCGCGGCCCTCTCGGCGGACGCGCGCTGGCGTGCTTTCCTAGGCAAGGCCGGCAGCGCCGTGGAGCACCAGCGAAGCGAGCTGCTTACGCCTGCGTCGTTCTCTCCTATCCGCTGAGGAGGCGGCCATGATCCGATCACTGCTTCACGTTGGAATGACCGTCCCTGAATTGGAGACGGGCCGCGCTTTCTACGAGCTGTTCGGCCTCGAGCATCGAGCCGTCGGCAACGACCTGGTGTTCCGCTGCGCAGGCCGCGCCCAGGATCAGTTGCGCCTCATCGAAGGTTCCAGGAAGAAGCTCAGCTATGTGTCGCTCGGTACCAATGAAGCGGGCATGCCCGTCTTGCTGGCGAACCTCGAGAAAGAGGGTGTCCGGATCGCCGGCAACCCGTTTGGCGATCTTCCAGGCCTGTGGTTCCAGGATCCGCATGGCGACTGGATCAACGTGCAGGTGGCCGAACCTGCCCCGTCGCTGGTGGCTGTGGGCAACGAGGTGAACTCGCCCGGCAACTACCGGCGCATTGGAACGCGCGCATGCAACATCGACAGTCTTGCCAAGCGGGCGCGGCCGCGCCGCCTGGGCCACTTGATCAAGTTCACGCCGGATGTGAACCGCTCGGTCGATTTCTACACGCGGGTGCTCGGTATGAAGGTCACGGACCGGGCGCACGACATCCTTGCCTTTCTTCGCGGCAGTGCGGGTGGGGATCACCACATGCTCGCGTTCGCCAAGAGCACCCATACCGGTCTGCATCACCTCAGCTTCGAGGTGGGCGACTTCGACGAGATCGAGTTGGGCGCGCATACGCTGATCCAAGCCGGCTACAAGGACGCCTTCGGGCCGGGCCGCCATGTCGGAGGTTCCAACTATTTCCACTACATCCGCGATCCGTGGAACAGCTTGGCGGAGTACTTCTGGGACATCGACATCATTCCCGAGGACGACTCGGGCTGGGAGCCTCTGGACGTCCCGCCGGAGCAGTTGACGGCGGTGTGGCCCACGACGCCTCCGCCGCCGGAGTTCCCGATGAACTTCGAGGCGCCCTGACATGCCATCCGCTGCCGCGCAGCTGCTGCTGCAGTCCATGCTGAACAAGCAACTCTACGTCGTCTTCCGGACCGCGCGCGACCTCAAGCTGCTCGACGAGCTCCTGGAGTCCCATCTCCAATGGGCCGTCGCCGCGGAACAGCGCGGCGAGCTGTTCGCCTCTGGTCCATTTGTGGCGAGGGACGCGGCGCCGGGCAGCGCTGGAGGCATGAGCATTCTGCGGGCCGGTAGCGAGGAGGAAGCCAGGGCCATTGTTTCGGCCGATCCCTTTGTCGGAGGAGGCGCCGTCGACGTCGAGGTGCGCGAATGGCAGCTGATGGAAGGCAGCTTCACCATGACGATTCGCCTCTCTAACCAAACGAGCCGGCTGTCGTAGCCGTGAGTGTTTTCATTAAGAAAAGAGTAATGAAATATCAATTGTTCACGTACGAGGCGGCGGACGGGCCCCGCCCGGGATTGGTGGTCAGCAACCGCTGGTACGACCTGGCCAAACTCTCGCTGCTGGCCAATGCTGGCGCGCTGGTTGGCAATGATGTGGATTCGATGCTCGGCCGCTGGGACGAGGCCAGTGTCGCGCTGGACGGACTTGCAACGCAAGTGAGCAGCGAGCAGAGCGAATTCGCGGGCGCCGAGCTGAATGCGGATGGCCTGACCCTGCTGCCTCCAGTGACGCGGCCCGGCGCGATCTATGGCGCCGGTGCGAACTATCGCGACCACGTCGAAGCCATGGGGCGCGCGCTCAACCAGCGGCTGATCCTCGACCCGAAGAAGGAAGGGGTGCCACCGTGGCACTTCCTCAAGTCAGGCCGGGCCACGCTTTCCGGACACAAGGGGAAGGTTCGCTTTCCGATGCGCACCGAGAAGCTGGACTGGGAGGCCGAGCTTGCAGTCGTGATCGGGCGCACAGCGAGCCACGTTCCGGTGGAACAGGCTTTGGAGCATGTGGCAGGGTACATGTGCGCGAACGATCTTTCCGCTCGGGATTATCTGGTCCGCGCCAAGATCGATGCCTCGTCGCCGTTTCGCTTCGACTGGATCGGCCACAAGTCATTCAACGGATCCTGCCCACTCGGGCCCGTGTTCACGCCGGCCCAATTCGTCGGCTCGCCGGAGAACCTGGACATCAAGCTCTGGCTCAACGGCGAGCTGCGACAGGACTCCAACACGCGAAACCACCTGTACGGGGTGGCCGAGCAGATCGCGCACATCAGCCAGCGCGTCGACCTTTTGCCAGGGGACATCATCCTCACGGGCACACCCGCCGGCGTGGGCATGGAGTCCGGCACCTTCCTGAAGAGCGGCGACGTGATCAAGGTCTGGATCGAGGGCCTGGGCGAGCTGGAAACGCAGATCGTCTGATCCGGCACCGCATAACTACAAACTGGAGACAACATGAAGGCATCACTCGCTCGAACGCTGCTGGGAGCCGCGTTGCTGGCATGCGCCTCTGCGGCCTTTGCACAGGTCAAGGTTGGCTTTCTCGGAACGTTGACGGGTCCCTCGGGGGACACCGGACGCGACCAACTTGACGGCTTCACGCTCGCGCTCGAACAGCTCGGCGGCAAGCTCGGCGGTGTTCCCGCCACCGTCGTCAAGGAGGACGACCAGCAGAAGGCGGAGGTTGCGCTGTCCGCGGTCGGCAAGCTGATCGAGCGCGACAAGGTCGACGTCATCACCGGCCTTTCGTTCGCCAATGTGCTCGTGGCGCTCCAGGCCAAGATTGCCGCAACCGACGTTCCCTTCGTGGGCTCTGTCGCCGGCCCGTCCGTCCTGGCCGGTGCTCAGTGCAAGCCGAACTTGTTCGTGACTTCGTGGCAAAGCGACGCCCCGGCGGAGGTGGTCGGGAAATACCTTTCCGACAAGGGCACCAAACGCATCAGTACGCTGACCCCGAATTTTGTGGGCGGCAGGGACAAGGTCGCAGGCCTCAAGCGGTTCTACAAGGGTGAGATCGTCGAAGAGATGTACACGCCGCTCAACCAGCTCGACTTCTCAGCGGAGCTGACGAAGATCGCCGCCGCGAAGCCGGAGGCCGTGTATGCCTTCTACCCCGGCGGACTTGGTGTCACGTTCGTCCGGCAGTACCAGCAGTCGGGGTTGCTGGGCAAGATCCCGCTCTACACGAGCAACACCATTGAGGGGGCCGGCCTGGATGCGATGGGCGCGGCGGCCGTCGGGGCGGTTGTCGGCGACACGTGGACAACGGGACAACCAGGGGAAGAAACGCGGCGTTTCGTTGAGGCATACCGCAAGAAATACAACCGTCCACCGTCCCCCTATGCGGCGTTCAGTTACGACGCTGCCATGCTGCTCGACGCGGCAATCCGTTCGCTGGATGGGAAGGTGGGGGATCGCAAGGCTTTGACCAAGGCGATCGCAGGCGCGTCCTTCAAGTCCCTGCGAGGGCCATTTCGCTTCGGCGCCAACAATTTCCCAGTTCAGAGCTATCACATCTACCAGGTGGCTTCTACGGCAGGCAAGCCCGAACTCAAGCTGCTCCAGACCGACGTCCTGAAGTCCCACGCCGACGCCTACATCAGCCAATGCCCTTTGCGCTAGTTCCCTAGACGGTCGGGCACGGCCAATCGTCCATTTCATCGTCATCAGTCAACCGCACCGAGGTGCGGGGTGGCATCCCTTTGTCTTCAGAAGTGAGCCAGGCAGGCAGTCCGCTGTTTCACACCTAGGAGGGTTCAATATGTTGAGAAGAAATTTGCTCGCTGCCGGCAGCTGCGCTACCTTGACCGCGTGCGCGGGCCTGCCCACAGCACCCCCGAGAAGCGCTGCGGCGCGCAACCTGAAGGTGATCGCATTCCCTGGAGGCGGCAATTGGCCACTGTGGGCCGCGGAATCGCAAGGGATTTTCGCGCGCAACGGCCTGAATGTGGAGGTCGTTCCTGCGCCGAGCTCGACGTTCCAGTTCAGCGGTCTGAGCCGGGGGGAGTTCGATATCGCCTTAACAGCGCTCGACAACATCATCGCCTACCGAGAAGGGCAGGGCACCCCCGGCATTGACGGCAGCGATCTGGTTGCGGTCATGGGCGGTGATCATGGATTCCTCAAGCTGGTGGCTCGGCCGGACATCCGGGGAATTCCGGATCTGCGCGGCAAGGAGCTTTCCGTTGACGCATTGACGACGGGTTACGCGTTCGTCCTGCTCGAACTCCTGGCACGCCATGGGTTCGTTCTCGATCGCGACTATCGCACCGTTTCGGCCGGCGGCGTGCGAGAACGATTTGAGCAATTGCTCGCCGGCCAGCACGCCGCGACGATGCTCGTATCGCCGTTCGAAGTGCTCGCCCAGGCCCGTGGAATGCAGGTGCTGGAGGACGCAACAGGCGCGCTTGGGAGCTACCAGGGCGTGGTCGCGGGCGTTCGCCGCTCGTGGGCGGCGCTGAACCCTGCATCGGTCACCGCGTTCGTGCGCGCCTATCGCCAGGCATTGGACTGGCTCTACATGCCCGCCAACAAGCAAGCTGCGCTCGACCTGTTCGTCCGCAACGTGCCGGCCGCGACGCCGCAGACGGCAGCAGTTTCCTACGGCATCCTGCTTCATCCCGTCACTGGATTCGAGCGCCATGCCCGGATCGGTGAGGCCGGCATGCGCACCGTGATCGCCTTGCGTGAGAAGTACGGTCGCCCGGCGAAGAAGCTGCAATCGATCGAAGCCTACTACGAGCCGCGCTACTACCAGGCAGCCTCCGGCAGCGCCTGATTTTCCATCCAGATGGTTGAAAGGAGTATGTTCAGATGAATTGGCTCAAGAACGCTTGGTATGTCGCCGCCTTTGCGAACGAGCTTGACGGCGCCAGGGTGGTCGCCCGAAAGCTCCTGGGCACGGCGGTGGTCATGTTGCGTCATTCAGATGGCCGCATTGCCGCACTGGAAGACACATGTCCCCACCGGCTGATGCCGCTGTCGGCCGGGCGGCGCGTCGGCGACGAGCTGCAGTGCGGCTATCACGGCATGCGCTTCGACGTGAATGGCGCGTGCACGCTGGCCCCGGGCCAGACGCACATCCCGCCGAAGGCCTGCGTGCGCAGTTTTCCGCTGGTCCAGCGACATGGACTATTGTGGATTTGGATGGGCTCTCAAGACCGCGCCGACGCCAGGCTGATCCCGGATATCCGCTGGAACGAGCATCCGGAATGGACATCCTCGCGTGGCTATCACCACGTCGAGGTCGACTTCCAGTTGGCGATTGACAACCTGATGGACCTGGGCCACGAAAGCTGGGTGCACCTGCGCACCATAGGCCAGGGCGAGGAGGAGTGCATCCCCAACTACCCCGTGAAGGTCACGGTCAGGGGCGAGGGTCTCATCCACGCCCACCGCGAAATGCCGAACATCGAGGCGCCGCCGTTCTTCGCGATGATCCTGAACCACAGCGGTCGCATCGATAGGTGGCAAACGGCGGTGAGCCTCTCGCCCTCGATCTGCATGACCGACGTCGGCATCTATCCGGTAGACACTGCGCCCGAAGAGGCCTTCCGCGGGCATGTCCTCCACTTGCTCACCCCGGAGTCGGCCACCACGACCCACTACTTCTGGGCATTTGCCCGCAACAAGCGCCTAGTGGACGAAGAGCTCACACAGGCGGTGTACCAAGCCGTCTCGCAAACGTTCGACGAGGACGCAGTCATCCTGAAGATGCAGCAGTCACAAGTCGAGAAGTACGGCGCAGCTGTGCCGCGTGTCGCGATGCGGGTGGACGAAGCGCCGATACGTACGCGTCGCCTGCTGGAGGCTCTTGTCAAGCGCGAGACGGAGGATCCGGGGTTCATCTACCGCCCCGAGCTGATGATCGACGATACGACGCCTCCCCTTGCGATGGCGCAAGCACGAGGTGCGCAGTGACGCCAGATCACGCACTCCTGAGGGCGCGCGTAGATCGCAAGCAGGACATCGCAGTGGATATCACGGCGTTCGACCTGGTCGAGGCGGACGGAACGGCGCTGCCTCCGTTCACGCCAGGCTCGCACATCGATGTCCACCTGGCCAACGGCCTGATCCGGCAGTACTCATTGTGCAACGACCCTCGCGAGACGCATCGCTACCAGATCGCCACCCTCAGGGTGGCCGCCGGGCGCGGCGGCTCCCGCGCGATGCACGAGGCGGTGCACGTGGGGGATCCGATCCTCATCAGCGCGCCCAAGAACCACTTTCCGCTCGCGCAGGATGCGACGCATTCGCTGCTGTTGGCGGGTGGGATCGGCATCACGCCTTTGCTTTGCATGGCGGAACACCTGTGGGCAATTGCTCATCCGTTCGCGCTGCACTATGGTGCCCGCGCGATCAAGCGAATGGCGTTTCGCGAGCGCATCCTGCAGTCGCCGTTTGCCCACAGGGTCAAGTTGCATTTTGACGATGGTCCGGCGGGACCAGGGCTCGACCTACCCGCGCTACTTCACCACCCTCAAGCTGGCGTTCATCTCTATACCTGCGGGCCCAAGGGGTTCATGGACGCAGTCCTTTCAACTGCGAGGCACGCCGGCTGGCCGGAGGGTCAGCTTCACTTCGAATTCTTTGGCGCTGAGGCAGTTGAGCGAACGGGCGACCAGGCTTTCGAGTTGCAGCTTGCCCGCTCGGGCCGCATCGTCCGGGTGGCGGCCAACCAGACGGTCCTCGCGGCTCTGGTTGCTGCGGGCGTTCAGGTGCCCAGTTCCTGTGAGCAGGGCGTCTGCGGCACATGCGCCACCCGTGTGCTGCAGGGCATACCGGAGCACCGCGATCTGCTTCTGGCACCGGAAGAGCAAGCCGCCAATGACGTCTTCCTGCCGTGTTGCTCCCGGGCGAAGTCGGCCCGGCTGCTCTTGGACCTTTGATGGGTTCTGAGAGTTCTGACCGCAATACGGCTTGGAAGAGCTGGAGCGTGCACCAACCCGACGATAGGAAACCGCAATGATTTCTGACCAACAAGTTTGCGAACGCAAGCGGGAAGGCTCACATCAGTCCCCCGAGGCCGGTAAGGCCAAAGGACAGGCGATCCGGCTTTCCCGCCGCCGCCTGCTTCAGTACGCCAGCGCTGCGCTGGGAGGTGGAGGGCCACTTGCTTCGTTTGCACAGCGATCCACCGGCAATTTGCACTTGCTGGTGGGATATCCGCCAGGGGGAGCCACTGACGGGGTCGCGCGTCTCGTTTCGCGCCAGATGGCGGGCTTCGAGGCGGCCGTTGTCGAGAACCGCGCTGGCGCCGGCGGTCGTCTCGCACTGGACGCGCTTGCCCGTTCCAAGGCCGACGGCAGCACGGTAGCCGTCACACCGGACTTTCCGCTCACCGTGTTCCCGCATCTCTACAAAAAGCTCGGGTATGACCCACTCAGGGATTTCGTGCCCGTGGCGATGTGCGGCGTGTCGGAGTTCGCTCTCTGCGTGGGGCCTGCATTGCCCAAGGAGGTGAGTTCCGTCGATGGTTTCATCCGATGGTGCCGGCAGAACCCGAAGCTGGCCCTGTATGCCTCGCCTGCGCCCGGCTCCTCACCTCATTTTGCCGGCGTGCTGCTGGCGACCGCAGCTCGGGTAGATCTCACACACGTCGCTTACAAGGGCGGCGCGCAGGCGATGCAGGACCTCCTCGGAGGCCAGGTGCCCGCCAGCATCAATCCTGTGGCCGAAGTGCTGCCGCACCTCAACGGTGGCAAGTTGCGTGTACTGGCGACCACTGGCTCAGTGCGCTCGCGCTTCTTGCCGGATGCGCCGACCCTGAGGGAGGCGGGCTACCAGGACGTGGTCGCGCAGGGCTGGATGGGAGTGTTCGCGCCAGCAGGCACGTCCGAAGCGGTGGTCGCTGCGCTGGAGCATTCGATCGCCGATGCACTCAAGACCCCCGTGGTAGCGGAGGGCCTCTCCAGGCTCGGCATGAGCGTGGCAACGGTTCCGCGCCACCGTTTTGCCGCAGTCTTGCGCGAGGATTTGGAGCGCTGGTCCGGCGTCGTGAAAGCCTCTGGCTTCACTGCGGAGGACTAGGGCAATGTGCAGCATGCAGTATCAGCGCTTCAAAGCGCGGGAAGCGCCTATCGGCGTCAACACCCTTCGCGTGCGGAGCTGTCAGATGTCTGACCTCGCCCAAGGCGCCGTGACCGACAAGCCCGAATTCAGGAATCGCGCAGAGAACGTCACGCGCGGATGCCTACGCGATCCAGTGCCAGTTCAAGTGATCTGGCACCCCGGCTGACGAAGAGTCGGCCTCCATTTTTCCTTCAATGCCGAAGCCGTCTCCGAGACGGTGCGGGCAGCTTTTGCTTTTTTTTTCGAGAACGAAGAGACAACAGAGATGAGAACGAGATCGATCGCAGCCAGCGTGGCTTGCTGGATGGCGGCAACGGTGTGGGCGCAATCGCCCAGTGTCAGTGGGCCTTCCACCGCACCCGACCAGGATGCTCGACGGGCCGATTCGGAGGCGCAATCGCGTGCGCGGGCCGCGACCGCATCGACGGTCACCCTGTACGGGCTGATCGACGCCGGCGTGGAGTACGTGAAAGGGTCGAGTGGTCATGTCACGCGCATGCCATCGTTGACGGGAAGCCTGCCGTCGCGTTGGGGTGTGCGCGGTGTCGAGGACCTAGGGGACGGCCTGCGCGGCGTGTTCGTGCTTGAGTCTGGTTTCGATCCAGGTACGGGGACGCTGAATCAAGGAGGGAGGGGGTTCGGGCGCCAAGCCTTCGTAGGACTGTCGGGCGGGTGGGGGACGCTCACCATGGGCAGGCAGTACACCATGCTATTCTGGTCGCTGCTCGATGCAGACATCCTGGGGCCGAACCTCTACGGCATCGGATCCCTCGACAACTACATCCCGAATGCACGCGCAGACAACGCTTTGGTGTACCGCGGAACCTTCAACGGCTTGACCCTCGGGGCCTCCTACAGTCTGGGCCGTGACACGGCGAATGCAGGGCCCAGCCCCGCCGGCACGAATTGCCCTGGGGAGGGCGCGCCAGACAGCAAGGCCTGCCGCGAATGGTCGGCCCTGCTGAAGTACGACAGCCAGAGATGGGGTGCAGCCTTGGCTGTCGACGAGATCCGGGGCGGACCTGGCGCGTTTGCCGGCCTGGTGAGCAGTGCGCTCAAGGACCGCCGAGTCTCAGCCAACGGCTATGTCAAGCTTGGGGAGGGGCAACTCTCCGCTGGGCTTATCCGACGGGACAACGAAGGCAGCATCGCGACTCCGCGGAGCAATCTCTGGTACATCGGCGCGAGCTATCCGGTATTGCCGACGCTGACTCTGGATGCGCAGCTACACCGTCTCAATTTCGAGAACAGCAGGAACAAGGCGACTCTCGCCGCAGTGCGCGGTACCTATCACTTATCCAAACGCAGTGCGGTCTATGCAACGGTCGGGCGTATATCAAACGGCGGCAACCTCGCCATGTCGGTTAGCGGCGGTGCTGTAGGCATCACGCCCCGTGCGGGCGGCTCCCAGACTGGGGTCATGGTCGGCATGCGGCATTCCTTCTAGGCTGTGACTTCGGTGCCGCCACAGGGAATCCGCCGACCTTCATGCCCACGAAGAGCGTAGACAACTTGCTGCGACTCGACCCGTGCACCTAGAAGACCGGACCGCAAGCCATCTAGAGCTAAGGATGGTCTGCAAAACAGGCCTAGACATCATGGTCGCCGCCCCAGCGCAGGCGGCCGGTCTCCGACATCGTAGATTGCGTCCAAAGACGTAGAGCTACATGCTGTGACTTGCGTCGTCAGCAACGAGAGGAGACCGACCATGGAAGAGCGTAGCAAGATTCACGTGGGTTTGGATGTCCACAAGGACAGCATCAGCGTGGCGGCGGCCGAGCCGGGCCGAGCGCCCGGGCGCTTGATCGGCAAGGTCACGCACGACGTGAACAAGCTGCTGAAGGTGCTGGCCAAGATCGGCACCGCCGAGCGACTGCACATCGTGTACGAGGCTGGCCCGACGGGCTTCGGACTGCAGCGAGCGCTAAAGGCCAAGGGCTACAGCTGCGAGATCATTGCCCCATCGCAGATCCCGCGGCGTCCCGGCGACCGAGTCAAGACCGACACACGCGACAGCGTTCAATTGGCCGAGTGCTCGCGCGCCGGCCAGTTGAGCGCCGTGTGGATCCCCGATCCAGACGATGAAGCAATCCGTGACCTGTCGCGGGCGCGCGAAGACGCGGTCCACAGTCGCGTCCAGGCCCGCCACCAGCTCAAGGGCTTCTTGCTGCGCCACGACGTGCGCTACACCGGCAAGACCTCGTGGTGCGGTGCCTACTACCGCTGGCTGGGGACGCTGAATTTCGGGGCCGGCGCCGCCCAGACGGCGT
>NZ_JAGGNV010000061.1 GCF_018614955.1 Variovorax paradoxus
TCTGCCGCGCAGGCTCCTAGCTTGAACACGCGGGCGCGCTCGCCCACCGCCCCCTGGCGAAGCAGGAGGGGAGCGGCCCGTGCGGCGGAGTTTTAGCAATGGAATGGACGCCCCCGCCCGCCGCCAGCAGCGCTGTGTCAGAGTGGAAGCGTTAGCCACCACTCGCTTTGAAAGGAGCGTCACCATGCAGATCTCGACAGTCGGAATCGACTTGGCCAAGAACGTCTTCCAAGTGCACGGGGCGAATGAGCATGGCAAGCCGGTGTTGCGCAAGCAGTCGAGGCGCGACCAGGTCGTCCCGTTCTTCGCCGCCGCCGTGCCTGGTTGGCATGGCTAAAAATCCGCGGCCGGCGGATCACTGTGCGGCCGGGGACTCTCCGATCGAGGAGGGTAGGCGGAGCTACTCGACGTACTTCCAGTTCTTTGCGTGGACTGCAAAAAGCTGCGCGACCAGGCTTTTTATCCGAGGATCGCTCGAGGCAAGGCCACGGCTTTCGGCCATGTACCGTCTCAGCGCGACGTGCAGGTCGCCGTTCGCTTCTATCGCGTAGTGGTTCAGGACGACCGTCCCAAACCGCAGATTAGTTTGGACATGGAAAAGCTTCGCCACGTCGCCATCGCCGATCCGTTTGGCCCAGCGGGACGGCACAGCCATGAATCCACGCGCATCGTTGGCGTCGACGAAGATCCACCACGGCCGCCATCACGAGGTCGAGCTGGAACAGCTGGCGGCCATAGACGATGAGGTAGCCCAGTCCTTCGCTCGAAGCGACGAGCTCGACCACCACCAGCGACAGCCAGGCCTTGGTGAAGCCCAGGCGCAATCCTGTGAAGAGCGTCGGCGTGGCGTGCGGAAGCACGATCTCGAGCACCTGCTGGCGCCGGCTGTAGCCGTAGACCTCGCCCACCTCGCGCAGTGATTCCGGCGTCTGCCTGAAGCCCTGCAGCGTGTTGAGCGCCACCGGCACCAGCGCCGCCTTGGCGATCAGGATGTACTTGAGCGGCTCGCCGATGCCCACGATCAGCAGCACGAAGGGCAGCCAGGCGAGCACCGGGATCTGCACGAGCGCGTTGAAGCTGGGCAGCACGTAGGCTTCGAAGCGTTTCGACAATCCCATGGCCGCGCCCAGCAGCAAGCCCAGCAGCGCGCCGGCGGCAAAGCCGACCCCCACGCGCGCGAGGCTGGCGCTCACGTGCAGCCAAAGATCGCCGCTGCTCGCGAGATCGCGCAGGGTCTCCCACACAAACTGCGGCGAAGGCAGGACCTGCGGCGAGATCCAGCCTTGCGCGGCGCCGGTGGCCCACAGCGCGAGCAGCCAGAGGGGCAGAAGCCAAGGCAGCAGCGCGTCGCCGATCCGCCGCCAGGGCAGCGGCGCGGCCCGAGCCGCATCGGGTTGCTCGATGTCGAGGCCGGCGACCTGGACCGTTGCCGCGGCCGCGCGCTCAGCGCCCATTGGCCGCTACCGATTGTTTGCCCTTCGCCTGGCCCTTGGCGTCGTAGGCCGTCCAGTAGTTCTCCAGGGCTTGCTTCTTCAGCGCGTTCTGCAGGTAGCGCGTGTCGAACCAGCCGTCGACGGCCACATCGCGGCGGATCAGCTTGAGCTTGAGCGCATCGGCCACCACCGCCTTGTAGCGGCCGACGATGAAGTCGTCAACCAGCGGCGAGTTGCGATCGGCCAGTGACTGCTTGTCGAACTCGGCGGCCCAGGAAGCGACCGGCGTGCCGCTTCGGGCCCAGATCCGGAACAGTTCCTCGCGGTTCTTCTCTTCCGAGGACCAACGCGCCGCGCGCACGAACAGGTCGACCACGCACTGCACCTCGGCCGGGTTGGTCTCTTCGAACTCGCTGCGCACCAGCAGCGAGGCCTGGCGCGTGAGCGCCGGGTCCTGGCCTTGCGTCGAATAGATGACCTTCGCTAGCCCCTGGTCGCGCACCTTGAACCACTCGTAGCCGCCGAAGGCGGCATCGACGCCGCTGGACACCAGCGCCGCCTGCGCGCTGCCGGTGTCGAGGTTGACGCCCTTGATGTCGCGCTCGGCCAGCCCGTTGGCGGCCAGCACGTTGATGGCGACGAGGTGGCCGTTGGTGCCTCTGAAGATCGAGACCTTGCGGTCCTTCAGGTCCTTGACCGAACGGATGTCGGAGGCGGGCGGCGCGACCATATAGAGGTTGTTGCGCGCGCCGCTCACCACCAGCAGCTTGGTCTTCAGGCCGTTGGAGCGGCCGACGATCGACGGCAGGTCGCCCTGGTATGCGAAGTCGATCTGCTTGTTGGACAGCGCTTCGTTCACCGCCGGGCCGGCGCCCTTGAAGAACAGCCACTCGACCTTGACGCCGGAGGCCTTGAACTCTTCCTCGAGCCAGTTGTTGACGCGCACCACGCCGCCGGGCGAGCCGCCCCAGGTGACGGGCTCGCCGCCGCCGGCGGTGGCGACGCCGATGCGGACCACATCGGGGGCGGCCTGCACCGGCGCGACGGCGAGCGCCGTTAAGGCCAGCGCAAGCAGGGCCGACGTCGATCGGCGCAGAAGGGACAGGGTCTGTCGCATGGTTTCTTCTCCTCTTGTGTCGTGTTCAGGTCGTGGCGGCGGCTGCCAGCTTGCGGCCCACCTCCGTGCCCTCGAAGAAACGCGGGTTGGCCTCCGTGTAGAAGCGGTGCGGGTTGTCGAACACCAGCGCCTTGAAGTCGGCGGCGCCGATCACGCCCTGCTCGACCAGGTCCCAGCTCTCGGCCAGTGGCTCGGTGAATTCGGGCACGTCCCAGTGGCCGACGTCGGAGGACCAGATCGCATTGATCTTCGCGCCCAGCGGGTTCACGCGCGTGTTGAAAGCCGCGGCCACGGTGCGGTCGTCGGCCTCGGAGCCGAAGTAGAAGTTGTCCACCCAGCGCGCCCGGATGTCTTCCACCTTCTCGATGCCGGCGAGCGCGAAGTCGTCGATCTCGGATTCGTCGGGCTCGCGGCTGTGGGGCAGGGCGGAGATGCCGAGGCTGTCGCGCAGGAGCGTGGACTTGTCCAGCGTGCGGCCCTTCAGGAAATCGGCGCCGTAGCGCTCGAACAGCGACTCGAGCAGGTCGATGTCGGCCTCCGCCGGATCGTAGTTGCGCACCGCGACGCGGTTGCGTTTTTCCCAGCGATCGACCAGGTGCGTGTAGACATGCGCGCCCCAGTCGGCGCCGCCTTCGAGCAGGCCCACGCGCAGGCCGGGGAAGCGGCGTGTCACGCCGCCGAAGAACAGTGCCTTGGCGAAGGCCTGCGAGCCGTCGGCGAAATGGCCGATGTGGTTGTTCATGTAGTTGCTGATCGACTGCCGGCCGGTCCAGCCCTGGCTGCCGTAGTGCGTGGTCACGGGCACGCCGAGCTCCACCACCTTGGCCCAGAAAGGGTCGTAGTCGTACTCGCTGTCGATGCCGTAGAAGTCGATGTAGCCGACCTGCTTGGCGATCTCCGGATGCTCCTTGGCCGGGTACTTGTCGGCGATCGCGCGGATGGGGCGACGCACGCCGCCTGCGATGTTGATCACCTTGAGTCCCAGCGTCTTGACCGCGAACTCGAGCTCCTCGATGCCTTCCTGCGGCGTGTACAGCGGGATGCCTGCGACAGGCGTCAGGCGGTCCGCATAGGCGCGGTACTGGTCGGCATGGAAATGGTTGATGGCGCGGTGCAGCGGCTGGCGGAACTCGCCGCCGGCCGCGGCGGGCGAGAGCACGTCGTTCGGAAACAGGATCGAGTAGTCCGAGCCCTGTTCGGCCAGGCGCTCGTACAGGAGCGCGGGCAGCGTGTAGGTCGCGAGGTCGTAGGTGTTGCGCGTGACGCGCGCCCACCAGGGCGCACGCAGGGTGCGGTGGTACTGGCGCTCCTCGGGCGTCTGCTGGTACCAGTCCTTGCCGCCGCCGGTGCGGGTGACGAAGCGGCCGCCGAGTGCCTTGCGCAGCGCGTCGACCAGCTTGGCACCGCCATAGTGCTGGATGTAGTCTTCCAGCACCGGGGCGTAGTCGTTGACGTGGACATCCGTATCGATGACGGGATGCTGGAGGCCGGCCTTGATGGCGGCGGAACGCGATGCCTGCACGCGGCTCAAGCGATCGTTCATGGGAAGCTCCTCGGGGTAGAGACGGGACGCCGCAGGCTAAGTGCGGTGTGCTCTCTTTCCAACGAAGGGTTCTGCGTTTGCTTAGCCGGAACGCGCATATGGAGTGCCGGTGGGCCCAATGCCAGGGGACACTCCAGGTAATCGCCGGGAGGCGGGCGAGCAACAGATCGAGGCCAGCGCGTAGGTCATCGAACAAGGGGTCGATGAGCACTTCACACCTCCGGCACGCAACTGCCGGTGCACCGGGACCCGAACGAGCAGGCCTATCGAGATAAAGCTATTCCCATTGGCTGCTCCCGTGCGAAGGGTGAGCGAACGTCGCTCGAATGACCATACGGGCCTAACTCGGCGGTTCGATCTCGCGACGATTCAGTCGGCAGAACCTGTGGCAGATGCGGCTCTTCTATACGGCCTGGCCTACAGCCCGCATTCACCAACCGCTGTCTGGTCAATCGCGCGCACGCCGAATTCCCCAGACATCGTCTGGAGGATCAGCCCTGCCCGAGAAACTCCAGAAGGTGTCTGGAGCATCTCCCGACCCACCGCCTCCGGGTCGAGCGGCGGCCAGCGCTCCACCAGCCCAAGCACCCCTTCTCTGAGGCACACGGCCATCGCCGCTACCAGCGCCACCAACCAGACGGCGCATTCGAGGGAAGGCGCGGGGTCGCAAGCTCGCGCGCCCAGCAGCACCGCGCAGAGCAGGGCGCTTGCGATGCCCCAGGCGGGCAGGGAGGCAATGCCGTCCTCCGGACGAACGATGACGAGCACGCCGAGCAGGACCGTGAGGGCGGCGGCCAGGCGCCGGACCTTCCAACGCTCCCAGCCCAGGGACATTGGAGCCACCGAGAACATGAGCGGCGCCATCATCATGAGTGAGCTCACCACGGCGAGCGGGACCATGGCGGGCGCCAGCACTGACGCCAGCGCCGTGGCCCGCCCGAGGGCGCAGCGCAGCGCCACGAGAGGCCGCAGCAGCGCGCCAGTCACCTTGCAGACGATGCAGCGCGGCCGAGACGGCGAAAGGGCCGCGGCGGCGAAGATGCGCGCAAGGCGAGCACCCTGGCCAGGCGGCAGCCGGTCGGTCGGTCGTGAGCTTCACGCAGCCGTTGTTGAGCACATAGCAGGCCATGGCGAGGGTCATGAGCGCCGCCCCGCGCCGGCTGTTGGCCTCGATGGACATCTCAGGACGCACCGTCCAGGCCGTCCAGCGCCGCGCCGCATTCGCAACAAGGAAATCCACGCGCATGTCTAGGGAGACGCTGAACTATGAGCATCGCAGCCAGAGTTGAGGACATGACGAAGGAATGCAGCCGAGAAATCCGTCGACTTCGCGATGCGCGGCCTTCGCCGCATAGGTTTTGCGCCTCGTTTG
>NZ_JAGGNV010000062.1 GCF_018614955.1 Variovorax paradoxus
AGGACATGGGCAAGGCGATCGAATAAGGGCGCCTTGCGCCCGCGCCCCCCGCCTTGCCGGCATCGCCGGCGGCAGCCCCGTTGATCAGAACTCAGAATTTCGTTGAGGAGACGCATCCATGACAGACCGCCCCTGGCTCACCAGTTACCCGCAAGGCGTGCCCGCCGATATCGATGGCTCGCGCTATCCCTCCCTGGTGGCGCTCATGGAGGAGAGCTTCTCGAAGTACGCGGAGCGCACCGCCTACAGCTTCATGGGCAAGGACCTGAGCTACGGCGAGGTCGACAAGCTGAGCCGGGCTTTCGCGGCCTACCTGCAGGGACTCGGGCTCGCGAAGGGCGATCGCGTCGCGGTCATGATGCCGAACTGCCTGCAGTATCCGATCGCGGTCTGCGGCATCCTGCGCGCCGGGCTGATCCTCGTGAACGTCAACCCGCTCTACACGCCGCGCGAGCTCGAGCACCAGTTGAAGGATTCCGGCTCCAAGGCCATCGTGATCATGGAGAACTTCGGCGCCACGCTGCAGCAGTGCATCGCGTCCACGCCGGTCAAGCACGTCGTGCTGAGCGGCATGGGCGATCGGCTCGGCCTGCTCAAGGGCGCGCTGGTCAACTACGTGGTGCGCAACGTCAAGAAGATGGTGCCCGACTTCAGCCTGCCCGGCGCCGTGCGCTTCAACGACGCGCTCGACAAGGGGGCAGGGCGTGCGCCCCAGCCGGCGCCCATCGGGCCCGACGACGTCGCGGTGCTGCAGTACACCGGTGGCACCACCGGCGTGTCCAAGGGCGCTGTGCTGCTGCATCGCAACGTGATCTCCAACGTGCTGCAGTCCGAGGCCTGGAACGAGCCGGTCATGCAGAAGGTGCCGGCCGGCGAGCAGCCCACCAGCGTCTGCGCCCTGCCGCTCTATCACATCTTCGCGTTCACCGTGAACATGATGCTCAGCATGCGCACCGGCGGCAAGCTGATCCTGATTCCGAATCCGCGCGACATTCCGGCCGTGCTGAAGGAGCTGTCGAAGCACACCTTTCACAGCTTCCCGGCCGTCAACACGCTGTTCAACGGGCTCGCCAACCATCCGGACTTCGGCACCGTCAACTGGAAGAACCTCAAGGTCTCGGTCGGCGGCGGCATGGCGGTGCAGGGCGCGGTGGCCAAGCTCTGGCTCGAGAAGACCGGCTGCCCGATCTGCGAAGGCTACGGCCTCTCCGAAACCTCGCCCTCGGCCACCTGCAACCCGACCACCAGCACCGCCTACACCGGCACCATCGGCGTGCCGCTGCCCAGCACCTACTTGAAGCTGCTCGACGACGACGGCCGTGAGGTGCCGATGGGCCAGCCGGGCGAGATCGCCATCAAGGGCCCGCAGGTGATGGCGGGCTACTGGCAGCGTCCCGATGAAACCGCCAAGGTCATGACGGCCGACGGCTACTTCAAGTCCGGCGACATCGGCGTGGTCGACGAGCGCGGCTTCTTCAAGATCGTCGACCGCAAGAAGGACATGATCCTGGTCTCGGGCTTCAACGTCTACCCGAACGAGGTCGAGGAGGTGGTCGCGCAGATTCCGGGCGTGCTCGAGTGTGCGGCCGTGGGCATCGCCGACGAGAAGACCAGCGAGGCCGTCAAGCTCGTGATCGTCAAGAAGAACCCCGATCTCACCGAAGCCCAGGTGCGCGACTTCTGCCGCGCCAATCTCACCGGCTACAAGCAGCCCAAGGTGGTGGAGTTCCGCACCGAACTGCCGAAGACGCCGGTCGGCAAGATCCTGCGGCGCGAGCTGCGCGACAAGAAGTAGCGGGGACCTCCATGGCGGGGCCGGTCGCGATCGTTGCCGCCATGCAGGAAGAGCTGGGCGCGCTGCTCGCGGCCATGCCCGACGAGCAGCGCGTGCGCGTCGCCGGCCGCGATTTCTGGGTCGGCCATCTGCATGGGCAGGCGGTCGTGGCGGTCCTGTCGCGCATCGGCAAGGTCGCGGCGGCCACCACGGCCACCGTGCTGCTCGAACGTTTCGGCGTGCGCGCCATCGTCTTCACCGGCGTCGCCGGCGGCCTGGCGCCCGGCGTGCGGGTGGGCGACGTGGTGGTGGCGACCAAGCTGCTGCAGCACGACCTGGACGCCTCGCCGATCTTTCCCAAGTACGAGGTGCCGCTGACCGGGCACGCGCGCTTCGCGGCCGATACCGCCATCAGCGATGCATTGGCTGCCGTGGTTGCCGGCGTGCTGCGCGATCCGGTCGCTCTGCTGGGCCAGACCGTGGTCGACGACTTCGGCCTGCATGCGCCCCGGCTGCATCGCGGCCTGCTGGTGAGCGGCGACCGCTTCGTCTCGACCGCCGCAGAAAGCGAAGCGCTCAGGCGCGCGTTGCCCGACGCCCTGGCGGTCGAAATGGAGGGTGCCGCGGTAGCCCAGGTGTGCCACGACTACCGCGTGCCCTTCGCCGCGGTGCGCACGATCTCGGACCGCGCCGACGATGCGGCGCATGCCGACTTCCTGCGTTTCGTGGCGGCCGTCGCGAGCCGCTACAGCCTCGCGGTGATCGACGCTTGGCTCGCCGCGCTGCCCGGCGCGGCGGCTACTTGAGCCAGCCGCGGCGGCGGAAGTACCACATCGGCACCAGCGCGCTCGCCACCATCAGCACGATCGCGTACGCGTAGCCGTAGCCCCATTCCAGCTCCGGCATGAGCTTGAAGTTCATGCCGTAGACGCTCGCGATCAAGGTCGGCGGCAGCAGCGCCACGCTGGCCACCGAGAAGATCTTGATGGTCTTGTTCTGGTTGATGTTGATGAAGCCGACGGTCGCATCCATCAGGAAGTTGATCTTGTCGAACAGGAAGGCCGTGTGGTTGTCGAGCGATTCGATGTCGCGCAGGATCTGGCGCGCTTCCTCGAACTGCTCGGCATTGAGCATGCGGCTGCGCATCATGAAGCTCACCGCGCGGCGCGTGTCCATCACGTTGCGGCGGATGCGGCCGTTCAGGTCTTCCTGCCGGGCGATCGCGGCCAGCACTTCGCCGGCCAGCTCGTCGCTGACGTTGCCCTCCAGCACCTTCTTCCCCGCGACTTCCAGCTCGTCGTAGATGTTCTCGAGCGAGTCGGCCGAATATTCGGCGTCGGCGTCGAAGAGCTTCAAAAGCACTTCCTTGGCGTCTTCGATCAGCCCGGGCGCGCGGCGCGCGCGCATGCGCAAGAGGCGGAACACCGGCACGTCTTCATCATGAATCGAGAACAGCACGCCGCGGCTGCGCAGCTCGGTGTTGTGCTGGTTGAGGATGAAGGCCACGCGCACGGAGCGCGGGTTCTCGGCGTCGTCGATCAGGAAGTCGCTGCGCACGTGCAGCTCGCCGTTGTCTTCCTCGTAGAAGCGCGCGGACTCCTCGATGTCCTCGTCCATCGCATCCTCGGGGATGGACAGGCCGTAGTACTGCTTGATCCAGCGCTTTTCTTCGAGCGTGGGCGATTCGAGATCGACCCAGATGGGCTGGAATTGAGAGAGCTCCTCGAGGGCCTCGATCTCTTCCTGGACGAGGCGGCCGTTGGCGAGCGTGAAGATATTGAGCATGGCTCACTCCCGGTGGATTTTGTAGCGGTTGGCGAGGGGCGGGGCGCTTTCAAGTCCCTGGCCAACAACGCATCACAGGGGAGTTGAAAGCTGCCGAGGCGGAACGGTTTCCATGCGAAGTCTCCGGTTGCAGCGAGGCGCGATTATGTCACCGGCCTCCAGCACTTTTTTGCCGGTGTCTGGATGGGCATCCAGTAAAGTCGCCGCGATGCAAAGCCTCGCGACACCCGCACCCACGAGCCAGGCCGAGCGCCTCGCGGCCGCACTCGCCAAGCTCAACGACGAGCAGCGTGCAGCGGTGGAGCACGGGGTCGGCGCGGCCCTGGGCGAGGCGCCCGAAGACCAGCGGCCCTTGCTCGTGATCGCCGGCGCGGGTTCGGGCAAGACCAGCACGCTCGCACATCGCGTGGCCCACCTGATCGCGCGTGGCGCCGATCCGCAGCGCATCCTGTTGCTGACCTTCTCGCGCCGCGCGGCGCAGGAGATGGAGCGCCGCGCGGGCCAAGTGCTGGCGCGCGTGCTCGGCTTGAAATCCGAGACGCCGCCGGCCTTGCCCTGGGCCGGCACCTTCCATGGCATCGGCGCGCGCCTGCTGCGCGAACACGCGGCGCAGATCGGCCTTCAGGAGAACTTCACCATCCACGACCGCGGCGATGCCGAGGACCTGATGGGCCTGGTGCGCAACGACATCGGCCTCGCGTCCATGGAGCGGCGCTTTCCGCGCAAGGGGACCTGCTTGTCGATCTACTCGCGGGCCGTCAACACCTGCGCGCCGCTGGCCGAGGTGCTCGGGCATGCGTTTCCGTGGTGCGCCGAATGGGAGGCCGAGCTGAAGCGCCTGTTCGGCGCCTACGTCGAAGCCAAGCAGGCGCAGCAGGTGCTCGACTACGACGACCTGCTGCTGTACTGGGCCGAGATGGTGGCGGAGCCCGCGCTTGCGGCACAGATCGGCGCGCGCTTCGATCACGTGCTGGTCGACGAGTACCAGGACACCAACCTGCTGCAAGCCGCCATCCTGCGCGCGCTCAAGCCCGACGGCCGCGGCCTCACCGTGGTCGGAGACGACGCGCAGTCGATCTACTCGTTCCGCGGTGCGACGGTGCGCAACATCCTCGATTTCCCGCAGCAGTTCACCCAGCCCGCGCGCATCGTCACGCTGGAGCGCAACTACCGCTCGACCCAGTCGATCCTCGACGTCTCCAACGCGGTGATCGCCGCCGCCCCGGAGCGCCATGCCAAGACGCTCTGGACCGACAAGCCCTCGGCCGGCCGGCCGCAGCTGGTGCTGGTGCCCGACGAAGCGCAGCAGGCCCGCTTCGTGGCCGAACGCGTGCTCGCGCACCGCGAAGGCGGGCTGGCGCTGAAGTCGCAGGCCGTGCTGTTCCGCACCTCGAGCCACAGCGCCGCGCTCGAACTCGAGCTGGCGCGGCGCAACATCCCTTTCGTGAAGTACGGTGGCCTCAAGTTTCTGGAGGCCGCGCATGTGAAGGATCTGCTGGCGGTGCTGCGCTTCGCCCAGAATCCGCGCGGGCGCATGGCGGGCTTTCGCGTCACGCAGCTGATTCCGGGCATCGGGCCCGTCACCTCCACGCGGCTGCTCGATGCGATGGCCGAGGCCGCGGATCCCGGTGCCGTCGTGCAGGCCTTCGTGCCGCCCGCCGCCGCGAAGGAAGAGTGGGCGCGTTTCGCGGCCATCTATGCCGCGCTGCGCGCGCCCACGCTCGCCTGGCCGGCCGACATGGAGCTTGCGCTGCAGTGGTATTTGCCCCATCTGGAGCGGCTTCATGACGACGCCGGCCTCAGGCGCGGCGACGTCGAGCAGCTCGCGCGCCTGGCCTCGGGCTATGCCTCGCGCGAGCGCTTCCTGACCGAACTCACGCTCGATCCGCCCGAGGCCACGAGCGATCGGCCGGGTCCGCCGCTGCTCGACGAGGACTACCTGATCCTCTCGACCATCCACTCCGCCAAGGGGCAGGAGTGGCGCTCGGTACACGTGCTCAACGTGGTCGACGGCTGCATCCCGGCCGACGTGGCGCAGGGCGCGCAGGAGCTGGAGGAGGAGCGGCGCCTGCTCTACGTGGCGATGACCCGCGCGCGCGATCACCTGCACCTGCTGGTGCCCCAGCGCTTCTATGTCACGCAGCAGACGGCGCGCGGCGACCGGCATCTGTACGCCGGCCGCACGCGCTTCATTTCGGCCGCCGATGCCGAGCGCTTCGACGAGCAGACCTGGCCGCCGGCGCCCGAGCGAGCGCCCCATGTACCGCCGCCGGCGGCCACGATCGACCTGCTGAGCCGCATGCGCGCCGCCTGGCGCTGAGCGTCGCGCGAGGTCTTTAGCACTATCAAATCGATAGCGCGACGCGAGCGCGGGCGGGCCGATGCCGGGGATTGCCCCGGAAGGGATTGCAATTCGATGACAGCATGGGCATAGTGAACCGACCTTCCCCTCTTTCCTCTCCCTCCCCCTTCTCTCCTTCCCCCGCCTTCCCCTTTCCCTGTTTCGCCGGCCACGCTTCACCTTCCATGAAGCGGGGTCTTTTTCCCCCAACCGTCAATCCAGGAGGTCATTCATGAATTTGACGATCAGCGGTCATCACCTCGACGTCACCCCCGCCTTGCGCAGCTACGTTACGAGCAAGCTGGACCGAATCACCCGCCATTTCGACCAGGTGGTCGATGTGAAGGTGATCCTCACTGTGGAAAAGCAGAAGGAAAAGGAACGCCGGCAACGAGCCGAATGCAATATTCACGTCAAGGGCAATGACATGTTCGCGGAATCGAGCCACGCTGATCTCTACGCCGCGGTCGACGAGCTGGTGGACAAGCTCGATCGGCAGGTGGTCCGCCAC
Source organism: Variovorax paradoxus (assembly GCF_018614955.1). Classification (GTDB taxonomy): domain Bacteria; phylum Pseudomonadota; class Gammaproteobacteria; order Burkholderiales; family Burkholderiaceae_C; genus Variovorax; species Variovorax paradoxus_J. The sequence continues at coordinate 6,412 of NZ_JAGGNV010000062.1, forward strand.
AAGGACCGCCTGCAGGACCACCATCACGAAGCGCCGAAGCGCGTGATGTAGTACCTCTCCGGGCAAATACTCTTGCGGGCCGCCTTCGGGCGGCTCTTTGCTTTTTGTGGAGCAGGTGCATAATCGCCCCCGCCCTGCCCCAACATGAACCGACTCGCGTCCATCCTGCCGCCCGCTCAAGTCCTCGTGAGCGTCGACGCCACCAGCAAGAAACGTGCTTTTGAAGAAGCGGGCTTGCTGTTTGAAAACCTGCACGGCCTGGGCCGCGCCCTCATCACCGACAGCCTGTTCGCCCGCGAGCGCCTGGGTTCCACCGGCCTCGGCCATGGCGTGGCCATCCCCCATGGGCGCATCAAGGGCCTCAAGTCGCCGATGGCCGCGGTGTTCCAGCTCGCGAATCCGATCGGTTTCGACGCGCCGGACGAGCAGCCGGTGGTGCTGCTGATCTTCCTGCTGGTGCCCGAAGCGGCGACCCAGAAACACCTTGAAATACTTTCGGAGATCGCGGAGCTGCTCAGCGATGCCGGGCTGCGCGAGCAGATCAAGTCGAGTTCCGACGCCGCCGCGCTCCACGCCCTGATCGCAGGATGGCAATCCGCCCAGGTGGCTTGAAGCGCATCCGCATGAGACAGTCTGGCGCATGAAGCCGACCGTCATCAGTGCCGACGCGATGTTCGAGGAATTCCGCGGCTCGCTCCGGTGGGAGTGGCTGGCGGGCCTGGGCGCCTCGGAACGCCAGTTCGATCCCGGCGTCATCAGCCGCGCCCAGTCGGCCGCCGACCTGGTCGGCTACCTCAACTACATCCATCCTTACCGCGTGCAGATCCTCGGCGCGCGCGAGGTCGCCTACCTGACGCGCGGCACGCCCGACGATTGCGTGCGGCGCATCGCCCGCATCGTCACGCTGGAGCCGCCCATGCTGGTGCTGGCCGACGGCCAGCCGGCGCCTGACGAACTGCTGTCGATCTGCGAGCGGGCGCAGTTGCCCCTGTTTGCCACGCGGGAATCCTCGGCCTTCGTGATCGACCTGCTGCGCGCCTACCTCTCCAAGCACTTCGCCGAGCGCACCTCGATGCACGGCGTGTTCATGGACATCCTGGGCCTGGGCGTGATGATCACCGGCGAATCGGGACTGGGAAAGAGCGAACTCGGCCTGGAGCTGATCTCGCGCGGCAACGGCCTGGTGGCCGACGACGCGGTCGACCTCTACCGCATCAATCAGACCACGCTGGAAGGGCGCTGCCCCGAGCTGCTGCAGAACCTGCTGGAGGTGCGCGGCATCGGCCTGCTGGACATCCGCGCGATCTTCGGCGAGACCGCGGTGCGCCGGAAGATGCGCCTCAAGCTCATCGTGCACCTGGTACGGCGCGACAGCTTCGAGCGCGACTACGAACGCATGCCCTCGGCGCCCCTGACTCAGGACGTGCTGGGCATCCCGGTGCGCAAGGTGATCATCCAGGTGGTGGCCGGGCGCAACATCGCGGTGCTGGTGGAAGCGGCCGTGCGCAACTCGATCCTGCAGTTGCGCGGCATCGATACTTACGCCGACTTCGTGGCGCGCCACCACAAGGCCATGGAAGGCGCGCGCGAGGACGATTGACGGTCTGCGGCCGCCGTCTTTCAGTTCAGCGCTTGCTGGCGCAGTCGCCGCAGAGGCCGTACAAGGACATCGCGTGGTCCTGCAGGATCCACTTCTTGTCGGTCGCGATCATCTGCTGGCGGCGCTCGATCTCGGGGTCGTAGAACTCCTCGACCTTGCCGCAGGAGGTGCACACCAGGTGGTCGTGGTGCTTGCCCTCATTGAGCTCGTAGACGGCCTTGCCGCTCTCGAAATGGCTGCGCTCGAGGATGCCGGCCTGTTCGAACTGCGTCAGCACGCGGTAAACCGTCGCCAACCCGATATCGGAGTGCTCGTTGAGCAGCACCCGGAACACGTCTTCCGCCGTCATGTGGCGCTGGCCGCCGTTCTGGAAGATTTCGAGAATCTTGAGACGCGGCAGGGTGGCCTTGAGGCCGGTGTTCTTCAGTTCGTCGATGTTGCCCATGATGGTTCCTGCGCCGGCTGTGCGAGAGGGGCACGCCGGGGGGCAGCCGCTACAATGGCCCGATCATATCGCTACCCCTCTTTGCCCTTTTGCCCATGCCTGACATTCCACAACGCCGCCTCTGGCTGCTCGTCGGCGCCGTCGCTGGGAGCCTCTGCCTCGGCGCCTGCAGCAGCGTCACCGAACGCTCGCGCGATGCGCTGCATGCCATCACGCCCTACAAGGTCGACGTGGTCCAGGGCAATTTCGTGTCGAAGGAGCAGGTCGAGCTGCTCAAGCCCGGCATGTCGCGCCAGCAGGTGCGCGAAATCCTCGGCACCTCCCTGCTGAACGACGTCTTCCATTCCAATCGCTGGGATTACGTGTTCACGATCCGGCGCCAGGGCGTCGAGCCCCTGCAGCGCCGCCTGACGGTGTTCTTCAATGGCGAAGTGCTCGAACGCTTCGAAGGCGACCCGATGCCCAGCGAGGAAGAATTCGTCGCCGCGCTCGACACCCGCAAGCGCAGCGGCAAGGTGCCGGCCCTGGAAGCCTCGGAAGACCAGCTCAAGAAATTCGAGCCGGCCAAGGACAAGAAGGCGGACGGCGAGTCCTCCGCCTCCCTGCCTCCGCTGCCGCCGAGCTATCCCCCGCTCGAAGCATCGCGCTAGCGCGCGCCGGCCGCGCCGGCCCGCTTCTTCAAGGCTGAAACGCGTGACTGATTCCTCTTCTTCCTCCTCCTCCATTCCCCCGCTGCGGCGCATCGCGGTCGCGGGCGCTTCCGGGCGCATGGGGCACATGCTGATCGAGGCCGTGCGCGAGGCGCAGGATTGCCGCCTCGCCGGTGCGCTCGATGTCGCCGGCAGCCCCGCGATCGGCAGCGATGCGGCCGCCTTTCTCGGCGCCACGAGCGGCGTCCCGATCGTGGCCGACCTGCGCACCGGTCTCCAGGACGCCCAGGTGCTGATCGACTTCACGCGGCCCGAAGGCACGCTGGCGCACCTCGCCGTGTGCCGCGAACTGGGCGTGCAGGCCGTGATCGGCACCACCGGCTTCAGCGACGCGCAGAAGGCCGAGATCGCCGCGGCGGCGAAAGACATCGCGATCGTGATGGCGCCCAACATGAGCGTCGGCGTCAACGTCACCTTCAAGCTGCTCGAAATGGCGGCCAAGGCGCTTTCGACCGGCTACGACATCGAGATCATCGAGGCGCACCATCGCCACAAGGTCGACGCGCCCTCGGGCACCGCGCTCAAGATGGGCGAGGTGATCGCCGATGCGCTGGGCCGCGACCTCAAGGAATGTGCCGTCTACGCGCGCGAAGGCGTCACCGGCGAGCGCGACCCGTCTTCCATCGGCTTCGCGACCATCCGCGGCGGCGACATCGTGGGCGACCACACGGTGCTGTTCGCCGGCACCGGCGAGCGCATCGAGATCACGCACAAGTCGGCCAGCCGCGCGACCTATGCGCAGGGCAGCCTGCGCGCGGCGCGTTTCCTGGCCGGGCAGCAGAGCGGCCTGTTCGACATGTTCGACGTGCTCGGCCTGCGCGAATGAGCGTGCTGGAGCTGCTGACCCACGGCGACGGCGTCAGCCGTTCCGTGGCCGCGCTGCTGCTCCTGATGTCGGTCTCGAGCTGGGTCGTGATCCTCTGGAAAGCCTGGCTGCTGCGCGGCGGCACGCGCGACGTGGTGCGCAGCATCGCGGCCTTCTGGCAAGCGGCCTCGCTCGGCGACGCCGAGCAGAAGCTCCGAAGCTTCGACCGCGCCGCGCTGGTCTGGCCGGCCGTGAGCGCGGTGAGGAGCCTGGCCGCCAAGTCCGATGCCGCCACCCTCGGCGGCGCGGTCGATCGCAGCAAACGCCTCACGCGCGCCCTGCGCGAGGCCCTGCATGCCGCACTGCGGCGCCTGCAGGCCGGGCAGATCCTGCTCGCCACGGTCGGCGCCACGGCGCCCTTCGTCGGGCTGCTCGGCACGGTCTGGGGCATCTACGGCGCCCTCGTCGGCATCGCCGGGGAAAGCGGCGGATTCACCATCGACAAGGTGGCCGGTCCGGTCGGCGAGGCGCTGATCATGACCGCCTTCGGCCTGGCCGTCGCGATTCCGGCCGTGCTGGCCTACAACGTGTTCGGCCGCGTCGTCAGCCGGATCGAGGCCGAGCTGGAAGGCTTCGCGCACGACCTGCTCGGCGCGCTCGGCGACGAGCCGCAGCGCGAAGCGCCGCTGCCGCCCGCGCGGCCGATGCCGGTCTAGGAGCGCGGCAAACCCATGGCCTTCGGTCGCACCTCGCTCGGCAGCACCGCCACCGGCGGGCGGGCGATCGGCGCCGGCGGGCAGCGGCCGCTGTCGGACATCAACGTCACGCCGCTGGTGGACGTGATGCTGGTGCTGCTGGTGATCTTCATCATCACCGCGCCACTGATGGCCAGCTCGATCAAGCTCGACCTGCCGCGCACCGACGCCGGGCAGCCGACCGACACGCCCAAGTTCGTGAGCCTCGCGGTGGATGCGGCGGGCAAGGTCTTCCTCAACGACCAGGCCGTGACGACCGAAGAGCTCGCCACCCGTCTCGGGCAGGCCGCCGCCGCCAGCCGCGACACCGAGGTCCAGCTGCGCGCCGACCAGACCGTTCCCTACGGCAAGGTGGTCGAGCTGATGGGCATCGCGAACAAGGCGGGGCTCAGCCGCATCGGCTTCGTGACCGAAGCGCCGGCACCAGGAAGCCTTGAGCTTCCTCTCCCGCGATAATCTGCATTCCCCGGCCGCCCGATGCCGGGCTTGCCTGAAGCCCAATGAACCCCAGCTACAAACCCAGCGACGTCGAGTCAGCTGCCCAGGCCGCCTGGACGGCGGCCGATGCCTACCGCGTGACCGAGGACGCGCAGAAGAAGAAGTACTACGCCTGCTCGATGCTGCCGTACCCCAGCGGCAAGCTGCACATGGGCCACGTGCGCAACTACACCATCAACGACATGCTCACGCGCTACCTGCGCATGAGCGGCTACAACGTGCTGATGCCGATGGGCTGGGACGCCTTCGGCCTGCCGGCCGAGAATGCCGCGCTCAAGAACGGCGTGCCGCCGGCCCAATGGACCTACGAGAACATCGGCTACATGAAGAGCCAGCTCCAGGCCATGGGGCTGGCGATCGACTGGAGCCGCGAGATCGCCACCTGCGATCCCAGCTACTACAAGTGGAACCAGTGGCTGTTCCTGAAGATGCTCGAAAAAGGCATCGCCTACCGCAAGACCCAGCTGGTCAACTGGGACCCGGTCGACCAGACCGTGCTGGCCAACGAGCAGGTGATCGACGGCAAGGGCTGGCGCACCGGCGCCACCGTGGAGCGGCGCGAGATTCCGGGCTACTACCTCAAGATCAGCGACTACGCCGAAGAGCTGCTTGAGCACACCCAGCACAAGCTGCCGGGCTGGCCCGAGCGCGTGAAGCTGATGCAGGAGAACTGGATCGGCAAGAGCGAGGGCGTGCGCTTCGCCTTCCCGCATGACATCGAGGACGAGCACGGCAAGCTGATCCAGGACGGCCGCATGTACGTCTTCACGACGCGCGCCGACACCATCATGGGCGTGACTTTCTGCGCCGTGGCGCCCGAACATCCGCTGGCCGTGCATGCCGCGAAGAAAGACCAGAAAGTCGCCGCCTTCATCAAGGAATGCAAGAGCGGCGGCACCACCGAGGCCGAGCTCGCGACGCAGGAAAAGAAGGGCGTGCCCACCGGCCTCCACGTGCGGCACCCGATCACCGACGAGCCTATCCCGGTCTGGGTCGGCAACTACGTGCTGATCGGCTACGGCGACGGCGCGGTGATGGGCGTGCCCGCGCACGACGAGCGCGACTTCGCCTTCGCCAACAAGTACGGCATCGAGATCATCCAGGTCGTGCTGGTCGACGACGAGCCGCACTTCGACTACCACCGCTGGCAGGACTGGTACGCCGACAAGCAGCGCGGCGTGACCATCAACTCCGACAACTTCAGCGGCATGTCCTACGCCGAGGCGGTCAAGGCGGTGGCGCATGCGCTCGGCCAGAAGGGCCTGGGCGAGATGCAGACCACCTGGCGCCTGCGCGATTGGGGCGTGAGCCGGCAGCGCTACTGGGGCACGCCGATCCCGATCATCCATTGCGAGGAACACGGCGCGGTGCCGGTGCCCGAGAAGGACCTGCCGGTCGTGCTGCCCACCGAGTGCGTGCCCGACGGCTCGGGCAATCCGCTGGCCAAGCACGAAGGCTTCCACGCCGGCGTGGTCTGCCCGGTCTGCGGCAAGCCCGCTCGGCGCGAGACCGACACGATGGACACCTTCGTCGACAGCGCCTGGTACTTCATGCGCTATTGCGACCCGAAGAACGACCAGGCCATGGTGGCCGAGGGCGCCGACTACTGGATGCCGATGGACCAGTACATCGGCGGCATCGAGCACGCGATCCTGCACCTGCTCTACGCGCGCTTCTGGACCAAGGTGATGCGCGACCTGGGTCTGGTGAAGATCGACGAGCCCTTCAGCAAGCTGCTCACGCAGGGCATGGTGCTCAACCACATCTTCTACAAGCGCAGCGAAAAGGGCGGCAAGGAATACTTCCCGCCCTCGGAAGTGACGCCCGTGCTCGATGCGCAGGGCCGCATCGCCGGCGGCACCCTGGCCGACGGCACCGCGGTCGACTACGGCGGCGTCGGCAAGATGGGCAAGAGCGAGCGCAACGGCGTCGATCCGCAGGACCTGATCGAGAAGTACGGCGCCGACACCGCGCGCCTCTACACCATGTTCACCGCGCCGCCCGAAGCCACGCTGGAGTGGAACGATGCGGCCGTAGAGGGCAGCTACCGCTTCCTGCGCCGGGTCTGGAACTTCGGGGTGGCGCTCGAAGCGGCGACCGTCGCTGCCGCAGAAAACGCGGAGGTCGAGATCGACGCGGTGGACCCGCGCTCGGCCTTCGGCAAGGAGGCCAAGGCGCTGCGCCGCGAAGTCCACACCGTGCTGCGCCAGATCGACTACGACTACCAGCGCATGCAATACAACACCGTGGTGTCGGGGGCGATGAAGCTCTTGAACGCGCTGGAAGGCTTCAAGTCCGACGGCAGCACGGGCGACAGGGCTGCCGTGCGCGAAGGCTTCGGCATCCTGCTGCGCTGCCTCTATCCGGCCACGCCGCACATCACGCACGCGCTGTGGCATCAGCTGGGCTACGACACGCTGCACGGCCCGCTGCTCGACGCGCCCTGGCCGGTGGTCGACGTGGTCGCCCTCGAGCAGGACGAGGTCGAGCTGATGCTGCAGGTCAACGGCAAGCTGCGCGGCTCGCTGCGCGTGCCGGCCAATGCCTCGAAGCAGGAGATCGAGAAGATCGCGCTGGCGAGCGAGGTGCTCGCCAAGCATGCCGAAGGCGCCGTGCCGAAGCGCGTGGTCGTGGTGCCCGGGCGGCTGGTCAACGTGGTGGTATGAAAAGCATGAATACACGCACCCGGCCTCTGGGCCTCCTGCCGCGTCGCGGTTTCCTCGCCCTTGCCGCGGCGTCCTCGCTCGCGGTCGCGGGCTGCGGCTTCGAGCTGCGCCGTGCGCCGATCTTCGCGTTCAAGACGCTGGCGGTGCCGGGCAACTCGGCCTTCGTGAACGACCTTCGGCGCCAGATCCGCGCCGCCGGCTCCGTCGAGCTGATTCCGGCCGACAAGCTCGACACGGCCGAAGCGGTGCTCGACGTCCTTGGCGAAAACCGCGAGCGTGTCGTGCTTTCGACCAATTCGGCGGGCCAAGTGCGCGAGCTCCAGCTGCGCCTGACGATGCGCTTCAGGCTGCGCACGCCGGGCGGCAAGGAACTGCTGCCACCGACCGAGATCCAGCAGCAGCGCGACATCACCTACAACGAGACCGCGGCGCTGGCGAAGGAAAGCGAAGCGGAGCTGCTGTTCCGCGACATGCAGAGCGACATCGCCCAGCAGACGATGCGGCGGCTGGGCGCCGTGAAGAGCCTTTGACCGCACTGATCCCGTGCAACTCCCTCTCCCTCAACTCTCGGGACACCTCGCCAAGAGGGTGGGGCCGCTCTACACCATCCACGGCGACGAGCCGCTGCTCGCGCAAGAGACGGCCGACGCGATCCGCGCAGCGGCACGGACCCAGGGCTATACCGAGCGCAGCTCGTACACCGTGGCCGGCGCGCATTTCGACTGGAGCGCGGTGCTCGCCGCGGGCGGGTCGCTGAGCCTGTTCGCCGACCGGCAGATCGTCGAAATCCGCATCCCCTCGGGCAAACCGGGCAAGGACGGCAGCGTGGCGCTGCAGCAGATCGCCGAGGCCGCGCAGGGCAACGACAGCACCCTCACGCTGGTGATGCTGCCGCGCCTGGACAAGGCCACGCGCACCGGCGCGTGGTTCTCGGCGCTGGAGAACAACGGCATCAGCCTGCAGATCGAAAGCATCGAACGCGCCGCGCTGCCGCAGTGGATCGCGCAGCGGCTCGCGCAGCAGGGCCAGCGCGTGAAGGGCGGCGAGGAAGGCCAGCGCACGCTGCAGTTCTTCGCCGACCGCGTGGAAGGCAACCTGCTTGCCGCGCACCAGGAAATCCAGAAGCTCGCGCTGCTGCATCCCGAAGGCGAGCTGTCGTGGGAGCAGGTCGAAGGCGCGGTCAACAACGTCGCGCGCTACGACGTGTTCAAGCTCTCCGAAGCCGTGCTCGGCGGCAATCCGCAGCGCGTCGCGCGCATGCTCGAGGGGCTGCAGGCCGAAGGCGAAGCCGAGGTGCTGGTGCACTACACGCTGGCCGAGGACATCCGGGCGCTGAAGCGCGTCAAGGACGCGATGGCCGCCGGCCGGCCGCTGCCCATGGCGCTGCGCGAGAACCGCATCTGGGGCCCGCGCGAGCGCGCCTTCGAGCGCGTGCTGCCGCGGCTGGACGACCGCGCGCTGGCCCGCATGCTGCGCGCCGCGCACATCGTCGACGGCATCGTCAAGGGCCTGAAGCAGCCCGACTGGCCGGCCGGCGGCTGGCAGGCGCTGCAGCGGCTGGCGCTGATGCTGTGCCGGGCCTGCGCGACGCCGGCCCGGGGCTGAGCCCGGATCGTTCCTCTTTCGCAAACCCGGCGTTTCCACGCCTCTGCTGCCCTGCCTGCACCCCGCGTGGGAAAATGCGGCAATGAACGCGTTCAATGTCAACGAACACATGCAGACCCTCGGGCTGCAGGCCAAGGCGGCCGCCGCCCTGATGGCCAAGGCCTCCGCGGCCACCAAGAACAAGGCGCTCAAGGCGCTGGCGCGGCGCCTGCGCGAGAGCGCGGCGGCCCTGGCCCCGGCCAATGCGCGCGACATCGAGCGTGCCGCCGCCGCCGGCCTCTCGGCCCCGATGGTCGACCGGCTCAAGCTCACGCCCAAGGTCATCGAGACCGTGGCGCTGGGCTGCGAACAGCTCGCCGCCATGCCCGACGTGATCGGCGAAGTCATCGGCATGAAGCAGCAGCCCAGCGGCATTCGCGTCGGCCAGATGCGGGTGCCGATCGGCGTCTTCGGGATGATCTACGAGAGCCGGCCCAACGTGACGATCGAGGCCGCGAGCCTCGCGATCAAGAGCGGCAACGCGGCCATCCTGCGCGGCGGCTCGGAGGCGATCGAGTCGAACAAGGCGCTCGCGCTGCTGGTGTCCGAGGCGCTGGCCGAGGCGGGCCTGCCGGTGGAGGCGGTGCAGCTGGTGCAGACCACCGACCGCGAGGCGGTGGGCAAGCTGATCGCGATGCCCGAGTTTGTCGACGTGGTCATTCCGCGCGGCGGCAAGGGCCTGATCGAGCGCATCAGCCGCGAGGCCAAGGTGCCGGTCATCAAGCACCTGGACGGCAACTGCCACGTCTTCGTGGACGACACGGCCGAGCTCGACATGGCGGTGAAGATCGTCGACAACGCCAAGACGCAGAAGTACAGCCCCTGCAATGCGGCCGAGGGTCTGCTGGTGGCGGCCTCGATGGCCGAGAGCTTCCTGCCCGAGATCGGCGCCATCTTCGCGGCCAAGGGGGTGGAGATGCGCTGCGACCCCGTCGCGGCACGCATCCTGCGCGCCGACGGTGCCCTCCCGCCGAGCGCCCGGGTGGTGGACGCGGTCGAGTCCGACTGGTCGGAGGAGTATCTGGCCGCCGTCATCAGCATCAAGGTGGTCGAGGGCGTGGACGAGGCCATTTCGCACATCAACCGCTATTCGAGCCACCACACCGACGCCATCGTCACGCGCGACCACATGCACGCCCAGCGCTTCCTGCGCGAGGTCGACTCGGCCAGCGTGATGGTGAACGCGAGCACGCGCTTTGCCGACGGCTTCGAGTTCGGGCTCGGCGCTGAAATCGGCATCAGCACCGACAAGTTCCATGCGCGCGGGCCGGTGGGCATCGAGGGGCTCACCTCGCTCAAGTACGTGGTGCTGGGCCAGGGTGAAGTGCGGAGCTGAAAGGTGACGCGGATCGGGACGGCGCTTGTCATTCGACCGGGTGTCCCCAAATCCTACAATTCCACTCCACCTTTCGTCGCAGAACACGCATAACAAGGCCGCCGCATGGTTCCCCACCTCGTCACCGCCCTGACCGGCCCCATCAACGAACTCGAACAACGCGTTCTCGACTCCATGCCGGCCATCGAGCGCTGGTTCCGGCTCGAATGGATGGAGCACACCCCGCCCTTCTACAGCTCGGTCGACATCCGCAACGCCGGCTTCAAGCTGGCGCCGGTCGACACCAACCTCTACCCCGGCGGCTGGAACAACCTGACCGAGGACATGCTGCCGCTGGCGGTGCAGGCCGCGCAGGCTGCGATCGAGAAGATCTGCCCCGAGGCGCGCAACCTGCTGGTGATCCCGGAAAACAATGCGCGCAACACCTTCTACCTGGCCAACGTGGCCCGGCTGGTGCGGATTTTTCACATGGCGGGGCTCAACGTGCGCGTGGGCTCGATCGATCCGGCCATCAAGTCGCCCAAGAAGATCGAGCTGCCGAATGGCGAGACCGTGTGCCTGGAGCCCGTGGTGCGCGGCAAGCGGCGCCTGGGGCTCAAGCATTTCGACCCCTGCACCATCCTGCTCAACAACGACCTCTTGGCCGGCACGCCCGGCATCCTGGAAGACCTGCACGAGCAGTACCTGCTGCCGCCGCTCCATGCCGGCTGGTCGGTGCGCCGCAAGAGCAACCACTTCCACAGCTACGAGGAAGTGTCCAAGCGCTTCGGCAAGCTGCTGGGCATCGACCCCTGGCTGATCAACCCGATGTACGCGCGGGCCAGCGGCGTCGATATCGCCGAAGGCCAGGGGATGGATGTGCTGACCAGCCACGTGGACGCGCTGCTCACCAAGATCCGTCGCAAGTACAAGGAATACGGCATCAACGAGAAGCCCTTCGTGGTCGTCAAGGCCGACAACGGCGCCCATCGCATGGGCGTCATGACGGTGCGCGACGTCAAGGACCTCGAGGCCCTCGGCCGCAGGCCGCGCAACAAGACAACCAGCGCCGCCGGGGAAGCCCAGGAGCCGGGCGATGTGATCGTGCAGGAAGGCGTGCTGACCAACGAGCGCGTGCACGACGGCGTCGCCGAGCCGGTGGTCTACATGATGGACCGCTACGTGGTCGGCGGCTTCTATCGCGTGCATGCCGAGCGCAGTCCCGACGAGAACCTCAACCTCCCGGGCGCGAGCTTCGTGCCCTTGGCGTTTTCGGAGAGTGCGCACTTACCGCAACCCGGAGCCAAGCCCGGCGCGAGTGCCCCGAACCGCTTCTACATGTACGGCGTGATCGGGCGGCTGGCCATGGTGGCGGCCAGCTACGAGCTCGAGGCGACCGATCCGGACGCCGAAATCTACGAATGATTTCGTAGTACGTGTTGCGAGGCCTTCGGGCGGCGGCAAAATAGCGACCCCACAGCAACGCAAACAAGAGGGCGGAAGGCGACGCGGCGGCTGCACCCAGCTGCCCAGGCGCCCGGGCGTGCAGCGTCACGCCGGACACCCTTTTTCATCGACTCCGTGTCCCCCACCAAATCCTCCTCTGCCGCGCTGATCCTTGCGGCCATCGGTGTCGTCTACGGCGACATCGGCACCAGCGTTCTGTATGCGGTCAAGGAGGTGTTCGGCCACGGCCACGTTCCCTTCACGGTCGAGAACGTCTACGGCATCCTGTCGATGTTCTTCTGGACGCTGACGGTGATCGTCTCGCTCAAGTACGTGGTGCTGGTCCTGCGGGCCGACAACGAGGGCGAGGGCGGACTGGTCGCGATGCTGGCGTTGGCCTCGCAGGCCGTGGTCGACAAGCCCCGCCTGCGCCAAGTGCTGCTGGTGGTCGGCATCTTCGGCACCTCGCTCTTCTACGGCGACGGCGTCATCACGCCGGCCATTTCGGTGCTGTCGGCGGTCGAGGGCCTGGAGGTGGTGTCGCCGCACTTCAAGCATTACGTGATCCCGATCACGCTGGTCGTGCTGTTCTGCCTGTTCGCACTCCAGAAGCACGGCACCGCGGGCATCGGCCGCTACTTCGGCCCGATCACGCTGGTCTGGTTCTTCGTGATCGCGCTGCTGGGCGTGTGGCAGATCCTCGCCCATCCGGAAATCCTCAAGGCCATGAGCCCGCACTACGCGCTGCGCTTCATGTGGGACAACCCGGGCACCAGCTTCATCATCCTCGGCGCGACCGTACTGTGCGTGACCGGTGCCGAGGCGCTCTACGCCGACCTCGGCCACTTCGGCAAGCGGCCGATCCGCATCGCGTGGTTCTCGGTCGTGATGCCGGCGCTGACGCTCAACTACTTCGGCCAGGGCGCGCTGCTGCTGGAGAACCCGTCGGCGGTGAAGAATCCCTTCTACATGATGGCGCCCGAATGGGCCCTGATACCGCTGGTGCTGCTCGCCACCGCCGCCACGGTCATCGCGTCGCAGGCGCTCATCACCGGGGCCTTCAGCGTCACGCGGCAGGTGATCCAGCTCGGCTACCTGCCGCGCCTGAACATCGAGCACACCAGCGTGCGCACTGCGGGCCAGATCTACATTCCCTTCGTCAACTGGGGGCTGTTCGTCGCGATCGTGCTGGCGGTGGTCATGTTCCGCTCGTCGAGCAACCTGGCCGCGGCCTACGGCATCGCCGTGACCACCGACATGCTGATCACCACGGTGCTGACCTTCTTCGTGATCCGCTATGCATGGAAGTACCCGCTCGCGCTGTGCATCGCCGCGACCGGCGCCTTCTTCGTGGTCGACTTCCTGTTCTTCGCCTCCAACCTGCTGAAGCTGTTCGAAGGCGGCTGGTTCCCGCTCCTCATCGGCGGGTCCATCTTCATGCTGATGCTGACCTGGAAGGAGGGCCGGCGCCTCATGGGCCAGATGCAGCTGGCCGAGGCCATCGACCTGCGCGGCTTCCTTGATTCGGTGTTCGTCAATCCGCCGGCGCGCGTCGACGGCACGGCGGTGTTCATGACCGCGGAGCCGGGCGTGGTGCCCAATGCGCTTCTGCACAACCTCAAGCACAACAAGGTGATGCACGAGCAGAACCTGTTCGTCACCGTGCGCAGCCACGAAGTGCCCTGGATCTCGATGGACAAGCGCATCGAGATGGAGCCGCTCGGCCACCATTGCTGGCAGGTGATCGTGCACTACGGCTTCAAGAACGACGTCGACCTGCCGCGCGCGCTGGAGCACGCCCGCCTGCGCGGCTGCCAGCTCGAGCCGATGACGACCAGCTACTTCCTCTCGCGCGACGTGGTGATCCCCACGCTCGGCAGCGGCATGGCGCCGTGGCGCGAGAAGCTCTTCGCGCAGATGCACCACAACGCGAGCGGAGCGGCGGGCTTCCTCGGGCTGCCGAACAATGCCGTGGTGGAGCTGGGCTCGAAGATCGAGATCTAGGGCGTCCATGCGATTCTTCAAGGACCTGAGCCTTTCGGCCATCCAGCAGCTCGGCCGCGGCAAACCCTTCGCCGGCAAGGACATCGCACCTGCCTGCAAGATCAAGCAAGACGCACGGGCCGCTTCTGCCGAAGCCGCCCCTTCCTCATCGATCGCCGGAAAGACATCCTGATGCACATCCTTTTCATCGCTGACCCGCTCGAGCAGTTCAAGATCTACAAGGACACCACCTTCTCGATGATGCGCGAGGCGCAGCGCCGCGGCTACACGCTGTCGGCCTGCGTGCCGCAGGATCTCAACTGGCAGCGCGGGCGCCCCGTCAGCGCCAGGGTGCGAGAGATCGTGCTGACCGGCGAGCAGGCATGGTTCCGCGAAGAGGCCGTGATCGAGCGCCCGCTGCATGTTTTCGACGTCGTGCTGATGCGCAAGGACCCGCCCTTCGACGCCGAGTACATCTACGCCACCCACCTGCTCGAGCAGGCCGAGCGCGAAGGCGCGCGCGTGGTCAACCGGCCGCGCGCGCTGCGCGACCATCCCGAGAAGCTCGCGATCATGGAGTTCGCCGAGTACACGACGCCCACGCTGGTCACGCGCGATGCGGCCGCGGTGCGCGCCTTCCATGCCGAGCACCAGGACATCATCCTGAAGCCGCTCGACGGCATGGGCGGCATGGGCATCTTCCGCGTCAAGGCCGACGGGCTGAACCTCGGCTCGATCGTCGAGACGCTCAACAAGAACGGCGCCGAAACCATCATGGTGCAGCGCTTCGTGCCCGAGATCACGCAGGGCGACAAGCGCATCCTCGTGATCGGCGGCCAGCCCGTGCCGCACAGCCTGGCGCGCATTCCGCAGGGCACCGAGGTGCGCGGCAACCTCGCGGCCGGCGGCAAGGGCGTGGCGCAGCCGCTGACCGACCAGGACCGGCGCATCGCCGAAGCCATCGGCCCGGTATTGAACGAACGCGGCCTGCTGCTGATAGGGCTCGACGTGATCGGCGGCTCGCTGACCGAGATCAACGTGACCAGCCCGACCTGCTTCCAGGAGATCACCGAACAGACCGGCTTCGACGTGCCGGCGATGTTCATCGATGCGCTGGAGGCGTATCTGCGGTAGTCGCTAGCCCGGCGCGCGCACCGCCGGCGAAGCCCGTGCGCGGCGCCGGCGATTTCAGCCGGCGCGCCGGCCGTCGACGAACACCGCGAGCTCGTTGGGCGCGAAGGCGGTCCAGGTCTCGTTGGTGGTCAGCGGCGCCGTCACCACCACCGCCACGCGGTCGTTCGGCGTGGTGTGCTGCGCGAAGTCGATGCTCAAGTCTTCGTCCGAGAGCTCGGCCGTCACGAAGGGATGTCGGCGCTCGATGTACCAGAGGTTCGTCGAGGCGTGCGACCAGAGCGCCTGCCCGTTCGAGAGCATGAAGTTGAAGGTGCCGTGGCGCGCGAAGCGCGGCGCCAGCTCGCGCAGCGTGAGCGTCAGCTCCTCGACGCTCGGCACGCCGGCATGCGACTTGGCGAGCTCCTGCATGATCCAGCAGAAGGCGTGCTCGCTGTCGGTGTTGCCCACGGGATGAAAGTTGCCGTGCAGCCGCGGCCTGAAGTCCTTCAGGTCGCCGTTGTGCGCGAACACCCAGTAGCGGCCCCACAGCTCGCGCACGAAGGGGTGGCAGTTCTGCAGGTTCACCGCGCCCTGCGTGGCCTTGCGGATGTGCGCGATGACGTTGCGGCTCTGGATCGGGTAGCGCCGGATCAGCTCGGCCACCGGCGACTCGCAGGCCGGCTGGTGATCGACGAAATGCCTGAGGCCGCGGTCCTCGAAGAAGGCGATGCCCCAGCCGTCGGCATGGTGGTCGGTGCGCCCGCCGCGCTGCGCGAAGCCCGTGAAGCTGAATGTCACGTCGGTCGGTGTGTTGCAGTTCATTCCGAGCAGCTGGCACATGTCCTTATTAGACTGCAGTGCGCTGCCCGTTCCGCCACGGTGCCGAGCCCATTCCAGGAACACCGCGGAACCGGCTTGCCGGGCCGCTGGTGTTGCCCCCGGTGAGGGGGTTGGCGTAGCGACACGAAGTGCGCGAAGCCTGGGGGAGAGCTATTTTTCGCGCAGCTGCCAGGCCGCGCAGATCGCCAGCGCGCAGAGGCCGGCCAGCATCGCGAACACCTCGTCGAAGGCCGCCAACCGCGCCGGGCTGGTGGCCGCGTTGACCAGCGAATCGCCATGCGCCGCCAGCCGCCATTCGAGCACGATCGCGCACAGGCTCACGCCGGCCGCGCCGCCCAGCATGCGCAGGAAGTTGATCGCGCTCGCGCCCTGCGGAATCAGCGGTTTGGCGAGCGGGCGCATCGAGCCCAGGTTGAGCGAGGGCAAGATGAAGCCGAGCCCGACGCGGCCGATGATCGCGAAGGCCACCAGCAGCCAGAGCGCGCTGTCCAGCCGCAACAGCAGCATCAGCGCGAAGGACACGGCCAGCAGCGCGAGGCCGGTGCACACCAGGAGCCAGGTCGGGTGCCGGTCTGCGAGCCGGCCGACACCGGCGATGGTGAAGGCGAGCACGATGCCGGCCGGCAGCAGGATGGTGCCGACGTGCGAAGCCGAGAGCTGCAGCCCGACCTGCATGTAGACCGGCAGCAGGTAGGTCGAGCCGAACAGCGCCGTGCCGTAGATGAAGGCCACCACGCTGCCCATTGCGAACTGCCGGTACTGGAACAGCGCCAGGTTCATCAGCGGTGTGCCGCCCGCGGCCGCGAGCCGCTTCTGCCAGCCGATGAAGGCGCCGAAGGCAGCGACCGCGCCGACGAGCAGTGCCGCAGCCTGCAGCGGCGCATCGCCGCGCAGCTCGACCAGCCCGTTCAGCAGGCACAAGGTGCCGGCGGTGCCCAGCGCGAGCCCGCCCCAGTCGAGCCCGCTGCTGCGCGCCGCCGCCACGCCGCCGGGCGCCGTGGTCGGCACGAACTTGTAGGCCAGCCAGATCGAGGCGATGCAGAAAGGCACCACCATGAAGAAGATCGAGCGCCAGCCGAACAGGTCGACCAGCACGCCGCCGATGCTGGGGCCGATGGCCGGCGCCAGCACCACGCCCATGCCGAAGATGCCGGTTGCGCGGCCCTGCTCGTGGGGCTCGAAGGCGCGCAGGATGATGATGGCCGGGATCGGCTGCACCACGCCGGCCGCCAGGCCCTCGGCGACGCGCGCGGCCAGCACCAGCGGGAATTGGTTGGCCAGCCCGCCTGCGATGCCGCCTGCGAGCAGCAGCACCATGGTGCCCACATAGGTGCGGCGATAGCCGTAGCGCGCGAGCAGCCAGGGCGTGGTCAGCATCGACACCGTCATCGCGACCATGAAGCCCGAGCTGACCCACTGCGCGCGTTCCTGCCCCAGCGCGAAGTGATGGCTCATGCCCGGGATCGCCACGTTGACGATGGTCGAGGACATGATCGAGGCCATGACGCCTACCATCACGGAAAAGAGCAGAAGCCAACGGTAGCGGGCGCCGTAACGGCTGCTGAGGGATTGCGGCGGGAGCGTCGAGGTCATCGGGGTCGGTGGCCTGTTCGGGCCGTCCTACAAGGATATCGGTGTTTGCGCGCCGTTCGGCACACGGGCGACCCTTCACAATGGCCCGGCTGTCCCGCCCGAAGTCCAAAAGAACAGAGAGCCATGGAACCCACCACCCCCGACGACAGCGTCCCCGCCGTCGAAGCCGCGCCCTCGCTCGCGGCCGAACTCCAGGCGCCGACCGTCACGCGCGCCTACCAGTGCCAGTGCGGTCGCCCCGTGTTCCTGCGCAACAGCCAGTGCCTGGCTTGCCATACGCCGCTCGGCTACGTGATCGAAAGCCTCGGCGTGGTGCCGCTCGCACCCGCAACCTTCGACGGCGCCGAGCCCGATACCTTCACCGTCTTCGGCGATGCCAAGGGCAAGGCCTACCGCAGCTGCGACAACCTGATGACCCCGGCGGCCTGCAACTGGATGGTGCCGGCGCCGCGCGAGGGCGACGACCCGGCCTTCAATACCGACGGCCTGGTGCCGGGGCTTTGCCTCTCATGCAGTGTCACGCGCACCATCCCCGACCTGTCGATCGAGAGCAACGGCGAGCTGTGGCGCAAGCTCGAGCTGGCCAAGCGCCGGCTGATCTCGCAGCTGCTGGCGCTGGGGCTGCCGGTCGTCACGCGCCTGAGCGATCCGGTGCACGGGCTGGCCTTCGACTTTCTCGGCAACATGCCGGGCGGCCCACACGTGATGACCGGCCACGAAATGGGCGTGATCACGCTCAACGCCGAGGAGGCCGAAGACGCGGTGCGCGAACGCATCCGTGCCGAGATGCGCGAGCCCTACCGCACGCTGGTCGGCCATTTCCGCCACGAGATCGGCCACTACTACTGGGACCTGCTGGTCTTCCCGACGCCGTGGCTCGAGAGCTTCCGCGAGCTCTTCGGCGACGAGCGCGCCGACTACGCGACGGCGCTGCGCAAGCACTACGACAACGGGCCGCCGCCCGACTGGGCGAACCGCTACGTCACGAGCTACGCGAGCGCGCATCCGTGGGAGGACTGGGCCGAAACCTGGGCCCACTACCTGCACATGGCCGACACCGCGGACACGGCGAAGAGCTTCGGCGTCGATGCGCAGAACGTCGAGCTCACGAGCGATCTGTTCGAGCTCTCGGATCTCTGGCAGCCCGAACATCCCGGGGCGGCGAATTTCCTCGACTTCCTCAACGGCTGGGTGCGCCTGACCAATGTGCTCAACGAGCTGTCGCGCAGCATGGGCCAGCCCGACTACTACCCCTTCGTGCTGCCGCACGCGGCGGTGGGCAAGCTGCAGTTCATCCATGAGGTGATCGCAGAGCAGCGGGAACGCGGCCGGCAGCCGCCGGCGCCCCTCAATCCTGAACCGCCGGCGCAGGAGCAGGATCAGCAGCAGTCGCAGCAACAGCAACAGCAACAGCAGCAGTAGCGCAGCGCGCGCAGATGCAGGCGAGGCCGCGCATCTCTGCAGGGACGCGCGCGAGCACGGCGCGGTCGAAGTCGGCCTGCATGCACCAGCAGGGCGGCTGCGCCCGCCCGGTCTCGCGCTCGATCTCCATCGCACAGCGGTTCGCCTCGCCGCACAGCGGGCAGCGCGAAGGATCGGGCCGTGCAGCTTCCTCGTTGTTCATCAAGCGATCTCGAAGGCCGGCAGCTTCTTGGCCACCACGTGGTTCTGCAGCGTCACGTAGACCGGCAGCCCGTCGCGATAGGCCGGATAGTCCTCGCCCTGGATCAGCGGCAGCAGGTAGGCGCGGCACTTGTCGGTGATGCCGTAGCCGTCGGCCGAGATGAAGTCGCGCGGCATGAACTTCTCGGTGTTGGCCACCTGGTCGAGCGGCGCGCTGCCGATGCGGTAGGCGTAGGGCGAGTCGGAGGTCCGATCGATGGTCGGCATCACCGAGTTCTTGCCTTCGAGTGCCAGCTCGACCGCGCGCTGCCCGAGCTCATAGGCCTGCCGCGCGTCGGTGGCCGAGGCGATGTGGCGCGCCGAGCGCTGCAGATAGTCGGCCACCGCCCAGTGGAATTTGTAATCCAGCGCCCCCTTGACCATCTGCGCCACCACCGGTGCCGCGCCGCCGAGCTGCGCATGGCCGAAGGCGTCCTTCGTGCCCTGCTCGGCGAGGAAGGTGCCGTCGGGGTGATGGCAGCCTTCCGACACCACCACCGTGCAATAGCCATGGTGCTTGACCAGCGCATCGACGCGCGCCAGGAAGGCCGGCTGGTCGAAGGGAATCTCGGGGAACAGGATCACGACCGGAATGCCGTGGTCCGCGGCCAGGCCGCCGGCCGCCGCGATCCAGCCCGCGTGGCGCCCCATCACCTCGAGCACGAACACCTTGGTGGAAGTGGCGGCCATCGAGCGCACGTCCAGCGAGGCTTCGAGCGTGGATACCGCCACGTACTTGGCGACCGAGCCGAAGCCCGGGCAGCAGTCGGTGAGCGGCAGGTCGTTGTCGATGGTCTTCGGCACATGGATCGCCTGCAGCGGATAGCCGAGCGACTGCGACAGCTGGCTCACCTTGAAGCAGGTGTCGGCCGAGTCACCGCCGCCGTTGTAGAAGAAGTAGCCGATGTCGTGCGCCTTGAAGACCTCGATCAAGCGCTCGTACTCGCGCCGGTTCTTCTCGAGCGACTTGAGCTTGTAGCGGCAGGAACCGAAGGCGCCCGCGGGCGTGGAGCGCAGTGCCGCGATCGCCTCGGCCGATTCCAGGCTGGTGTCGATCAGCTCCTCGGCGAGCGCACCGAGGATGCCGTTGCGGCCGGCGTAGACGGTGCCGATACGGTCGGCGTGCCGGCGCGCCGTTTCGATCACGCCGCAGGCCGAGGCGTTGATGACCGACGTGACGCCGCCGGACTGGGCATAGAAGGCATTGGTGGGCATGACGCGGGCTCCTATGCGGCAAGCGAGAACTTGTCGTCGTTCTCGGTCTGGATCAATACCTCAGCTGGAATGCCGAGCCCCTTGTGGATTCGACGAATCATCCTCAAGGTCAGGGGACGTTTGTGATTGAGGACTTCATACACGCGATTCAACTGCCCGATAAAAGGTTCGAGGTCCTTCGCCGAGAGGCCCTGCTGCTCCATTCGAAACTTGATCGCCTCGATCGCATCCGGCGGGTCGATCGGGTGATTTTTCGATTCGTAGGCCTGGATCAATGCCAGCAGCACTTCGAAGCGATCGGCGTCTTCCGTGCCCGGCGCCGGCTCCTGATCGAAGTACGGCGACACCGCCTTCAGGGCAGCCTTGTAATCAGCTTCGGTTCGGATGGGTCGGATGTCCATGGACTACTCCACTTCAACAGTTTGGGCATCGATTCGGTCATATTCCGAATGCGTGCCGATGAATTTGAGGTAGACGGCCTCGTATCTGTAGGCGATCGCAGCGATGAGTCGGTACTCATTGCCCTTGATGTTGAAAACGACCCCGTTGCTTCCAACAAAGCTGGCGCTGCGATAGCGGTCCTTGATGTCCTGCGGTGTCTTCCAAACTGCCGCCTTGACCTCTTCATGCCAAGCCTTCAACGGCTGTTCCGAGTCGGGGTGGCGCACCCAAAAGTCCCTCAAGTACTTCACCGAAATGATCCGCATCGCGCTCAAGTTTAGTCCCATGTTGGGACTAAAACAACCACTCCCCCTCAGCGCCCCGGCAACCCCATCGCCCGCGTGATCACCTCTTTCATGATCTCGTTGGTGCCGCCGTAGATGCGCTGCACCCGCGCGTCGGCATACGCGCGCGTCACCGGGTACTCCCACATGTAGCCATAGCCGCCGTGCAGTTGCACGCACTCGTCCATCACCTTGCACTGCAGGTCGGTGGTCCAGTACTTGGCCATGCTGGCGGTTGCGGTGTCGAGTTTTTCCTGCATCAGGAGCTCGATGCACTTGTCGACGAAGACCTGCGCCACCTGCACCTCGGTCTGCAGCTCCGCCAGCGTGTAGCGCGTGTTCTGGTAGGCCGCCACCGGTTGGCCGAAGACCTTGCGGTCCTTGACGTAGGCGACCGTGTGTTCAATTGCGGCCTGCGAGGCCGCCACCGCGCTGATCGCGATCTGCAGCCGCTCCCATGGCAGTTGCTCCATCAGGCAGACGAAGCCGCGGTTCTCCTGCGCCGCGCCGCCGAGCAGCGCCTCGGCCGGCAGGCGTACGTCGTTGAAGAAGAGCTCCGACGTGTCCTGCGCCTTCAGGCCCAGCTTCTTGAGACGCTGGCCCTTTTCGAAACCGGGCATGCCGCGCTCCACCAGGAACAGGCTGGTGCCCTTGGCGCCGCCTGCGGGGTCGGTCTTGGCGACCACGATCACGAGGTCGGCATGCCAGCCGTTGGTGATGAAGGTCTTGCTGCCGTTCATCAAGTAGCTGCCGTCGGGCTGCTTCAGCGCGGTGGTGCGCACGGCCTGCAGGTCGCTGCCGGCGGCCGGTTCGCTCATCGCAATGGCGCCGATCATCTCGCCGCTCGCGAGCTTCGGCAGGTAGTTCTTCTTCTGCGCCCCGGTGCCGTAGCGCAGCAGGTAGGGCGCCACGATCTCGCTGTGCAGCCCGAAGCCGATGCCGGTGAAGCCGCGCGCCCAGAGCTCCTCGAACTGGATCACCGAATAGAGCAGGTCGGCGCCCGCGCCGCCGTAGTCCTCGGGCAGGGCCATGCAGAGAAAGCCGTTCTCTCCGGCCTTGTTCCACACCTTGCGGTCGACGTAGCCCTGCGTCTCCCACTCGTCATGGAAAGGCGCGATCTCCTTGTCCATGAAGCGGCGGAAGGTGTCGCGGAAGGCTTCGTGGTCGGGGCTGAAGAGCGTGCGTTCGATCATGACTTTCGCCCTGGAAAGGTGGGGGCGCGTTTCTGCAGGAATGCGCTCACGCCCTCGGCGAACTCGGGCCGGTTCAGCAGCTCGCGCTGGCGCTCGCTTTCGTAGTGCAGTTGCTCCGGCAGCGTGTGCCGCGCCGAGGCCTCGAAGGCCTTGCGCGCCTCGAGCACGGCATGTGCGGGCAGGCGTGCCAGGCGCTCGGCGACCTGCTGCGCTTCGAGCAGCAGGAGATCGTCCTCGACGCAGGTCCAGATCAGGCCCCACTGCGCCGCGCGTTCCGCTGTAAGCCGCTCGTCGAGCAGGCTCAGGCCCATCGCGCGCGCCGGGCCCACGAGGCGCGGGATGAACCAGGTGCAGCCCAGGTCCGGCACGATGCCCAGCTTGGGCAGGAAGGAGAGGTAGAAGTAGGCGCTCTTCGCCGCCAGGGTCACGTCGCCCGCGAGCGCGAGGCCGACGCCGGCACCCGCCGCGGCGCCGTTGACCGCGCACACCAACGGCACCGGCAGCGCGCGCATCTCCTCGATCAGCGGGTTGCTGACCGATTGCATCCACTTCGCCGTCTGGTCGCCGAGCGTCTCGCCGGCATCGGGCGGCCGCATCGCGCTCAGGTCCGCGCCCACGCAGAAGGCCTTACCGGCGCCGGTGAGCACCACGGCGCGCACGCTGCGGTCCTCGCGCACGCGGGCGAAGGCTTCGCGCAGTTCGTGCTGGAGGTCGAGCGCGATCGGGTTGAGTTTGTGTGGAAGGTTCAGCGTCAGCGTCGCAACGCTGTTTTCAAGATCCCAGAGAACGGTCGACATCAGAGTCTTTCGATGATCGTCACGTTGGCCATCCCACCGCCCTCGCACATGGTCTGCAGCCCGTAGCGCTTGCCGCGCTGCCCCAACGCGTGGATCAGCGTGGTCATGAGCTTGGTGCCAGATGCGCCCAGCGGGTGGCCGAGCGCGATCGCGCCGCCGTTGGCATTGAGCTTCGCCGGGTCGGCGCCCAGCGTCTGCAGCCAGGCCAGCGGCACCGGCGCGAAGGCTTCGTTGACTTCGTAGAGGTCGATGTCCTCGATCTTCATGCCGGCCTTCCTGAGTGCCCGCGCGGTCGCGGGAATCGGCGCCTCCAGCATGATCACCGGGTCGTGGCCCAGCACGCTCATGTGGTGGATGCGCGCCAGCGGCTTCACGCCCAGTGATTTCAGGCCGCGCTCGTTGACCACCAGCAGCCCGCTCGCGCCGTCGCAGATCTGGCTCGCGGTGGCTGCGGTGCAGCGCCCGCCTTCGGCGATCAGCTTCACGCCCGCGATCGCTTCCAGCGTGGCATCGAAGCGGATGCCTTCGTCGATCGTGTGCATTTCGCCCGAGGCCGAGCCGTCGGCCTGCCGGATCTCGACCGCCAGGATCTCGTCCTTGAACAGGCCTTCGCGCGTCGCGGCGATGGCGCGCTTGTGGCTCTCCATCGCATAGCGGTCGAGCGTTTCCTTCTCGATCCCGTAGTTCTTCGCGATCATCTCCGCGCCGACAAACTGGCTGAACTCGACGCCCGGGTAGCGCCGCTGCATCCCGGGGCTCATGTAGGTGCCGAGCCCCGCCTTGGCCGGCAGCGCGTTGGGGGTGAACATCGGCACCCGCGTCATGCTTTCGACGCCGCCCGCGATCACCGCGTCCATGCTGCCCGACATCACCGCCTGCGCCGCGAAGTGCAGGGCCTGCTGCGAGGAGCCGCATTGGCGGTCGACCGAGGTGCCCGGCACCGATTCGGGCAGCGTCGAGGCCAGCACCGCGTTGCGCGCGATGTTGGTCGCCTGCTCGCCGACCTGGCTCACGCAGCCGAGGATCACGTCTTCCACCGCGGCCGGATCGATGCCGCTTTTCGCCACCAGCGCGTCGATCACCTGCGCCGCCAGGTCCGCCGGATGCCAGCCCGCGAGCTTGCCGCCGCGGCGGCCGCCTGCGGTGCGTGCGGCGGCGACGATGTATGCCTCTGCCATGTGAATTCCTTGTTCGGAGAAGAAGAAAGTCGATGGCCGGCGCCTCCAAGCAAAACGCCGTCCCGAGGGACGGCGTGCATCGGTGCATCCAGGGCCACGAGCGTCGATGGTTCTACGCCCGGGCCCCGGTGGTCAAGCCGGGGACATCCCGTGGGGCCGGAGTCGCCAAGGCGACCGCTGGTCGCGAGCATGCACTGGCAACGCTGCCGGCCGCGAGCCGGAGACGGTGATGCACGACGGCTCCAGCGCCGACACCAGCATGCGCCGGTGCGAATCGCCTTCGAAGCGCTCGCCGGCCTCCAGCACCACATCGCGCGGATCGTTGTCGAGCGTGACCCAGACGGTGCCGCTGCGGCACTCGATGCCGACGCCGGCCGCGTCGGGCAGGGTGAAGATGGTGCGCTTTGCCAAGCTCAGGTGGAAGCGGTTGGTGTCGGTTGTCATGGCGGACTCCTTTGCATTCGGTATGAGAATGAATATAGTCAGCAAGTCCGCGTAAGTCACACGGTCATCAGGAACTCGTTGCATGCGTGCAGAGAATGCGAAACTCCTTTCCGCCGCGGCCGACCTGCCGCCCCTGGAGCTGCTGCGCAGCTTCGAGGCGGCGGCGCGCACGCTGAGCTTCACGCAGGCAGCCGGCGAGCTCTTTCTCACCCAGTCGGCCGTCAGCCGGCAGATCCAGCAGCTCGAAGCCAGCCTCGGCGTGCTGCTGTTCGAGCGCCGGCATCGCGCGCTGGCGCTGACCGAGGCCGGCGGCGTGCTGCAGCGCGCGGTGGTCGAAAGCCTGGAGCGGCTGCGCGACGCCACCGCGCGCCTGCGCGCCGCGCCGGCGCCGCGCCAGGTCGCGATCACCTGCACGCCGGGCTTCGCGTCCTTCTGGCTCATCCCGCGGCTGGCGCGCTTCACGGCCGACCATCCGCTGGTCGACGTCCGGCTGTCAGCCACGCTCGAGGTGCTCGACCTCGAGCGCAGCCGCCTCGACCTCGCGGTGCGCTTCGTGCCGATCGAGCGCGGCACCGGGCCGGCGCTGTTCGTGGAGTCGGTTATGCCGCTGTGCGCGCCGCAGGTAGCCGCCCTGCTGCGCGTGCCGGGCGATCTGGCCGACCAGACCCTGCTGACCATCGAGATGCCGAAGCACAGCGAGGCGCCCACCGTCGACTGGGAACCCTGGTTCGAGGTGATGGGACTCACCGAACTGCGCATGAAGAACACCATGCGCTTCACCCAGTACACCGACGCGGTGGCCGCCGCCGTGGCCGGCCAGGGGGTGGTGATCGGGCGCCTGCCACTCTTGCGCGAGCTGCTGCAGAGCGGACAGCTGGTGGCACCCTTCAGCGAAGGCGCGGCCTCGCGGCGCGCCTACTTCATCGAGAGCTCGCGCCGCGCGGCCGGCAATGCCGACGCGCAGGACTTCGTGCGCTGGCTACGCGCCGAGGCCGAGGCGGCGCAGCGCGCCTGAGCTTCAGCGCGCATCGGCCGCGAAAAAGCTGAACAGTTCGGTAGCGGATGCGCTCTCGGGCAGCACATACACCATGCCGCGCGAAGTCCCCAGCGCAGGCTTCACATACGCATCGTAGAAATCGGCCGGCACGTTGATGCAGCCATAGGAAATGCGGTTGTCGTCGACGCCGGGCGAAGCCAGGCGCTCGAGGCGGCGTTCAGACTTGTCGTTGGCGCGCACGCGGTGCATCGACACGGCCGCGCCATAGTCGACCCAGACGATGTCTTCGCCCTGCATGTTGCGCCCGGGCTCGGAGAGGAAGCGGCCGGCGGGCGTGGTGCGCTCCTCGGGACGGATTTCCGACATCTTGCGTTCGCCGATGCCCGGCACCGAGCGATCGCCGCGGGCCAGGCCCAGCAGCACCGGCGCGTCGCCGCGCAGACGGCCGTCGGCGCTGAACACGAACACCCTCGCATGGCGCTTGTCCACGATCGCGAACGGGCGCTGGACGTTGTCGCCCGCGGCCACCGCGCGCTGCGCGAACTCCGCGATCTCCGCGGGTGCATCGGCTGCCGCGACGGCGGCCGAGCAGGTCGCCAGACAAAGGACGAAAGAGGTGAGGCGCTTCAAGGCGTCGACTCCGAACAGAGGACCGAAAAAGCCGGGCATGCAGCCCGGCTCGTTGCGAAAAATGCTATCTCACAGCACCTCAGTTGCGGTCTGCGCGCGGCGGAGACATCGGCGCCGGCGTCGTGGTGTCGGTGCTCGGCGCAGGCATGGCTGCAGGTGCCTGGCTTTGGCTCGGGCTCGTGGTCGTGCCCGGGGTTGTCGGCGTCTGGGCTTGCGCCACGGAGGTGCCGGTCGATCCCATCGGGCCGCCCGCAGGACTTTGCTGGCCGGCTGCGGTGGCGGGGTTGGGCGACGAAGTCGTCGGCGGCGTGGCTTGCGCGAAGGCAAAGCCGCTGGCGCCTAGCGCGAGGACGGCGAGAAGATGCTTGCGTGCGTTCATGTGTTTGCTCCTTGAGGACAGACTGAGGGTTCGATGGAATGCGCCGGCCCGAATGACCAGCTGCGTCCAACTTAGGCGCCACTTGTGCGTGCGCCAGGTCGGCACCCGACGCGCAGTCCTGTAGGAGGGCTCCGGCGCGGCAGTACAGTCCGGGGCAACCAATTCGAGAGAAAAGTTTTTCTGATGACCGACACCGCTCCCGCACCGACCACCGAAAACAAGAAGAAGGAAGGCGGTCGCCCCCGCCGCAAGCCCCAGTCCCAGGACGCCAATGGGCCCAAGGCCACGCCGCGTCCGCGCAAGGTGAACCCCGTGCTCGAACGCCTGTTCGAGCTCTACCCGAAGATGTTCGGCGCGCGTTTCCTGCCGCTCAAGCTCGGCGTGTTCCAGGACTTGCTGGCGCTGCACCCGGACGAATTCAAGAAAGAGGACCTGAAGATCGCGCTCGGCCTCCATGCCCGCTCCACCCGCTACCTCGAGGCCGTGGCCGCGGGCGAGAAGCGCCATGACCTGAACGGCGTGCCGGTGGAAGATGTCGCGCCCGAGCATGTGCACCACGCGATCCTCGAAGTGTTCCGCCGGCGACAGGCGCGCACGGCCGACGACCTGCGGCCCCAGTTGCGCGCGCGGCTGATCGAAGCCATCGAGGCCTCGGGCCTCTCGCGCGAGGAATACATGCTCGTCGTGCGCTCGAACGACGAGGTATCGAACGCGGTGCTCGACGAGGCCTTCGCCGAACTCGGCGCGCGCACCGCTAAACGCGAGGCACTGTTGAGGGCCTTCGAGGCCAGCGGACGCAGTGTGGCCGAGTTTGCGGAGATGTACGGGATGGATCCGGCCGAGGTAGGACGGACGCTGGAGCGCGCGCGGGGGCGTGCCGCGTAGTTCCCTCCCTCCCTCTCATCTGATCTGTACGTTGCGCTTGATGTTGAGGCCGGAGCCGGGAATTCGCCCCCGCTCCGGCGCCCAACAAAGCACACAACCAAATCGAAGGCCCAGGGCCCCCACCCCAACCCTCCCCCGGAAGGGGCGGGAGCAAAGACAACAGCTCAGCCGCCCGCCTTCACCTTCAACCGCCACGCATGCAGCAGCGGCTCCGTGTACCCGCTCGGCTGCGCGATCCCCTTGAACACCAGCTCCTGCGCAGCCTTGTACGCGGCCGAGTTCGCAAAGTTGCCGGCCATGTTCTGATAGAGCGGATCGCCGGCGTTCTGCTGGTCGACCACCGCGGCCATGCGCTGGAAGGTGGCGTCGACCTGCTCTTTGGTCACCACGCCATGCAGCAGCCAGTTGGCGATGTGCTGGCTCGAGATGCGCAGCGTCGCGCGGTCTTCCATCAGGCCAACGTTGTGGATGTCGGGCACCTTGGAGCAGCCCACGCCCTGGTCGATCCAGCGCACCACGTAGCCCAGGATGCCCTGCACGTTGTTGTCGAGCTCCTGCTGGCGCTCCTCGGCGATCCACTTCGCTTCGGGCGCCACCGGCACCTTGAGCAGGTCGCCCAGGATGTTGTCGCGCTCGGCATTGGCGTCGATCTTCTCCAGCTCTTTCTGGACATCCGCCACGCTCACCTGGTGGTAGTGCAGCGCATGCAGTGTGGCGGCGGTGGGCGAGGGCACCCAGGCGGTGTTCGCGCCGGCCTTCGGATGGCCGATCTTCTGTTCGAGCATCGCGGCCATCAGGTCGGGCATGGCCCACATGCCCTTCCCGATCTGCGCCTTGCCGCGCAGGCCGCACGAGAGGCCCACCAGCACGTTGTTCTTCTCGTAGGCCTGGATCCACGGCGTGGTCTTCATGTCGCCCTTGCGCAGCATCGGGCCGGCGTGCATGGCGGTGTGCATCTCGTCGCCGGTGCGGTCGAGGAAGCCGGTGTTGATGAAGGCCACGCGCGCGGCCGCCTCGGCGATGCAGGCCTTGAGGTTGACGCTGGTGCGGCGCTCCTCGTCCATGATGCCGAGCTTCACGGTGTTGGCCGGCAGGCCCAGCATGGCTTCGACGCGGCCGAAGAGTTCGCTCGCGAAGGCCACCTCGGCCGGGCCGTGCATCTTGGGCTTCACGATGTAGACGCTGCCGGTGCGCGAATTGCCCTTGCGCTTCAGGTCGACGGTGGCGATGGTGGTGGTGATTACCGCGTCCATGATCCCCTCGGGAATCTCCTTGCCGCCGCCGTAGAGGATGGCCGGGTTGGTCATCAGGTGGCCCACGTTGCGCACGAACATCAGCGAGCGGCCGTGCAGCTTCACCGGTTGGCCATCGGCGCCGGTGTATTCGCGATCCGGGTTCAGGCCGCGCGTGAAGGTCTTGCCGCCCTTGGCGACTTCCTCGGTCAGCGTGCCCTGCAGGATGCCGAGCCAGTTCGCGTAGGCGAGCACCTTGTCGGCGGCATCGACCACGGCCACCGAGTCCTCGAGGTCGAGGATGGTGGAGAGCGCGGCTTCGAGCACCACGTCGCTGATGCCGGCGGGGTCGGTCTTGCCGATCGCGGTCGTGCGATCGATCTGGATGTCGATATGGATGCCGTTGTGCTTGATGAGCACCGACTTCGGCGCCGCCGCGTCGCCCTGGTAGCCGACGAACTGCGCCGGGTCCGCGAGGTGGGTGCTGCTGCTTTGCAGCGCCACCACGAGCTGGCCGTCCTTGACCGAGTAGCCGGTCGCGTTCTTGTGCGAGCCGTTCGCGAGCGGGGCCGCCTGGTCGAGCACGCCGCGCGCGAACGCGATCACCGTGGCGCCGCGCGCCGGGTTGTAGCCCTTGCCTTTCTCGGCGCCGCCGGTCTCGGGGATCGCATCGGTGCCGTAGAGCGCGTCGTACAGCGAGCCCCAGCGTGCGTTGGCGGCGTTGAGCGCGTAGCGCGCATTGAGGATCGGCACCACCAATTGCGGGCCGGCCTGCAGCGCGAGCTCGGCGTCGACGTTGGCGGTGGTCGCCTTCACGTCCTTGGGTTGCGGCAGCAGGTAGCCGATCTTCTCGAGGAAGGCGCGGTACGCCGGCATGTCGGCGATCGGGCCGGGGTGGGCCTTGTGCCAGGCGTCCATTTCGGCCTGCAGCCGGTCGCGTTCGGCCAGGAGCGCGATGTTCTTCGGCGCGAGCTCGTTGACGATCGCGTCGAAGCCCTTCCAGAAGGTCTCGCTGGCCACGCCGGTGGCGGGCAGCACCTGGTCTTCGATGAAGCGATGGAGCTCGTCGGCGACCTGGAGGCCGTGGACGGTGGTGCGGGCGGTCATGGTTCTTTACTCCTTGAAATCGAATGCAGCCGACGACTTTATTCGATACCTGGCTGATCAGTAAGCGTCGAAAGCGGGTTTTATCAATGACCAAATTGGAGGTAATCGTGGCCCGCCGAGGCTTCAGCTCAAAGGGTAGGCCCTGATAGAAGCGATGTACATGCCTCGGATAATTTAACTTCTTAAATAATTACGATCCGCCGCGATGATCCTGCTGGCCTCCAATGAAAACCCGCTCGGCATGCCCGAATCGGCGCGCCGCGCAGCCGCCGCAGCGCTGGAAGGCGCAGGCAACTATCCCGACAGCAACGGCACCGCGCTCAAGCATGCGCTCGCGGCGCGGTTGGACGTGCCGATGGACTGGTTGACGCTGGGCAGCGGCTCGAGCGAGATCCTCGAGCTGGCTGCGCAGGTGAGCGTCAAGCCCGGCGAAGGCGTCGTCTATTCGCAGTACGGCTTCATCGTCTACGCGCAGGCGGCCGCGCATGCCCATGCGCGCAGCACCGTGGTGGCGGCGCAGGATTTCGGCCACGACCTGGACGCCATGCGGGCGGCCATCGTCGAAGACACCCGGCTGGTCTTCGTGGCGAATCCGAACAATCCCACCGGCACCTTCGTCGAAGCGGGCCCGCTGCTCGAGTTTCTGCAGTCGGTGCCGGCGCACGTCACGGTGCTGCTCGACGAGGCCTACACCGAGTACCTCGCGCCGGCGCAGCGCTACGACAGCATCGGTTGGGTGCGGCACTTCCCCACCCTGATCGTGGCGCGCACCTTCTCCAAGGCCTACGGGCTGGCCGGGCTGCGCATCGGCTACGGCGTCGCGCAGCCGGCGCTGGCAGCGCGCCTCAATGCACAGCGGCCGCGCTTCAACGTGAGCACGCCGGCCCAGGCCGCAGCGGTGGCGGCGCTGGCCGATGAGGCCTTCCTCGCTCGCAGCTACCAGCTCAATGCCATCGGGCGGACACAGCTCGCGAACGGGCTCCACGAGCTCAGGCTGGCCTCCGTTCCCTCGTCGGGCAACTTCCTGATGGTGCAGGTCGGCGAGGGGCGCACCGTGCATGCGCGCCTGCTGGCCGCCGGCATCGAGGTCTCGCTGCTCGACAACTACGGCCTGCCGCATTGGCTGCGCATCACGGTCGGCCTGGCCGAGCAGAACGAGGCCGTGCTGGCCGCGCTGCGCGACAACGCGCCGGCGCGCTGATCGCCGCGAAGAACAACACCCGAGGAGACTCCCGATGAAACGCCGTTATTTCGCAGCGCTGACCACCGTCGCGCTGGCCGCACCTCTGGCTCTGGCGCAGGACCGAAGCACCCGCATCCTCGTCGGCTTCCCGCCGGGCGGATCGGCCGACGTGGTGGCGCGGCTCTTGGCCGACAAGATGCGTGTCTCGCTCGGCCACAACGTCATCGTCGACAACAAGCCGGGCGCCAGCGGACGCCTGGCCCTGGCCGAAACCAAGCGCGCCGCGCCGGACGGCAGCACCCTGATCTTCTCGCCCAGCGGCGCGCTGGTGATCCACCCGTGGCTCTACCAGAACCTGGGTTACGACACGGTGAAGGACTTCACCCCGATCTCGCTCGCGAGCACCTTCGACTTCGCCGTCACCGCCGGACCCGGGGCGCCGTCGGGCGACCTGAAGACGGTGCTGGCCTGGATGAAGGCTAATCCCGGCAAGGCCAACTACGCCACCTCGGGCGCGGGCACGGTGCCGCATTTCGCCGGCCTGCTGCTCTCGCAGGCGGCCGGCGTGCCGATGACGCACGTGGCCTATCGCGGCGGCGCGCCGGCCGCGCAGGACCTGATCGGCGGCCAGGTGCCGCTGATGGTCGACACGGCGGTGGAGACCATCGAGCACCACCGCGCCGGCAAGGTGCGCATCCTGGCCGTGACCGGCGCGCAGCGCAGCAGGGCACTGCCGGAGGTGCCCACGCTCAAGGAATCCGGCATTGACATCACGGCCGATGCCTTCTTCGGGCTCTACGGCCCGCCCGGAATGCCGCCGGAGCTGGTGCAGCGCATCGATCGCGCGGTGGCCGACGCATTGCGCGCGCCCGAGATCCAGGAGCGCATCTACAACCTGGGCCTGGTGCCGGCGCATGCCGGCCCGGCGGAGTTGGCGGCGATCCAGGCAGCGCATCTGAAGCGCTGGGAGACACCGATCAAGGCCTCGGGCTTCAAGGCTGAATAGGGTACTCAGACCTGTCCCGTGAGCCGTCGCGCGGCGGCGCGCACCGGCTCGATGTGCCTCTCGTCATAGCGGTGCGCCGGCATGGTCAGCGTGAGCGCCGCCGCCAGGCGGCCGTCGGCATGGAACACCGGCGCCGAGATGCCGCCCAGTTCGGCCGAGCGGTCGCCGACCATCGCGCAGTAGCCCTGGGCGCGTATCGCGTCGTACAGCTTGCGCTCCTTGGGGCCGCGCGGACGCTCGGCCTCGGGGCCGAAGGCGATCAGGATGCGCGCGCCGACGCCGCGGTCGTTGGGCAGCAGGTCGCCGGCGCGCACGTGGTCGCGCACCACGTGCGGTGAATCGACGCGGTAGAGGCACAGGCGCGCCCAGCTGTCGCCCTGTTCCTGGCGTACGTGATAGGCCGCGCTCTCGCCGGTGGCCGCGACCAGCTCGCGCAGCACCGGCGGCACGATGCGGTCGAGCGAGAGCGAGGCCGCGTACAGGCCGTGCAGCCGCGCGATCTCCATACCCAGCGCGTAGCGGCCGTCCTCCTGCCGGCGGATCAGGCGCGCATGCTCGAGCGAGGCGAGCAGGCGCAGCACCGTGCTCTTGTAGAGCTGCGTGCGCTCGGCGAACTGCGCCAGCGTCAGCGCCTCGTCGCCGGGCTGGAAGGCCGAGAGCAGGCTCAGCGCCCGATCGACCGCGGCCGCGCCGCCGGGCGCGGCGTTGAGGTCGGAAACCGATTCGGTGTGGGCTTTGCGGGGCATGGGCTTCGGCTTGACAGTGCGGGGGGTGCTGCAGTCTAATTCTGTAAAACAGAATTTAGTTCTGTTGGATAGAACTGTCAAGGAGACAAAGCCCGATGACCAGCCCCGATGTCCTCATCAGCGAGGTCGGCCCGCGCGACGGCCTGCAATCCGTCAAGGCGACGATGCCTACGGCGGACAAGCTGCGCTGGATCGATGCCCTCTACGCCGCCGGCGTGCGCGAGATCGAAGTTGCCTCCTTCGTGCCAGCCCGCCTGCTGCCGCAGATGGCCGATGCCGCAGAGGTGGTGCGCCATGCCGTCACGCTGCCCGGCCTCATGGTGATGGCGCTGGTGCCCAATCGCCGCGGCGCCGAAGCCGCGCTCGCGGCCGGCGTGCACAAGCTCACGATGCCGGTGTCGGCCAGCGCCGCGCATTCGCTGGCCAACGTGCGCAAGACGCGCGAAGAGATGGTCGAGGAGGTGCGTGCCATCGCCGACCTGCGCCGAGAGATCGCGCCGCACGTGAAGCTCGAAGCCGGCATCTCGACCGCCTTCGGCTGCACGCTGCAGGGCGAGGTGCCGGAGGACGAAGTGATCCGGCTGGCCGCGCAATGCATCGCCGCCGGCGCCGACGAATCGGGCCTCTCCGACACGGTCGGCTATGCCAATCCGGCGCAGGTGCGCCGCCTCTTCCGGCGCCTTCGCGCCGAGCTCGGCGACAAGGCCGGCGCCGCCCACATGCACAACACGCGCGGCCTGGGCCTCGCCAACTGCCTCGCGGCGTATGAAGAGGGCGTGCGCACTTTCGATGCCTCGCTCGGCGGCCTCGGCGGCTGCCCGTACGCGCCTGGTGCCTCCGGCAACGTGGTCACCGAAGACCTCGTCTTCATGTTCGAGGCCATGGGCGTCGCCACCGGCATCGACATCGAAAAACTGATCGCGGCGCGCGCGCCGCTCATGGCCGGCCTGCCGGGCGAGCCGGTCTACGGCATGACGCCCGAGGCGGGCCTGCCCAAGGGCTTCATCCAAGGAAAAGCACATGTCTGACACCTCCGCTCCCCTGCCGTACGAGGGCGTCCGCGTCGTCGAGTTCACCCACATGGTGATGGGCCCGACCTGCGGCATGCTGCTGGCCGATCTCGGCGCCGAGGTCATCAAGGTCGAGCCCATCGAAGGCGACAACACGCGGCGACTGCTGGGCTCCGGCGCCGGCTTCTTCCCGACCTTCAACCGCAACAAGAAGAGCATCGCGCTCGACCTCAAGAAGCCCGAGGGCGTCGAGGCCGCACTGCGCCTTGTCGCCACCGCCGACATCGTGAGCGAGAACTTCAAGCCCGGCACGATGAAGAAGCTGGGGCTGGACTACGAGAGCCTGAAGCAGCTCAACCCGCGCCTCATCTATGTGAGCCACAAGGGTTTCCTGCCCGGCCCCTACGACCATCGCACCGCGCTCGACGAGGTGGTGCAGATGATGGGCGGCCTGGCCTACATGACCGGCCGCATCGGCGACCCGCTGCGCGCCGGCACCAGCGTCAACGACATCATGGGCGGCATGTTCGGCGCCATCGGCGCCATGGCCGCATTGCGCCAGCGCGAGCAGACCGGCCGCGGCTGCGAGGTGCAGTCGGCGCTGTTCGAGAACAACATCTTCCTGGTCGCGCAGCACATGATGCAGTTCGCGGCCACCGGCCGCGCGGCCGACCCGATGCCCAGCCGCATCTCGGCCTGGGCCGTGTACGACGTCTTCACCGTCAAGGACGGCGAGCAGATCTTCCTGGCCGCGGTCAGCGACAAGCAGTGGACCATCTTCTGCAAGGCCTTCGGCCTGGAGGAGATGCTGGCCGATCCGCGCCTGAAGACCAACAACGACCGCGTGCTCGCGCGCGACTGGATGATGCCGATGCTGCGCTCGCACCTGGCCGGCTACAGCGCGGCCGAACTGAGCGCCGTGTTCGAGAAGAACGAGCTGCCCTTCGCGCCCATCACCAAGCCGCAGGAGCTGTTCGACGATCCGCACTTGAACGCCACCGGCGGCCTGGCCCCGATCCGCATGAACGACGGCAGCATGTCGAAGGTGCCGCTGATGCCCTTCACGCTCGGCGGTGAACGCCCGGGCATCCGCATCCAGCCGCCGCTGCTCGGCGAGCACACGAACGCGCTGCTGAAAGAGGTCGGCTACAGCGACCAGCAGATCGCGGAGATGAAGAAGCAGAACATCACGACCGGAGACTGAATCGATGCCTTCCACTACACGCCGCGTGCTGCTGGCCTGCGCCGCGACCCTCGCCGTCCTGCCCGCGATTGCCCAGTCCAACTGGCCCGACAAGCCCGTTCGCCTGGTCGTGCCTTACGCGCCCGGCGGCACCACCGACTACGCCGCGCGCCAGATCGCGCAGAAGCTCACGGAGCAGACCGGCAAGTCCTTCTACGTCGAGAACAAGGCCGGCGCCAGCGGCACCATCGGCTCCGACATGGTGGCCAAGGCGCCGGCGGACGGCAGCAGCTTCCTCGTCAACGACACCACCTACGCGATGCTGCCGCACCTGTTCAAGAAGCTGCCGTGGGACCACGCGAGCGGCCTGGTGCCGGTCACCACCATCGTCGATGCGCCGCTGGTGCTGGTGGTCGGCGCCGCCTCGCCCTACAAGACGGTGCAGGACCTGGTCGATGCGGCGCGCAAGAGCCCCGACAAGCTCACCTTCGGCTCCGGCGGCGTCGGCAGCTCCACCCATCTGGGCGGCGAGCTCTTCAAGCAGCACGGCAAGCTGGCCCTCACGCACGTGCCCTACAAGGGCGCGGGCGAAGCGATGCTGGGCGTGGTGTCGGGCCAGGTCGACGTCCTGGTCACCGCGGCACCCACCGCCATCCCGCAGGTCAAGGGCGGCAAGGTGCGCGCGCTGCTGGTCACCTCGCCGAAACGGTTCGACGCGCTGGCCGATGTGCCGACCACCGCCGAGGCCGGCATGAAGGCCTTCAACGCCACCAACTGGTTCGGCATCGCCGCGCCCAAGGGCACGCCGCAACCGATCGTCGACAAGCTGCAGGCCGAGGTGAAGAAGGCGCTGGCCTCGCCCGAGCTGGTCAAGCGCTTCGCCGAGCAGGGCGCGGCGCCCGGCGGCATGGCGCCGGCCGAGTTCCAGAACTACGTGAAGCGCCAGACGCAGGACTGGGGCGCGGTGATCAAGGCGGCCGGCGTGCAGCCGGAGTGAGCGCAGCATGTGGAGCCTGAGCTTTCAGCCGCCGGAAATCATCGACGCCCGCGTGCTGACGCGGCTGCCCGATGCATTGCGCCAGCCGCATCGCACCGATTGGGTCGATGCCAACAAGCCCGGCCATGTGACGGACAGCTTCCTCGAAGGGCCGGTGTTCGACCGAGCCGGCAACCTGTACGTCACCGACATTCCCTACGGCCGCATCTTGCGCATCACGCCGGCGCTCGACTGGCAACTGGTCGTGCAGTACGAAGGCTGGCCCAACGGCATGGCGATCCATGCCGACGGCAGCCTCTGGATCGCCGACTACCGGCGCGGCATCCTGACGCTCGATGCGGCCAACGGCACGATCGAGCCCGTGCTCGCGCATCGCAACAGCGAGTCCTTCAAGGGCGTCAACGACCTGAGCTTCGATCTCGAGGGAGATCTTTATTTCACCGACCAGGGCCAGACCGGCCTGCACGATCCCACGGGCCGCGTCTATCGCCGCGGCACCGACGGCAAGCTGGACCTGCTGCTCGCCAACGCGCCCAGTCCCAACGGCATCGCCGTGAGCGAAGATGGCAAGCTGCTCTTCGTCGCCGTTACGCGCGGCAACCAGGTGTGGCGCGCGCCGCTGCTGCCGGACGGCAGCATTTCGAAGATGGGCGCCTTCCAGAGCTTCTTCGGCACCAGCGGGCCCGACGGCCTGGCGCTCGCGGAGGACGGCAGCCTGGTGGTGGCGCATGCGAGCCTGGGCGGCGCCTTCGTGCTGAACGCACGCGGCGAGATCACGCACTTCGTGCGCAGTCCGGGCGGCCAGACTGTCACCAACGTGGCGTTCAGGCCGGGAACACGGGAGCTGGTGATGACCGAATCGGCCACGGGCAGCGTGCTGGCGGCTGAGCTTCCTATGGCCGGCGCGCGGCTGTTTTCGCACCGGGGCTAGTCAAGCCATCCGCGGCGGCCAGTTATGGGTTTCGCCGCGCCCCTCCCGGCACCACGCGTACAGCGCGTCGTACATCACCAGGCCGTGGCGCAGCATCTCGTGGTCGTCGGCAAACACGCGCGACAGGCCGAGCGAGATGGCGTACAGCCCCGCCGACTGCGGCGTGAGGTCCAGCCGCGAGGTGTCGGCGCCGCGAACGATGGCGGCCAGCTGCAGCAGCGACGGCTCGTCCAGGCGGTACTTCGCCAGGAAGGCGTCGAAGCTGCATAGCTCGCCGACATGGCTCATCTCCACCCCGGGGATGTCGTAGGGCGTGGCGCCGGTGTCCGCGGCGATGCGAAGCACCTCCGGCGCCGGCACGTAGAGGAACTCGGCCTCGCGGTCGACGAAGCGCAGGATCAGCCAGGGGCAGGCGATGCGGTCGATCTTCGGGCGTTCGCGGGTCACCCATTTCATGATGTCGCTCCTTGCTTGCCTGGCTTGGCAGCGAGCGGTCGCCCGGCGCTCTGCCAGCCGTCGATACCACCGCGAAGGTAGCGCGCCTTCAGGCCCGCGGCGCGCAGGCGCATCGCGGTCGAACGCCCGACCTCGTGGCCGTAGACGCAGTAGACGACCACCTCGCGGTCGGTGGGCAATTCGCCGGCCCAATGGCCGACGGCGGCCGGGTCGCGCCAACGGGCGCCGGGAATCATCGATGCCGCCTGTTCGAACGCGCCGGCGCGACGCACGTCGAGCAGCAAGGCGTCCGCGACCTCGTCCTGGCTCGCACCGAAGGGCTCGCTCGCCGCATGCACGGCCTCCTGGTAGCGCTCGTACACCGGATTCCAGTCGAGGGCGGCGATGAACGCTTCGATGTCTTCCTGCTTGTCGAAGGCCAGGATCGGTATGCCGTCGCCGGGATCGGCCGCCTGCTGATTGACGAGCGTGCCCTCGCGCGGCTGGAACATCAGCAGCACGGAGTTCGAAGCGCCACCGGGCGTCCTGGCCATCGCGATGAACTCCTCGCGCCAGCGTTCGACGCTGCCGAAATTGGCGGCCAGGGCCAGCGCCATCGGTGGGGGCAGTACGGATGCATCCATGGAACTCTCCTCAGGGGAAAAGCAGAGGCCTGCCCAACGTGACGGCGAGCCCCGCCAGCGCGCAGGCGCCGAGCAGCGGCATCACGCCGAGCTTGAAGCGGAACAGGGCGATGGCCGCCGCCACGACGATGACGGCGGAGACGAGATCGAAGCGGCCGCCGAAGCCCTGCGGCCACAGCACGTGGTAGGCGAAGAACAGCGCCAGGTTCAGGATCACGCCGACCACCGCCGCGGTGATCGCGGACAGCGGCGCGGTGAAGCCCAGCTTGCCGTGGGTCGATTCGACCAGCGGCCCGCCCGCCAGGATGAAGATAAAGGACGGCAGGAAGGTGAAGAAGGTGACCACCGTGGCAGCCAGTGCCCCGCCGAGGAACAGCGCATCGGATCCCAGCGCCTGCTTCGCCCAGCCGCCGACGAAGCCCACGAAGGCCACCACCATGATCAGCGGGCCCGGCGTCGTCTCGCCCAGGGCCAGGCCGTCGATCATCTGCGCGCCGCTCAGCCAATGGTGCTGCTCGACCGCGCCCTGGTAGACATAGGGCAGCACCGCATAGGCGCCGCCGAAGGTCAGCAGCGCCGCCTTGGTGAAGAACCAGCCCATTTGCGTGAGAGTGCCCTCGAGGCCCTGCATGGCGACGAGCGCGCCCATCGCGAGCGCCCATGCACCCAGCCCGATGGCCAGCAGCTTCGCCAGATGGCTGCGCGAGAAGCGCGCATGCGCCGGCGTCGGCGTGTCGTCATCGATCAGCGCCGGCCCGTAGCCCTGCTGTCCGCCGTTCTCGCCGCCGCCGAGCGCGAACACCGCGGGCGCCCAGCGCGCGCCGAAGTGGCCGATCAGCCCGGCCGCGAGCACGATGGCCGGGAAGGGCGTGTCGAAAGCGAAGATGGCCACGAAGGCCGCCGCCGCGATGCCCCACATCCAGGGGTTCTTGAGCGCGCGCGTGCCGATGCGGTGCGCCGCGTGCAGCACCAGCGCCGTCACGGCCGGCTTGATGCCGTAGAAGATGCCGGCCACCAGCGGCACGTCGCCGAAGCGCAGGTAGATCCACGACAGCGCGATCAGGATGAAGAGCGAAGGCAGCACGAACAAGGCGCCGGCGACGATGCCGCCCCAGGTCCGGTGCATCAGCCAGCCGATGTAGGTGGCCAACTGCTGGGCCTCCGGACCGGGCAGCAGCATGCAGTAGTTGAGCGCGTGCAGAAATCGCTTCTCGCTGATCCAGCGCCGACGCTCGACCAGCTCGGTGTGCATGATCGCGATCTGCCCCGCTGGCCCGCCGAAGCTGATGAAGCCGAGCTTGAGCCAGAAGCGGAAGGCCTCGCCGAAGCTGACGGGGTCGGGCCTGGCGATCGCCTCGCCCGTTTTCTCCAAAGTGGCGCTCACGAAGATGCTCCCGGCGCCGCATACAGCGCATCGAATACGGCCGCCGCGGCGGCGATCAGCTTGTCGTCCTTGGCGTGCACTTCGCGCAGGCCGCCCAGTACCGCTTCCAGCCCGGCCGCTTCGGGCACGGGGATGCCGCCGACGTCGAGATAGTGCACCGCGCCGGCGACGCGCTGCAGCCTCGGATCGGATTCCAGGCCGAAACTCGCGGCCATCACTTCGAAGGTGACGCGCGTCCCGACGTGGGTGAAGCGTGCGCCGTCGTAGTCGAAGCCGATGGCGCCGCGCGGCGTGCGAACCGGGGTGCGGCCCCCGTCCAGCCAGACGAACTCGGCCGCTGGGTCGATGAAACGCCGCACCAGCCAGGCGCAGGCCAGCCGGTCCACCCACGGGCGCGCGCGGGTGGCCCAGCGCTTGCCCTGGAAC
This sequence comes from Variovorax paradoxus, assembly GCF_018614955.1. Lineage (GTDB taxonomy): Bacteria > Pseudomonadota > Gammaproteobacteria > Burkholderiales > Burkholderiaceae_C > Variovorax > Variovorax paradoxus_J. The sequence goes on from NZ_JAGGNV010000062.1 coordinate 46,214, forward strand.
CGGGCCCGATCCAGCCGCTCGATGCCGTCGTTCGGGCGCGGCTGCGGTTCGCCCTTGGAGAACCTGGCGTCGAGCGTGCGCCGCAGCGCCAGCAGTTCGGACTCGGCCTGTTCGGCGGCCGGGCCGGGGTAGTAGTCGATGCCGCGCAAGGCCTGCAGCGCGTCGGCGACGCCGCGCAGCCGGCGCCTGGCCTCGGTTTCGGCCAGGCCTTCGAGTTCGAGCTGCAGCGCCGTCGCGGTTTCGCGCCACTGCGCATAGGCATCGGTGCGATCGAACTGCGCCAACACCTCGACGCGCTGGGCTTCGTCGCGCGGCGACAGCGTCATCACCGACGCCGTGCCGCCGTGCGCGCGCACCTCGGCGGCCAGGGACTCCAGGATCGATGCGTGCGTGTCGGGCAGCAGGTAGGCGCCGTCGCGCAGCGACGCGCACCCCAGCGCCTTGAGTGCCCGCCAGATGCGCAGGCGCACCGCGTTCGGCTGGGTCGGAAGGGTGACGATCAGGATGGCCCACATGAAGAGTAGCATATGCTACAAACAATGTAGTATCAATATCAAAATTCGGAGCTTGAGATTGGTGGCGCCGGCAGCGCATGCATCATTGACGCCCCGCCATGGACAGACTCAAACAGCTCGAATCTTTCGTCGCCATCGCCACCCGCGGCAGCCTCACGGCCGCCGCCAAGGCCGAGGGCGTGGCGCCGGCGATCATGGGCCGGCGCCTCGATGCGCTGGAAGAGCGGCTGGGCGTCAAGCTGCTCTTGCGCACCACGCGCCGCATCACGCTCACGCACGAGGGCAGCGCCTTCCTCGAGGACTGCCAGCGCCTGCTGGTCGAGCTCGCGAATGCCGAGGCCAGCGTGAGCGCCGGCGGCGTCAAGGCCGCCGGCCACCTGCGCGTGACGGCGCCGGCGGGCTTCGGCCGGCGCCATGTCGCGCCGCTGGTGCCGCGCTTCCACGCGCTGCACCCGGAGGTCACGATCTCGCTCAACCTCAGCGACCGCGTGATCGACGTGGCGGGCGAGAGCTACGACTGCGCCGTGCGCGTGGGCGACCTGCCGGACTCCTCGCTGGTGAGCCTGCGCCTCGCCGACAACCGTCGCCGCTGCGTCGCCACGCCCGAGTTCGTGCGCCGGCATGGCGCGCCGCGGCATCCGGGCGAGCTGGCGCGCTTCGCCTGCCTCAGCCTGTCGAGCGACGCCTCGCAGACCCGCGGCTGGACCTTTCGCGTGCCGACCGCGGGCGGCGAGCACGAAGTGATCTACCTCAAGCCGACCGGCCCGCTCGATTGCTCCGACGGCCAGGTGCTGCACGACTGGTGCCTGGCCGGCCACGGCATCGCCTGGCGCAGCACCTGGGAGGTGGAGGCCGAGATCGACGCCGGCCTGCTGGTGCCGCTGCTCGACGAGTTCGCGGCGCCGCCCAACGGCATCTACGCGGTGTTCCCCAACGCCAAGCACCTGCCGCTGCGGGTTCGGCTTTGGCTCGATTTTCTGAAGGCGCAGTACGCGCGGCCGGAGTTCTGGGGCGGCACAATCGCTGCGCAGTCGAAACAACAGGAAGAACCACGATGACCCTCGAAGCGATCCTTGCCTACCTGCACATCCTGGCCATTCTCACGATGGTGGTCTTCATCTCGAGCGAAGCCGCGCTGTGCCGCGTGCAGTGGCTCAATGCCGCGGTGGTCGAGCGCCTCGCCAAGGTCGACATGGTCTACGGGCTCGCTGCCATCGCCGTGCTCGCGACCGGCGTCGCGCGCACCTGGTGGGGCATGAAGGGCACCGCCTGGTACTGGACCAATCCGCTGCTGCACGTGAAGCTCACGCTCTTCATCATCATCGGCGTGACCTCGATCTTCCCGACGCTGACCTACCTCCGCTGGCGCAAGACGCTGCGTTCCACCGGCACCCTGCCGAGCGAGGCCGAGATCAAGAAGACCCGTCGGCTGGTGATGATCCAGGCGCACCTGCTCGTGCTGATCCCGCTGGTCGCCGTGTTCCTGGCGCGCGGCTTCGGCGCAAGAGGCTGAAGCGCCGATGGGGCCGGGCAGCGTCAAGGCACTGTTCGCCGGCACCATCTTCGCCAGTGCCTTCCTGCTGTTCCTGGTCCAGCCGCTGATCGCCAAGCAGATCCTGCCCTGGTTCGGCGGCTCTGCTGCGGTGTGGTCGATCTGCATGGTGTTCTTCCAGGTCGTGCTGCTGGCAGGCTATGCCTACTCGGACTGGATCACGCGCCGGCTCGGCGTGCGTGCGCAGGCGCGGCTGCACGTCGCGCTGCTGCTCGCGAGCCTCGCCTTCCTGCCGATCGTGACCAGCGCGCATTGGAAGCCGAGCGGGACCGAAGACCCGACGCTGTGGATCCTCGGCCTGCTCGTCGGCACCATCGGGCTGCCGTATTTCCTGCTTTCCACCACCGGGCCGCTGGTGCAGTCCTGGGTCGCGCGCACGCCCTGGGGCGCGCAGGTCTACCGCTATTTTTCGCTCTCGAACCTGGCCTCGCTGGTCTCGCTCCTGAGCTATCCGCTTTTGATCGAACCGCGCAGCACGCTGCTGCACCAGGCCTGGGGCTGGTCGGCAGGCTATGCCGTGTTCGTGCTGCTGTGTGCGGGCACCACGCTGTATGTTTCGCGGAAGTGGGCCACGGCCACGCAGGCGGTGGCCGCGCCGGCCGCTGCCGCTGCGCCGGCCGCTGCCGCTGCGCCGGCCGCGAAGCCGCGCGGCACGGACTACCTGCTCTGGCTCGCGCTGCCCGCGCTCGGTTCGTGGCTGCTGCTCGCCATCACCAACCACATCACGCAGAACGTGGCGGCCATCCCTTTCCTGTGGGTGCTGCCGCTGTCGGTCTACCTGCTGACCTTCGTGCTCACCTTCGAGAGCGACCGCTGGTACCGTCGCCGCGTGTTCCTGCCGCTGGCCGCGGCGATGCTCCTGCTGTGCGCCTTCGGGTTGCAGCACCGCATCGGCACCAACATCAAGACCGCGCTGCCGATCTACGTCGCCGGCCTGTTCGCCCTGTGCATGTTCCTGCACGGAGAGATGGCCCGCATGCGTCCCGCGGCGGCCTGGCTCACGCGCTTCTACCTGATGCTCTCGCTCGGCGGCGCCATCGGCGGAGTGAGCGTGGGGCTGGTCGCACCGCATGTCTTGCCCGCCTACTACGAACTGGGCATCGGCCTCGTGCTGTGCGCGCTGGTTGCTGCCGCGCTGTGGCGCCGCAAGCGCATCGCCATCGCGGCCTCGCTGGCGCTGGCCGGTTGCTGCGCCTGGTTCTTCGTACAGCAGGTGAAGAGCGATGCGGTCGGCATTTTTCGCATGGAGCGCAATTTCTACGGCGCGCTGCTCACCACGGAAACGCGCAGCGGTGCGAAGGGCGCGATGCGCAAGCTCTATCACGGCTCGATCAAGCACGGCGAGCAGTACCTCGCGCCCGCATTGCGCCGCGAGCCAACGACTTACTACGGGCCCACCTCAGGTATCGGACGCGCGATCGCCGCCGCGCCGGCGGGCCCGCGCCGCGTCGGGCTGATCGGCCTCGGCACCGGCACGCTGGCGGTCTACGGCCGGCCGGGCGACGTCTACCGCTTCTATGAGATCAACCCACTGGTCTTCGAGCTGGCCGATCGCGAGTTCAGCTTCCTGGCCGACAGCGCGGCTCGCATCGAGCGGGTGCTGGGCGATGCCCGGCTCGCGCTGGAGCGCGAGAGCCCACAGCGCTTCGACGTGCTCGCGGTCGATGCCTTCTCGGGCGACTCGATACCCATTCACCTGATCACGGCAGAGGCGATGGATGTCTATCTGCGCCACATGCAGCCCGGCGGCGTGATCGCCTTCCATGTAAGCAACCGCTACCTGGCCCTGGGGCCGGTGGTCGACAAGATCGCGCGCGCCAAGGGCCTGCACGCGGCGCTGGTGGTGGACCAGCCAGACAAATCGACGAGCCTGCACGAGACCGACTGGGTGCTGGTGTCGCGCGACCCGCAGGCCTTGGTGCGCGATCCGATCCGCGGCGCCACTTCCGTCCTCGAGCCGATCCCGGGCCTCGAGCCCTGGACCGACGACTTCAACAACCTCTTCAGTGTGCTGAAGTAACAAAAAACCCCGCGCGGCCGAAGCCGGCGGGGTCTTTATGGATCAGAGGCTGCGCTCAGGCGGCCGGCTTGGCCGAGAGGCATTCCTTCATGAAGGCCTTGCGCTCGTCGCCCTTCAGGGCCTTGGCCTTGGGGTCGGCATTGCAGCTCTTCATCTTGTCCTGCTGCGTCACCGGCTTGGCCGAGAGGCAGGTCTTCATGAAGGCCTTGCGCTCGTCGCCCTTCTTGTCGCCGGCATCCTTGTTGCAGGTCGCCATCTTGCTTTGCTGGGCCGTGGGGGCCTTGTCCTGCGCGTGCGCGACGCCGAGGGAGAGACAGGTGGCCACGGCAAACAGGGAGAGAAGCTTCTTCATGGTGTAGGTGTCCTCGAGGGTGGGTTGTGACAGGAGCCCCGGCCGGGGCCGCCCATGCTAACGGGCCGAGGCAGCGCCCGGATGACCATCGCCGGCCGGGGCCGGGTTTGCCCCCGGTAAAATCCCGCGATGCTATTGGTCAAACAGGAGCTGCTCGCGGCGCTCGCGAACACGCTCGAATCCTTCTCGCCCGGCGCCGGCGCCAAAGCCGCGTTCGAATCGCCCAAGGTCGCGGCGCATGGCGATCTCGCAAGCACGGCGGCGATGCAGCTCGCCAAGCCCCTGGCGCGCAAGCCGCGCGAACTGGCCGAGGACATCAGCGCCGCACTCAAGGCCACCCCGGCCTTCGCGCAGTGGGTCAATGCCATCGAGATCGCCGGGCCCGGCTTCCTGAACATCCGCCTCAAGACCGCGGCCAAGCAGCAGGTGGTGCGCGAGGTGCTGGCCGCGGGCGGGGCCTTCGGCCGCCAGCCCGCGCGCAGCGATCGTGTGCTGGTCGAGTTCGTCTCCGCCAACCCCACCGGCCCGCTGCACGTGGGCCACGGCCGCCAGGCCGCGCTCGGCGACGCGATCTGCAACCTGCTCGCGTCGCAGGGCGCGCAGGTGTGGCGCGAGTTCTATTACAACGACGCGGGCGTGCAGATCCAAACGCTCGCCATCAGCACCCAGCTGCGCGCCAAGGGCTTCAAGCCGGGCGATGCCGAATGGCCCGAGCAGGCCTACAACGGCGAATACATCGCCGACATCGCCGAGGACTTCAAGGCGAAGAAGACTGTGCGCTCGGACGACCGCGAATACACCGCGAGCGGCGATGTCGACGACATCGACTCGATCCGCCAGTTCGCCGTGGCCTACCTGCGCCACGAGCAGGACCTGGACCTGAAGGCCTTCCAGGTCCGCTTCGACAACTACTATCTCGAATCGAGCCTCTACACCAGCGGCCGGGTCGAGGCCACGGTGAAGCGGCTCGTCGAGGCCGGCAAGACCTACGAGCAGGACGGCGCCCTGTGGCTGAAGTCGACCGACTACGGCGACGACAAGGACCGCGTGATGCGCAAGAGCGACGGCAGCTACACCTACTTCGTGCCCGACGTCGCCTATCACATCGCCAAGTGGGAGCGCGGCTTCGGCGAGGTGGTCAACATCCAGGGCACTGACCACCACGGCACGATCGCGCGCGTGCGTGCCGGCCTGCAGGCCGCGAACGTCGGCATCCCGGCCGGCTATCCCGAGTACGTGCTGCACACCATGGTGCGCGTGATGCGCGGCGGCGAAGAGGTCAAGATCAGCAAGCGCGCCGGCAGCTACGTGACGCTGCGCGACCTGATCGAGTGGACCAGCACCGACGCCGTGCGCTTCTTTCTCCTGAGCCGCAAGCCCGATACCGAATACACCTTCGACATCGACCTCGCGCTGGCGCAGAACAACGACAACCCGGTTTACTACGTGCAGTACGCGCATGCACGCATCTGCTCGGTGCTGGCCGCCTGGGGCGGCGATTCGGGCGCGCTGGCGGATGTCGACCTCGCGCCGCTGCAAAGCCCGGCTGCGCAGGCGCTGTTGCTGCTCTTGGCCAAGTACCCCGACATGCTCGCGGCCGCGGCCAAGGATTTCGCGCCGCACGACGTCACCTTCTACCTGCGCGAACTGGCCGCCTGCTACCACAGCTACTACGACGCCGAGCGCATCCTGGTCGACGACGAGCCGGTGAAACTGGCCCGCCTGGCGCTGGTCGCGGCCACCGCGCAGGTGCTGCACAATGGGCTGGCAATTCTCGGCGTGAGCGCGCCGCGCAAGATGTGATTTCGAACCATGACTAAAAGACAGAGCGGCAACATCGTCATCGGGCTGATCGTCGGCCTGGTGCTGGGGCTGGGCGTGGCGCTGGGCATCGCGGTCTATGTGACCAAGGTGCCGATCCCCTTCATGACCAAGACCCAGCGCGGCGGCCCCGAGCAGGACGAAGCCGAAGCCCGCAAGAACCGCGACTGGGACCCCAACGGCCCGCTCGCCGGCAAGGCGGGGGCCGCCCGCCCGCAGGCGCCCGCGACGCCCGCACCGCCCCAGCCCGCCACGGCGGGGGCGCCCACGCCGCCGC
>NZ_JAGGNV010000063.1 GCF_018614955.1 Variovorax paradoxus
CGAGGCGTCCCGTGGGGGAAACCCGTCGCGGCGTGGCTGGGAGGTCGTCGGGCTACGCCCGCCAACCTCCCAGCCACGCCATCCTTCTCATCTTGATTGACGCGCTCTTCTCATCCAGATTGACGCGCCGCATTGCGGCCAGGCCGCGCTTCTATCGGCAGCGCTTCACCTTCGACCAGCAGCTGTCCGACATCGACTTTCGCCATTGGGGCAAGAAGTAGCTCCCGTAGCTCTGCCCGCGGGATCCCTGCAAGTTCTCCCCCCAGCGTGAAACCGGCTAACGGCCGGTGGAGCGTTCTTGGCCACTGACTTCGGTCGGGGAGGGCCCGGTTGCGCACTTGGCGTCTAGGGCGACTGGAATAGCCGGGCGTCGAGCGCCAAGTCTTCATCGTCGAGCAGGCGAGCTTCCACGAAGCGAGTGTGCGCGGGGTTAATCAGCACGTTGAACTCATGCCGAGCGATGGCACTGGGCACCCCCAGCGCGAGAGACCCGGCTGCGGCGACCCAGGCGTCTCCTGCTGCTCGAACCGTCGCTGAATAGGGAAGACTGTCCCACCCGACGGGCCATGGATCGAGTTCCACGATGGCGTCGTCCGGAACCTCGAAGCTCAGCAAGCGCAGGCCTGTTGGAACATCTTCCTTGTCGAGGTGCACCAGCAACTCCAGCATTGCGAGAGATGCCGACCCGGCCGTGTAGGCAAGGCGGACACCCTGCGAGTTCCACCGACCCGGAGTGATGGAGGAGCCCTGGCCAGAAAGCGCAGTCCCGACGTATGTCGGTTTGCTGATACGGAAGACCCGCATCAGGCGAAGTCGCCCATCTCGATGCGATTAAGCTCAGCTTCAACTTCGTGGGTGCCCATGTCGGTCGCCAGCAGCTCGAGCGGCTTGGCGCCGAGCATGCGGTTCTCTTTCGACAGCCATCGGGTTGCTTTCTCGGCATCTCCGAGAACGCGCTCCGCCATGCTTGCGACTCGCGCGATGCGCAGCACGCGATCCGTCTCGGTCTCGGAAAGCGCCTTCCCTTCAGCTTGTCGTCGCTGGAACGTCCGCGCGGGGATGCGCGACACGTCCAACAGGATCGACGTATCGATGTGCAGCCGCCCAGCCAGCAGATCGATCGCCTTGGGCTGCAAGACAGGTGCGTCGTTCGGCGAAAACGTCACGAAGACGTTCTGACGCGCCATGCCGATAAAGCCGAGGGTGCGCCGAAGTTCTTCGCTAACGACATGAGGACTTTGTGCCATATGGCGCATAGTTTACGCCATATGGCGCACCGGCGCTAGCGATCTCAGTTCCTCCCCGCCAGCGCCGGCCCCCCTCGACCCAAGCGATACAGATGTGGCGAGCGCATTTCCACCGGCTTCGTCGAATCTGCCGTCAATCAGGTGGTCGCCAAGCGATTCGTGAAGAAGCAGCAGCTGCGCTGGACGCCGCGTGGAGCCCACTTGCTTCTTCAGATCCGAGTTCACGTCCTGAATGATGCGCTCTGCGCGGCGTTCCGGAAGTGGTATCCGGGCTTTGGCGCTGGCGCACAGGAGGAGCTCGCGGCGTAGTACCCCCAACTTCTGGATGCTCTCGAAATCAAACGCAAGAGTCATTTACGGCGCTCGGTCCTGCGGCGGATCGGGCCGCTTCCACAGGTTGCTTGGCGTGCGACGCGTCACGTCTTTTCCTCTGTGCCATTGCCGCACGATGTCGATCGCCACCGAGTTCCGGATGTACCGATGCCAGACGAAGGCAAGGTCGAACACAAGGATTCCCAGCCACCAAAGGTAGAGAAACGCCAGCCCAGCAAGTAGCATTGGCCAAGTCGGGGCTAGTGAGGCGCCAAAGAGTTGCGTCAGCACTATGTACGCAACCTCGGAGCCCCCAAAAATCAGCAGCGCCCGGCGCCCATACTTTGGCTTGCGAAACACCAACCATCCTGACAAGGTAACTGCGAAGCAGGTGGCAGCGAAGATGTATTTGAGAGATTCAGCGTGCGCTTTCAAGCTTTCTGGATTGGACACGTTGAGCATTGGTAGAAAGCCGGCAAGTGGGCGCACAAATGGAACGGTAAGATAGCCGACCGTTTCGTCGGGCAGGCCCCAGATGCACGCCGCACCGGTGGCGAAGAAGGCCAACGCGATGCAGTGCCAACGAATACCCTCGGTCTTCACGAGCCGCGGTAGCCGGGCGCCGACAGTAACGGCAAACAGCAAAACGCTCAGGAGCAAGAGTGGGACCGCGCCTTTAACAAACTGCTTCGCATCGTCGATTTCCACGATTCCCTTGTACATGGCGAACACGGCGCCAAGGTGGATCACGAAGCTGAGAAGGTAGGGAATCGCGGTGCTGCTGCCGCCGCGCAGTGGCCTGCTTTGAGGTGGCGGCGCTGCCTTCCGAGTAGTGGGTGGCGACACGACGTTGTCAATGAAGTGGCCGAAGACGTCTTTGTCGGTCCAGTAGTCGTTGTGAGCCTTGCCAGGAAGCCAGTATCGGCTGAAGCCGATGTCATGTTCCTTGGTAACGAACTCAAAGGCGCCGCACTGATGCCGGCAAAGGAACTCCACGGCTGTGTCCAACTGGAAGCCGATTGGATCGCCAAAGTCGTAATAGTTGCGCCACTCAATCTTCTGACCAAGGGTGACGCCGGGCTGTCCCAATCGATGGGGAAATGAGATTGTGCCTGTCTTCTGCAGGGTGGTCCCTAGCATGCCCTCGAATTCCGTCCAGAGACTTGGCCACAGCAGGATGTGTTTGTCGATTGGAGACCCGATCGTCATGTACCCGTGCACATCTCCGATCCAGTCCTTGCTTTCATAGACCTTCTTGTCCTTGCCCTCTGGATCGCTGACGGCCTTTCCAGTGAATGCCTCGAGCATTCCGAGGAAGCTAATGACGGTGCCTTCGCTGTGTGCCACGATGTAGATCTCTGGCCTGGCTGGACCCTTGTGCATGCTGTTGTGCTTCGCGAAAGCCTCAACGATCTTGCCGAGCGCGCTATGAAAGCGGAACAGGATCCTGTCGCGCTGAAACGGAAAGTCGGCAACCAGTTGCACGTCCCCGATGTAATCCCTCAGTAGGGGTGCCAGGTCGAACTTGAACAGCCCCATCTTCCCCAGAATGAAAAGCAGGCCATCCATAACTCCAACGGTTTCGACGATTTCTTCGACAACGGCTATGCCCATGTCGAAATCCGCAGGCGCGAACTGCTGTTCGTCCGGCTTGCCAAGCCTCCCCGTAGTCTTCAGCATGTTGTCGTACGCAGATTGAGCGCGCCCCACGACGGTTCGACCCCATGCCTTGGTCTCTTCGAGCAGATCTTCCTGCTTCACGACAGCCTTCGGTATGTCCGCCCAGAAAATCTCGGCAAAGCCGATCCGACGCAGCGGATCATCAGGGTCGTAAGGATTCAGGTAGCTGATCTGGACCTTTGTCTCATCGCCCAGATTGAAGAAGCCAAGCGGTTGAGTTGGTACTGGAGGATTGCTGCGATCGCCAAACCGACTTGCGACGGTCCGGATCGTGCTGCTCCTGGATTGACTGCCGATGCCGTGAATCGCGACGATGATCTTGTCGACCGGCCTTTCCATTTCAGGCGCAATCGGCTTCGTCACCGAAATCGAAGCACGCTGTGTGGGCGGGGTAAGAGGTGGGATCGCGCTCGATGGTTCGAATGAGGCTGACTGTTCGGCTGCAGTTTCTGTTTTACGGGCGCCGAGTTTGAGCGCGGCGGCGACGACACCTCCCAACGCGATGGCGATCGGCAGGGCGTAGCTCTTCCCATCGGTTTTCATTGGCCGACCCTCGTGTTTGGCGGTGCGGCGCATTGTGCGCCGCGCAGAGGTGGCGGACATCCCTACTTTTGGCTAGTCGGTGTTCGTATGCCGTGTCCACCCTGTCGCAGGGACCGATCTGCGAGCGTGAAGATGCGATGCGTTCCCGGCAATCCCTTCAGCGCATGTTCTCCTGCCGCTGAAAAAACGGCGGCATTCGGGCCGCTTCGCGCCTTCTCGGGGTTCGCTGACCTTTCGTTTATGACGGAGATTCGTGAACGTGATTGTTCACGGCACGTTCGGAAAAATGTAGGGACCACTGCTTCTAAGCGCGACCAGAATCGAACCGTCGCTCCCAATGACCACGCTTCCTCCAAGCGACGCGCCTTCAAGCGGAACGAAGGAACCCCGTCAAATCGAACGCTCTCGCCACTCTTCACCCCGAAAACAAAATTGACCCGGGCGTGGCCGAATGACCGGGTCGCTTTAGGTCTATGCAAGCCGAGACATATCTTCGAGATCCTGCTTTCGCTGTTTGGCACGCTTGTCGTAGCTGGCCTGGTTTTTGGTGCACACCAGGCTGTAAGGGCGGCCCCGTCGATCGGTCACGCAGTCCACATCGCACCCGTCGCGTTGTACCGACGTCAGTACATGTGACCGATCGAATTCGGCAGCTTTGAAGATCCAGGTCTTTTGGCCAGCATTGAGCAGGAATTGGCGCAGCTCATTGCAGCGACGGCATCGACATCCGAGTACGGCAGCGCGAGCCCAATCGCTGGGCGGTTCCAAGGCTTGCGCCACGCGCGCGCGAAGATGCTCGAGGCAGGCCGTGCGCAAGCGCTCGACGGCGACATGCTTGTGGATTTCCTTGGACTCGGTCAGACGACGGATGGCGGGCAGGATGAGATCATCCAGACCATAAGTATCAGGCCACGCCAGCATGTGATCCACCGCGCGCTCCGCCAGGTTCGCGTCGATTCGGTACAGCGCCGTGACGAGGTCTGCGACGGTGCCAACATCGACGCTTTCGCGTTGCCATGCATTCTCGGGCCGAATGATTTGCTTCGGATTGCCGGGCAGCGCCTGGACCAGAGCGATACCGGCGTCTGCCAGAAGTCCCTCCAGGACAGCCAACCGCGCGCTGCGGGCCAGCAAGTCGGCGCAAGCACCGAGGCTGATTGCAACGTTTGCGGCGATGATGCGCTCGATCCATTCGCCAGCGCGCACTGCCGGCAGCAAGAGCAGGGCTCGGAGCAACGCCTCGTTGTCGCTCCTGCCATAGATGCCCGCAGCAATGATGTCGACTAGGAAAGCCTCGATGCGGGCCGTGTCCTTGAGTCGAGCGAGCAGGGCGAGCAAGCTCGCGCGCTCGCTTTGTTCGGCCTGCTGGAAATGGCGGATGACCCTGGGCCAAGTGCTCAGCATGTGACCTGACAGTTCGTGTGCCTCGCGCCACAGGGGCGATTCGTGATCCTCGCCACTCTGGGCCCAGCGCCTGGTCAGCTCGCTCAAGTAGGGCAACGTGACAGCAAGGCCGGCCTGATTGAAAACCGCGAGGCGCCGCTGCTGCGGCCACAGTACAAGAGCCGCCCGCCTGTATGTCCGCTCGAAGGACGCGCCTTCGTTGCCTGTCGCCTCCTGAAAATACTGCTCGTCCGGCTCCATGTCGTCCAAAGCGTCGGAGGGGCAAAGTTCAGCGTTGTCGAAGGGAAAGACGCCGAACGCCGCCTGGCTGCCGTCGGGTCGTCCCCAGTTGGATAGCGTCGGACTTCGGTCGCAGACCTCGCCGATTTCAAATTCCTCCTCATCCTCCTCGTCTGCTCGTCCCCTCCAGCGCGAGCCGGAATAGCCCGTGTACTCAGCGGAGCCACTCTCGTGGATCGTCAGCAGCGCGACATGGAGGTCGCAGCCGGAGCGCTGCGCAGCCGCGGTGAGCACCGCGGCCGCAGCTGCATCCGGGCCTTTCAGCGCCAGGAAAGAAAGCTCGGCTGGCGTGTACGCGTGCTCGAGCGGGTAAACGAGCTTTTCCGGCGACGTGTCGTTGGGCGATTGCTTGCTCGCAGCCCAGCGCTGCAGAAGTGCAGCCAGCCGGGCCTGCTCGGTGTCATAGGACGGGGGCTCTGGAAGCCGGCCTCGCCCCTTGCGCAGCAGGTTGTAGACGAGCGCCAGACGGCAACCGGAGGTCACGGGCAGCACCTCGTGCACGCAGTCGGCATAGAAAGCCGCGAAAGCCGCCTCGGAAGGGTCTTGACAGCGCAGATCCAGCAGCACTTCCCGTCCCTTGTGGCGTATCACGAGTTCGCCTCCCGTGTGCACCGAGGGCAGCGCGATGATGAGCGTGGCGAACATGCCAGGCGCCTTCTCGGTGTCGCGGTGGCCGACGAAAAAGCTACCCTGGTCGTAGACCAGGAGTTTGTAGAGAGCAGGCACCACCGCATCGGTCACGCCGAGCCCCGCTGCGGCGCGTGCCACGATGGCGCTCAAGGTTCGTGTCCAGTTGTGCCCCTCGATCAGCACGCGCTCAGCGCTGATCTGCCAGGTGCGCCTAACTTCGGTATCGACCAAGGTCTCTTCACCGCGTCCATATGGAGCGCGCTCGGCAACCCCGATGAGTTGCCCGGCCTGCGTCGGGAGCAGCGGCAGGGCGATGGGACCGACGCCGTTTACCTCCAGACGGGGCAACGGTATAGCGCACGCACCCGTCGCGTAGTACTCACCCGGTGTGCGGGCAGTGCTGAGCACCATGGCAAGATCGTTTGCGATAGAAGCCATGGTGCTCCTCACGGGGTCGACTTGTTTTGAGTGCAGAAAGTGACGCATCGACCGATGAGCATCGGCGCGGGTTTCGCGCTGGTGGCGCTCGCAAGTCCTTGTCGCGGCATGAGTTTCTGTTACCCCTCGCTTGCCACTCCAAAGCGCGCCGTTCGGAGGTCGATTTCAGCCACTGGCCCTTATTTTGCCTGCAGTTTGTGACGGTAGCAGTTGTGCCGCATAGCGCTCGACGGGGAAACGGAACACGCCGCGCAGGTTGATGCCCTCGAGCCTTGTCGGCGCGATGCGCCCGGTCAGCTCCGGCGGCACGATCTGGCGCCGATTGGCCCACCGGTCCAGCACTGCCTGCATCTGCGCCGTGTTCCAGGCCATCACGATGTTGACCAAAAGGCTCAGGGCGTCGGCCACGGCCTGCATCTCATCGGGACGCCGCGCTTGCGCCGGCGTGACGCGGCCGGTGTAGATCGCGCGCTTGGGCGCGTTCACCGCCTCGCCGCGGTTGAGTACCCGACGCAACTCGCGCCGGAAACCGGCATTGACGAGATAGTCGGCCAGGAACACCGTCCTCAGCAGCTTGCCCAGCTGAACACCGGCGTCATAAATCGGGTCTCCCCGGGCCGCCGAGCCGAATCTGGCCAGCGCGGTCACCGCACTGGCGTGGCCCGACATCACCGAGGCGGCCAGATGCACCAAAGTGTCCCAGTGGGTTTCGACCAGCGCGGTGTCCACGCTGGCTTGGCACACGTAAAGGCGGCCCTCGCTGGCGGCCAGCCTGTGATCTCGGTGGACACGAAGAAGAAAGAGCTGGTGGGCCAGTACAAGAATGGCGGACGCGAGTGGCGCCCCGAGGGCGAGCCTGAGGAGGTTCGAGTCCACGACTTTGTCGACCCTGAGGTGGGTCGCCGTTGCTGGGGATGCGAACCGTCAGTTTTGACACCGAAAACAAATCGACCCCGAGATTGATGGTGCCCGGTAACGGATTTCAGGATGCGAGCAGCTTCGGCTACTCGTCACATGCTGCGATTGCACTCAATGCGGCTTCGCGCCGCATGACAGCGGCGTACTTCTGCTCCATATCGAAGAGGCTGGACTCATGTGGCCCAAGGGCGCGGTCCCCAACGCAGTCGGACACGACCAAAGGCCGGAAGCCGTACGACATCGCATCGACGACGCTGGCTCTGACGCAGCCGCTGGTTACTGAGCCGGCGACGAGCAGTGTCTGAACCCCGCGCTGCGCCAGCCATGCGGCCAGCGGGGTTCCGAAGAAGGCCGAGGGCACCGTCTTGCGAACGACCAACTCGCCTGCGTGCGGCGAAAGCTGCGGCACGATCGCACTGTTCGGCGCGCGTTCCTTGAGACTGAGCATGCCCGGCACCTTCATCGAAAAGATGTTGTGGTCGGAGTCGTCGTCGGCAAACACGATTCGACTATGGGCAATCACCCAGCCACGTTCGCGAGCGGCCCCAAGCAGCGGCACAGTGTTCGCAATGGCCTCGGCAATGTTGCCGCCGCCAAAAACCTGCGCATCGGCGAAACCGTTGACGAAGTCGACGATGAGGAGCCCAAATGGCCCGCGCAAAGGCAGCGAGGCGCCGAAGCCCTGACGTTCATAGGTCTGGATCTCAGCATGCATCGTCGATCCCCTTGCCGTCCATCACCTTGCCTTGGCGCACCACGTGTTCGCCGTCCAGCCGCACGGTGCAGCGGCGCAGCGAGATATCGATATGGCAGGCCGTCGTGCGCTGGCCGCCTGCTTCGTTGTTCGGCCCGAGCGAGAACAGGAAGTTGCCTTCGTAGGCGCGCGCATCCATGCCGATCGAGGCCTCGCGATCGTAGAGACCCAGCGTCGACCAGCGCGCGCGCGGCTGCAGGCCCCAGCCGATGTGCGAGATCGCATAGGCCTCGGGGTCGCGAAACGACGCCATGTAGTCGCTGAGGAGCTCGGCGTCCAACCCACCCTCGATCGTCGTCGCGTAGCCCTTCTCAACCGTGAGCACGATGCGGTCCGCGACGTACGACTTTTGCGGCAGCAGGATGTCGCCGCGGTCGATCACGATGCGGCCGCTGGCGCCGCCTTCGTCTGGAAAGGTCAGCACGAAGCCGCTGGGCCAGTGGTCCCAGCGCCCGGGCTCGTCGACGAAGCCGTATTCGCTGATCGCGGGGAATTGGCCGAGCGGGCAGCGCAGGTCGGTGCCGGCGTCAGACACCACGTGCATCTCCTTCGCGCGTGCGAACTTTTCGGCGGCGGCCTTGACGCGGATTCGATCGGCCTCGGTCGGCAGCATGCGCACCAGCACCTCGGGCGGCTCGACCGCGAGCAGAATCTTGGTGCCCGAGGCCAGCACCTCGTGCTGCTCGGGCGAGAAGAGCAGCGTCATCAGGTCGAGCACCAGGTCGCTGGCCTTCAGGGCCGCGATCGCGGCCCGGTTGCCGGTCAGCGGCGTGGTGCCGAGGTAGGCCAAGCTGTCGCGGCTCAGCGACTTCTCGGCGTTGACGGGCGGCAGGTCGAGCCGGTTGACGATCGCGCCCATGGCCTGCGCCGCCACCAGCGCGCACGAGAGCGTCTGTGGATGCGTGGCGGCGCTGGTCAGCACGGTCACGGTCTGGCCAGGCTGCAATTTCGAGAGCGTCAGTACCTGGTTCCAGGCGCCGATCAATTGATGGTCACTGACCGGCATGGGCTTCTCCTTGAATCGGAACGCCGAGGAAATCGCCGAAGGCGCGGTAGAAGCCGGGTTCGTCGTCCCACGGGATCATGTGGCCGGCGTTCGGCACGTGCGCGACTTGCATTGCGGGCAACAGCTGCTGCATCTCTGCGAGCTCGGCCGCGCGGATGACATCGCCGCGGCCGGCTGCCATCAAGAGCGTCGGCGCCTTGACGTGCGGCAGGTCGGCATGGATGTCGTCCTGGTGGAAGCTGTCGTAGGTGGCCACGATCGCGCGTTCGTCGCAGGTATGCAGCCATTCGGAGCGCAGACGCAGCTGCGCGTCGGTCCAGGCCGGCGAGAAGGGGCGCAGGGCTTCGATGCCGGCGCCTTCGCGCATCAGGCGGATCGAGTCGATGTACCAATTCAGTTGGGCCGGGTAGGGGCGTCGCCCCGGACCCGAAACCGGCGGATCGATCAGCACAAGCCGTTCGAGGCCGTGCGCATGATGGCGCGCCGTGCGGATGCCGATGCGCGCGCCCATCGAATGGCCGACCAGCGCATAGCCGTCCAGATCCAGTGCTTCGGCGAAGGCGCCGACATCGGCCGCGCAGGCGTCGAGCCCGTAATCGAGTGCGTCCGAGGCTTCCGAGAGGCCGCGGCCGCGGGCGTCGAGCACATAGGTGTCGAAGCGGTGTCCGAACTGCTCGGCGACGAAGCCCCAGGTCACGGCCGGACTCGTGATGCCCGGGACCAGGACCACCGGCCGGCCCCGGCCGCCGTAGCGCAGGTAGTGCTGGCGGATGCCGTTGGCGCGCACATTCGCGCCATAGAGGAAGGTGCTGCTGTTCGTCATGCTGCGTTTTCTCAATAGGCGCCGGACAGCAGGGCACCCGCACCCGGTACCACCGGCTCGAGGTCGAGCGCCTTCAGCATCGCGTAGGTGGTCGCGATGGCGGCGGTCACGACCGGCTTGCCGGTCATGGCCTCGACCTTGGCCACCGAGGGCAGCGAAGGCATCTGCACGCAGGCCGACAGCACGATCGCGTCGACGTCGCGCGTGTTCATGCCTGCGACGATGCCAGGCAGGCGCGCCGGATCGTGGCGGCCGACTTCGAGGTTGTCGGCGATCTCGAGCGCGCGCCAGTCGACCACCTCGTAGCCTTCGTTGCGGATGTAGTCGACCACCAGCTCGGTGAGCGGCAACATGTACGGCGCTACCAGGGCGATGCGCTTGGCGCCGATCACCTTCAGCGCATCGACCAGCGCGCCGGCGCTGGTCACTACCGGCGCGTTGCCCCCGTTCTCCTCGGTACGACCGCGCAGCCGCTGCTCGGAACTGCGGTGGTAGCCATGGCCCATCGCCATGATCGCGACCAGGCAGGCATAGCCGAGCACGTCGACGCGCGCATCGCTCAGCTCGAGCGCGCAGCGGTCGGATTCGGCGTTCATCGCGGCCAGCTCGTCCTTCTTGACCGTCTTCATGCGCATGCGGCTCGAGTGGAAGGTGAAGCGCTCGGGCCGCACCAGCTGGCGCGCGGTCAGCATGGCGGGAATCTCGGTCTCCATGGTGGTGTTCGAGCTCGGCACGATCTGGCCGATGCGGTAGCTTGTCTTGGGCATGGTGGGCTCCGTCGTTGAGTGAATTGGAAAGAAGGCTCAGGCCGTGTTCAGCTTGAACAGGCGCTCGGCATTGCCGTGACACACGAGCGCGCGCGTGCGTTCGTCGAGCGGCGCGGTCTCGATGAACTCGGCCGCGGTTGCCGTCGATTCATAGGGGTAGTCGACCGAGAACATCACGGCCTCGGCGCCCATCTCGCCGATCGCGCCGGCCAGCGTCGCGTGCGAGCAGACGCCGGAGGTGGTGATCACGATGTTGCTGCCGATGTATTCGGAAGGTGCGCGTCGCAGCGTGAGTCCGTGCGGGTAGGCGGCGAATCGGCTGTCGAAGCGCCAGCGCTGGAAGGGCAGGCCTTCGCCCATGTGGCCGAGGACCAGCGTGAGGCGCGGGAAGCGGTCGAACACGCCGCCGAACAGGAGCCGCAGCGCGTGCGTCGCGGTCTCCACGTTCCATCCCCACGCCGCGCCGTGCAGTTCCGGGTGCCCGGCGAAAGAGGCCGGGATCGACGGCAAGTCGATCGGGTGCAGGTAGAGCGGGACGTCGAGCGCCTGCATGCGTTCCCAGAACTGGTCGTAGGCCGGGTCGTCGTAGTAGGTGCCTTGCGTGTGGCCGTTGACCAGCGCGCCCTTGAAGCCGAGCTGAACGACCGCGCGCTCGAGTTCGTCGGCGGCCGCCTTCGGGTCCTGCATCGGCAGCGCGGCGAAGCCGGCGTAGCGTGTCGGGCGGCGCGCGACGCGCTCGGCGAGGAAGTCGTTGTTCATCTTCGCGCCGTCGATGGCGCTGGCCAGGTCCGTCTCGCCCTGCACGCCCGGGCCGGTCTGCGACAGGATCACCAGGTCGATGCCTGCGCGATCCATCTCGGCGAGCCGCAGCTCATCGAAATCCGTGAGCCGGCGCGAAAGCTCCGTGTACACGGCCGGGTCGATGTGTTGCATGAAGCTCTTCGAATAGCGCTCGAAGCCGGGCGCCATGAAATGCTCTTCCAGTGCGATCTTGCGAATCCTCGTCATTGAACAAACTCCAGGTGTGAAACAAAGGTGGGCTGGTGTCGCGATCTACAGATCGAAGAGCAGCACTTCGGTGTCGGGTGCCTCTGCCGCGACGGCGAGCGCGTCGTGGTGCGTGAAGCGAAGGGCGTCGCCCGCGTGCAGCAGCACGCCGGGATCGACTCGGAGCTCGCCCGCCACCACGTGCAGGTAGCCGAGACGGTGCTCCTCGAGCCCGTAGCCCAGCGACATGCCCTGCCTCAGGCGGCTCACGAAGAGCCGCGCGTCCTGGCCGACCGTGGCCGAACCCTCGCGCCCGTCGGGCGAGGCGATCAGGCACCAGCGGTCGCGCTTGCTGTTCTCGTCGATGCGCACCAGCTCGCAGCCGGGGCTCGCGCCGCGGTCGCGCGGGTAGAGCCAGATCTGCAGGTGCCGCTCGGGCTCGGTGTCGGATGCATTCATCTCCGCGTGCGCGACGCCGGCGCCGGCGCTCATGCGATGCAGTTCGCCGGGACCGAAAACGTAGTCGTTGCCGAGGCTGTCGGTGTGATGGATGCGCCCGTTGATCGGGTAGGTGAGGCTCTCGATGTCGCGATGGCCGTGCCATGCGAAGCCGCGCCCCGGCGCGACCCAGTCGTCGTTGAGCGCGCGCAGCGATCCCCAGTGCGTGTGGTTGGGATCGCGGTAGTCGCCGAAGGAAAAGCTGAAGCGCGCCTGCAGCCAATCGGTCTCCTGGGTGCCGCGCTGATGGGCGCGCCGGATGCGGCTTTCGGGGATCGCGCTAGGAGGAGAAAGGGTCTGCGGGTGCATCGCGTCGCTACAATGATCAGTGTGCTTACAAAAGGGGTTCAGGTGGCATCCAGGCAGCGTCGATCAACGCGCGAGACCGCAATTCAAGAGCCCGAACTGGAGATGACCACCGTCGATCCGGCGAAGGAGCTGCTCTTTGCACGGCCCGGTTTTCTGGTTCGGCGCCTGCATCAGATTCACTACGCGTTGTTCTTCGAAGAGTGCAAGTCGCAGAACGTGACGCCCGTGCAGTACGGCATCCTCACCGCGGTTTCCGTGCTGCCCGATCTCGACCAGACCTCGCTGGGCCAGGAGGTCGGCCTCGACCGCACGACCACCGCCGACGTGGTCAAGCGCCTGGAAGACCGCGGCCTGGTCGAACGCCGCACCAACCCTGCCGACAAGCGCACGCGCCACGTGCGCTTGACGGAAGAGGGCCGCAAGGTGGTCGAGTCGCTGCGTGGCGGCATGGCGCGCGCGCAGGAGCGCTTGCTGGAGCCGCTGCGACCTGCCGAGCGCACCATGCTCATGGACCTGATGCGCATCCTGGTCGAGGCCAACAACCAGTACAGCCGTACCGTGCTGCGCACGATTTGACACCACCCTGATCACAGCGGGTACACCAGGTCGTTGGCGATGATCGTGGTGTCGTAGATCGCCTGGCGTTCCTTCAGCAGCATGGCGCCATCGACGCGCACGAAGCGGTCGTAGTAGGTGCCGGCCATGTGGATCGTGCTCGGACCTTCCACCAGGGTCTGCAGCAGCAGGAAGTTGGCCTGCGCTGCGATCTCGCCATCTGCCGATTCCGAAGTGACGCGCGTGTTCGTCACCAGGTGCAGGTTGTAGCGCGGCGCGAACATCTGCGTGCGGGCGATTGCGACGGCGCGGTCGTGCATCATGTTGCGACCCTGCGCATACACGAGGCCGACCGGCAGGCCGAGCTCGGCGTTCTCGCGCGCGGTGACGCGGTAGATGCCGTCTTCCGCGAAGAACGCGGGCCAGGCCTCGACCTGGCCGGCATCGAGCACGGCGCAGTACTCGCTGTTGAAGTCTTCGATCTCGTGGCGCAGCGCGATGGCGCGGGCGGCGTCGATGCCGCGTTCGCGGTAGAGGGTGCGGGTCGAGGGCTTCATGGCTTCAGAACCCCATCACTTCGCGGTAGTAGCTGTACATCGCGCGGATCGATGCTTCCGAGATCAGCGACTTGGTCGTGCCCGCGTGGTTCGAATCGAGCTTCAGCACGTTGCGGTCGGTGCTGGAGCGGCGTACGCCTTCCTGCACGAACTTCATCGCCTCGTTGTCCTCCAGGCCGAGGAAGCCGGCCGGGCCCATGAGGTTGCCCTGGCGCAGGCGGTGCTGCTCCATCTCCTCGGTGTCGTCCTCATAGCCGAACATGGTCCACAGCATCAGCATGCTGTTCGGGCCGTTGGGCACGATCTGCCGCACGCCCAGCGTGTTCATCTCGCGCTGCACCACCAGGTTGGGCCAGATGGTCTGCATCGTCACCGACCAGGGTGAATCGAACTCCTTCACGAAGTCGAGGAAGCGGTCGTCGCGCAGGCGCATGCCCTCGTGGAAGGAGCGCATCTCCTTCTTGTTCTCGTCGCTGACGGCGGCGTACTTGTCCTCCTTCTTGGCCGAAGCCATGGTGCCGTGGCGGCCGTGCGCCGGGTCGGTGATCATCGCGGCGTCGTTGCCCGCGACCAGCAGGCCGAACACCACGAGGAAGGAGTGCAGCAGCGTCGCGTGGTACGGGTCCTTCAGGTTCTCGTGATACATCTTCCAGTTGCACGGCAGTTCGTTCTTGTAGTAGCCGTGCACCTTCAGCCGCTTGCCGTTGAATACGACATCGAAGTCCTTCAGGATCTCCGGCGTGAGGTACTCCTCCAGCGATTCCATGTCGCTCGCGTAGGAGGCGAAGATGACGCCGTTGCGCGTGGTCACGTGCAGCTTCAAGAGGCCGTGGTCCTCGTTGCGGAAGTCCTTCGGCATGCCGCCCTCGCGGTTGACGCCGCGCTTGAAGGGCACGCCCTGCAAGTTGCCCTTGAGGTCGTAGGACCACTGGTGGTACGGGCAGACGAACTCGGTGGTGTTGCCCTGGCCGTGGCGGCAGAACTCCGCGCCGCGGTGAGCGCAACGGTTCTCGAACACGTTGATCGAGCCGTCCGCGGCGCGTGCGACTACCACCGGCGTGGCGCCGACGTACGAACGCTTGAAGTCGCCGGTGTTCGGGATCTCCGCCTCGAGTGCGACGAAGTTCCAGGAGGGCCCGCGGAAGATCTTTTCCATCTCCCGGTCGTAGACCGCCTCACTGGTGTAGACCCAGTCGGGGATGAAGTGCAGGGCGTCTTCGGGCCATTGGCAGGCGGCCAGTGCCGCGTCCTTGGCGCTCGGGGTCCGGTTGATGACCGCGTGGGTGCTGTACATGGGGGCTCCAGTCAAGAGAGTGAAGGGGCGGCAGCGGCGGCGATGGTGTCGCGCACCGCTTGCCGCAACGGGATCGAGGTGTCGCGCAGCAGCGCGGCGTCGCAAGACGTGCGCTGCTCGACCAGCGCGCGCAGCTGGCGCAGGTCGCCGCCGGCATTGACCGCGATGGCGTGGCATAGCCGGCTTTCGCCGTCGAAGCCGAGCAAGAGGAATTTCGGTGCCATGTCGTCCGTCGCCTGCGGCCCGCGCAGGCGATAGGCCAGCCCGGCGGCCGGCATGCCCAGCATCTGCACATTGCAGCCGAACTGGTCGGTCCAGAACCAGGGCGTGGCGGCGGACTCGGTGGCCACGCCCAGCATCGCGGCGGCCGAGATGCGCGCCTGCTCGTTCGCGCTCTGCCAGGATTCGAGCCGGATCTCCTCGCCGAAGAGGGGCTGGAACTGGCTCGTGCAGTCGCCGGCGGCAAAGATGTGCGCTGCGCTGGTGCGGCATTGCGCATCGATGCGGATGCCGCCATTGGCCGGGTGCAGTTCGAGCCCGCTCGCCCGGGCCAGCGCGACTTCGGGCACGAGTCCGATGGCGGCCACGAGCAGCGGGGCATTCAGCTGCCTTCCGTCCTCGAGCGCGATCGCGACGCCGTCAGCGTGCGGCGTGATCGATGCGGGGCGGACGCCGAGCCGCAATTCGATGCCGGCATGGCGTACACGCTGTCCCAGCCAGTCCGAGAACACGGGCGGCACCGCGCGCGGCAGCACGCGCTCTGCGCTTTCGAGCACGGTCACCTCGAGACCCATGCCACGCGCGGTGGAGGCGATTTCGAGCCCGAGGAATCCGGCGCCCAGCACCACCATCGAGGCATGCTGCCGCATCGCCTCGCGCAGCGCCTGCGCGTCGGCCAGCGTTCGGATGGCGTGGACGCGCGGCGTGCCCTCGGCCAGGCCGGGGAGGGTGCGTGCCTTGCCACCGGTAGCGAGCAGACAGCGGCTGAAGGCGAGCGCCTCGCCGTCGCTGCAGTGCGCGATCGAACGCGCCGCATCGATCGACGTGACCTCGGTGCCGAGCCGCAGCTCGATCGAGCGCTCGCCGTGGAAGCCCGCGGGGTGGATGCCGATGCGCTCGTCCATCGCCGCATCCGACAGCACCGCCTTCGACAGCGGCGGTCGTTCGTAGGGCAGGGGCCGTTCGTTGCCGACCATCACGATGCGGCCCGTATGGCCGAAGGCGCGCAGTGCCGCGGCAGCGGTCGCGCCGGCCTGGCCGGCACCGACGATGAGGATGGGGGCGTCGTGCGACATCGCCATCGGCTCACGCATCGACCAGCACGTCGTCGCCCTCGACCCGCACCGGATACACGCGAATCGGCTGCGTCGCCGGCGCGCACAGGGCAACGCCCGTGCGCAGGTCGAAGCGCGCCTGGTGCAGCGGGCACTCGATGCAGCCGTCTTCTACGTAGCCGTCCGAGAGCAGGGCGTACTGATGGGTGCAGACGTTGTCGGTGACGTGGAATTCGCCGGCGCTGCGGTAGAGCGCGAGCTGCGCGCCTCCGAGCGCGATGGACATGACTTCGTCGTCTTGCAACTGAGTCGCGGCGGCAATCCTGGTCCAGGTCATGAGTCGTCCTTTGAAACGTACACTGAGATGTTATCGTCAGTGTACTGAACATAATTGGCACTTGTCTACGGAAATACCCTGCGTCGTTTCTGCATGCAGAAGGGAATCTCATAAAGCACCATCGCGGTGATCGTCATTGGAGAAGCGCCTTCGGATCGCCCTTGAATAGGGCGCCGGCCATCTTTTTGCACCATCCGGGATAGTCCTAGCTAAAGAGCGTTGACACTGATTAATCTGGTCAGCATACTGACAATATTGCTTCCATAAACCAGCACAGGAGTGACTTCATGCAGCGACGCCGCTTTCTAGAAAAGACCGGGACCCTGGCGGGCCTGGCGACCCTTGCCGCACCCGCCCTGGCGCAGAGCGCGCCCAGCGTGAAGTGGCGCATGTCGACCAGCTGGCCGAAGAGCCTCGACACCATGTACGGCTCGGCCGACCAGATGTGCAAGCGCATCGGCGAGCTGACCGACGGCAAGTTCGAGATCCACGCCTTTGCGGGCGGCGAGCTGGTGCCGCCTGCGCAGAACATGGAAGCGATCAGCAACGGCACGGTCGAGTGCAACCACGTGCTGGCCTCCGCCTTCATCGGCAAGAACACGGCCTTCGCGTTCGACACCGGCCTGCCCTTCGGCCTCAACTCCCGCCAGCACAACGCGTGGATGCAGTACGGCGGCGGCATGCAGGCGATGCGCGAGCTCTACAAGAAATACAACGTCGTCAACTTCGTCTGCGGCAACGTCGGCGTGCAGATGGGCGGCTGGTACCGCAAGCAGATCAAGACGGTGGCTGACCTCGAGGGCCTGAAGATCCGCATCGGCGGCATCGGCGGCATGGTGATGTCCAAGCTCGGTGCGGTGCCGCAGCAGATCGCGGCGGCCGACATCTACCCGGCGCTGGAGAAGGGCACGATCGACGCGGCCGAGTGGATCGGCCCCTACGACGACGCCAAGCTCGGCCTGCACAAGGTGGCGCAGTACTACTACGCGCCCGGGTGGTGGGAAGGCAGCGCGTCGATCACCGCAATGGTCAACGACAAGGCCTGGGCCGCGCTGCCGCCCATGTACAAGGCGGCCTTCGAGTGCGCGGCGAACGAGCAGACCACCAAGATGCTGGCCGACTACGACGCCCGCAACCCCGAGGCGCTGAAGAAGCTGATCGGGCAGGGCGCGAAGCTGGCTTACTTCCCCAAGCCGGTGATGGAGGCCGCGTTCAAGGCTTCTTCCGAGCTGCTGACCGAGCTGGCCGACAAGAACCCCGATTTCAAGGCGGTGCTGCCGCAATGGCTGAAGTCGCGCCGCGACCAGGCCAGCTGGTTCCGCGTGGCGGAGTCGGAACTCGACAACTACACCTTCGCCGCGGTGGTCAAGTCGCCCCAGTGAAATGAAAGACGCGCTGCCGAACGCCGGCAAACCGTATGTGTGGGTGCGGCTCGTCGACCGCCTCACCGACCTCTTCGGCGCCGTCGCCAAATGGGCGCTGTTGGCGGCCTGCGTGATCAGCGGTGGCAATGCCATCGTCCGCTATCTGGTCGGCTACAGCTCCAACGCATGGCTGGAGATCCAGTGGTACCTGTTCGCCGCCGGCGTCATGTTCGGCGCCGCGCAGGTGCTGCGCCTCAACGAGCACGTGCGCGTCGACCTCTTCTACGGCCGCTGGCCGGCGCGCCGCCAGGTCTGGCTCGATCTCTTCGGGCTGGTGTTCTTCCTGCTGCCGATCATGGGCCTGCTGGTCTTTCTCTCATGGCCATTGCTGGTCGAGATGCTCAGCTCCGGTGAAGGCTCTTCCAACGCCGGCGGGCTGATCCGCTGGCCCGCGATGCTGACCCTGCCGCTGGGCTTCCTCCTGCTCGTGCTGCAGGGCCTGGCCGAAATAGCCAAGCGCGTGCTGTGGCTGCAGGACCGCTACGACATGGACACGCACTACGAGAGACCCTTGCAATGAGCCTGGAGATGTTTCCTCCGCTGATGTTTGCGGGGCTCGCGCTGATCCTCCTGCTCGGCTTTCCGGTCGCGTTCTCGCTGGCGGCGCTCGGCGTCGCGTGCGGCGGCGTCGCCATCGCGATGGGCTGGTTTCCGGCCGGCTTTCTCGCGGCCCTGCCGCTCAACGTGTTCGGCATCCTGTCCAACGACCTGCTGCTGGCGATCCCCTTCTTCACGCTGATGGGCTGCATCCTCGAGCGCTGCGGCCTGGCCGAAGACATGCTCGATTCAATGGGCCAGCTCTTCGGCCGGGTGCGCGGCGGCCTCGGCTACTCGGTGATCATCGTCGGCTTCATCCTCGGCGCCATCACCGGCACCGTGGCCGGCCAGGTGATCGCGATGGCGATGATCTCGCTGCCGGTGATGATGCGCTACGGCTACAACATGCGCTACGCCACCGGCGTGCTGGCCGCCTCGGGCACCATCACGCAGCTGGTGCCGCCATCGCTGGTGCTGGTGGTGCTGGCCGACCAGCTCGGACGCTCTGTAGGCGACATGTACAAGGGCGCGTGGGGTCCCGCCATCCTGCAGGTGCTGCTGTTCGCGCTCTACACCTTCATCCTGTCGCGCATCCGGCCGCAGGACGTGCCCGGCGTGCCCAAGGAGGCCCGCACGCTGCGCGGCTGGGCGCTGTGGGGCAAGTGCCTGCGCGGCATCCTGCCTTCAGCCGTGCTGATCTTCGCGGTGCTGGGCAGCATGGGCGGCTTGCCGGGCATCGACCATGCGATCGCGACGCCGACCGAGGCCGGCGCCATGGGCGCGCTCGGCGCCTTCGCGCTCGCCGCGCTGCATCGGCGACTCAACTGGAAGCTGCTGAACAACGCCATGGCCTCGACTATGCGCATGACCGCGATGGTGGTGTTCATCCTGATCGGCTCGCGTGCCTTCTCGCTCGTCTTCCAGGGCGTGAACGGCGGGCTGTGGATCGAACACATGCTGGTCAGCCTTCCCGGCGGGCAGCTCGGTTTCCTGATCGTCGTCAACATCTTCATCTTCTTCCTGGCCTTCTTTCTCGACTTCTTCGAGATCGCGTTCATCATCCTTCCGCTGCTGGCGCCGGTAGCCCACAAGCTCGGCATCGACCTGGTGTGGTTCGGCGTGCTGATCTGCGTCAACATGCAGACCAGCTTCATGCACCCGCCTTTCGGCTTCGCGCTGTTCTACTTGCGCGGCATCTCCGATACGCTCGCCAAGAACGGCACGCTGCCGCGCAAGATCGAATCGCGCGACATCTATCTCGGCGCCATCCCGTGGGTCGCGATGCAGTTGCTTCTGGTCGCGATCGTGATCTTCGTGCCGGAGACCGTGACCGCGCTGCTCGACAAGGAGAAAGTGGTGGACACCGACAAGATCCAGATCAACGTGCCGCAGCGCGCGGTCGACGAAGATGCTGCGCCGGGGCGCGACGATCCATCGAAGATGTTCGGAGGCGAACAGAAATGAGCAACGATCACGAGGCCCGCACTGGCCAGGGCGTCGGCGCCCGCGTCGAACGCAAGGAAGATGCGCGCCACCTGCACGGTCGCGGCCGCTTCGTCGCCGACATGAGCATGCCGGAGCTCAGCGAGGTCGCCTTCCTGCGCAGCCCGCTCGCCCATGCGCGCATCGTCTCGGCACGGGTGCCGCAGGAGGGCGCCGAGCGCGTCGTGCTGCGCGAGTCGATGCGCGATGCGCTCGACATCGTGGCCGATTCGACGCTCCCCACCTACCAGTCCTCGGCCCAGCCGCCGCTGGCCTCGGGCAAGGTGCGCTTTGTCGGCGAGCCGGTCGGGATGGTGTTCGCGCCGACGCGCGCCGAGGCCGAGGACCTGGCCGAGCAGGTGGAGGTCGAGTTCGAGGACTTGCCGGTCTATGCCGACGCAGCCTCTTCGCGTGCAGCGACCGGCGAACTGATCCACCCCGGCTGGCGCGACAACACCTTCGTCACGCTGAATGCCGACACGGACTTCGAGCTGCATGCGAAGCAGGCCTCGCTGGTCGTTCGGCGCTCGATCGATCTCGCACGCCACTGCATGGTGCCGATGGAAGGCAAGGCGGTGCTGGCCTACTGGGACCACCAGGCCGACCAGCTGGTCGTGGTCAGCGCCACGCAGGTGCCGCACATGATCCGCACCGTCATCGCGCAGTGCCTTGGCCTGGAGCAGGGGCGCGTGCGGGTCATCTCGCCCGACGTCGGCGGCGCCTTCGGCTACAAGTGCGTGCTGCAGCAGGAAGAGCTGTGCGTCGCCTGGCTGGCCAAGACGCACCGCAAGCCCTTCCGCTACATCGAGGACCGGCGCGAGCACCTGATCGCGGGCGCCAACACGCGCGAGCACCACTACGAGATGACGGCGTATGCCGATGCGCGCGGCCGCCTGCTGGCGCTGGACGCGCGCATCACCATCG
This sequence comes from Variovorax paradoxus, assembly GCF_018614955.1. Taxonomy (GTDB): domain Bacteria; phylum Pseudomonadota; class Gammaproteobacteria; order Burkholderiales; family Burkholderiaceae_C; genus Variovorax; species Variovorax paradoxus_J. The sequence goes on from NZ_JAGGNV010000063.1 coordinate 20,980, forward strand.
ACGGCGGCGCCTATTCGGTGTGGCCGTTCACCATCGGGCTCGAGCCGGGCCAGGCGGTCGGCAATCTGCCCGGCCCCTACGCCTTTCGCGGCTACCGCTGCGTGACCGAATGCATCGCCACCAACAAGCCCGGCTTCGTGCCCTACCGCGGCGTGGCGCGCACCGGTGTCTGCTTCGCGATGGAGCTCACGATGGACGCCATCGCCCGCGCCGTCGGCCGCGAGCCCTGGGAGGTGCGGCTCGAGAACTTGGTGCCCGCTACCGCCATGCCGCATGTCAACGTCGCCAACAAGCATTTCGACAGCGGCGACTACCCGGCCAGTCTGCAGAAGGCGCGCGACATGATCGGCCTCGATGCGGTGCGCGAGCGCCAGCGCAAGGCCGAAGCCGACGGCCGGCTGATCGGCGTCGGCTTCGCCACCTATACCGAGCAGTCGGCGCACGGCACCTCGGTGTTCGCGACCTGGGGCACGCCGGTGATTCCCGGTTTCGACTCGGCCATGGTTCGAATCACGCCGGACGGCGGCCTCGAGATCCGCGTCGGCGTGCATTCGCACGGCCAGGGCATGGAGACCACCTTCGCGCAGATCGCGCACGAGGTCCTCGGCATCGACATCGCGAGCATCAAGCTGGTGCACGGCGACACCGGCCTGACCCCGTTCTCCACCGGCACCTACGCCTCGCGCTCGCTGGTGATGTCGGGCGGCGCGGTGTCGAAGGCCTGCAAGGCGCTCGCGCCGCGCGTCAGGCATATCGGCGCGCACCTGCTCGGCGCGAAACCGGAAGAGGTGGCGATCGAGACAGGCCGCGTCGTCGGCTCCGCGGGCAGCGTGTCGATCGCCGAAGTGGCGCAGGCCTGGTACCTGCGCCCCGACCGGCTGCCGGCCGATGTCGATCCTCAAGGCCTCGAGGTGACGACCGGCTTCAAGCCCAAGGTCGATACCGGCGCCTTCAGCTACGCGAGCCATGCGGTCACGGTCGCGGTCGATCCGGACACCGGCCACGTCGAGATCCTCGACTACGTCATCGTCGAGGACTGCGGCACCATGATCAATCCGATGGTGGTCGAGGGCCAGACCTATGGCGGCGTCGCGCAAGGCATCGGCACCGCGCTCTACGAAGAGACGCCCTACGACCGCAACGGCCAGCCGCTGGCCTCTACCCTGGCCGACTACATGCTGCCCGGCGCGACCGAGGTGCCGAACCTGCGCATCCACCATTTCGAGACGCCGTCGCCGCACACCGAGTTCGGCGCCAAGGGGATGGGCGAGGGCGGCGCGATCGCACCGCCGGCCGCCATCTTCAACGCCGTCAACGATGCCCTGCGCCCGCTCGGCGCCGAGGTGGCGCACACGCCGCTCACGCCGCGCCGCCTGCTGGAGGCGATCGCGGCCGCGCAAGGCGCCGAGAAACAGAAGGCCGCATGAGGACAGAACGATGAAAGCCGCAAGCTTCGACTACCAACGCCCGGCTACGCTGCACGCGGCCCTTCGACTCCTGGCCGACTCGGCGGGTGGCGCCAAGCTCATGGGCGGCGGGCAGTCGCTCGGCCCCATGCTCAACCTGCGGCTCACGCGGCCGAAGCAGGTGATCGACGTGTCGGCGCTGGGCGAACTGCGCCAGGTCACGCAGGCGGGCGACGCAATCCGGATCGGCGCGGCCGTCACCCATGCCGAGATCGAGGACGGCGTGCATGCGCTGCTGCGCGGCAGTGTGCTGCAGTCGGTCGCGGGCGGCATCGCCTACCGCGCGATCCGCAACCGCGGCACGGTCGGCGGCAGCCTCGCGCATGCCGATCCGGCGGCCGACTGGGTGCTGGTCGCCTGCGCGCTCGCCGCGGAGGTCGAGATCGCCTCGCAGGCCGGAACGCGTCGCGTGCCGATGGACCGTTTCATGCACGGCGCCTACACGACCGCGCTGGCCGAGGGCGAGGTGCTGGCGGCGCTCTGGGTGCCGAAGCTCGGGCCCGATGCCCACTGGGGCTACTTCAAGTTCTGCCGCAAGACCGGCGAGTTCGCCGAAGCCAGTTGCGCCGCGGTGTTCGATCCCGCGCGCAAGCTCGCGCGCGTCGTCATCGGCGCGCTGGACGGTGCGCCACAGGCGCTGCCCGCGCTCGCGGCGCAGGTCGCACGCAGCGGCGCCATGCCGGCGCGCGCCGCCATCGAGGCGGCGGTATCGGCCTCGGCGCCGGGCAAGGACGCGATCGACCGCAAGCTGCTGGTCGCGGCGGTCGAGCGCTGCCTGGCACAGGTCTTGATGCTGGAGTCCGTGCAATGAGCGCCATCGCCGTCGAACTCAACGGCCGCAAGGTCCAGCGCGAGGTGCCCGCGCGCATGCACCTGGGCGACTTCGTTCGCGAAGAGGGGCGGCTGACAGGCACGCATCTGGGCTGCGAGCACGGCGTCTGCGGCGCTTGCACCGTGCTGGTCGACGACCAGCCGGTGCGCTCGTGCATCGCCTTCGCGGCGGCCTGCGACGGCCGCCGCGTGACCACGGTCGAAGGCTACGACGCCGACCCGGTGATGACGCTGCTGCGTCCCGCCTTCTCGCGCCACCATGCCCTGCAGTGCGGCTTCTGCACGCCGGGCATGCTGGCCACCGCGCGCGACATCGTGCTGCGCTTCCCCGCGGCCGACGAAGCGAAGATCCGGCTCGAGCTCTCGGGCAACCTGTGCCGCTGCACCGGCTACATGGGCATCGTCGCGGCGATCCGCGACGTGCTCGCGCAATGCGGCGCCGATGCGCATCCGGAGATTGCGGCACTGCGTCGCGCGCTGCACGTCGAAGGCGGCGTCGCCGCGGCGCCCATGCGCCGCGTACCCTTCGCGATCTTCGAAGCCGTCGACACCGGCACGGCGGCAGCGCCGATCGAACGCCGCGACGGGGCGCCGGCGCAGAAGGAATCCGCCGGCGCGAACGGCACGCGCATCCAGGGCCACTTCAGCGTTCCCTTTCCGGCGGCGGAGGTCTGGCGCTTCATGGCCGACCTGCCGGCCGTCGCTGCGTGCCTGCCCGGCGCCGAGCTGACCGAGCATGCCGGCGATCGGGTCAAGGGCCGGGTCGCGATCAAGTTCGGGCCGATGTCGGCCAGCTTCAACGGCGCGGCCCGGCTCGAGCGCGACGAGGCTTCGCGCTCCGCGGTGCTCAAGGGAGCGGGGCAGGACACGCTGAGTCAGTCCCGCGCCAACGGCGACGTGGCCTACAAGCTCGCGGAGCTGTCGCCGTCGTCGACGCGCGTCGACGTCGACCTGCTGTACTCCTTGCAAGGCCCGCTGGCGCAGTTCTCGCGCTCGGGTCTGGTCAAGGACTTCGTCGGACGCCTGATCCAGGAGTTCGGCAAGAACGTAGCGCTGCGCATGGATCCCTCGCGCTCGCCTGACGCGCCGTTGCCTGCAGCACGGCTCAACGCCTTCAGCCTCGGCTGGAGCGTCCTGTGGTCGCGCATCCGGCGCCTGTTCGGCGCCGGCGACTGACGAAGAGGCCGCCACCACACCTTCATCCACCACGACGCGTGCTTCGGCACGCGCCGCGGGCGTCGTTTTGCCATTTCATTTCTGGAGGTCCACTGTCATGAACGCATTGATTCCGAGAATTCTTGGCCGGGTGCTCGCCGGCTGCATCGGCCTAGCCGTGGCCGCGAGCGCCGCGGCACAGGCGCCCGAGAAGCTGAAGGTCCGGCTCGACTGGACACCCTGGGGCGTCCATGCCGCGATGCATCTCGCGCAGCAGAAGGGCTGGTTCGGCGCGGCCGGGCTCGACGTCCAGCTCGAGGACGGCAACGGCTCGGTGACCACCGTGCAGATCGTCGGCGCCGGCGACCAGTTCGACCTCGGTCATGCCGCGCTGGCCTCGATGATGATCGCGCGCGACAAGGGCCTGCCCGTGAAGGGCGTGGCGGTGTTCGCGCGGCTGAGCGACGTCGGCCTGCTGGTGCCGCAGGGCGCGGGCATCAAGGGGCCGAAGGACCTCAAGGGGAAGAAGGTCGCCTACACCGCGGGCTCGCTGGAGGCGCCGTTCATCGACGCTTTCCTGGCAGCCGGCGGACTGAAGAAGGGCGACGTCGAGCTGATCAACGTCGACGCCGCCGGCAAGGCGGCCACTTATGCGGCTGGGCGCGCCGATGCCGCGTTCTCGACCATCCCCTTCTTCCTGCCGGTGGTGTCGCAGACCCGGCCGTCCGAAGCGATCCGCTTCGCCGATTACAACCTCAACATGCCCAGCTTCGGGCTGTTCGCCTCCGAAGCCAAGATCGCATCGAAGCGCGAGGCGATCGCGAAGTTCGCCAGCGTCACCGCCGCCGCCTGGCAGTATGTCTACAGCGGGCACGAGGAAGAGGCTGTCGACGCCATCGTCGCTCAGCGCCCGCAGGCCAAGCTCGACAAGAAGGTGCTGCGCGGGCAGATCGATGCGCTGCGCGGCTTCTTCCAGCTGCCGGCGCCCGCCGGCCAGCCGCTGGGCGCGCCGGTGGCGGCCGACTGGGCCGCTGCGGTGAAGACGCTCGGCGACGCCGGCCTTCTCAAGTCGATCAAGGACGGCAACGACTTCTTCGTCCCGGGCCTGGTCCGGCCCGTCACGCTCTCCGCGGCGGCATCCAAATGAGCGCCGCCACCATCCACGCCGCGGGCGTGCGCAAGGTCTACGAAGGTGCGCGCGCGCTGACGGCGCTCGACGGCATCTCGCTCGACGTGCGGCCCGGCGAGTTCGTCAGCATTCTCGGGCCTAGCGGCTGCGGCAAGAGCACCTTCCTGCGCTGCGTCGCCGGGCTCGAAGCCATCAGCGGCGGCGAATTGCGGGTCGACGACCGGCCCGTCGCCGGCCCGCCCGACCACGTGGGCATGGTCTTCCAGCGCGATGCGCTGCTCGAGTGGCGAACCATCGAGCGCAACATCCTGCTGCCGATCGAGTTCGCCGGAAAGCCGACCGAGGCCTATCGCGCGCCGATGGCGCAGCTCCTGAAGCTGACCGGACTCTCCGAGTTCGGCGATCGTTATCCCCGCGAGCTCTCTGGCGGCATGCGCCAGCGCGCAGCCATCTGCAGGGCGCTGATCGACCAGCCCAGCCTGCTGCTGATGGACGAGCCCTTCGGTGCGCTCGATGCGCTGACGCGCGACCAGATGAACGTCGAGCTGCAGCGCATCTGGCTGGCAACCCGCAACACGGTGATGTTCGTCACCCACGGCATCGCCGAGGCGGTGTTCCTCGCCGACCGCGTGGTCGTATTCTCACCGCGGCCGGGGCGCATCGCCGACATCATCGAGGTCGACCTGCCGCGGCCGCGCCGGCTCGCCGTGCGCGAGAGTGCGCAGTTCGGCGCCTACACGGGCCGCATCCGCGACCTGTTCCACGAAATGGGGCTCATCAATGAGGAGCCCGAGCCGGTCGAAGAGGAGATGGCAGCATGAATCCATGGATCGCCAAGGGCCGCCAGTGGCTGGTCGGCGCAGTGACGATGCTGGTCTTCCTGCTCGTGTGGGAGGCGCTGGTGCGGCTGCTGCACGTGCGGCCGATCACCTTGCCGCCGCCGAGCGCGGTGTTGAACGAGTTGGCGGGCGAGTGGAGCTGGTACCTCGATCACACGGCCTACACGCTCTTGACCACGCTCGGCGGCTTCGCACTGTCAGTGGTGGTCGGAGTGGCGCTGGCGATGATGCTGGTCGGCTCGCGCTGGTTCGAGCATTCGATCTATCCGCTGATCGTGGCCTTGAACAGCGTGCCCAAAGTCGCCGTGGCGCCACTCTTCGTCATCTGGCTCGGCACCGGGTCGGAGCCGAAGATTGCCATCGCCTTCCTGATCGCGGTGTTCGCCGTCATCGTCGATGCGGTGCACGGCCTGCGCTCGGTGCCGCAGGACGTGCTCGACCTCGGCCGCGTGCTGAAGGGCTCGACGCTCGACTTCTTCCTGAAGGTGCGGCTGCCCTGCGCGCTGCCGTCGATCCTGACCGGCATGAAGGTCGCGATCTCGCTCGCACTGGTCGGCGCCATCGTCGGCGAATTCGTCGCTTCGCAGCGCGGGCTGGGCTACGTCATCCTGAGCGCGCAGGGCACCTTCGACACCACGCGCGTGTTCGCGGCCGTCTTCATGCTCGCGCTGCTGGGCATCGTGCTCTATGGCGCGCTGGCCTGGGCCGAACGGCGAGCGACGCCGTGGCGGCGCCCCGGTTGAGCTCGGATCCTCCACGCTAGAAACACAGGCCCGAGCCGGTCGGAACTGCAATGAGACTGCGGCACACGCCTTCTGGACATTGGCTCGGAACGCCGTACCGCAGAGCAACCGTTGATTGCTCTGCGGTAAAAGCCGCGCGAGAGGCGATTCAACCTGGGGTCGCGATGCAGCGCCGGGGAACCGGCGCTCCGGGCCCACTGCAGTCTTTGACCCCTCTCTTACGAGGCAGGGGCGATTTCAGCAGCAAGCGCTCGCAGCTGCCGCCGAAGTTCCTCAATACTCTGCGTGTCTGCGGAGCGGAAGTCAGGTCGCGGAGTCGAAGGTCGTGAATGCGCCCAAAGTGACTATTCGTTTGTCTTCAAAGCGGCCACACTCACTGGACTTCAGCTAGGCTTGGTCTCTCTGAGCCGATGCGGCGCCCGTACTTGGCCGAGCGGGTCGAAAGACCACCAGAAGCCCAAGCACGACGATGGCCATGCCGGCGAGAGCGAGCGGCCCGAGCCGATGCCCCGGCACAAGCCAGTCAAGCGCTGCCGTTCCGGTCAGCAACAGGCGATGTCGCCGGCAGTGATCAATCGGTAGAGCAACAGGGTCGCTACCACGGAGATCACCAGACCGAGCCAGGCAACGTAGACGATCAACTGGGCATTCACCCGAACCTGCCATGGCATCCAGGGCAGAAGCGCCACGCACATGGCCAGGCCCGCGCCGTATTGCAGCGGAAGAACATCCAGCGGCGGTTGCGCCAAGCGCTTCTGCATCAACGAGCCAGCCGTCACGGATAGCAATGCTGCAAAGGCGAATGCGACACCCCGCCACGGCATTCTCGACAGCACGATGCTGTCGTACACGACAAGCACCAACCCGGAGAGGGCAAGTAGCAAGCCGGCAAATCGCCGCAACGGCAGGCCGCGCTCGACCCACAACAGCGTCAGCACCGGCTGCACACCCGAGGTCGTGGCGAGCACGCCCAGAATGAGGCCAGCGTCGAGCGCAAGCAGTTAAAAGATGGAGTAGCCGCAGTTCATCAGAGCGCCGCTGAGGCCTGCGAGACGAGTGCCATTCCTTGCGGTCGTTTGGAGGGCAAGGCAGGAGCGGCTTGAAGTCGCCAACAGCGGCGCGACGGCATGCGCCCCGGCTCGAGGGCGTAGCGTTGTCCCCGCGCGCCGGCCACCGGATTTCGTCGCGGCCGTCGCTCATGCGCTGCATGCGGATGCCTGGCGCTGCCGCGCGCGTCGAAGGTGCTCTCGCCCGGCCTTGCTGATCGCTCGGCAGCGAGAACCAGCTCCAACCCGCCATCGTGTGGTGCGGGTAAGCGCTCGTAAAACTAGGGTTACTACCTATTCGATGTGCGGACTTCGGGCTTATTCTTCGTCCATCGTTTCATTAATAAATCCATGTTTTATTGGCGAAACAAACAAAGACACTCCCCCAGCCACACGGATCCCACCACGATGATGAAACACACCCGCCGCCAAGCGCTCGCGCTGGCCGTTTCCGTTGCCGCAGCATGCACCGCCGGATCGGCCTGGGCGCAAGGCTACCCGAGCAAGCCGATCACCATCGTGGTGGCCTACCCGGCCGGCGGCGACACCGACGCGCTCGCGCGGCTCTTCGCGGAAAAGCTGGCCACGCGCATCGGCCAACCCGTGGTGGTCGACAACCGCCCCGGCGCCAGCGGCGTGATCGGCAGCAGCCACGTGGCCAAGTCGCCGGCCGACGGCTACACGCTGTTGCTGGCGCCCAGCACCTTCTCGATCGCGCAACTGGTGCTCAAGACCGGCAGCGCCACGGGCTACGACGTGCTCAATGGCTTCACGCCCATCGTGCAGGCCGGCACGCTGCCGCTGTTCCTGGTGGCGGGCGCGGGCACGGGCTTCAAGAGCTTGAAGGACCTGCAGGGCGCCAAGGGCCAGACGCTTGCCTACGCCAGCCCGGGCAGCGGCTCGCCGATGCACATCCTCGGCGAGATGGTCAACAAGGCCGCGGGCATGAGCCTCGGGCACGTGCCCTACAAGGGCGTCGCGCCGGCGGTGAACGACGTGCTGGGCGGCCATGTGCCGCTGACCTACATCACCTACGGGCCGATCGCGCCGCACCTGACCGGCGGCAAGATGCTGCCGCTCGCGGTGGCCGACCGCGTGCGCTCCCCGCTCGCGCCCAACGTGCCCACCTTCGCCGAATTGGGCTACAAGAATGTCGAAGTCACGGCTTGGCACGGCCTCTTCGGCCCGAAGAACCTGTCACCCGAGATCGTGAAGACGCTCAATGGGCACTTCAACGAGATCCTCAAGATGCCCGACGTGGTCTCGAAGATGGCCACCCTCGGCGCGCTGCCGCTGGGCGGCGCGCCGGAGGTGCTGGCCAGGACCAATGCCGCCGACTTCGAGCGCTTCGGCAAGGTGATCAAGGAACTCGGCATCCAAGCCGATTGAGACCAGCATGACCGAGCTCAAGGCCATTCCCGATCCCGACAGCCTGCAGGCGCTGCTGGCGGAGCTGCCGAACAACTTGCTGGCCGGCCGCCGCGTGCTGGTGACCGGCGCCGCGCGCGGCCTGGGGCTGGCCTTCGCCAAGTGCATCGCTTCGGCGGGTGCTGCGGTGGTGCTGGCCGACATCTTGTCGGAACTTGCTGCCTCCGAAGCACAGGCCTTGCGCAAGGCCGGCCACGATGCCCATGCGCTGGCACTGGACCTGTGCGATCCCGCCTCCATCGAGTCCTGCGCAGCCGAGGCAGCCCGCGTGCTGGGCGGCCTGGACGGGCTGGTCAACAACGCCGCCATCACCGACTCCGGCGGGCGCGATGCCCACGCGCTGGACATCGAGACCTGGGACCGCGTGATGGACGTCAACGTGCGCGGCACCTGGCTCATGAGCCGGGCCTGCCAGCCGGCGCTGGCCGCGAGCGGCCGCGGTGCGATCGTCAACCTGGCCTCCGACACGGCCCTGTGGGGTGCGCCCAATCTGCTGGCCTATGCGTCCAGCAAGGGCGCGGTGATCTCGATGACGCGCTCGCTCTCGCGCGAGTGGGGCGAGCACGGCATCACCGTCAACGCGGTCGCGCCCGGCCTCACGCTGGTGGAGGCCACCGAGTACGTGCCGATGGCGCGCCACCAGAAATACCTCGAAGGCCGCGCCATCCCGCGCGAGCAGCAGGCGGTGGACGTCTGCGGCGCGGTGCTGTTCTCCCTGTCCGGCCTGTCGCGCTTCGTGACCGGCCAGCTGCTGGCCGTCAACGGCGGCTTCGTCATGCACTGATTTCCTTGCAAGGAGTTTTTCGATGAGCGATTTGTCCGAACAGAAGAAATTCGACGACAGCCAGGTCGGCGAGACCCTGCGCCGCCCCGAGGGCGCGAGCCTGGAGGCGTGGATGAACGGCCGCATCGCGCGCTATTCGACCCGAAAGTACGACTGGGACGCACTGAAGTTCCAGGCCGACCACGACCCGAAGTTCCGCCGCGCGCAGATGCGCTACCTGGGCACCGGCGGCACCGGCGTGGCGAGCGACGTCAACACCGTGCCGTCGGAGCACTTCACCTTCTCGACCATGGTGATCCCGGCCGGCCACGAAGGCCCGCCGCACCTGCACGTCGACGTTGAAGAAGTGTTCTTCGTGATGCGCGGCAAGCTGAAGGTGGTGCTGACCACGGCCGAGGGCGAGCGCTACGAGACCGTCCTGACCGACCGCGACCTGATCTCGGTGCCGCCGGGCGTGTACCGCGAGGAGATCAACATCGGCGACGAGGACGCGCTGATGTGCGTGATGCTGGGTGCGAAGAAGCCGGTCACGCCGACGTACCCCGCCGACCACCCGCTCGCGATGATCAAACGCTGAAGCCGAAAAGGGACGCGACACCATGACCGACGCTGCCGTGATCGATGCCCAGGCCCTGCCGGCCGCCGAGCTGGCACGCCTCGACGCGCGCTTCCCGGCGCGCAGCGTGCCGGTGGAAGGCGGCGCCAGCGTCTCGGTGCGCGAATGCGGCAGCGGCCCGGCGCTGGTCTGTCTGCACGGCATCGGCTCGGGCGCGGCTTCGTGGCTGGACACGGCCCTGTTGCTGGCAGACGAGGCACGCCTGATTGCCTGGGATGCGCCGGGCTACGGCGAATCGTCGCCGCTCGCGGCCGACGCGCCGCCGGCGGCCGACTACGCGCAGCGCCTGGGTGCTTTGCTCGACGCCCTGGATATCGATTCCTGCGTGCTGGTCGGCCATTCGCTCGGCGCCCTCATGGCCGCCGCCGCGGCCCGTCCTGGCTCGCCGCTGGTCCCGCGCATCGCGAAGCTGCTGCTGATCAGCCCCGCCGCCGGCTACGGCGCGCCAGGGCGCGCCGAGGCGCAGGCCCGCGTGCGCGCCGAGCGCCTCGGCACGATGGAACAACTCGGCATCGCCGGCATGTCGGCCAAGCGCGCCGGGCGCCTCGTTTCCGACAACGCGAGCGATATGGCGCGCCAATGGGTGCGCTGGAACATGGCTCGCCTGAACGAGGGCGGCTATCGCCAGGCGGTGGAACTGCTTTGCCGCGGCGACCTGCTGGCGGACCTGCCGCCGGCCATGCCGGTGCGCGTGGCCTGCGGCGCGCTCGACGCGATCACAACGCCCGCGGCCTGCGCCGAGGTGGCGAAGCAGTGCAGCGTGCCGCTCGAACAACTGGCGGATGCCGGCCACGCGAGCTACGTGGAGCAGCCCGTGGCCGTGGCCGCGCTGCTGCGCCAGGCGCTTGCCGCCTGACCTCATCAACGACAAGAAAGAAGGCCTCATGAACACCTCTGACAAGGATCTGGCAGAAGACGGCGCTGACCGCTACAACGTGCCGGCGCTGGAACGCGGCCTGCGCATGCTGTGCGAGTTCAGCCGTGAGAGCCGCACGCTGTCCGCGCCCGAGCTCGCGCGCCGCTTCGACCTGCCGCGCTCCACCGTGTTCCGCCTGCTCACCACGCTGGAGAACATGGGCTTCCTCGAGCGTGCCGAGGGCGGCCGCGACTACCGCCTGGGCCTGGCGGTGCTGCGCCTGGGCTTCGAGTACCTGGCCTCGCTTGAATTGACCCAACTGGGCACACCGCTGCTCAACCGCCTGTGCGAGGAGCTGCGCACGCCCTGCAACCTGGTGGTGCGCGATGGCCGCTCCATCGTCTATGTGGCCAAGGTGGCGCCGCCCACGCCCTTCGCCAGCTCGGTCACCGTGGGCACGCGGCTGCCGGCCCATGCGACGGTGCTGGGCCGCGTGCTGCTGGAAGACCTGACCCTGCCGCAGCTGCGCGCCCTCTATCCGGAGGAGCGGCTGGAGACCTTCTCGCCCTCCACCCCCAAGACCGTCAATGAGCTGTTCGACATGGTCCAGTCCGACCGCCAGCGCGGCTATGTGCTGAGCGAGGGCTTCTTCGAATCGAACATCTCCACCATCGCGGCGCCGGTGCGTGACCACAGCGCCCACATCGTGGCCGCGCTGGGCGTGACCATCACCTCCGGCCACATCGACGAGAACCGCATGGACGAGATGGTGCGCCGCGTGCGCGAGACGGCCGAAGAGATCTCGGGCCTCCTGAACTACTCGCCGGCCGCCGGCGGCAAGGTGGTCCCGCTGCGCAGCGCCTGAAGACCCGGACATGACGACGACTTCTTCCTCCTTCTTCGCCGCCGACGCGCTGGCCGGCGGCGTCGCCGTGGTCACCGGCGGCTCCTCGGGCATCGGCCTGGCGACCGTCGAGCAGCTGCTGGACTGCGGTGCCGCGGTGGCGCTGTGCGGCCGCAATGCCGAGCGACTGGACCGCGCGGTCGCGGGCCTGCGCGAGGCGCGGCCGCAGGCCAGGCTCTTCGCCCAGCCCTGCGACGTGCTCGACCCCGCATCGGTGAAGGCCTTCGCCGCCGCCAGCCAGGCCGCGCTCGGCCCGGCTTCGATGCTGGTCAACAACGCGGGGCAGGGCAGGGTTTCGACCTTCGCGAATACCGAGGACAGCGCCTGGACCGAGGAGCTGCACCTGAAGTTCTTCTCCGTCATCCATCCCACGCGCGCCTTCCTGCCGCAGCTGGCGGCGCAGCGCGCGGTGCTCGGCGACGCCGCCATCGTCTGCGCCAACTCGCTGCTGGCGCGCCAGCCCGAGCCGCACATGGTCGCCACCTCGGCCGCGCGCGCTGGCCTGCTGAACCTGGTGCGCTCGATGGCCACCGAGTTCGCGCCGCAGGGCGTGCGCGTCAACGGCATCCTGATCGGCCTGGTCGAGTCGGGCCAGTGGCGCCGCCGCTTCGAGGCGCGCGAAGACAAGGCGCTCGACTGGTCCGCCTGGAGCGGCCTGCTCGCGCACGACAAGCACATCCCGTTGGGTCGCCTGGGGCTTCCGACCGAAGCCGCGCGCGCGATTCTCTTCCTCGCCTCGCCCCTCGCGTCCTACACGACGGGCAGCCACATCGACATCTCCGGAGGCCTTTCACGCCATGCCTAACCCTCAGACCAAATCCCAGCGCACCTCCCAGCAAGTCACGGTCGGCGCGCTGGTCGCCGCCTTCCTCGAGCAGTGCGGCGTCAAGGCCGCCTTCGGCGTGATCTCGATCCACAACATGCCGATCCTCGATGCCTTCGCGCAGCGCGGCGCGATCCGCTTCGTGCCGGCGCGCGGCGAGGCGGGCGCAGGCAACATGGCCGACGCCTATGCGCGTTCCACCGCCAGCCTGGGCGTGTGCCTCACCAGCACCGGGCCGGCGGCGGGCAACATCGCGGGCAGCCTGGTGGAGGCGTTGACGGCCGGCTCGCCGCTGCTGCACATCACCGGGCAGATCGAGACGCAGTACCTGGACAAGGGCATGTCATACATCCATGAGGCGCCCGACCAGCTCACCATGCTCAAGGCGGTGTCGAAGGCGGCGCTGCGGGTGCGCAGCGTCGACACGGTGCTGGGCACGCTCAAGCGCGCGGTGCAGCTTGCATTGACCGCGCCGACCGGCCCGGTCAGCGTGGAGATCCCGATCGACATCCAGTCGGCGCTCACCACCATGCCGGCTGATCTCTCGCCGCTGCCCATCGAGGCGGCACGGCCCGCGGCTGCGGCCCTCGATGCGCTGGCCGAACGGCTGGCCATCGCCAAGCGCCCGCTGCTGTGGGTCGGCGGCGGCGCGCGCCACGCTGGCGCGGCCATCCGGCGCTTGCAGAAGCTGGGCTTCGGCGTGGTCACGACCACGCAGGGCCGCGGCACCGTGCCCGAGGACGATGCGGGTTCGCTCGGCGCCTACAACATCCAGAAGCCGGTCGAGGCCCTCTACCAGAGCTGCGACGCGATGCTGGTGGTCGGCTCGCGCCTGCGCGGCAACGAGACGCTCAAGTACGAGCTCAAGCTGCCGCGCCCGCTGTATCGCATCGATGCGGACGCCATGGCAGAGGGCCGCGGCTATGCGAGCGAGCAATTCATCTGCTGCGATTCGGCTCTCGCCCTCGAAGGCCTGGCCGACCGGCTCGAAGCCGCGAACTACCAGGCCGATCCGGCGCTGCTGGCCGACCTGTGCCGCGCGCACGAACAGGCGGTCGCCGCGCTGACCGACGGCCTCGGCCCGTACGCGGAGCTCGTGCGCCAGCTGCAGTCGGTGGCCGGCCGCGGCTTCAACTGGGTGCGCGACGTCACCGTTTCCAACAGCACCTGGGGCAACCGCGAGCTGCGCATCTTCGAGCCCAGCGCCGGCGTGCACGCGACCGGCGGCGGCATCGGCCAGGGCATGCCCATGGCCATCGGCGCGGCCATCGGCGCGGCGGTCACGGGCTCCGGCCGCAAGACCTTCTGCCTGGCCGGCGACGGCGGCTTCATCCTGAACCTGGGCGAGCTCGCCACCGCGGTGCAGGAAGAGACCGACCTGCTGATCGTGCTGATGAACGACAAGGGCTACGGCGTCATCAAGAACATCCAGGACGCGCAGTACGGCGGCCGCCGCTGCTATGCCGACCTGCACACGCCCGACTACGCGCTGCTGTGCAAGTCGATCGCGCTGCCGCATGCGCGCATCTCGCGCCTTTCGGACCTGAAGGGCCTGCTCGACGAGGCGCTGGCCGAGCGCGGCCCCTTCCTGCTGGAGATCGACATGCTGTCGATCGGCGGCTTCAAGAGCGCCTTCGCCGGCCCTCCGACCAACACCGTCACGCAGATCCCTGCGCTGGCGAAGTGAGGGACTGAGATGCTGCGCGTGGCACTCATCGGTTGCGGCGCCATCGGCAGCTCGGTGATCGAGCTGCTCAAGGGCGACGCCTCGCTCGCGGTGGTGGCCGTGGTGGTCCCGCAGGAGGGCCTCGCCGCGGCGCAGACGCTGCTGCAGAAGCTCGCCCCCGGCGTGCAGGCCATGACCGCCGTGCCGGCCAGCGGCATCGACCTGGTGCTCGAGACCGCTGGCCATGCCGCGATCGAGGAGCACTTGCTGCCGGCCCTGCGCCGCGGCACGCCCTGCGTCGTCGCCTCGGTGGGCGCGCTGTCTGCGCAGGGCCTGGCCGAGAAGCTGGAGATCGCCGCCATCACCGGCGGCACCCAGGTGCAGCTGATCGCGGGCGCCATCGGCGCGATCGATGCGCTCGCCGCGGCGCGCATCGGCGGCCTCGACAGCGTGCGCTACACCGGCCGCAAGCCGCCGCGCGCCTGGAAGGGCACGCCCGCCGAGCAGGGGCGCGACCTCGACGCCTTGCACGGCGAATGCATGATCTTCGAGGGCAGCGCGCGCGAAGCCGCCGCGCTCTATCCGAAGAACGCCAACGTCGCGGCCACCGTCTCGCTCGCCGGCCTCGGCCTGGACCGCACCCAGGTGCGCCTGATCGCCGACCCGGCCGTGGACGAGAACGTGCACACCGTCGAGGCCGAGGGCGCCTTCGGCCGCTTCGAGCTGAGCATGCGCAACAAGCCACTGCCGGCCAATCCCAAGACCTCGGCGCTCACCGTCTACAGCGCGGTGCGCGCGCTGCAAAACCGCGCCGCGCCGCTGGCCATCTGACGCGGTGCGAAAGAACCCACCATGATCTCCACCGAACTTCTTCCCCTGAACATCGCCGGTGAATGGCGCCTCGGCGGCGGCGATGCCTACGAGAGCCTGTACCCCGCCACCGGCGAGCCGGTCGCGCGCCTGAAGGCTGCGAGCACGGCCGATGTGGACGAAGCCATCGCGCGCGCCGACCTGGCCTTCCGCACCAGCGGCTGGGCACAGAAGCTGCCGCACGAGCGCGCCGCGGTGCTGCACCGCGTGGCGCAGCTGATCCGCGAGGAGGCCGAGTCGCTCGCGCAGAAGCAGCGCCTGGACAACGGCAAGCCGATCAACGAGACGCGCGCGCTGGTGGCCAGCGCGGCGGGCACCTTCCAGTTCTTCGCCGCGGCGCTGGAGACGCTGGAGGAGACGATCACGCCCTCGCGCGGCCCCTTCGTCACGATGAGCGTGCACGAGCCCATGGGCGTGGTGGCGGCCATCACGCCGTGGAACTCGCCGATCGCCAGCGAGGCGCAGAAGCTGGCACCGGCCCTGGCCGCGGGCAACGCGGTGATCGTCAAGCCGGCCGAGGTCACGCCGCTGATGGCGCTGGAGCTGGCCCGCATCTGCGAGAAGGCCGGCGTGCCGCGCGGCATGGTGAGCGTGCTGCCGGGCAAGGGCTCGGTGATCGGCGATGCGATCACCAAGCACCCGCTGGTCAAGCGCGTGTCCTTCACCGGCGGCACCACCACCGGCCGCCACATCGCCCACATCGCGGCCGACAAGATGATGCCGGTCTCGCTGGAGCTCGGCGGCAAGTCGCCCACCATGGTGCTGGAGGACGCGGACCTGGACCACGCGGTCAACGGCGTCCTCTACGGCATCTTCAGCTCCTCGGGCGAATCGTGCATCGCGGGCTCGCGCCTGTTCGTGGCGCGCCGCATCTACGACGAGTTCGTCACCCGCATCGCCGAGGCGGCCAAGGCACTGCGCGTGGGCGACCCGGCCTCCGAGCGGACGCAGATGGGGCCGCTGATCACCGCGAAGCACCGCGAGAGCATCGAGCGCTACGTGGAGCTCGGCGTGTCCGAAGGCGGCCAGATCCGAACCGGCGGCGTGCGCCCGCACGGCGCCGACTTCGAGCGCGGCTACTTCTACACGCCCACCATACTCGAAGGCCTGACGAACAGCGCGCGAATCAGCCAGGAGGAGATCTTCGGCCCCGTGCTGGTGGCGATGCCCTTCGACAGCGAAGAGGAGCTGATCGCGCAGGCCAACGACAGCGTCTACGCGTTGGCTGCCGGCGTGTGGAGTCGCGACTTCAAGCGCGCCTGGCGCCTCGGCCGCGCGGTGCAGGCCGGCACCGTGTGGATCAACACCTACAAGCAGTTCTCGGTGTCCACGCCCTTCGGCGGCTGGCGCGACAGCGGCCTGGGCCGCGAGAAGGGGCGCGAGGGCATCTTCCAGTACATGGAGCAGAAGAGCATGTACTGGGGTACCAACGCGCAGCCGCTGCCGTGGGCCAATTAATAAGGAACATGCCATGAGCGTTCTGGGCATCGATCAGATCACCTACGGGGCAGACGACCTTGTCACCTGCCGCCGCTTCTTCTCGGACTGGGGCCTGGCCCTGAGGTCCGAGACGGCCGACGAGCTCGTCTTCGAATGCCTCAACGGCTGCCGCGTGGTGGTTGCCGCGCTGGGCAAGGCGGGGCTGCCGGCTGCGATGGAGGAGGGGCCCACGCTGCTGGAAGTGGTGTGGGGCGTGGAGAGCGAGGCCGACCTCGCGCGCTATGCGCTCGCGATCGCGAAGGACAAGGACTTCGTCGACGGCGAGATCGAGGGCGCACGCCGCATCGGCTGCACCGATCCCAACGGCCTGGCCGTACGCCTGCAGGTGAGCCGCAAGCATGCGATTGAGATCGACTGCGGCGCGATGAACACCTGGAACACGAAGCCACGCATCAACCAGGCCGCGCCGGTCTACGAGCGCGCCACGCCGATCGAGGTGGGCCACGTGGTCTTCTTCGTCGCGGACGTGCAGGCCACCGGCGCCTTCTATGCCGATCGCTTCGGCTTCGTCGCCTCCGACAGCTACCCCAACCGCGGCGCCTTCCTGCGCTGCGCGCCCGAGGGCGGGCACCACGACCTGTTCCTGCTGCAGCTGCCCTCGGGCAAGCGTGGGCTCAACCACGTGGCCTTCACCGTGCGCGACATCCACGAGGTGTTCGGCGGCGGGCTGCATTTCTCGCGCTGCGGCTGGGAAACCCAGCTCGGGCCGGGGCGGCATCCGGTGTCCTCGGCCTACTTCTGGTACTTCAAGAACCCCGCCGGCGGCCTGATCGAGTACTACGCCGACGAAGACCAGCTCACGGCCGACTGGCAGCCGCGCGAGTTCGAGCCGGGCCCGACCGTGTTCGCCGAGTGGGCGGTCGACGGCGGCCTGGACGGCAACACCCGCCGACAGAAGAACGCAGACGGCCCCCAAGGCAAGTTCATCACCGAGAAAAAATGACCATGCAACGACGCACGCATCTGATCTCCATCGCCGGTGCCGCCCTGATGGCACTGGCCGCCGTCGCGCCGGCCCACGCGCAGAGCGCGGTCGAGAAGCAGCTCGCGAGCGAGCGCTTCACCATCGTCTCCCCATTCCCGCCCGGCGGTCCGGTCGACACGCTGGCGCGCGTCTTGTCCGAAGGCCTCGCCAAGCGCTACGGCCAGGCGGCGGTGGTCGAGAACATGGCCGGCGCGGCCGGCAACATCGGCATCGACAAGGTCAAGCGCGCGAAGGGCGACGGCCACACGCTGCTGGTGGTGCCGGCCGGCAACCTCACGATCAACCCGACGCTGATGCCGAACTTTCCCTTCGACATCCAGAAGGACTTCGTGCCCGTCACCATGCTCGCCAAGGCACCGAACGTGCTGGTGGCTTCGCCCTCGGCCGGCATCAAGAGCGCGAAGGAACTGGTGGCGCAGGCCAAGGCCAAGCCCGGCACCTTGTCCTATGCCTCGCCGGGCGTGGGCAGTGGCCTGCACCTGGCGGGCGAACTCTTCAAGCAGCAGGCCGGCATCGACCTGCTGCACGTGCCCTACAAAGGCACCGCGCCGGCGCTCAACGATGTGCTGGGCGGCGTGGTGCCGATGATGTTCAGCAACCTGCCGGCGACGCTGCCCTTCATCAAGAACGGCAAGCTGGTGGTGTTGGGCGTGACCGAGGCCAAGCGTACGCCGGCCGCGCCGGAGATCCCGACGCTGGCGGAGCAGGGCATCCAGGGCGTGGCCGTCACTTCCTGGTACGGCCTGCTCGCGCCCGCCGGCACGCCGCCGGCCGTGGCAGAGCAGCTCGCGAAGGATGCGGCCCAGATGCTCGCGCAGCCCGAGGTGCGCGAGCGCCTGAAGGCCCAGGGCATGACCGAGGCGACGATGAAGCCGGCCGAGTTCGCCGCCTACATGCGCGACGAAACCGCGATGTGGGCCCGGATCATCAAGGCCCGCAACATCGTGGCCGAGTAGGAACACGGGGCAGGAGACAACGCATGACGAAGACCCGCGAATCCACCATCGGCATCGTCGGTGCCGGCATCGGCGGCCTGGCCGCCGCCATCGCGCTGACGCGCGCCGGGCACGACGTGGTCCTGTTCGAGCAGGCGAAGCAGTTCGCCCGCGTCGGCGCCGACATCAACCTCACGCCCAACGCGGTGCGCGCGCTCGACGGCCTCGGCGCCGGCGAGGTGGCGCGCGTGACTGCGGCGCGGCCGACACACCGCATCAGCCGCAGCTACGACACAGGCGAGGAGACTTCGCGCCTGGAGATGGCCGAGACCGCCGAGCGCAAGTACGGCGCGCCGCAACTCACCATCCACCGCGCCGATCTGTTGGCCGCGCTGGCCGACATGTTCCCGGCCGAGCGCGTGATGCTCGGCAAGCGCGCCACCGCGATCGCGGCCGGCGAGACGGGCGTGAACCTGGCCTTCGAGGACGGCAGCAGCGCCCGCGTCGGCGCGCTGATCGGCGCCGACGGCATCCACTCGGCAGTGCGCACGGCGATGTTCGGCGCGGAGAGCCCGCGCTTCACCGGCATCGTCGCCTACCGCGCCGTGGTGCCGGCCGAGCGCGTGCAGGGCGTGTCCAATCTCGGCGCCTTCACCAAGTGGTGGGGGCCGAACCCGCAAAGCCAGATCGTCACCTTCCCGCTCAACCGCGGCCGGGACATCTTCATCTTCGCGACCACGCCGCAAGGCAGCTGGCAGCTCGAATCCTGGACCGCACCCGGCAGCGTCGACGAGCTGCGCGCGCAGTACGTGGCCTACCACCCGGAGGCGCGCGCGCTGCTCGATGCCTGCGACACGGTGCTGAAGACCGCGCTGTACGAGCGCGACCCGATGCCGGCCTGGTCCGCAGGCCGCATGGCCCTGCTGGGCGATGCGGCGCATCCGATGCTGCCATTCATGGCGCAGGGCGCGGGCATGGCGATCGAGGACGCCGTCGTGCTGGCCCGCCACTTGGAAGGCGTGCCGATGTCCGACGTCGCCGCCGCGCTGCGCCGCTATGAGCGCGCGCGCATCGAGCGCACCAGCCAGATCCAGCTCGGCTCGCGCGGCAACAACTGGCTGCGCGAAGGCGGCAATGCGGACTGGGTCTACGGCTACGACGCCTGGGCCGTGCCACTTTCCGCCGCCGCCGAAGAAGCCATCGCCTGATCCATCCCTCGTCCCCCACGGAGGCCACCATGCAACAAGACCGCTATCTGCAACCGCACCAGGCGCGCGAGCGCGCACCGACCACCTATGAAGACCTGCTGGGCGACGCCATCGAGCGCGCCTTCGCCGATGGCGTGCAGGACCTCGCCGCCCTCGTCGAGCGGCTCAACGACAGCGGCCTGGCCAGCCCCGGCGGCCAGCCCTGGACCGAGGACAACTATCGCCAGGCAATGGCCAAGCTGGCCGCCTGAGGAGACAAGCACATGACCACGATCGCCATCCAACCCGTCGCGCAGGACCCTGTGGACCAGCTGCTCGAGATCGGCCTGAAGGATCTCTGGTACCCGATCTGCCCCTCCCACTTCATCCGCGAGAACCCGATCTCGCTGCGGCGCCTCGGCCGCAAGATCGCGCTGTGGCGCGACGGCACCGGCAAGCTGCATGCGCTGGAAGACCGCTGCCCGCACCGCGGCGCGCCGCTGTCGCAGGGTGTGATCCTCGGCGACCGCCTGTCCTGCCCCTACCACGGCGTGGAGGTGCGCTGCGACGGCGTGGTGACCCGCGTGCCCGGCAGCCCCGGCTGCAAGCTCGAGGGCTCGAAGGCCACCCGCCATTTCCACGTGGAGGAGCGCGCCGGCGCGGTCTTCCTCTACAACGGCCGCGAATCCGTCGACACGCCGCCGCCGCTCGCGCTGCCCGACGAGCTGACGGACGACGCGCAGTATTCCTCCTTCCTCTGCTACACCGAGTGGAAGGGCGACTACCGCTACGTGCTGGACAACGTGATGGACCCGATGCACGGGGCCTTCCTGCACAAGCAGTCGCACTCGATGGCCGAGGGCGAGTCGCAGGCGAAGTTCGGCATCCGCCAGACCGACACCGGCTTCGTGTTCGAGAAGGAAGGCCAGCGCAACGTCAACTTCGACTGGACCGAGTGGGCCGACACCGGCATCCACTGGATGCGGCTGGAGATCCCGTATCCGAAGACCGGCGGTCCCGGCGGCAACTTCATCATCGTCGGCGCCTTCGCGCCCATGCCCAACGGCATGACCGCCACCTTCTTCTGGCGCGTGCGCAAGTTGGCGCCGGGCTGGGAGCGCGACACCTGGCGCTTCCTCTACAACAACCGCCTGGAGGCACGCCACTGGCACGTGCTGGAGCAGGACCGCGTGATGCTCGAGGACATGGAGCCCGACGCCAACCAGCACGAGAACCTGTACCAGCATGACCTCGGCGTCGTGCGTCTGCGCCGGCACATGCGCAACCTGGCGCAGGCCCAGCTGGAGCAGGCGGCGGCCTGACCCTTCCCACGCTCTTTTTCGAGGTCCATTGCCATGTCTTCCCCCACGCTGAATGCGCTCGTGCACACGATGCGCTACGAGGCCGACGGCATCGTCAGCGTCGAGTTCCGGCCGGCTTCGCCCGAGGTGGATTTCCCCGCCTTCGAGGCCGGCTCGCACATCGACCTGCACCTGCCCAACGGCCTGGTGCGCAGCTACTCGCTGTGCAATCCCTGCAGTGACCGCCAGCGCTACGTGGTCGGAGTGGCGAACGACCGCAAGAGCCGCGGCGGCTCGCGCTACGTGCACCAGCAGCTGCGCGTGGGCATGACGCTGCCGATCTCGGCGCCGCGCAACAACTTCAAGCTGGAGGAGGGCGCGGAGCGTTCCGTGCTCGTGGCCGGCGGCATCGGCGTCACGCCCATCTGGTGCATGCTGCAGCGCCTCGTCGCCATCGGCAAGCCGGTGGAGATGATCTACTGCGCGCGCAATCGCAAGGAGGCCGCCTTCTGCGACGCCATCGAGGCGTTGGTGCGCGAGCACGGGGTGTCGCTCACCTGGCATTTCGATGCCGACAAGGGCGTGCCGCCCGACCTGCCGGCGCTTCTGGCCGGCAAGGGCGCCGCGAGCCACTTCTACTGCTGCGGCCCGGCGCCCATGCTCGATGCCTTCGAGAAGATCTGCGAGCAGCTGAGCTACGCGCATGCGCACATAGAGCGCTTCGCCGCCGCGCACGTCGAGGCGCCCAGTGCCACCGAGAGCTACGTGGTCGAGTGCGCGAAGAGCGGCAAGAGCGTGGAGGTGCCTCCGGGCAAGTCGATCCTCGACAGCCTGATCGATGCCGGCCTCAGCCCGGACCACAGCTGCAAGGAAGGCGTGTGCGGCGCCTGCGAGACGAAGATCGTCTCGGCCGGCGAGATCGACCACCGCGACGGCATCCTCAGCAAGGCGGAGCGCGCCGCCAACAAGACCATGATGATCTGCGTCTCGCAGTGCAGGCGCGGGCCGCTCGTGCTGGACATCTAGCCGCGCCCAGTTTCCAACTCTCCCTCTCCAAGAACCAATGAAGACAACCCTTGTGGCCGCGGCCGCATGCCTGGCCGCGGCCGGCGCCTGCGCGCAATCCTCCGTCCAGGTCTTCGGCGTGCTCGACAACGCCGTCACTTACACCACCGGCTCGGGCTACGGCTCGAGCAGCAAATGGCAGCTGACCAACAGCGGCAACAGCTTCAGCCGGCTGGGCTTTCGCGGCAGCGAGGACCTGGGCGGCGGCTTGGCCGCGAGCTTCTGGCTCGAAGCCGGCCTGCAGAGCGACAACGGCACCGGCTTCAACTCCAACACCAACAACCAGGCCAGCGGCGCGGCCGGCGTGGGCGCGATCAGCTTCAACCGCCGCTCCACGGTGAGCTTCTCGGGCGGCTTCGGCGAGCTGCGCCTGGGGCGCGACTACACGCCGACCTTCTGGAACACGGCGCTCTACGACCCCTTCGGCACCGGCGGCGGCATCGGCGCCAACCAGCTCTACTTCTCGGGCCTGGGTGGCCTGCTGGCGCCCACCGGCACGCGCGCGTCGAACAGCATCGGCTACTTCCTGCCGCCGAACCTGGGCGGCTTCTATGGCCAGCTGATGGTTGCAATGGGCGAGAACGACAACCGCTCGGTGCTGCCCGGCACGCTGATCTCGAACCGCAACGACGGCGACTACGCCGGCATCCGCGTGGGCTACCTGAGCGGCCCCTTCAACGTGACCCTCGCCACCGGCAAGACGCGCTACGCGACCGGCGACCTGCGCGTGTCGAACGTCGGCGCGTCCTACGTCTTCGAAACGCTGCTGGGGCTCAAGCTGATGGGCGAGTACTACACCGAGTCGCTGGGGCCGGTGGACGGCAAGGGTGCCTTGATCGGCCTGAACCTGCCGGTGGGGGCGGGAGAGATCAAGGCCTCCTACGCGCGCTACAAGCGCGACCCGCTGGGCAATGTGCCCGATCCGACGACGTCGAAACTGGCGCTGGGCTACGTGTACAACCTGTCGAAGCGCACCGCGCTCTACGGCACGCTGGCCTACGTGCGCAACCGCAACGGCGCGACCCAGTCGCTCAACGGCTCGATCACCGCGCCGAACCGCGCCTCGCGCGGAACCGAGTTCGGCATCCGGCACGCGTTCTAGTCGTG
The DNA here is from genome assembly GCF_018614955.1 of Variovorax paradoxus. GTDB lineage: Bacteria > Pseudomonadota > Gammaproteobacteria > Burkholderiales > Burkholderiaceae_C > Variovorax > Variovorax paradoxus_J. The sequence continues at coordinate 44,216 of NZ_JAGGNV010000063.1, forward strand.
CGCCGGCGCGGGACCGGCTGCGCGCTCAGCGTGGTGGCACGGGCGGAAACTTCGCTGCAACCAGCCGGTTTCGGATCGCCTGCGCGGCAGCTTTCAGATCCTCGAGATGGCGCGTCACGATGTCCTGCTCGGTGGCGACGGCAGGCAGCCAGGCGCAACTGACACAGCCCACCACCGAGTCATTGACCTGGATCGGCACCGAGATCGCGCCGAATCGCTCCGGCGAGTCCAGGCTCGTCGGGCTGGGATCACGCGAGGCATAGCCCTGGGCGCGGTAGCGCGCAGCCCAGTCGCGGGCCCCGTGAGACTTCAATGCCGCGCGGTCGACTTCGTACGGTGAACGTGCGAGCGCCTCCAGCAGGGGGCGACGCTCCGCGTCGGGGCAGAAGGCGAGATAGCAGCGCCCCAGCGACGACAGCAGCAGCCGCGGACGAAAACCAAGGACGCGGTAGTTCACCGCGAGGCCGTTCATCGGCCGGTGGGTATCGAGGATGAGCATCGCCAGCCCGTCTCGCACGGCGAGATCGATCGGCCAGGGAACGACCCGCTGCAACTGCTCCCGCGGCTGCGTCGCGAGCGAAGACAGTCGCGCGCGCCACTCCACGGCAAGCCCGGATTCGCCGGCGCTTGCCGCCGGGACGTAGCGGTTCTCGATCTCGTTGCGCTCGATCCATCCGGCCTCCTGCAGGGTCTTCAGGATGCGCAGCAGCGTGGCTTTCGACAGCGAGGTCTGGCGGTGCAGGTCCGCCAACGTGACCGCGGACGACTGCTGGATGGACCACAACACATCGAGTCCGCGGCGCAGCGCGGTGATCGACTTCACGCCGGGTGCAGGGCCGGCGCTGCGGAAGGCATTGCGGATGCGTTGGTTCACTGGGTGAAATTATAACTGTCCACCTGGAGAGGCGAATAGCAGAATTCCCTCGCGTTCTCCTTTCATCCACATCCCTGCGGGCCCGTGCCCAGGAGCCATCACATGCAAACCCATCGACGACAGCTGGCGCTTGGCGCCCTCGCGCTCGCCTGCGGCCTCGCCTTCGCCCCGGCGCGCGCCCAGCCGGCCTACCCGGCCAAGCCGGTTTCCATCGTCGTGTCCTACCCACCCGGCAGTGACACCGACTCGATCGCACGCATGCTGGCCGAGAGGCTGTCGCAACGCCTGAACCAGGCGGTGATCGTGGACAATAAGCCGGGTGCGGGCGGCACAGTCGGTAACTCCTTTGTCAGCCGCGCCGCGCCCGACGGCTACACGCTGCTTTTCACGCCCAACCCGTTCACCACCGCACCCATGGTGCTTCGGCTGTCGCCTGCGTCAAGCTATGACGTGCTCCACGGGTTCGAGCCGATCATCCAGGTCGCCACCCAGCCCCTCGTGCTGGTGGCTCATCGCGGCGTAGGCGCGAAGTCGGTACCGGAGATGGTTGCGCTGGCCCGGTCCGGCAAGACGCTCACCTACGCCACGCCGGGCGCTGGCTCGCCCATGCACATCGTGGGTGAATGGCTCAACCGGGCTGCCGGCGTGAAGATCACGCACGTGCCCTACCGTGGCGTCGCCCCTTCGGTCAACGACGTCGTGGCCGGCCATGTCGACACGGCCTGGGTGACGCTCGGCGTCGTCAGCCAGTACATCGGCCAGAACCGGCTGCTCCCGTTGGCCATTGGCGATGCCCGGCGCTCGCCGCTCGCGCCCAACGTGCCCACGCTCAGTGAACTGGGCTTCAAGGACGTGGTGGTCGGCGCCTGGAACGGCTTCTTCGCGCCCAAGGGCACGCCGCTGGAGGTCGTGCGCCTGCTCAACGGCCATCTGAACGAGATCATCAAGTCGCCCGAGGTCGCGAACAAGCTGGCGACCTTCGGCGCGCTGCCGGTCGGCGGCGCACCCGATGTGCTGGCCAGGACGAACGCCACCGAATACCAGGTGATGGGCAAGCTGATCAAGGACCTGGCCATCACGGCCGATTGAGACGGGCTCCATGAGTGCATCCACGCTGGGTACTTCGGTGCCCCAGGTCAATGCCCGCTCCAAGGTCATGGGGCGCGCCCAATACGCTGGGGACATCAAGCTCCCCGGCATGCTGCACGGGAAGGTGCTGCGCAGCCCCTATCCGCACGCCCGCATCGTGCACATCGACGTGACGCAGGCACTCGCGCTGCCCGGCGTGAAGGCGGTCGTGACGGGGGCGGACGGACCGCAGGTGCTCTGGGGCGTCCACCACAAGGAACGACTCACGCTGGCACGCGACGTGGTGCGCTTCGCGGGCGAGGAGGTGGCTGCCGTCGCCGCGACCAGCGAAGACCTCGCGCGCGACGCGCTGGACCTGATCCATGTCGAGTACGAGGAACTGCCCGCCATCCTCACGCCGGAGGAGGCGCTGGATCCGCAGGCGCCCCCGGTTCATCCCGGTCGCGCCGACAACATCTCGCACGAGATTCGCTTCGAGCGCGGCGATGTCGATGCGGCCTTTGCGCAGGCCCACCTGGTCCATGAGGCCACGTACACCACGCATTCGCAATACCCGGGCTACATGGAGCCGATGGCATCCGTGGCGACGGTCGATGCCGACGGCCGCCTGCAGGTGTGGACCTCGACGCAGTCCGCGTTCCTGGTCCGCGCCCGCCTGGCGGCGGTGCTCGAGCTGCCGGTCTCCAGGGTGCGCGTCATCCAGGCGACGACGGGCGGCGGTTTCGGCGGCAAGATCATCGAGGACGCCAACAGCCTGATCGCAGGCCTGCTGGCGCTGCGCACCGGCCGGCCGGTGCGGCTGGTCAACAACCGGCTGGAAGACTTCCTCGCCTGCGCGACCAGCGTGCCCGAGGGCATCACGCTCAAGCTCGGCATGGACCGCGAGGGCCGGATCGTGGCCAAGGACGTGCGCATCGTGGCCGACTGCGGCGCCTATAGCGGCCTGTCCGCGGAAGTCATGCATGTCAGCGCGATGCGCAGCGACAACATGCATCGCAACGGCAACGTGCGTTCGCACGCCACGCTGGTCTACACGCACACGCCGCCGCACGGTGCCTTCCGCGGTTTCGGCGGCGCTCAGATGCTGTTCGCGCTGAACAGCCACATCGATGCCATGGCGCGCAAGCTGGACCTCGATCCGCTGGACGTCCACCGCCTCAACGCGATCGAGCGCGGCGAGACCTCGGTGCACGGCTGGAAGATCGGGAGCACCGGCCTGGTCGAGTGTCTCGCGCAGTGCGCCGACGCGATCGGCTGGAGCGCCAGGCGCAGCCGCAACGACGCTGTACATGGCGCGAAGCGGCGCGGCCTGGGCCTGGCCGCGGCCATGCACGTAAGCGGCAACCGCACCATCGGCGACTGGGACGGCTCCACCGTCATGCTGAAGATCGACGAGGACGGCCGCGTCGTTCTGCACTGCAGCGAGGCGGACATGGGCCAGGGGGCCATGACCATGCTGTCGCAGGTCGTGGCGCACGAACTCGACATCCCGCTCGCGCACGTTCACGTCGTCGCACCCGACACCGACAGCTCGCCCTGGTGCATCGGCTCGCTCGCCTCGCGCGTCACCATCGTCGCCGGCAATGCGGCCATCGTGGCGTCGCGCGCCGCGCGCGGCAAGCTGCTCGACCAGGCCTCCGCGATGCTGCAGACGCCGACCGCCGGGCTGCAATGCGCCGGCGGGACGGTGCACGTGCGCGCCGCGCCGCAACGCGGCCTGACGCTGGCGGAACTGGCGCGCGCGCATATCTGGCGCCATGGCGGCGAAGGCATCCAGGTCACCGGCACCTGGGATGCCAGGACCGAGATGTTCGACAAGCAGACCCTCATGGGCAACATCGCGCCGGCCTACTCCTTCGCTGCGCAGGCGGTCGAGGTCGAGGTCGACATCGAGACGGGCCAGGTCGCGCTCATCGACAGCTTCGTATCCGACGACTGCGGCAAGGCCCTCAACCCGCAGGCGGTCCACGGGCAAAGCAACGGCGCCGCGGCCCAGGCCATCGGCTGGACACTGTACGAGCGCTTGCAGCTGGAGGACGGGCGCATCGTCAACGGCAACTTCGCCGACTACACCATGCCCTCGCCCGACGCCCTGCCCATGCTGCGCAGCGGCATCGTGGAATCGAACGACCCCCACGGCCCCTATGGCGCCAAGGGCGCGAGCGAGACGGCGATCCTGCCCGGTGCGGCCGCCATCGCCAACGCGGTCTTCGACGCGGTCGGGATCCGCATCACGGACCTGCCGATCACGCCCGAGAAGGTGCTGGCCGCGCTGCGTCGGCGGGCGGAGCCGCGTCATGCATGAGTTCGACTTCCTGCAGCCGCGCACCGTGCCCGAAGCGAGCCGCATGCTCGCCGACCTGGGCGACGAATGCCGGGTGATGGCCGGTGGCACCGCCTTGCTGCTGGCGATGCGCCAGCGCATGGTGGCGCCGTCCCATGTGGTCTCGGCCATGCAGCTCGAAGGGCTGCGCGGCATCTCCTTCGATCCGCGCCAGGGGCTGCGCATCGGCGCGCTGGTCAAGCATGCCGAGCTCGCGCGCTCCGAGGTTGTCCGTCGGTACTGCCCCATGCTCGCGGCCATGGCGGCGCAGGTCGCCAACCCGCAGGTGCGCAACCAGGGCACTCTGGGCGGCAACCTCTGCTATGCCGACCCCGCCACAGACCCGCCCGGCTGCCTGATGGCGCACGGCGCGCAGTTGGTGCTGGGCAGCGCGCGCGGCGAACGGGTCCTTTCGATCGAGGAATTCCTGGTGGACTATTACGTGACCGCGCTCGAGCCGGACGAGCTGCTGGTGGAGATCCGCGTCCCGGCGCCGCCATCCGATGCCGATGGCCGCTATACGCGCTTCATGCGCACGGCCGCAGAGCACCGCCCGCTCGCCAGCGTGTCCTTGATGACGCGGCGGGACGGCGCGCTGTGCCGCGAGGCACGGCTGGTCGTGGGCGCCTCGGTGGCCATTCCGGGCCGCGTCACCCGCGCCGAGGAATTCCTGCGCGGCAGAACTGTCACCGAGATGGTGGCCGCGGAGGCTGCCGACATCGTCTCGGCCGACATCGAGCCCATCTCGGACACGCGAGGCACCGCGGAATTCCGGCGCGACATGGTGCGGGTCGCCTGCCGCCGGACCATCGCCGGCCTGTTCGGCCTGACTGGAGAAGAGACATGAGCCATCACACCATCACCCTGTCGATCAACGGAGAACGGCAGGAGGCGCAGGTCTCAGCGCGCAAGCTGCTGTCCGATTTCCTGCGCGACGACCTGCATCTCACCGGCACCAAGCGCGGCTGCGAGACCGGCGTTTGCGGCGCCTGCTCGGTGCTGGTCGACGGCGAGGTCGTGAAGTCCTGCCTGTCGCTGGCGGTGCACGCCGACGGCTGCGCCGTCACCACGGTGGAAGGACTGGCGCAAGGCGAGCGGCTGCATCCTCTGCAGGAAGCCTTCATGCGCTGCGGCGGACTGCAATGCGGCTACTGCACGCCCGGCTTCCTGATGGCCTCGTGCGCGCTGCTGGCGAAGAATTCGAAACCGACGGAGCACGAGGTACGCCAGGGCCTGAACGGCAACCTCTGCCGCTGCACCGGCTACAGCCAGATTGTGGAGTCCGTGCTGGACGCCGCGGAGAAGATGCATGGAAATTGAGAAAACCCTGGCCATCGCAGCGCCGCCCGCGCGCGTGTGGGCGTTGCTGCTGGATCCCGAAGTGATGGGTGGCTGCGTTCCCGGCATGCAGTCGATCGAGGTGGTGAGCCCCACCGAATACAAGGCCCTGATGGCAGTGAAGATCGCCTTCGTGACCGCGAAGTTCAGGCTCAGGACCACCATCCTCGAGCAACGCGCGCCGTGCTACATGCGGTGCGAGGGCACGGGCGAGGATGCCTCCGTGGCCAGTTCACTCAAGCAGCAGAGCGAGATGTTCCTGACCGAACAGCCCGATGGCAGCACCGAGCTGCGCACGAAGGTGAAGGTGGACGTGCTGGGGCGGCTGGGCAGCTTCGGCCTGAGCGTCATGAAGACCAAGGCCGACCGCATGTGGGACGAGTTCGGGCAGAACCTGTCGAAGCGAATCGCACCAGGGCCGGACGTGCCGCGGCAATCCGTCGAGCCCGAGCCGGCGTCAAGCCCGGCGCTCGCATTCGTGCCGAAAGCCGAACCTGAGCAGCCGCAGAGCGCCAGGGCGGCCGATGCAGTACAACGGCCGTCGGCGATCACCGGCTGGTGGTCGCGCCTTCTCGCCTCGCCCTCCAGGCGCAGCGCGTCGGCTGACGCGCGCCACATCCGCATCGAGCTGATGCACGAGGGCGCGACAGTCACGATCCACTGGCCGCTGGAAGCGGCCGGCGAATGCGCAGCGCTCCTGCGCGACTGCCTGCGGCCAGCGGCGAAGGAATGAAGATGGAAACGCCAAGCAGGAATCGCACGATCCAGACTGCCTCCCACTGGGGCGTCTACAACGTCGAGATCGATGCGCGCGGCGAGGTGGTCCGGACCACGCCGTTCAAGTCCGACCGGCACCCGCCGAGCTACATGGCGAGCCTGCCCGAGACGGTGCATAGTCCACTGCGGATCGCCCAGCCCTTCGTACGCGCCGGCTACCTGCAGCGCGAAAAGACGCGCAGGCGCGGCGGGGAACCCTTCGTTGCTGTTGGCTGGGATGAGGCCCTGGAGCTCGTCGCTGGCGAGCTCCAGCGCGTCAAGGCCGAGTACGGCAACGAGGCGATCTATGGCGGGTCCTATGGCTGGGCGAGCGCCGGGCGGCTCCATCATTCTCCCAGCGTGCTCAAGCGCTTCCTGGGCTTGCATGGCGGCTACGTCGACAAGCGCGGCAACCATAGCTTCGGGGCGGCCTTGCACATCGCGCCCTACATCCTGGGCCGCTCGGACATCACCGAGATGGTGGTCCCCTGGGCCGATGTGGTGGCATCCGCCGAGCTGGTGGTCATGTTCGGCGGGGCGTCGCTGAAGAACACCCAGATCGATGCCGGCGGGGCCGTCGAGCACGAGAGTCCGGATTGGTTCCATCGCGCGGCGGCTGCAGGCATCCGCTTCGTCAACATCAGCCCGTCCCGACAGGACCTGCCCGCGGACGTGAAGGCCGACTGGATTTCGCTGCGGCCGAACACCGATGTCGCTCTGATGCTGGGCATCGCGCACACCCTAGTGAAAGAAGGGCTGTGCGACCAGAGCTTTCTCGCGAGGTATTGCGAGGGCTACGAGCGCTTCGAGGCTTACCTCGCCGGACGCTCGGACGGCCAGCCCAAGGATGCGCGCTGGGCCAGCCGCATCACCGAGGTGCCGGCGGAGGTGATCGAAGGCCTGGCACGCACGATGGCGAAGTCGCGCACCCTCGTCACGACGAGTTGGTCGATTCAGCGGGCAGACCACGGGGAGCAACCGGTCTGGATGACGATCACGCTCGCGGCCATGCTTGGACAGATCGGACTGCCCGGCCGCGGCTTTAGCCTGGGATTCGGCGCGGTCAACGGCACGACGAAGCCACACCACGAGGGCCTTCCAAGGCCGACCTTGCCGCTGGGCCCCAATCCCGTGAAGACCTACGTACCGGTGGGGCGGGTCGGCGACATGCTGCTGCGACCAGGCGCGATGATCGAATACGACGGCAAGACCATCACCTATCCGCAAACGAGACTGCTGTACTCGATCGGTGGCAACCCTTTCCATCACAACGGCAACCTCAATCGATTCCTCGAGGCCTGGCAGCGGTTGGACACGGTGATCGTCCACGAGCCCTGGTGGAACCCTGCCGCCAAGCATGCGGACATCGTGCTTCCGGCGACCACGACGATGGAGCGCAACGACATCCTCGCGCAGGAGTACACGCCCTTCTGGATCGCGATGAAACAGGTGATCGAACCCGTCGGACAGGCGCGCAACGACTTCGACATCATGGCTAACCTGGCAAACCGCCTCGGGTTTGGCTACGCGTACACGGAGGGGCGGGACGAGTTGGGATGGCTGAAGCACATGTACGAAGGCGCTCGCGCCCAGGCCCAGGCCCTCGGCTTCGAGCCGCCGGAGTTCCGGGCCTTCTGGAACGCAGGGCTGTACGAGTTTCCGGCGCCCGCCGAGTCCAAGGTCCTGCTCGGGGACTTCCGGCGCGATCCCGCCAGGCACCCGCTGGCCACGCCGTCGGGGCGGATAGAGATCTTCTCGAGCACCATTGGCGACTACCGTTACGCGGACTGCCCACCGCATCCGGCATGGCTGGAGCCCGCGGAGTGGCTGGGGTCGCCGACGGCCTCGCGGTTTCCGCTGCACCTGCTGTCGAATCAACCGACACCACGACTCCACAGCCAGCACGACCATGCCCCCGTGAGCCGCCAAAGCAAGGTGTCCGGGCGGGAGGCGCTGACCATGCATCCCGAGGACGCGCGTTCGCGCGGCCTCGCCCAAGGGGACGTCGTGCGGGTCTTCAACGAGCGGGGCGCGTTCCTTGCCGGGTTGGTGGTCGCGAATCATCTTCGCCCAGGCGTTGTGCAGATCTCGACGGGAGCTTGGTTCGATCCGGCCGAAGGTGGGCGGCCCGGCAGCCTGGAGAAGCACGGCAACCCGAATGTAGTCACGCTGGATCGCGGCACGTCACAGTTGGCGCAATCCACCGTCGTCCAGACGGTACTGGTGCAAGTCGAGAAATTTGGATCGCCGCCGCCGGTAACTGCATTCGATCTCCCGCAGCTTGCCATCCGCTCAGGCCTGCTCTAGACATCATGGTCGCTCGTTAGGCCAAGGGCGACTCGTCTCCGGTATCGTGGATTTCGCACTGCGAGAGTGCGCCGAGCCACATGCGGCGAGCGTAGCCGGCCGCAAACCGTATGGAGACGAGCCATGGACGAGAGTATCAAGTTCTTTGTGGGTCTGAATACGCACAGGACAGCATCGCGATTGCCGTGTGCGAGGCGGGTCGGGAGCCGAGCCGCTTCGTTGGGCACCATTGGGCCCGACGTGCATGCGGTGCTCAAGACACTGCGCAAATACGGCCCCCCACAGCAGGTTAGCGTGGTCTACGAAGCCGGGCCAACGGGCTACGGTTGCATCGCGCGTTGAATGCACGGGGCTACCGTTGCGAGGTCATCGCGCCTTCGCTGATGCCGCGTCGAGCGGGCGAACGCATCCAAGACCGACCGGCGCGAGTGCGCAAGGCTGGCCGAACTCTCGCGGGCCGGCGAACTCAAGGCGATCTGGGTGCCCGACCAAACCCACGAGGCGATGCGCAAACTTTGGCGCGCCCGCGAAGACGCGGTCAACTTGCGTCTGAAGGCTCGCCAGCAACTCAAGGCGTTCTTGCTGCGGCATGAGCGACGCTTCCGGGCAAGACCTCCGCGTCGAGGGCATATCTCCGATCCGAAAGTCCAATCATTGAACGGTCGCTGTGCTGCATAGTGCCGCCCATGAAAACCCAAAGCACTTCTTCCGAGATCGAACTCGGGCGTCGTTTCGACGAATCTCTGATCAGGTCGTTGCACGCTCTGTTGCTCGAAGCGAGCGTGTCTCGGGCCGCAGCCCGGCTCGGCATCGCGCAGTCGGCGCTCAGCCGGCATTTGAAGGCTTTGCGCGAGCTGACCGGTGACGAATTGCTGGTGCGCGTCGGCAACAGCATGGTGCTCACCGAGAGGGCCGAAGCGCTGGTGGCACCGGTGCGGCGCATTCTTGCCGACCTCTCGCTGCTGACCGGCGGCGGGCCCGATTTTTCTCCCATCACGTCGCGTCAGAGTTTCAGGCTCGCCGCCTACGATTTCTTGCCCAAGCGCTTTTACGCCGACCTTATCCGTCGCGTAACAAAGGCGTCGCCAGAATCCGAGATCGCCGTCCGAGGTCTGGGTGACCGGTTCGAGCACTACAAGCAACTCGGCGAAGGCGACATCGACATGGCGATCACCGTGTGGCCCGAGCTGCCGCCGCATCTTCGCGCCACGCACCTGTTGACCGACGAGTTCGTGTGCGTCGTGCGCAAGGGCCATCCCCTGGTCAAGAGGGCGTTCACACTGGAGGCGTACTGCCGGGCGGCGCATCTGTCATCGCTGGAGCAACTGGCTGGCCAGGGCACCGTGCTGGACGCGTTGTTGTCCACCCTCGGCGTGTCCGTCCACACGGCCGTTCGGACGCAGTTCCTCGGGCTTGCGCCTTCGATCCTCGCGAACACCGATCTGGTCTTCTCGACCGGCCGTCTTCTGGCCGAGCAGATGGCGGCGGAGTATCCGCTCCAGGTGCTTCCGTTCCCGACAGCCATCAAGCCGCTTCGATACAACCTCGTGTGGCACGAGCGAACCCACAAGCATCGCGCGCTGGCCTGGTTTCGAGCCGAGTTGATCGAGGCCGCCCGGGCGCTGAAGCGGCCGCCGCAGGCGAGCGGGTTATAACAGTCCAGCCATAACCCGCAGTACGCCTGGCAGTCTGGCCAGCCGCGCGCTCGGCGCCTAATGTCGAGGCTTCATTGAAAGAGCCGGCACCATGGAATGGACCCCTTCGCTCGTGACGCAGTTGCCCAAGGTGGAACTGCATTGCCACCTGGCCGGAACCTTGCGCCCGACGACCCTGGCGGAACTCGCCGGCAAGTACGGCTTGCAACTGCCGCGGGCGGTGGAAGAGCTGTACGTCTATCGCGACTTCTACGACTTCCTCGAAGTACTCCGGCTGATCGCCCTGGTGCTGCGCGAGCACGAGGATTTCGAGCGCGTCGCGTATGAAGCCATCGAGGATGCGTTTACAACGAGCAACGTCCGGCACCTCGAAATGTCGTTCAACCCGCAGTACTTTATCCCTTCCGGTGCCAGCTACGCGACGCAGATGAAGGGCCTGGTGGCAGGCATCGAAGCCGCGGAGTACGACTTCCCGGTGTCGGCGTTGCTTCTTGCCGCGCTGGACCGGGAGTGGGACCCGGCGAGCGCTTCGGAGATGATGGACCTGATCGTTGCCCATCGCCATGAGCGTGTCGTCGGCATCGGCCTCGATGGCCCGGAGCGCGCCGGTCCGCCGGCCAGGTTCGAGAGCGCCTACCGGCGCGCCACCCAGGCCGGCCTGAAGAAGACCGCGCATGTGTGTGAAGACAACCAGACCCTCGCCGAGGCGCCGCCTTCGCACCTGGATGCCTGCCTCGACCTGCTGCAATGCGATCGTCTGGACCATGGCTACAACCTGATGGCCTCTAAAGCCTCTATCCAGCGCGCCAAGGACAGCGGCATCTACTTTGCCGTGTGCGGTGTCACGAGCGTTGCCGCCAATCGGAGCCGCCGCCTGGCCGCGATCGAACGGATGGCAGCCGCCGGCTTGAACACCACGCTGAACACCGACGACCCGGCGATGTTCCATACCGACATGGCCCATACCTACAACCACGTTCTCGAGGGGCTGGGCTGGGGATGGCGCGAAGCGAAGCAGTTCAGCCTGGCCGGCGTCGAGGCCTGCTGGCTGGATCCGCAGGCGAAGGCCGAACTGCGCAACGACTTCCAACGCCAGATCGCGAAGCTCGAAGTCCAACGGACCTAGACCTGAGCGGCAAGACGGATCAACCACTGAGTGCCCATCATGAAACATCTTTCGCTCCTGCCCCAGCGCCGTGTTCTGCTTGCCGCCTTTGCCGCGGGCGTGATGGCTTGCACCGCCAATGCATTGGCAGACAGTTGGCCGTCCAAGCCCATCACGCTCATCGTGCCGTACTCGGCCGGCGGCAATGTCGACGTGATGGCGCGCTGGGTCGCGCCCGAACTGGCCAAGCGCCTGGGACAGCCGGTGGTGATCGACAACGTGGTCGGCGCGGGCGGTGTGATCGGCACCGAGAAAGCGATACGCGCCAAGCCGGACGGCTACACCTTGCTGCTGTCGGTGGAGAGTTCGGTCGTGATCGCCAAGATGGTCACTCCACTGACCGTGAAATACAACGGCCTGAAGGATCTGGAGCCGGTGACGCTGCTGGGTTCGCAACCGCTGGTGCTCGTGGGCAAGCCCGAGCTCGCACCCCGGACCGCCGCCGAGCTCTTTGCCGACATCAAGGCGTCCCCCGGCAAGTACAGCTATGCCACGTCGGGTGTTGGAACCTCGTTGCACCTCGGTGGAGAGCTTCTGAAGCAGCAGGGCGGTGTGTCGATCGTGCATGTTCCCTATAAGGCGGGCCCGCAAATCGTGACCGACCTGGCCGGCAATCAGATCGACCTGGCGGTGCTGCCGCTGTCGATGGTCATGCAGCAGGTGCAGGCCGGAAAAATCAAGGCTTACGGCGTCATGGGCGAGAACGCTTCCGCGGCCATGCCCGGCATTCCGCCGCTTGCGAAGGTCCTGGCCTGGAAAGGCGCAGACGTCTCCGTATGGCAAGGCATCTTCGCGCCGGTGGCGACCGACAGGTCTATCGTCGCGCGATTGAATCAGGAGCTGACGGAAGTCCTGCGTTCTCCTGACATGCAGAGGAAATTCGACGAGGCCGGCGTCACCACGCTGGGATTGGGCCCGAAGGAGTTTGCTGCGTTCCTCAAGTCCGAAGAAGCAAAGTTCTCAGCCATCGTGACCCGGGGGAAGATTCGCGCCGACTGAGCATGGTGTCAGCGCTTCCGCTGCCTCGACTTCGCGAGAAGCAATGAACGCTTCGGTCCATGGGCGCTCGACTTGAAGGGGTCGGGTGGATGTCACAAACTTCCAAGGCGTGAGCTCTACAGCTCTACAGCTCTACAGTCACTGAATCTCACGCCCTTCGATGTCGGCTCTCGCTGTCTGATAGGTCATGCAGCAAACATCAACGGCCGCTTTTGTTTAGATGCTATGTGGGACTACC
>NZ_JAGGNV010000064.1:0-24711 GCF_018614955.1 Variovorax paradoxus
GGCCAACAGGGGCAAGATCAGTGCTGAAGCATCCATACTCGCACCTCCCGTCGGAAATGCCCCCTGATTTTGGCCGCTCTCCACTTCGCATCTACGGCCGGCAGGGCAGAATGCCGAACAGCCGGTAACGGGCCAGAACGGAGGAAGAAGAGCTGCAGTACCTGCGCGGTGAAGAGCCAAAGAACGGCTATTGCCCGACTGGACAAGACCCAGGTTTCTCACTTGGGTGCTCGTTGCCGGAGGTCTTCGCCAGGTAACGAGGTGGGCTGTCCCTCGACAGCCTCCTTTCGTTCGCGAAACCGATGTGCAGCGCCAGGCCCAACTTGAGGCTATCGCTGCGGCGCCCGCGCGATCAACTCTCGCTCGGCGCGGCTGAAACTGAAGAACGCCTGCAGCTCGAACTCGCTGAGTTCGCCCGGCAGGTCACGCAGGCCGAGGTAGGACGTCTGCCAGCCTTGCATTGCCGCGCTCCTTCGCAGTTCGGGGGCCGGACACGATATGCCGCAGCGAAGTGAACAGCAATGCTCGCGAAATCAACAACTTAGCGAACTGACCCGGCGCCGTTGCTGGGGATCCGAACCGTCAGTTTTGACACCGAAAACAAATCGACCCCTACGTGCGTCGCGAAGCCGCCTCCACACGATCGGACTGAACGTTGGGGTTAGGTCAGAGTGCGGAAGAAATCGCGGACATCTGTGACGATTGCCTGCGGTTCTTCCCAGCCAGCGAAATGTCCGCCGCTGACGTGATGTCGCCACTGCTTGAGGTTGTAGTAGCGCTGGGCCCAGCGGCGCGGGGCGCAGCATATTTCCTCCGGAAACACCGAAATTCCGACCGGAGCCTCGACCACGGGCATGCGGTCATGCACCGGCGTCCAGGGATGGTGTGCGGCCTCGTAGTAGTAGCGCGCCGACGTGCCGTAGCTCTGCGTGACCCAGTAGATCATGATCGTGGTCAGCAGATCGTCCTTGGTGAAGCGCGTTTCGACGTCGCCGTGGCAATCGCTCCAGCTCCGTTGCTTTTCGAGAATCCAGGACGCCAGTCCCACAGGTGAATCGTTGAGCGCCGCCGCGATGGTCTGCGGCTTGGTGCATTGCAGCGCCGAGTAGGCCGACTCGGTGGCGAAGAACTTTTGCAGGCGTGCGGCCAGCGGCGCTTCGTCAGGGTCGTAGTCTTCGGGTGCCGGCAGGCCGCCGCAGAACAGGTCCAGCGGAAGCATCATCGGGAAGTGGACGCCCATCAATCGCTCGGGATAGCGATGCCCCAGGTCGGCCGTGACAAGCGCGCCCCAATCGGCGCCGTGCGCGCAAAAACGCGAGTACCCCAGCCGTTCCATGAGTTCCACCCAGATCCCGGAGGTGCGCCAGAAATTGACGCCGGTCTTGCGCAGCGGCGTGGAGAAGCCGTAGCCCGGCAAGCACGGAACCACCACGTCGAAGGCGTCGGCGCGATCGCCACCGTGTGAGTCGGGATCGCTCAAGGGGCCGACCACCTTGTGATACTCCCAAAACGTCCAGGGCCAGCCATGCGACAGGATCAGCGGCTTGGGATTCGGCCCCTTGCCGCGTACGTGGACAAAGTGGATCGGCACGCCGTCGATCTCGGTGCGGAACTGCGGATACGCGTTAATGGCGCGTTCCTGCTTACGCCAGTCGTAGCCTTCGATCCAGTAGGCCACCAGTTCCTTGAGGTAGGCAGTGTTGGTGCCATACTGCCAGCCTTCGTTTGCGAAGTCGTCGACCCAGCGCGTGAGCTTGAGGCGCGTCTGCAGATCGTTGAGCACTTCATCGGGTACATCGACGCGAAATTGTTCCATGTCGTCTTTCTCCTGCGATTTTGGGCGCGAGGTCCTGTGCTACAGGTCATGTCAGCCCTCGGAAGCACCAGGGACAATCCTTCATTCGTGGAGCTCCCTTGAGATCGCTACGCGCGCAGCAGACTGAAGCCCCCGAGGGCCTCTCCCGAAGAACCCTGGTTGTTCCCAGGCCGAAAAGTGGCAGTCCGGCACGTTGCACATTCATGGACATGGTCGAAGAAGGCCGCATAGCCCTCAGCCTCCATATCGTCGCGGTGAATGAACCGCAATGCTGCAGAGTTGATGCAGTAGCGCAATCCGCCGTGTTCCTCGGGACCATCAGGCAATACGTGACCCAGATGGCTAGCACCGTGCACTGAGCGAACCTCGATGCCGCCTTCCCTGGGATCCGGACGCTCGTTCACGTTGGCGACATCAATGGGCTTGGTGAAGCTGGGCCAACCGCTTCTGGAATCAAACTTGTCGGACGAGGCGAACAACGGCTCCCCCGAAACGATGTCCACGTAGATGCCGGGCTCGATGTTGTAGAGATGCTCCCCGGTTCCCGGATATTCCGTCCCGCCCTGCTGCGTCACGCGATACTGCTCCGGCGAGAGCTTGGAGATGGCCTCGAGGTTCTTCCGGTACTCTTCCATTTCGCTCTCCTGAGAAGGTGAGGTGGCGAATGCCGCGCACACTAAATTCGCCACCTGGGCGGTCCCGACGCCGCATCCGTGTGGCCTGCAACTATTTCTTGGGATAGTTGTCGCCGTAGTTCGGAATCTGACCGGCCTTGTTGGCCGTCCCGACCTCATCGCGCTTGACGAGTCGCTCTGCGCGGCGCTGATCGGCTGGCACCTTGGCCACATCGGCCGGCTTCGGGTCGCCCTCGCCAGGACGGAAGGACTTGGCAGCCGCGGCTCCCTCGGGCTTGCGAGCCTGTCCGGCCTTGACTCGCTCTTCTCGCGGCACCTTTGGCGTGGCTTCCGGGAGTGGATTGCCTTCACCAGGCATGAAGGTGCGAGCCGCCTCTGCACCCTGTGCTCTTTGCTCGGCTCGCACTTGAGCAGATTCGTTCGCAGATGCGGTCTGTGCCAGGACGACGAAAGGCTGGGTCAAGCAGGCCGTCATGGCGATGCTGAAGGAGGTATGGAGAATTGTTTCATGGTGGTTCGTGGGAACTGCAGAAAGGATTGCGCGCGCCATCGCCCTCCCGAAGCTGCTCGATGAGCGCTTCGAGCGATCGGTAGTGCCACGCGCAAAGAGCGGGGATTTCAGGAAATGACGTTCAGACTCACCTCAATGTTGCCGCGGGTGGCCTTCGAATACGGACAGATCTCATCCGCGGCGTGTACAAGCAACTCAGCGGTATCTCGCGGCACACCGGGCATGCTGACGTTGAGCCGAGCCTGCAGAAGGTAGGCAGAGCCGTCCATCCCCAGATCCACCTCAATGTGGACGGCCAGGTCGGATGGAAGCTCTACCTTCTGGCCCTTAGCCACGTGCTGCACGGCGGCGAAATAGCAGGCCGACCAGGCGCCCGCGAACAGCTGCTCGGCGGTCGGATGCGGCAGAACCGCCGCAAACGCAATCACCGAGTTCGGATCGTTTGGCGTCGAAAGATGAAGATCGAGGGTCGTTTCGCCCCCGCGCGCAGCGCCATCGCGGCTGGCCGTTGTGTGCGTCTTGCCGGTGAGCAGGACTTTCTTGATCTTGGTCATGGAGAACTCCTAGGTAGTTCGGAAGGGGATTGGATGGATCGGCTCTATCGCAACGACTTGAAGCCTGCGCGCAGCTCCGCGGTGAAGATCTCCGGTTGTTCCCAAGCTGCAAAGTGCCCGCCTTTGTCCACCTTGTTGAAATGAATGAGCTTGGGGTACGCCCGCTCCGCCCAGCTGCGCGGGAGCGGATACAGCTCGTCGGGAAAGACGCTCACGGCCACCGGAATGGTGATACCCCGGACGCCGAAGAAGGAGTTCTTGTTCTCCCAGTACAGGCGGCCCGAAGAAACTGCTGTGCCTGTCAGCCACGTGAGGGTCACGTTGTCGAGAATGTCGTCTCGCGTGAGACCAGCGGCCTTTCCTGCGAAGACCCCGGATATCAGGCGGTAGCTGCGCTGGTCGTGGTCGAGGAAGTAGGCGGCGAGGCCGATCGGCGAATCCGCGAGGCCATACATGGTCTGCGGGCGCAATCCCAGCTGGAAGCCGTAGCCGATCCCCTTCTGGTAGACGAATTGAAGGCGTTCGTAGGCGACCTTCTCGTCAGGCGACAGATCGGCTGGTACCGGCGCACCTGAGAATGCCGCCTTGTCGATGTCGGCAGGAATCGCATTGGGCATGTTGGTATGAATTCCGATCAATTCCGGAGCCGCCTGCGCGCCCATCAACTCAGTGACGATCGCGCCCCAATCGCCGCCTTGCGCCACGAATTTCGAGTACCCGAGGCGCTTCATGAGCACGACCCACGCGCGTCCGATGTGTTGAGGGTCCCAACCGGTGCCACTTGGCTTGCCCGAGAAGCCGTAGCCGGGCATCGACGGAATGACCAGGTGGAATGCATCCGATGCGCTGCCGCCATGAGCAGTGGGATTGGTAAGGGGTTCGATGATCTTCATCTGCTCGATGATCGATCCGGGCCATCCATGCGTGACGATGAGCGGCAATGCGTTCTCGTGCTTGGAGCGGACGTGGATGAAGTGAATATCCAGTCCATCAATCTCGGTCACGAACTGCGGCACGGCGTTCAGCCGCGCCTCGGCTTTGCGCCAATCGTAGTCCTGCCCCCAGTACCGTGCAAGCGCCTGAATCGTGGCGAGCTGAACGCCTTGCGAATCATCCGAGACCGTTTCCCGCTCGGGCCACCTCGTCGCATTGATGCGCCTACGAAGATCCACCAGTTCGGCATCCGAGGCACGGTATTTGAATGGTCGAATGGCGGTGCTGCCATCGCCGCCGTCTTGCGCCGCTTTGGTGCTGGCAGCCACGCCAGTGGCTTGGCCCTGGTTCGATGGGACTGCTTCGGTTGAGGAGGAGGTGTTCATGGTCTGGGCCTGGTTAAGTGAGGTGATTGGGAACAGGGTGACGGCTAGCGCTGACTGCATTGCGTGCCTTCGTGAGACCACGAGGCTGGGCGAGGCCGGCACTTGCAGCGTTGCGTGCTCGATCGCTGGACCTCGACATCGGAACGACGGCTTCGCCTCGGCCGCCCTCTGCAGCTTTTTTAAAGTCATGGTGACTCCTTGCCTGATTGAAGTTCGTGTTCATGCGCGAGGGAATCGAGTTCATCGATTGACAGCGCACGAATGGATCAAATCAGACCTAGCGCGCGGGGTCCATCGGACGATGGTGCCCCCTGGGAGAGGCGCGCCCAATACCTTCGTCTAATGACCACGTCCTATGGCGCAGGTTCGATGCGTGCCTCAACGCGCCCCCGGGGTACCATCACGCCATGGCCGAACCTCAGAACCACATCGTCTTCATCGTGGATGACGATCGTCGGGTACGCGAATCGTTGTCGGGGCTTCTTTCAAGCTTCGACATGCAGACTGCAACGTTCAGCTGTGCGGCCGATTACCTTGCGTACCCAAAGCCCGTTGACGTACCCGCCTGTCTGGTACTGGATCTGCAGCTTCCGGACATCAACGGACTGGATCTTCAAAGCCAAATTGCACAGGGGAGCTTTCCACCGATCGTCTTCATCACGGGGCATGGCGACATACCTTCTTCCGTGCGAGCGATCAAGGCAGGAGCGGTTGACTTTCTAACCAAGCCTTACAGGCAAGAAGATCTGATGCGCGCAATCAACGCAGCTCTCGCACAGAGTCGCGAGAACCAACAGAAGGGAGCGGAGCTCGCCGAGCTTCAGCGACGTCTCGCATCACTGACTCCACGGGAGGGGGAAGTGCTGCCCTTGATTGTGAGCGGCCTTCTCAACAAGCAGGCCGCGGCGGAGCTCGGCATCAGTGAGGTCACGCTCCAGATTCATCGAAGCAATGTCATGAAGAAGATGGGAGCCGATTCGTTTGCGGAGCTTGTTAGAAAGGCGTTGGTTCTCGCAGTACCAGTGACCCGTTCTCGTCACTCTCGAAGATGAGATCACCGATGCTTCAGTTCAACCAACAGCGGATGCAGCGCTGACGGCCTGCAGGGTGAAGCAAAAGACAGCCCCTCGGGGAGCGTTGGCGGTAAACCACAGGCGCCCCTCGTGGGCTTCGATGATCGCCCGACAGATCGACAAACCCATCCCCATGCCGTCGGACTTGGTTGTGAAGAGCGGGTTGAATATCCGATCGACATCCAGCGCCGCAATTCCGACTCCGGTGTCCGCCACCGACACCATCACCCGGTCGCCTTCGTACGACTCCGACTTGACGGTCAAGATCCTCTGGTCATCTTTCGCCGCCATGGCGTCAATGGCGTTCACGATGAGATTCAGCAGCACCTGCTGGAGCTGTACACGATTTCCTACCACTCCCGGCACCTGCAGGTTCGGCGTCGCTTGAACGAGAATCCGATGCTTCTGCAGTTGCCCGTCACCGAGTGCAAGGGCTTCCTGGATCAGATCGTTGAGGTCGATTGAAGTTCTGTCCTTGACGTCACTCTTGAAGCTGGACCGAATGGTCTCGACCAGCGTTCCCGCGCGCAGGCCGTCCGCGGCGATTTGCTGGAGCGCTTCCTTGGCTCTGTTCATGTTTGGTGTCGCACGATCGAGAAAGCGGAAGCCGGCCTCAGCCGTCGTGACCATCGCAGCCAATGGTTGCCTCATCTCGTGCGCAATTGAAGCTGCGACAGCATTCCCGGTCATCAAGCGCGCTTCGCGCTCACGGCGTTGGCCGAGCACTGCGCCAAGAAGTCTCGCGTACAGCGTGGTGATTTCGTACAGCAAGACGATCAAGACCAGACTGCTCGAGACGAAGCCGACGACGCGCACTGCATACCAGCCAGTGCTGAAGCGCGCTGGCTGTGGGTACCAGCTCAAGGGTACTTCGACCAGGTACAAGAACATGACGACCATCAACCAAAGATCGAGAACTGACCGTCGTCGAATCCACAGCACCACGATCGCGGCGATGCACACCGAGGCGATCGGCGCTCCAACGCGGTACGGCCAGCCCGGGTGAAAGCGCATCCGATCTAGCATGAGGTGGGGCAACTCGGGTTCCCCGATGGTGGCCACATACCCCACCGCCCCCGCGAGAGCTGCCGTGCAAGCGATGCTCCAAAACAGCGCAGCGCGCACCTTTCCTGGGCGGAGTCGACGGTTGAGATTCTCGTCCTTGGACAAAGCATAGCCAATGACAAACGTCGGGAAAACCGTGTGCCACGTGAGATACAACCATGCCGAAGTTTGCACACCGCCGATCACGCCGTCTGGCGCCAACACGCCGGGAAACGCGAAAACGTACAACACGACCACGAGCGCGGTGAAAAGATATCCACTCGCGATCACGAGAATGCCTCGCGATCGAATGATGTAGAACTGGGCGTACAGGAGAAATGCGGTGATCGAATCGGTCACAAACATCGCCGTTCCGTAAACCGCGACGAAGGCATTGACCGCGCCCAGTTGAATACCGGAAAGGGGCCCGGTAATGAGGTACAAGGCGACCAGCAGACCAAGCACGATAACAAGAGCAATCCGCTTCTGCGCCGATCCTGGGGACAGGCTCGAAAGCAAGAAGTGATGCTCCTCCGGTACTGCAACGTCGGAATTCAGCATCACCGCGATCCCTCGAGATGCTGACCTGGCCGATCGCTCACGATCGCGCGAGTGCGCGCTATACCATCAACAAGAGCTTGGCCCAACACAGGCATATGCGCGGTCAACGAGTTGGTTTGCGGAGGTTTCCTTTGGCGGGAACACTTACCGGCCGGCCCGCCAAGACCAGCTTGTTGCGACGTGGATGGTACGCCCGTCCGTAGGCTCCGCTAGCGAAAGATTTCCAGGCGCCCGGCTGCCCTGATCAAGGGCGAATCGGTCACTCCGGGGCAGAACGTAGTGCGTCGCTGAGAGCCTCAAGAAGTTCTCGCCCTTGAAACGGCTTCGTGAATATGCGAGGGTTGGGTCCTCCAAGAGAGGGCAAATGGGTCAGCCTGTCGGGATAGCCTGTAATTAGGACGATCGGCAGTCGAGGGCGCGTGTTGCGAACCAGACGAACCAACTCGAATCCGTCCGTTCCCGGCATGTCGATGTCCGAGATCAGGCAGTCGATCTCTGGAAGGCAGCCGCTGTCCAGAAATGCCGCACCCGACGTGAACAGCTGGACCGTGTAGTCCGCGGATTCCAGGAGGTATTCAAGCGACCGCAGAATGCTCTGGTCATCATCGACCACTGCGGCGACGAAACTTTGGGTGGGGATACTCATATTGAAGCTTAGAACCTCGCCATCCGAACTGTGGCAGAGCCGTGGGCGCCCGTATCTAATAGAAAGATGTGATGGCGCTCGGGCGGCATTCTCATGAAAATTCCCGTTGCTGAGAGACCTCGCAGTTCTTGTTGCGACGACGCCTCAGCACAAAACAGTAGACGAGGCTTCATGTCCAACCCCATCCCCATCCCCATCGTGTTCGTCGTCGACGACGACGAATCGGTTCGCAGATCGCTCAGACTTCTCATCGAATCCGCCGGTTGGCGGGCCGAAACGTTCGGGTCGGCGCGTGAGTTCCTTTCGAGGCCACAGGCTTTCACCGCACCCAGTTGCCTGGTGCTCGACGTTGTACTTCCGGACCTCAATGGCTGCGAGGTTCAGTCGCAGATCGCAGACCGGGCGGAATTGCCAGTCATCTTCATCTCTGGCTATAGCGACGTGCCGACGACGGTTCGCGCCATGAAGGGCGGAGCGGTCGAGTTCTTCACCAAGCCCTTTGCTGGCGACGTAGTCCTCGGGGCAATCCGCAATGCCCTCAACCGCAGCGGCGAAGCGCTGGCGGATGTGGAGGAGATGCAAGCGTTGCGCGACCGACACTCGTTGCTCAGTCCGCGAGAGCGCGAGATCATGGCGCTCGTCGTCTCCGGTCGATTGAACAAGCAAATGGGCGTTGAACTCGGCATCAGCGAAATCACGGTGAAGGCCCACCGTGGTCAGGTCATGCGCAAGATG
The DNA here is from genome assembly GCF_018614955.1 of Variovorax paradoxus. Classification (GTDB taxonomy): domain Bacteria; phylum Pseudomonadota; class Gammaproteobacteria; order Burkholderiales; family Burkholderiaceae_C; genus Variovorax; species Variovorax paradoxus_J. Next base: position 8,895 of record NZ_JAGGNV010000064.1, read on the forward strand.
AAGGCCGACTCGCTCTGCGGTCTTGTGAGAATGGCGTTCAGACTCTGCGTTGGACCCGATGGAGAAAACGGTAAACGCACAACCGCTACGACGCCAGCCGGATTCCGTTCCATCGGTCCTGCCCATGCTACTGCGCCGTGGGAATCCGCGCGGGGTACTGGCGATGGCAGGGCTGGCAAGACCCGGCCCGTCCGCCCGCGCGGTATCGCTCGCGATCTGAGGACGGCGGATCAGCCGGCCTAGACTCGATTTGGGAGCGGGCCGCGTGCCGCGCGCAAATGGGCCTTCTCGCCGGCCGCCAAGCATTCATTGACCCGTTCGGGTGGTCCGGAGCATGGTGCATGAGCGCTGCGTTTGCGGCGATTCGCGACGCAACGGAAACAGTGGGAGCAAGCAGTGGCGACGTCGCCAAATTCCGAGAACGTACTCTTCTACATCCCGGACATTGGCGGGTTCACGAGGTTCGTGACCGAGACCGAAGCCAACCACAGTCAGCACATCATCAAGGAGCTGCTGGAACTGCTCGTGGGCGCGAACCAGATCGGCCTGGAGGTATCGAGTTCGAGGGCGACGCGGTGCTGTTCTTTCGCAGGGGTGCGCCACCGACGTTGGCCGAACTGATCGCTCAGGCGAAGAAGATGTTCGTGGACTTCCATTCGCATCTTAAGCAACTCGAGGTCCTGCGCGTCTGCCAATGCAGCGCCTGCGCTCGCGCGAGCCGCATTTCCCTCAAGTTCATCGTGCACCTGGGACCGGCCAGAACGATGGAGGTCAAGGGGCATTCGAAATTCATCGGCAAGAGCATCATCGGCGCCTTTCGCAATGGGACACAAGCGACATCACCACCGAGCGAGACGAGGCCGCAGGTCGACCAAGGCTATGAACTGGCGATTCGATCCGCATGCTGCGCGCTCGACACTAACCAGCAGATGCTTGCGACCACCCGCATCGAAGCCTCGCGCAGAGGAAGGGGCTTTCGGTTGACGCATCGCTTTGTGCTTCCTATGCTGCCCTGTACGGCACCAATGTCAGGGAGATTGAGATGCTCACGCAGACTGCCATCGCCACCATTAAGGCCACGGCGCCGGTGCTTGCCGATCACGGCTTGACGATCACTCAGCGCTTCTACGAGCGGCTGTTCCAAGCGCATCCTGAACTGAAGAACCTGTTCAACGTGCGTCACCAGCAGACAGGCGAGCAGCACCGCGCGCTCGCAGCTGCGGTGCTGGCCTATGCGACCCATATCGACAACTTGCCGGCGCTGGGTCCCGTCGTGACGCGGATGACGCACAAGCATGCCAGTCTGAATGTGCAACCTTCTCAGTACTCTGTTGTTGGAGAGCATTTGCTGGCAGCTATCGAGGAGGTGCTCGGAGCAGCAGCGACAGCCGACATCCTCGGCGCGTGGGCCGAGGCGTACCAGGCGCTTGCCGACATCCTCATCGGGGCCGAACGCGCGCTCTACGACGAAGCCGCGGCGCGCCCAGGCGGATGGCGAGGCTGGCGCAGTTTCGTGGTGCGCCGCAAACGAAAGGAGAGCGATGTGATCACGTCGTTCTTCCTCGAGCCTGAAGACGGGCAGCCGCTCGCGGACTTCAAGCCCGGTCAGTACATCAGCGTGACGGTTGATGCGCCGCGACTGGGTCAGCAACATGTCCGCCAGTACAGTCTATCGGATGCGCCCAATGGCAGGAGCTATCGGATCTCCGTCAGGCGCGAAGGCGAGCTCTCGGAGCACGCGGCCGGCTACGCATCGAACCTGTTGCACAACCATGTGAATCCGGGCGATGTCGTCCGGATCACGCCGCCGTTCGGCGCTTTCCACATCGATATCGACGCCAGCACGCCGGTGGTGCTCATCAGCGGCGGTGTCGGCCTGACGCCGCTGGTCAGCATGCTCAACGCGGTGCTGAAGAACACCGAGCGCGAAGTCGTATTCGTGCACGGTGCACGCAACAGCAGCGTGCACGCGATGAAGGAACGAGTGAAAGCGTCCGCCGACACCAACCGCCGCCTGACGAGCATCGTGTTCTACGACGCACCGCTGGACAGCGATGTACAAGGCTACGATCACGATCACGTGGGATTGGTGGATCTGCGCCGAGTTGCGAAGTCGGTACTCAAGCCGGACGCCGACTACTACGTTTGCGGCCCCATGCCGTTCATGCGCATGCAGGTCGAAACGCTGAAGTCGCTAGGGATCGCGCAGGCGCGTTTGCACTACGAAGTCTTCGGCACTGACACGTTGGGAAAGTAGTTGTCGGGCGGCCCTAGTTGCCGGCGGTGGCGAGGGCCGGGGGCGGCAAAGCGCTCGGCGACGGAGCTGCTCGGCTCCGGGCTCGTCCGCCCTTGAAGCAGCGCTATGCGGCCTCGAACCGCCGTCATCCAGCCCTTCAGACCTGAGCCCACCAGCACTGCCTTGGGGCCGTCAGCCGTGAAGGCGCGGGTGCGGGCAGATCCCGGGACATCTCGCGCCAACCGGCAAATGAAAACGGTCTGCGTCACGTACCCGTTTTCCGGAAGTAGCACCTGTCGTCGTTGCCTTTGGCGCAGGGGCGAACTCTGTTCGAGGAGATCTCCTCGCGAGGCGTCATGTCAGCGCAGGAGATCGGGAGATGTAGCGATCACGAGTCCGATCAAGCCGATCGCGGCCAACACCGCGAGAACGAGGGGCGATGGAGGCCCCCTTCAGGGCTGTAGTGTCGCTTGACGGGGGCCGCGAGGCCCCGATCTATGCCGACCGCCATCTATGGAGATATTGTTCGATGCTGTGTGCCCATGCAGAATTCCAAGATGACCAAAAAGCTTGCGTCTAGAGGCGCAGCACTTGCAGTTCCGAGAAGCACAATCAACGCAACCGACGCCGCATCGCCCCAATCTCCTCGAGTCGCCTCGCAAACCTCTGCCCCGCAGCCCCGAGCGACGGTTCTCTTCCGCGCTCCTCTTGCCGCGAAGCCCGATCTCGCGGGCCCAGTCCTGATCTTGATAAACGCGCCGCATGAGCTGGGGCCGCATGCTCGATCCGAGGCCTGGTGGGCCGAGTCTTGCCGCAGGACGGGTGTCAGCGGCGGTGATCACCGAGTTGCTTGGGCCCCGGAAGCCTCCCAGGCGCGCCGCGTGCTCAGCGACTGATCGGCGTTGCGAGGAAGGCTCGAACCCGAGCGCTCTCTTGCACGCACTGCGGATACACCCGGCGCAAGCCCAAGCGGTGTCGATCCTGTTCGAGAACTTGCGAACTGAATCTGGTATTTCCCCGCTTCATCCGATCGGCGTGTCGGCTTTCAGAGGCACGCATCTCTCGTGAGAAGGTCAAGTTCCCTTGCCAGCCTGCGCGCCTCTTTGCGGGCCGATTCATCGCCCTTCTGCAGCAACGCAAACTGCTTCTGATACTCGTCCGACGGGCTGTCCACTTATTGAACATGTCGTCCATGCACTAGAAGCATACCTAACGCGTTCTTGTCCCAGGTCTCATTTTTGAATGTCGCCACGTTCCATTTCGCCGTGCGGCCTCTCGCGGAGTAGCCTCTAACGACGCCCCTCGTGCTTATTTCCAAGTGCAGCCCAAACCGTCGGCGCTTCTAACAACTTCAACTGCTGGCTGCGCGCCCTGACCAGCGCGAGATGGTCCAGGATGGCAACTGACATGTCGGCCGACCGATCGGAGCACTCGGGACGCATGAGCTACTCCGCGCGGCTTGAAAACTTTTGACTCCATTTCGCAATAGGTCGCTCCAATGCACGCAAGCTAACGAAGCCGACTTCGTCAGAAATGCACGTTTCCTTCGTAGGACAGGACATCAGAATGCGGACGCGACGCCGTTCGCAACCATACGATGTCGCCGTGAACGAACGAGGGAAGTGCAGGATTCGAACCATGAACAAGCGCAGCGATGAAATGGAGACGATGCCCCATTGTCTGGATGACTTGCCAGCAGGGCCTAGGTCCCAAGCGGACGGCACGACGTTCTCACGCACCGTGGCCAACTTCTTCCGCAGGAATGGCGGCGCGTATGATTCAGAGTCGATGGCCGCCAAGGTCCAGCCATTCGAGCAAGCATCGGAAGTCGCCCGGCGCGAACAGACGGGAGCGAAGTCGAATCTCTTCAAGCACTGGGATGCCATCAGGGCCGAAGGCATCACGGCATCGCAGTTCATCGCGTTCTTGCAGCCTCTCGCCGACCTGGATGGCATCACGGTCTCCTACACCTACAGCGATGAAGACGGCATGGAGCACGTCTACAACCACAAACGCGGTGAATTCGGGAGTGTGAATCCGCTCTCCCGGGCGATTCAGGAAAAGAAGCTGTCAACACTGACCTTCGCGCTGAATGAGGAGGGCCGGGTCTGGATCGAGAGCAACTTCATGGAGCTCAGCGATCTGAAGTAGGCGTTCGAGATTCGCGCCGGGCAGCTTCAAGAAGAATTTTGTATTGGTGCCGATGTGAAAAGATTCGCTTTCACCATGCTCCTGCTGTCCTTCGCCTTGCCCTGCGCGGCAGAGTCAGGTGCGGTGAGCAGTCGTGCAATAGGCCACATTAGCTTCAAGGTGCACGTGCCCCCGGTTTTCAAGGTCCTGCAAGCGACGGCCGTTGCCGATGGCTACGAATACCGGGTGTGGGCGAACTTGAAGTCCGTCGCGGTCAACGGCAAGGAATATCGATTCACCCGAGTCGGCGAGACTACTCTGTTCGTACCTTCCTCGAAGGACGCCTACATTGTTCATGGCCTGTAAGCCCGGCATGCCCGTTTTCGGCTCACAGGCCTGATGCAGTCCAGCATTCGGCACTTGCCCTGAACGCCAGATTGTTGCAAGGACTTTCCGCCTAAATCGATCGCTGGAATTGGCCTCAAGGCTTGGCCTACTGCCCGGAGCGCCGCTCTCAGTCTGCTACCGACGTCTGTCCGCGCATGGCCGCGCTGACTTCGGAACAACATTGATGTCCTGTCGTCTTCCGGCAGACTTCGAAATACTCGCGCAGCATGACTTTAACGATTGCGCGATGCAGCTTGCGTCTACCCGAGGCGACACCGACTGGGATTGAGCATGGTGACGATTGGAGCTGGTACTAGGTCGCCTCTGCTGCGCAAGTACTTTGGTATTAGGGGCTCGCTCGAGTGATGAGTCGTCCTACGTTAAAACGTCGCCGCGCTCTACGCATCGCGGGAACCGTCGGCTCAGACTGGCTTCATGAAACTCCTTGCACCTGGACACCCTCGACTGCGAAGATGCACTCACGGGCTTGCCGAAGCGCAGGTCGTTCGAAGAACACGTGCGCGAAGCCACGGCCAGCGCGTCCATCTCTGAAATTCATCGCGGCTCCTCATGGTCGCGCCAAGAGCCTGTTGCCCCATGAAACGCGAAATCGTCACCGACTCATGCGTTCCAGCCATCGGACCGGACTTCACGATCGCGTTCCAGCCGATCGTGGACCTCGACCTGCGGGAAGTATTCGCGCACGAGGCGCTTGTTCGAGGCGTTCACGGGGAGGGAGCGCTCGAGGTGCTCGGCAAGGTGGAGGCGCGTCATCGCTTTGCGTTCCACGAAGCATGCCGCGTTAAGTCGATCGAGATGGCATCGATGCTCGGCATGCAATCGAGGCTCAGTCTCAACGTCGCTCCCAATGACGTTGCGGGACCGGTGGAGTGCTTTCATACCGCAATTCGAACGGCAGAGCGGGTCCGTTTTCCGATCGATCGCCTCATTTTCGAACTCACCGAAGGCGAGCCCGTCGCCGACTTGCCCGCGCTGGCCGCGACCTTCCAAGCTTTCCAGCGCTTCGGATTCACCTCTGCCATCGACGACTTCGGTGCTGCCTATGCAGGCTTCGAGTTGTTGACCGCCTTTCAGCCCGACATCGTCAAGCTCGATAGGAGCTTCGTTCGGGACATCCATCTCAGCGCCGTGCGCTTCAAAATCGTGAAGGGGTTCGTCGCGATATGCGATGAGCTTCGGATTAAGGTGATTGCAGAAGGCGTGGAAGTCCGGGAAGAGGTCGACGCGTTTCGCGGGCTTGGCGTGAAGCTGTTCCAAGGCTTCTTGTTCGCACGGCCTGGCACTGCCATGCTGCCGCACGTTGCCTGGGATACGGCCTGACTTTCACATTGATAGTCGCTCCCACTTCCTTGATGGGGTGGTCTGTCCGGCAACAGCCTTGACGCCCGATCTCGCCGGCATTCAAGGAGATCGCAGCCGATCCCGATTTGGAGACACTGCCGCTCAGGAACGAATCAATAAAAGGCGCAGCGCGGATGCGACCGCATGCGATGCCTCCACCAAATGGCGGAAGTGAAGACACGCGACCTCTGGAAAAATCAGCCGATGGAAACGGAAGACCTAACCGACGAACAATTGGCCTCAGCGCAACGTCTGGCGCCGAAGAGCTTTTCATGGTGAGAAGCACGCGCGCTGCGTGGCTTTGCGATTTGAAAGAGAACTGCGCCGCAGAGCCGTGAAGTGTAGAAAAGTTGCGTCCTTTGCGTAGTAATGATGCGACCGCGGTCTAGATTGCGCGATGATCGCGCAACGATCTCACCAACCGATGTCCTGTGAGCGTTGTGTCGCACGATGCATAGTCCCGACTTGCGGGCAGGGCAGGGGAGTCCCGCGAAGACGCATTGGCATCGTCATGCAATCGCCTGTGCCCTGGATAAACCAGAACTTGCCGCTCGGGACATTGCGAGGCTGGTCGCAGAGGTCGATGACCGTGCTGCGCGGACCGGCGCACGGACAGGGCATTCGATGGAAGTAAAGATGCGACCGTGCAAAACCCAGATGGGGACTCAAAATTACTACTCTAATCAACACAGTCGCAACTTTAGTACCAAAAAAATGGTCGTAATGTTGCGACCGCAGGCCTTTTGAGGCGCGCCAAACAGTTGAATTCATTGAGTTTTGCGAAGTCGCAACGGTCGCATCTTCACTACTCTTCACGCCTGCCGATCGCCGAGCAGACGGATGACGTCAAGATGGTCTTCGGCCGCGAAATACAACCACTGCATCGGGAAGCCCTTGACCCGCCAGGCTCGAAGATCCGGGATCTCGCACAACAGACCCGGGCGCGTTGAGCCCATGGCCGGCATGCGCCGGATCGGCTTCAGCGCCGCCAGGGCGGCGTCGAACATCCGCTCACCGAGAGCCACGCCACCCTCTCGTGCGTAGTGTCGCGCCGCTTCCACCAGGTCATCCTCCGCCAAGGGACGAAGCTTGGCGGGCTTCAACGCCCGCCGCCCAGGGCTCGCTCCTTCAACTGGGCGGCAACCTTCGGTGTCAGTACACGGCCGCTGCCCGAACTCAACCCTTCCTCGATTAACTCGCGCAGGCGTTTCTTGGCCTGCTCTTCCTGATCGCGTCGGATCAGCTCACGCAGGTACTCGCTCGTGTTGCCGTACTGGCCGGAGCGCACGCGCTGGTCAACGTAGCTGCGCAATGCTTCGGGCAGGGCAAAGCTCATGGTGTTCGTGCTCATGGCGACCATGATCGGGCGACTATCAATAGTTGTCAATCCTTCAGCGGCAGGGCACCGAGGACGACGGTATCGACACGATCGCGCTGCGGCATCCGAATCGGCCCAGTGCCAACGGTCGATCACCGGCGCGCGCCCGGATCGTCCACCATCAGCCCTGAAACAGCGTCCAGGCTCAGCTGAAGTGGGCCGTCACGGTCGGCTGAAACGAGCGTCCACAATGGGCTGAATACCCAACCGGGTGGTTTGCCCGTGCGCTTTACGCGCATGCAACATGTGGTGCAGTTCCACGCCCTGCACGGATATGCGGCATGCTGGAAACATTCGATCACTTGGCGCCGCGCGGCATCTTGGATTGCGAGGGCCGGACGTTTGTCGATGACTTCCGGCGGCTGGCAAGCGATTCGTTGAGCAGGAGCCTGCAGCCCGAGTGTGAACCACAAGCTGCTCGCGCAGCGCCGCCTCGGTCTCGCGGGCGGCTTCCCGCACAAGATTTCACCTTCTCCAGCTCCGCTTCCAGACGCTTCGCGGCCGCCTCCTCGCCTCGGACACGCCGCTGCTGCTCCTTGGCCAACTCGGCCTCCAGGGCCTTGGCGACCTGCCGCGCGCGATCCACCTCGGCCAGCATGCGCTTTGCCTGGCCCGCATGCCGCGCCTCGGCCCGGCGCAGGTCCCGGTCTCGCGCCGCCATGGCCTCGGCGTGCTCCCGCCTCATCCGCTCCTGGCTTTGCGCCGCCTGGGAGAGCAGGGCGGTCAGCCGCTTGATCTCTTCTTCGGCCACGGCCGACCCGGCCGACAGCGCGATGTCCGGCGCATAGCGGCTGCGCAGTCCCTCCATCAAGTTGACGGCGCCATCCACATCGCCACGCGCGGCCAGCGCCTTCGCAGGCCATTGCTGGTCATGCCAGTATGGTTTGGGGGCGAGCGCCAGGACGGCCAGCAGCTCGTCGAAGCGGCCGGCGTGGACAGCGCGCTGTAGCGGAGCGTGCCGGACCTGGCGTAGGCGTAGATGCCCCTCCTGCGGTCTGCCATGAGGTGCTGCATGAGTGGGAGAAGTTGATCCGCCCAGTGCAAAGACAGTGCCGGGTCCGCACACAGCGCGCCCCAATGCGCGCCCAGGGATTCTATGTAGGGGTCGTCCTCCTGAATGGCATTGAAGAGCCGCTCCAGCCACTTTTCGCGCATGCTCCGTGGCACAGGCGCTGCCGCGGTCAACGGCGCCCTTTTCTCAACGACACCGGTGGTCGCGTTGCCCAGCGCGCCGCTGGAGCTGTCTATGTCGCCGACGGCGGGCGAGAGCTTTTCGAGGAGCAGCACCGCACCCTGACCGGCCAGTGCCGGTTCGGTCCGCACCATCCGCTCGAACTCGCCGAGGGCCTCGTTCAGGCGCTCAATAGCCTTTCGCGTGCCACTCCAGCCAAAAGCGCGGCGCCGAAAACTTGCCCGGAAGGTCCAAGTATGTGAAGCCGCCTTGGCTGGCACATGTCGACCGCTACGCCACGACCACCACGGCCGGCGCCAGCCCTAGTTTCTTGGCCCGCCGGGCGAACTTGCGGTCATCAAACGTTGCGACGCTGTCGCAGGACTTGTAGCTCGCGTGGTGCAGCGCATCGGCGAAATCGATGCCCACCTCGCAATTCGAGAGCGCCTGTTCGACCGCATCACGGTCTTCGACGACGATGTGTGCCTGTTCAAGAAGGTGCTGCATGACTAATGCCACCTCGGCAGGAGCAAAGCTGTAGTAGCCCCGCATGACCCACTCGAGTTCAAGGATCACCGACTTGCTCACCATCAGGGGCTGGCCCGACTCGATGAGGCGTCGAGCAGCTAGGCGTTGCCGCTGGGCCTGGGGGTCCGCCTCGTCGTCGATGTAGTACCGAGCGAGAACGTTGGTGTCGAGGCCGATCACCGCTTGAGCAGGCTGGCGGGGTCGAAGTCAGTTGGCACCGCTGCGGCGCACCGGCTCTTGAGCATGCCAAACCCACTTCCCATTGCGCCCAACGGCGAACTCCTTACCCGCATCTCAACGTGGTCGCCGACCAGCGAGAATTCGACGCGGCTGCCCTGCCTAATCCCCAGATGTTGCCGAAGCTCCTTGGGAATGGTGACCTGTCCCTTGCTTGTGACCGATGTGACTTCCATGGACGCGCCTTCAAGTATTACGCGGTAATACTAGCATGCCTGTCCCGGCGAAGCAACCGTCGCGCAGGTCCTCAGCGGCCGGCAGGCCGCCTGATGACAGGGCCGTGGCGCTACGAAGCCATAGTAGGAGCCGTGCAGGCAACGGCCACTGGAGGCTGGACCCATAGAGCAGGGCCTGACATACCCACGCACGCTGTTGATCCAGGGCGCCAAGGCCGCGGTGATGAAGTGCCGACAGAGGCGACGATCCGACCTCTCGCTGGCTGGTGCAACGGTGCAACTGACGGCGCGCGCGGCTGTGAGTGGTGATGACACGCGTAGGAGGCTGCGACCCCAACCACGTCAGCGTCAGTAGCGAGCGGTTTACTCGCTAAACAGCGAGGGCTCGTTAGGAAACACCCCAAAATCTCAAGAAAGATTATTGCAATAGCATGGTCAGCCGGCGAACTTTGCGTCCGCGCAAATCACGATCGAGAAAGCTGAACTCTTGAACAGCAGCCCGTCAAAGCTGAACGTATCAATCCTATCGGCGCGAGTGCTCCGGGCGGACAGGCGTTCGGCCAGCTCCACCGCCGGTGCGTGCGTGCAGCCGGCCAGCATCACGTGCGGCAGGAGGTCGAGCTGAGGAAGAAAGCCGCGCCTACACCGTTTGATGGATGTGGTTTTCTCGACGTCGAGCTACGGTTCGCGCTTGGCGTCATTGGAGGAGTCTGCGCGATGCAAGTAGACATCACCATCAATAACAGCAGTGACAGGCAGGCACGCTATCTGACATGGGCGCCCTCGCCATTGCGCCTGCGCCTGGCCGACGTGCCAACACTCGGGCCGCCGGTGACCGTGACCTTGGCTTCCGAACGAGATCCGGCAGGGGGTGACCTGCTGTTCAGGGCAGCAAGTCCCACCGCTCCCAAGCCCGCGCCGACACTCAAGGTCGCGCTGCCGCGCAATGGCAGCTCCGTGACGGTGAGGGTGTACGGCCGCTTCGGCCGCCCTAGCTTGGTCGATGGTGACGTTCGTGTCGTTGCTCGATTCAAAAGCAACGTGATCGGCAAGCTGCCGGTGATGGTTCGCGTGCGCAAGGACGCCGCGCGGCTCTCGCCCGCGGAACGTGACCGGTTTGTCGCCGCGCTGGCACAACTCAATGACCGCGGCACTGGGCGCTTTGCCGATTTCCGCAACATGCATGTCCTTGCGTCGACGGACGAAGCGCATGGCGCTGCCGGCTTCCTGCCGTGGCACCGGGCCTACCTGCTGGACCTGGAGCGCGAACTGCAAGCCATCGATCCCTCGGTCGCGCTGCCCTACTGGCGCTTCGATCGTCCCGCGGCCAGCCTGTTCACGCGCGAGTTTCTCGGAGAGACAGATGCGCTCGGCAATGCCGAGTTCCACCCTGCCAATCCGCTCACCTTCTGGACCACCGACGGCGTGCTCGGGGTCATCCGGCGTGCACAGCCGGGATTCGACCCGGCGACCATGGCCGCCCGCGGTGTGTTCAGCGAGGCCGACACCTTGGCGCTGGGGACGAACTTCGCGGCTTTCACTGCAATGGAAGGCAACCCGCATGGCACCGCGCACGTCTCGTCCTTCAGTGGCCCGATCACGAGCGTCCCTACTGCGGCGAGAGATCCCCTGTTCTTCCTCCTGCATTGCAACGTGGACCGCCTGTGGGCCAGATGGCAACGCAAGAACAAGCGCTTTGACCCTGCGACGCCCGCTTCGTATGCCAGCGGAGCCACTCCCACCAGCCTGCGCGTTGGTCACAATCTCAACGACACGATGTGGCCCTGGAACGGCGTGGTCACGCCGCCGCGTCCGGTCAATGCGCCGGGGGGCACGCTGTCGGGATCGCCGACGGTGAGCAGGCCGGGGCCGCAGCCGCGAGTTCGTGACATGCTTGACTACCAGGGCAGCGTGGCACCCGCGTCGGTGCTCGGCTTTGCCTACGATGATGTTTCTTGAATCGTCGACGCTTCGGAGCCATTGACCATGCCTGCACGCAAGACCCCGTCGAGAAAGACCGCGGCAAAAACACCGGCCAAGTCCGCCGCGAAGAAGGTTGCCAAGAAGGTCACCAAGCGCGCGCCTGCCGCCTCGAAGGGCCTGGCGCTGGCCTTGGACGCGGATGCGAAACCCAAGGCACGCGCGGCCGCTGCCATGCGCCTGGGATGGAGCGAAATCTGCGGCAGCAAGGCCAGCTTCCGCTCCGTGCTGGGCCTGGTGCGCGATGCCGCGACGCCGCTCGAGGTACGTTACGCGGCGTTGTCGGCACTGCAGTCGGCGACTTTTGGCGGAAGCGTCTTTGCCCCCTACCGGCCGGAATACCTTTCGGCGTTGCGCACTTTGCGCAGCGACCCCGATTTCGAACTGCGCCAGCGTGTGCTGGGCATTCTGGCGCGTGAGAACGACGGCGACACCCAGTCCATGCTCCTCGAAGGCTTGCAGGACCCGGACAAAGCGATGGTGCCGGCCGAGAAGGCCCTGCAACTCCTGAGCTACGACGTGCATGCCGGGGCCTTCGAGGTGGCGCGCCAGATTGCCGAGGATCCTCCCAATGCGCTGGCGCGCCGCGAGGCCTTGCGGATTCTCGCAGCCGATGGTGGCTCGGCACCCATGTTCGAGAATGTTTTACGCAGCCAGGCCGAGCCGATGGAGGTCCGCCAGATCGCCGCAGCCGCGCTGCACCAGTTGGCGCCGGAACGCCTGCAGCAGTGCGCGCGCGATATCGCGCTTGACGAAAGCGAAAGCGATGCCTTGCGTTCACTGGGACTGAACGCATTGGCGCATTTCGGCGATGCAAAGACCCTCTCGGGCGACAAGGCCCTGCAGGACTACGTCGATGGTCTGCAGCGCAAGGGCGAAGACAGGCCCGATACCCTGGCCCGCGTCGCGGCGCAGTACAGCAAGCGTGTCGGCGGCTGAGCACTGGGTCCACCATGGCCGAGCCGCTGGCGATCGACGCGTGGACGGAGGCGCGCTTCCGCGCCGTCGTGGACTTCGTCTCGAAGAATCCGACTGCGCCCGCCGAACTGCTCGGGTTGCTCGAAGAAAGCCATCCGGCTTACGCGCAGCGTGGTGCTGCGGTAGTGGTGCGGATGCGCGGGCATGCCTTGTTGGCCCTGATGTGTGGGCCGAATCCGTGGCCGGCAGCGCTTCCCTTCGCGCTCGAGGAACTGCAAAGCGGCCACAGCCCCTATCTGCTGGCTGCCGCCGCGCGGGTCCTGCAGCATGTCACGTCGCCGCATTCATCGCTCGCGCCTTTCCTGACGTCGGCCTTGACCACGTTGTCTCAGTCCGACGACGCAGTCGATCTCTCGCGCTACGGCGGTACGGCGTCGGATGGGGATGCAGCGCCGGCCTTTGACGAGGTGATGCGCGCCTTGCAATGGCTGGGTCCCGCAGCGGCCGGGGAACACGGTGCATTGCAGACGCTTCTGCAGCAGCCCGGGTTGGCGCCCGAACAGCGCGCCGCACTGACGCACGCTGTGCAGGCGCTGCCCAAGGCGCATGGCCACGACAGCAGCGCGCCGCAATGGCACAGCAGTGGTGATGCGCCCGCGAGTTGCACCCCCACCAGGTTGAACGATGTGCTCCTGGAGGACCAGGACGCGCAGCGCCTGGATTGGGACGAGCTGTTCGTCGGTGCGCCGACGGTGCTGGCGTTCTTCTACACGCGCTGCGACAACGCGCGCAAATGCTCGCTGACGATCAGCAAGCTCGCCCGAATGCAAGACCTGCTGCGCCAAGCCGGATGCTTCGAGCAGGTGCGCATCGCTGCCATCACCTACGATCCGACCTTCGATTCGCCGCAACGCCTGCGCGGCTACGCGGCGAGTCGTGGCATGCAGTTCGCGGCGGGGCACCGCGTCCTGCGCGTCATCGAGGGGCACGAGCGCCTGAGCCGGGCTCTGGGCCTGGGCGTCAGTTTCGTGGGCAGCGTGGTCAACAGGCATCGCATCGAGGTGTTCGTGCTGGATTCCACCGGGCAGGTGGCCGCCGTCCATCGCCGGTTGCAATGGCGCGAAGAAGAGCTGCTGGAGGATGTGCAGCAGTTGCTTTCTGCCTCACAGGAGAAGGTGATCTCGGCGCCGGCCGTGCCCGTTTCGCCGTCGACACCCTCCGCGCGACTGCGAGCTGCTCCGACAGTGCGCGGCATCCCCGGTTGGACATCGACCCTTCTTGCAATGGCCATCGCGCTTTTTCCGAAGTGCCCCATCTGTGGCCTGAGCTATCTCAGCATGGGCAGCCTGGTTGCGCTGCCGCAGCTGCCGGGCTTGTACTGGACTTGGCCACTGATTGCATTGGCTTCCATGATCAACCTTGCAGTACTGGTTTGGTTGGCCCGGCGGGAGCAGCGTTGGCTCGGCGTGGCATTGGCTGCGGTGGGCAGTGTCATGTTGTTTGGCTGGGGTGCGGCGCTGCAGAGCGATTGGGGCCTGTGGGGCGGCGTCGTGCTGCACGCCTCGGGTGCGCTGCTGAGCGTGTGGACGACGCCGCAGCGTGTCGCGCAGGCTGTCTAGCTTGGCTGTGCCAGCTGTCGACGCCGGCGCTGGCGTGGCGCAGCGACACGAAAGAGCATCAAGCAGGCGGAGCAACGGCTGGCGCGGGTGCTGGAATCTCGACCGGCTTCTCGAAACGATAGATTGCCTTGAGCTTGATCTCGCGCTTGAACGCTTTCACTTCCTGGCCCGCACACTTCTCGCACATCAACTTCCAGGGGACATACCGGTTCAACCTTGAGAAGTATGGGCATCTGCTGGTCGAGCGTCGCTCGGGCAAGGCGGCGCTCTGAGCCATCACCTGCGCCCGAGCAGTGCGAGGCCACAAGCACGCCAAGTTTGCCGCGGAGGCAGAACCGCCCCACCGCGCAAGTCATGGATCTCTCGTCCCACGGGCGCCGGCTCGGCGACCGTGTCAATTTGCACCAGTCGCACACCTCCTCCTCCGATCGCACTTCTGCAAGTGCTTGTTGTGATTGACGTTTTTCAGGGAGGCCGTGTCAATTTGTTGGAAAAATACGATTACCCCAAAAAGGAGGACGACTGACCGGATTAGCCCGAGCTCTTGTCTTTCGCATCCATCACCGATGACCCGGCGCCCGAAGTTGCGGCTGCAGGCCACGACCGCTGCATCATCCTCAAGCTGGAGAACATGGACGCTTGGCTGCGGCCTGATCGCAGCAACCTGGCGGCGCAGTACGCCATCCTCGACGTTCGAGAACGGCCATATTACGAGCATCGTCTGGCAGCTTGATGCGAAGCTACCGATAGAGGGGGGCCGCATTCGGTGGGCGCCTGGAGATTCCGACTTCGTCTTCGTCCAGCGCCACGTACTTGACCTCAGTGAACTCACCCGTCTTGCGGTCGAACGCCAGCTTCGCTGTACCAGACACCGTCGATGACTCGGTTACCCAGCCATGCGATATCTCATATTCGCGATCGTGATAAGGGCCTGGGCCTCCGAGATCTTCATACCATTTAAGCCGATGCTCGCCTTCGAATGACGAGACGAACGTGATGGTGCATTCGCTGTCGCCCACCGCGACGATATTGACCTCATCAGCGGACGGTTCGGAGATGCTGGATTCAGTGGCCTCGAATCGGTCATCCTCATGATAGAAGCTGAGATCGGCGACCTGATCGCGAATAGCCGAGACCAGCTCAGATGAATTCGCGTCGATTGCGGCGTGGAGCTTTGGTATGTTGTCCTCGCCCGGCCAGCAAGAGCTCCGTCAGGCGAGGAACGGTCTGGAAGTGAAGAAGATTCGCAAACCGGTCGCAAGCTAGTGCAGTGCGCTCGAAATAGTTGAACTTAATTGATGCGGCACACTCCGACCCTGACGGAGGTTGTAGCCATGCGCATTGCCCCAAAGATCGAACTGGATGCTGTTGCCCAACGAGAGTTGACGGCGTTGGCGCGGCGAGGCCGCGTCGAGGCTCGTGTGCAGCAAAGAGCCAAGGCCGTATTGCTGGCTGCTCTGGGCTGGCAGAACAAGGACATCGCCGTCGAGGTTGATCTGGATCGGCGCCAGGTCGCCTTGTGGCGCCAGCGCTTCCTGGACGGCGGCGTGGAGGCCCTGATGCACGATGCGCCGCGCCCCGGGCGCACCCCGAGCGTGACCGCCGAGGTGGAATCGAGCATCGTGGACAAGACGCTTCACGAAAAGCCCATTGCCGCCACGCACTGGAGCACGCGCACGCTGGCCGCGCAGCTCG
>NZ_JAGGNV010000064.1:24865-31601 GCF_018614955.1 Variovorax paradoxus
GCAAGACGCCCAAGCACCTGCAACTGCATCTGATCGTGGACAACTACGGCACACACACGCATCCCGACGTGCAGGCCTGGCTGACCAAGCACCCGCGCTTCGTCATGCACTTCACGCCCACCAGCGCGTCGTGGCTCAACATGGTCGAGCGCTTCTTCCGCGACATCTCCGAGAACCGCATCCGACGCGACAGCTTCACCAGCGTGCCTGAACTGGAATTGGCGATCGATCTCTATGTCGAGCACCACAACGCCAATCCCAAGCCCTTCATCTGGACCGCCAGCGCCAACGACATCCTGGCCAAGGTCACGCGAGCCAAGGCCGCGCTGGCGAGGAGCACAAGATAAGTACATATCTGAATGGCGCACTACACTAGCTTGAAGTCGGGATCCTCGGAAACGACCGCAATGAAGCACCCATGCTTTTCTGCGTAGGCCTGGAGAATTGCGACCGCGAACGCGTCAGGGAACTCTTTCCGCTTTTTCCCCTGACCGAAGGGCGCCGCAATCCTGTCATACCAGTCCATGACTGTTTTCAAAGCGATGGCCTCGTAGCCAAGCTTGACGACGTCGAATTCCCGGAGGAACGCGTTCCATTCGTCCGTCGCAACTACTGTTACTTCCCAGTTATCGGCGGATGGGCGGGCTGCCTTCGGGAAACTCGACCACTTCTGCAGAAATGGCGCGCGGCGGCGAGCAGTGTCCAGTGCTTCTAGCGCTTCTCGGGCGCGCGTGTGGATGTGCCGTCGAATCTCGCGCTCGGTCGGGTCGGGCAGTAAGAGCTTCAGGCCTGCTTTCTTTGCGGCCGGGATGAACGTCTTGAGAGCAGTCGATGCGAAGTTGTACTGCTGACCATCGAACACGCTGGTGTCGAGGAATGCTGCGGACGGCGCGGACATGGGTGATTTTTTCGTTGGCTTCGGTTCTCAACACATTTTTGCAGGCGGCCGTCTATCTGAAATCCCGACTCGACACGCGCAGGCCTGCGAGCAGCTCCGTGTGGTCTGTCAGCCGCTCGGCCACGAGCGACGGCACGCCTTTCTCGCTCTGCCATCGGCCCTGCACCGTGAGCAGCCCGGATCGTCGCAGCGCCGCGCGCTGAGCCTCCGCCACGCTGGCCAGACGATGATTAACACCACACCAGTCTCATCCTCAAGTGTCGCAAAGATCACCCTGTTCGCTGTGCTCGGCTGTTGCCGGTGCGTGACGATGCCGCTGGCCATCACCTTTTGCCGATCGCGCGCATGGACGCGCAGATTCTCGGCCGTGCTCACGCCAAGCACGTCCAGCTGCGGCCGGACCCGCGCCACCGGATGCCGGCGCAGCGTCAGGCCCATGGTCGCGTAGTCGCCCGCGATCTCCGAGCCTTCCTCGGGCTCGGCGAATCCCACGGGCGCTTCCTGCGTGCGCGCTGCGCGCAGCAGCCGCGTTGGCCGCGTGTCGACGCCCACGGCCGCCCAGACCGCACCCGGCCTCCTGCCGGTGAGGCTGAGCAGCGCATCGGCGCCGGCCAGGCATTTCAGGTCGTGTGCGTCGAGCTCGGTCCGCCTGGCCATGTCCTCGACGCTCTCAAAGGAGAGCATCTACAGACAGTGGATCTGGATGGTTTTCTCACAGGGAAAGTGTCCGTCCCGAACAGGTGCGCCAACGGTGAGCAGCAGGCGCCGGACAGGACGCCGGGGCCGCAATACGCAGCGGCTTAATGGGAGGGGAGAGCCCCCTTCATTCGGTCATCTTGAAAAGCCCAATGCACGACAACCACTTATCGATGTGAACCATGCCGCACCAGTGGCAGCGGTCAACACGTCGATCGCTGAGCCTTGACGCTCATGCTACCAGTTGCTCGGCCAGGGCCGTCAATGCCTCGCCCACCGGCTGCGCTACCTTCAACGCCAACAGATCGTCGGCACGCGTGCGTCCGAGGTTGACCGCCGCCACCGGCTTGCCCGCGGCCACGGCCGCCTGCACGAACCGGAAGCCCGAATACACCATCAGCGACGAGCCGGCGACCAACACGGCATCGGCTTCACTCAGCGCCGCATAGGCGGCTTGCACGCGCTCGCGCGGCACGCTCTCGCCGAAGAACACCACGTCGGGCTTGAGCATGCCGCCGCAGACCGGACAGGTCGGCACGTCGAAGCTGGCGAAGTCCTGGTCTTCGACGTCTGCATCGCCGTCCGGCGCGGCACGGGCTTCCAGTGCGGCCCACGCGGGGTTGCGCGCACGCAGCGACTGCTGCATTTCGGCACGCGGCGTGCGCGTCTCGCAGCCGAGGCAGCGTACGGTGTCGATGCGGCCGTGCAGGTCGATGGTCTGGCGGCTGCCTGCGGCGTCGTGCAGGCCGTCGACGTTCTGCGTGAGCAGTAGTCCCACGCGGCCCGAGGCCTCGAGGCGGGCCAGCGCGCGGTGCGAGGCGCCAGGCTGGGCTGTCGCCATGGTCGGCCAGCCGACGAGGCTGCGTGCCCAGTAGCGGCGGCGCGTGAGCTCGTCGCCGGTGAAAGCTTGGAGGGTGACCGGCGACGGCCGCTTCCAGTCGCCGTTGACGTCGCGGTAGTCGGGGATGCCCGAGTCGGTGCTGCAGCCGGCGCCGGTCAGCACGAAGAGGCGGGGATGGCGCGCGGCGAAGTCGGCGAGCGAGGTGGAGGCGTCCATGGCAACCGAGCATACGGCGGCCGGCGTCGCCGCGCAGGCGGCGGGGCTCTCCGCGATGTTCAGCGGAACTGCTTGCGCAATAGGGGCTTGTGCCTGGCAATGTGCGCGAGCTGAGCCTCGGCAATGAGGCCGCCCAGATCCACGCCGTCGCCGTTCAGCACCTCGTTGGCGTGCACCAGCGCACGGGCCACCACCTCGTCCTCGCTCACGCCGAGCTGCGCAGCGAGGTCGAGCGCCACACGCTTCATCGCGCGCTGCGACAGCATCCACATGGCGCCGAAGGCGTCCCACGCAGCGGCCGATTCCTTGAAGCGTTCGCGGTCCGCCAGAATCTCGTTGAGCGGCTTGGCCAGCAACTCGTTGACCGCGTCGAGTTGCTCGGCCAGCACCGCGTGCTGCGCCTGCGCGTCGCGCAGCGCGTCGGCCGCGCTATCCGCCGGCGGCGGCACCGGCGCGGCAAAGCTGCCGTCCGCGTTCGCCGTGGGGATCTGGAGCTTGTCGGTCAGGGACATGGCGTTGCCTTTCGTCGGCGGCGTGTTGGGGTTCAAGCGCCAGTGGCGCGCGGCAGGCGTTGCGTGCTTTGACGACACCGAAGAGTGTAGTGACCGCGCCGCACGGAACCGCGCCGCACTCGTCGTTGTGCCTCACTTCGGCAACAGCATCTTGTCCACCACGTGGAGAATGCCGTCCGACTGGGTCACGTCGGCAACGGTCACGGTGGCCGTGCCACCCCTCCCATGCCGCGCAGGTCGGGCACGATGACCCGGTGATCGCGTGCGAGCTCGGCCGCCAGCGGCGCCCACAGTCGCCGGTTTCGCCATAACCGTGAATGAGCATGACGGCAGGTCCCGGCCTCCGACGCGCACATGCAGAGTGGTCCCGTTCACGTTGAGGTCCTGCGTCGCCGGCGCATGCAAGTCGCATACGCTGGCGTCAGTTTTCAACCGTTCGTCATGCTGCATGGCGCGCATGCCGATCACCATGCTTCGAGAATTTGGCGTCTTCTGCTTGCGGGGTTCCGACAGGCGCAGCCTTGTGGCTCAGCTGCTGGTGTTGACAGTGCGGTAGATCAGCGCCGCCGCACGACGCCTGTGTCGTCGCGGCGAGACTTCAAGTCGTAAAACGACTCGAAATCATTGTCTGCAGGAAGACTGTTCGTACGGGCTGCAGTGGTCTCGACGATGGCCGAAGTCTCGGCAAAACGGGGCAGGTCGGCCCAACGCATGACCCGGCCCCGATGACGCCTACGCTCGATGAGCGTCAGCACATTCTCGAGTAGACGCACCTGGGCCCTTCGCTCGGCAGGCTGCGGAGAAAGTTCGAGTTCGGGGAACTCAGGGGGGACATGGAGAGAACGCCTCATTTCAGTGAGAACTATAGAGCAATACCTGCTCAACGCAGGCCCGCCGCGCGGCAGCAGCGGTACGATCAACCAACCATGCGGACGTGCCCATCTCCCGGGGCTCGCCAGGCTGCGGATAGCAAGAGACCAGCATGGCCAGACCACTGGACAGCCGGCCCGTTCGGAGACGAGGTGACGGCCTGAAAGGCCGCAGTCCGTCGTCGTCAATGTCGCTTAGCAGGTACAGGGCCGTCCGGTACCGGGCCCAGCCCGCGAGATGGCTTTGGCGTTTTGGGCGGGTCCTCCGTCGCCGGGCCTTTGTCGATGATGTCGGCGGACGCGAGCTAAAAGCTTCCGCCGTCGACGGGCAGAGGCATCGCTCTTCGCAGCTGACTTGCTGACCAGGGCCTCAGCCAGCATCCGCCGCGTTTTCTCGTGCGCGGCTTTTTCATCGTCGATCCGGCCCTCGAGAGTTTTGACGTTCGCCGCGAGTGCTTCTGCTTCTGTCTGGCTCCTTGCCTGCGCCAGGTCGATGCCTTGGGCGGCCAGTTGCTCCCGCAGCCCGGCCTCGGCTTGCCGCTCCTCGGCCTGTCGCAAGTCCTGATCGCGTCCGGCCATCGCCTCGGCGTGCTCCCGGCGCATCCGTTCCTGGGTTTCCCCCGCCAGAGAGAGGAGGGTGGTTGGCCGGTTGATGTCGTCATCCAGACCTATGCGCACCCGATGTTGGACATCGAGCTCGGACATCCTGGAGGGAAGGGTCTCCGCGCCAATGAAACGCTGGGCGAACGTCACGGCAGGATCCTCCACAGGGATGGGGCCCGCCAATCTGCTCCTTCGGCGCGCGTTGTGGCTGCGGGTTCCGGTCACCCCGTCGAAAGCGTGCGGTCGTCGGCGACAACTACGACCGTGTCAATTTGTCGAAAAAATACGATTGCCCCGAATCGGTCTTTTCACATCTGAATCCGCCACGTCGACAAAACGTTAATAAAATCAACACGTTGCTTATACATGGCGACAAGGCGAGCGTTGCTGGTTGGCTTGCGTTGGCGAGATGAATCCCTGGCGCCGTTGCCGCATGAGATCAACGAACGGGGACTCCGATCACCCCCTTCCAAAGCGGCGCCGGACGTGGCCCTCGTGAGCATGGGCAGATCCGCGTGCTTCCATTTGATCCCGAAAGCCAACCCCAACGAGGCCAATCTCGTCCGGAAAGTCTCCGCGAAGCGGAGACAATGCCGCCGCACGCGTGGCATCGGTTTGCGGGATCAAGAGGGCAGGTCACTTCGCGCCTCGCGGGCGCCTTGCGCGTGTCACCGGCGCGTCGCCTGACGGCCGGTGACGCTCCACAAGGGCTTTGGCAAGGAACTGGCGGGTCGCCTCGTGCGCAGTTCTTTCCTCCTCCACCCGTCGCAGCAGCGCTTCATTCTGGCCCTTGACGGCTGTGCCTTCGGCACCTGCCTGCGCCAGCTCCATCCCCTGTACCGCCAACCGGTCGCGCAACTCAGCTTCCATCGCCCGCGCGGACTCGCGCACTTGGTGCAGCTTCTCGAGCTCCGCCTCCAGCCGCCTTGCCGCCGCTTCCTCACTTTTCGCCCGCCGCTGCTGCTCCCTGGCCAACTCGGCCTCCAGCGCCTCGGCCGTCTGCCTGGCCCGATCCACCTCCGCCAGCATCCGCCGCTCCTGTACAGCGTGCCGCTCTTTGGCCTGGCGCAGGTCCTGATCGCGCGCGGCCATAGCCTCGGCGTGCTCTCGACGCATTCGTTCCTGGGTATCGCCGGCCTGAGAGAGCAGGGCGGTCAGCCGCTTGATTTCTTCGCCCAGGCCGATGCGCACCCGGTGTGCCTCGAGGGCGTGCTCCTTGAGTTGGTGCTCCAGCGCCTCGCGAGCCTGCTGCGAGGAGGCCAGCGCCGCATCCAGACTCGCCCGAGCCTGCGCAAAGGCTTCTTCGCGCTGTGTCAGCACTGTCTGCGCCTCGGCCAGGGCGTCTTCGCGCGCCTGGAGCTCCGCGCGCACCGACTCCATCTCGACACGCTGAATCTCCTCGGCCTCGCGCCTGGCCGTCTCCCAGAGCAGCCGAGCGGCATTGCGCACGCCCACCGGCATGCCGTCGGGATCGTTGCCGGCCGGACGCCCCGAAGCGGAACCTGCTGCCGATCCCACCAGCCGATCCGCGAGCGTTCCGAACCAGCGCTCGAGCATCGGACTGACGGTATTGGGCGAGCCACGCCCGATCTTCAGCCGCACGCGCTCGATCGTGGGTCGCTTGCCTTCGGCCAGCAGCGCATCCGCGGCCGCGAATACGTCGTCTTCCTGGATCCCGCGGGAGAGTGTTTGTCGAATCTCAGCCATTTGACCCTCGTACTTTCCGTAAACAGCCGCCCTGCCCCTTCAAATATTTACCATCGATAAGGGAACGTTATCGGGACTTATCGATGTATGATGTAGCAAATCATATGTCATATGTAGGTTGCAGCCATGAATCCATCCGCGCCCGAACCCACCGAGGACGGCGCGCCCGCGAAACCAGCGGCAGCTGAGTCAAGCGAGGCGCACCCGCTGGCTACCCTGGCCGAGCGCCGCGCGCTGCTCGATCCCGCGCGGCTGGCGTCCACTGCCGAAGACGCGGCGCGCGCGCTGCTGCGCCAGGGCGAATCGATCAACACCCGCATGTCCTACGGCTCGGCCATGCGCTATTGGTGCGCGTGGTATGCCGCGCGCTACGGCGGCACGCTGGCGCTGCCGG
>NZ_JAGGNV010000065.1 GCF_018614955.1 Variovorax paradoxus
GGGCCACCACCGCCGCCACCGGCACCACCGCCGCCTGCTCCGGCGCCACCGCCGCCAGCACCGGCGCCACCGCCGCCAGCACCGGCACCACCGCCGCCTGCTCCGGCACCAGCACCTGCGCTACCAGCGCCCGCAGCACCACCGCCACCGGCTGCGCCAGCAGCACCCGCGCCGGCGCCGGCCCCAGAGGCACCATCACCAGTGCTGCCACTCGCAGGATCTGCGTTGGCAATTCCAACGGCCCCGCCCCCGCCCGAGCCCTTGGAGACGACAGCCGGGCTGGCCGCGCCAGAAAAGCCGGTTGTCCCCGGAGGTGAGCCGGAGCCTCCTCCGACCTGAGGCGATCGCACCAGCTGACTGGATGGCCTGATGTTGAAGCAAGGCGCCTCCCCAAAGGGGTTGTATCGATCGCAGGCGGCCGAGCTTCTTGGTGCCGCAGGGGGAGCGGCGGCTTGCAGTCGTGGTCCCGGGCGCGCCGCGGGCCGCGCGTCGCTGACGCTGGGGCGCGCATCAGCAACAGGTGGCCTCACCAACGCCAAAGGCGGAGCGGTGGGCGTGTCGATCTTGGCAGTTCGGCGCTCGAGGGGTAGCTGCACGCTTGGAACCGGTGCGGGTGCGACTCGCGCTGTTCTGGGCCGAACCTGAACTGTCGTCACCGTTGTTCGGGGCGGCTGGGGAACGAGATCGTCTTGGGCGACCGAGTCGGTCGGTGCAGCCTGGGAAGGTGCGCTTGAAGGAGCCTGCGGCGACTCGGCCTGCTTTGTGTCTTCCGTTGCCGGCGTGGCCGATTGAGTGATCTCCACTGTTTGATCCTCGGGCGCCGCCGGCCGCGGAGCAGTGGCCGCCGCCTCCAAAGAGGCGGCGGGCGGCTGAGGAGCAGTTGTCGCTGCCTGGTTCACGGACGCGGCAGACGGCGGCGGAGAAGTTGCCGTCGACGAGTCCGCCGGCACGACAGGCGATTGCGGAGAGGCCGCTTCTGTTCGTTGCGCAGGCAAGCTAGCCGATTGCAACAGGGACGACACCGCGCTCGAGAGCGACGGGCTGCGCGCCGCATCGCGGCCCAAGTACCAGAAGACGAAAGCGCCATGCAACAGCGCCAGCACGATCAACAACCAGACGATGGAGACGTCGACGCCATGCGGCACCGGGATAAAGCCGACGCGCCTCGACGTCATGGCGCTCCGCTCCTCGCGGGCAACTGGCTCCGGAGGCAACAAGGAGCGCGGCGCCGTATGCATCCAGCGCGGCTCGCTCACGGTGGTGTCGAAGGTCGTCGTGCCTGAGCGGATGCCCGAAAACTTGCCCGCGCAGCCGCTGCAGTACCTGGCACGGTCCTTGTTGGGCGTATGGCACGACTCGCAAAATTTCGTCATACCGGCGTTCCCCCCGGACAGGACAGCAGCGCTACGGAATAGGAATGAACTTGGTGATGAACACGAGCGAATTGATCACGACCCAAAACGCCACGAAGTCCAGGGCCCAGGCCCGCTTTGAAATGCCACGCGGCTTCGACTGCGGTACCTGTTCGCGCGAATTCCTATTGGCTGCATAGAACGCAGGCAGCTTGTGCGAGCAGCATTTGCAGAACCGCGCGGAGCCTGTGTTGATGGTGCTGCAGGCCTCACAGATTTCCGTCGAGGTGCCTGCTTGCAGTCTTGCAAGATCGATGAGGTTGCCGAAGGCAATGCTCGACGAGGGCTCCTTGGTCTCGGCAACAAAAACGGCAGCGGCTGTCATTGGTGCTCTCCTCGACGATGAACCGCGGTGGGGGCACTGAACGTCCGCGCATCGCCGCAGAATCGCCCCTCTTTGGCTTGAGCGAGACTTCGCTGAGATCGTTGTTCTGCGATTGCGAGCCTCGCAAACATCAGCAGATCGGTGTCGGTGGGGCCGGAAGCTGCGCCTTCGATCTGCCTTCGGAAGGCGCAAACGATGCGATCCTGGGCAGCCTTCCGGACGCGCGTCGCGGCAGCCCATGCTCGATGGGCGTCCCTTTCACTGGGGACGATCGATCTCCGTGCAGGTGCTCGGCGGCGTCGCACGGCAATGAGACGATGCCTTTTCTTTGCAGCAGGATTCCTTCTGCGTGTGATTTTGGACATCTTTTTTCTCCATTGCGACGGGGCGCGGCATGTGAACTCTTCACAGTTGTAGTGCTCTTGTCTTATAGTGAAGCGGGCCTGGTTGTAAGACAGTGACTGAAGTCGCTGTCCCCCGCTCGTAAAGAGGCGTTCACCACGTGCTTTCACCTTCTCAAGGGCTCGACGTGTCGCACAGAACATTGCCCGTGCTGATGGAGATCCGAGTGCGCTGGTCGGACAAAGTCCATCCGGAACAACATCACGGATCCCACGGCGGCTTGTGGATTCCGGCTACGCCGCACAGCAGGGAGCAGCTTGCGCAAGCTATAGAGTTGGGTAACAGAATCCATGGCCAGGGAACGCACTGGATTGAAGAACGCCAAGCTT
Source organism: Variovorax paradoxus (assembly GCF_018614955.1). Taxonomy (GTDB): domain Bacteria; phylum Pseudomonadota; class Gammaproteobacteria; order Burkholderiales; family Burkholderiaceae_C; genus Variovorax; species Variovorax paradoxus_J. The sequence continues at coordinate 2,469 of NZ_JAGGNV010000065.1, forward strand.
GATGAGCGACAAACCAGTGCAAGCGACCGAAGAAGGTCGGGTCTCTTGGACCCTGGCCGCTTGCGCCCGTGTGATGCGACCACTGGTCAAGCTGGCGCTGGCCTTCGGCGTCAAGCATGCGCAGTTGGAGGCCTTGCTGCGCGACCTCTTACTCGATGAAGCGCGCCGCGCCTGGATCGAAAGCAAAGGCAGCGTGCCAAACATCAGCCAGCTGTCGGTGACGACCGGCTTGAACCGCAAGGCCGTGACGGCGAAGGTGCGCGATCCCGAAGATTCATTGCCGCATACCGAGATGTCGGCTGCCTCCAAGACCCTGACCTTATGGATGCAGATGTTCGCCGACAATCCTGCGCGCCGATCTTTGCCCATCGTCGCGGAAGGTGACGAACCCTCCTTCGAGGCCGTGGCCCGGCATGCCAGCCGCGGCAACGTCCACCACCGCGCCATCCTCGACGAGTTGGTGCGACTGAACATGGCGGTGGAGCACGACGGCCGAGCCGAGCTCAACGCTGCCGCCTTCGTCCCGACGAAGGACCTGAAATCGATGCTCGCCTTTATTGGCGACAACACGCGCGATCACCTGCTGGCGGGAGTGGCGAACACGCTCGGCGCAGAGCCGCCACTGTTGGAGCGATCTGTCTTCGCGGGAGGTATTTCGCTGGAAGATTGCGAACGCATCCATCAGTTCGTGCGGGAGCGCTGGAGCGAGCTGCACTACCAGCTGACGAAGGAAATGACGCGCGCCTACGATGAGGCCGAGGAAACAGCCTCGGCCCGCATCCGGGTCGGGATCTACACCTACTACGAAAACGGCACAACCGCCTACGCTAAAGAACCGCCCACCGCTCCCGCCCAACGATCGAGACGAAGAGCATGACGAGCACTTTGCTGCGCAACGGCTTTCTGGCATTGCTGATCGGCTTGCTGCTGTCTTGCGGCGGTGGCGGTGGTGGCGGAGGTGGTGCAGCATTCGGCAGCATTGACTCGCCAGCGTTCGGCGGTGGATCGGTCACGGGCACAGAGAGCGGTCCTGCTGGCGGCGGCGACGGCCCGGGCGGCGGCACTTCGGGCAACTCCGGCGCGGGCGGTGGCACCTCGACCGCCTCCGGCGGCGATGACGGATCGGGCGTGGGCTCCGGCGGCACCGGCGTGAGCACCGCCGATGCCACCAGCGTCGGCGGCGTCGACGGCGCCGGCAGCATCATCGTGAGCGGACTGCGCTACGACACGGAGACTGCCGTCATCCACCTCGAGGATGCCGCATCCCTGCAGCTGGGCATGAGCGTGAAGGTCAGCGGCCCGGTCAACGCCGACTTCACCAGCGGCACGGCCCGCCGGGTCGATTCGGCGGCCGATATCCGCGGCCCGCTTTCATCGGTCGATCTGGCGCAGGGCAGCTTCGTCATCATGGGCACCACGGTGACCACCGACAACGCCACCGTCTGGGCCGATGCGGCGGGGCTGGCTGCGATCGCACCCCACACGACGCTGCAGGTCTGGGGCCTGCCGGCGGCACCCGGCGTGCTGCGGGCGACGCGCGTGGAGCAGCGCGGTGCCTCCGCACCGATCCTCACTGGCATGGTCCAGAACCTCGACCCGCCGCGACGCACCTTCACGCTCGGCAGCTTCCTCATCGACTACAGCGCCGCCGCCCTGGTCGGCAGCCTCGACGCACGGCCGCTCGCCGATGGCACCCTCGTGCGCGTGCGCGCAAGCTTCGCGCAGCCGGGGCGTCTGCCCGCGACCCTGGTGCAGTGGTGGTACCCAGTGCCGACGGCGAACGCCACGCCGGTGCAGCTCGCCGGCGTCGTCACCGACTACGCGGGACTGGGTTCGCTTCGGGTCCTGGGCACGCAGGTGGACGCTTCTTCCGCGCAGATCACCGGCGGGCCGGCCGGCTCGGTCGGCAATGGCGTGAAGGTGGACGTGGCCGGCACGATGTCCAACGGCATCCTCAAGGCGACCAAGCTCAAGATCAGGCATGTGCCGGGCACCGGCGGGCCGGCGTCGTTCACCCTGATCGGGGCCATCGGCAACTTCAGCTCCGCATCGAGCTTCCGGGTCCGGGGGCAACCCGTGAATGCCGCAGGCCCGGGCGTCGTGTTCGTCAACGGCAGCGCGTCGAACCTGGGCAACGGGGTTCGTGTGAGCATCGAGGGCGCGCAGGTCGTCGATGGCGTGCTGATCGCCAGCCGCGTCAGCTTCGAGTGACGGCGCGCGCGACGCAGAATTGCCCCAATCTTTGCGCGCAGCTCTCGCGGCGTTCTGTCATCACAGCTGACATATAGCTCGTCAGCGACCCATACCGCGGAAACGAAGAAGCCCTGGCTGTTTCCAGTCAGGGCAAGTGGTCGGATGTGACCTCGGGGAAGAGATATACGCCCGTCGGAGCCATGCCCGTCGATATGCTACGGCGGTAGACGGCAGCAAGTGGACGCGGCCAAAGTTGCTGGTGTCTTAGTCATCTTGGACTGCGTTGCGAAACTCGGACGGTTAAAAGTTGGTGATGACCAGTACCGACCGTCTCTGCGCCCCTCTACGCTTTCGGTGGCGTTTTTGCCGGCAGCAGTGTCGACGAATCCGAGGTAAGCGACTCAACCTGGCGTACAAGCTGCTCCGAGAGCGTTAGGTTGGCCCAGAGTCGCGCCGCCGGTGGTCCCGAGAAACCACGTTCGCTACCTCGACAGACTCTGAGTTTTACCCTGCTGTTGCCGAGTTTGGCGATCACGCCCCAGCGCCTCCGTCGACGTCGAGTGAAATGCCCGTGATGAAGCTGGCGTCGGGGCTTGCGAGGAAAGCTACCGCCGCCGCGATCTCTTCGGGCCGGCCATAGCGGCCGAGCGGAATGGTTGCCTTCTGCACGGCGGCGAAGTCGCCGTCCTGCGGGTTCATCTCTGTGTCGACCGAGCCTGGCTGCACGGTGTTGACGGTGATGCCGCGCGGGGCGAGGTCGCGCGCCCAGCCGCGGGTGTAGGCTGACACTGCTGCCTTCGTCGCCGAATAGTCGGCCACACCCGGCCAGGGCGTGCGATCGGCGGCGGCGGAGCCAATCGAGATGATGCGGCCGTGGTCGCTGATGAGCGGCACTGCCGCGCGCACGGCAGCGGCCACGCCGCCGACGTTGATAGCGAACTGGCGGTCGAAGGACGCGACGTCGCTGTCGGGCGCGCCGACCTGACCGACCACGAACACGCCGGCGTTGTTTACGAGGATGTCGAGCTTGCCGAAACGCCGTGCGGCATTGTTCACCAGCGCTTCGACCTGCAGTGGATCGGCTTGGTCGGCCTGAAAGGCTGCGGCGCGCGCGCCCAGATCCTTCAGTTCCTTGACCAGCGCCTCCGCGCGGTCGCCGGAGGCCGAATAGCTGATGGCGACATCGGCGCCGTCGTGCGCCAAGCGGCGCGCGATGGCGGCACCGATGCCGCGTGAACCGCCAGTGACGAGGGCTACTTTGTTAGAGAGGGGCTTGGACATGCTGTTCTCCGAGAAGGTGAGTGGTGACGGGATGAAAAGTCAGGGATCGGACCCTGCGCCGACCAAAGGTGGGCGTGACACGCTTATTCGCGGGCGGCAAAGCGTTTTGCCGTGGCCAGGCCGATGCTGGCAGTGGCGCCAGTGATCCGGCGCGACTCTTCGTCGGCGAGTCTCATGCTCATGATGAACCTTTCCTTGTTGCACTCGCTGTCGAGTTGACAGCGAGGTTCGGTTCCTGATGAGGCCGAGGTATTACGCTGCCACGACGTCCGCGGTAACGACGTTCGTGGCGACGTCGATGTTGCCGTGAACGGCCTTCGAATAAGGGCACATGTCATGCGCTGCATGCGCGATGGCTTCTGCCACGTCGAGCGCGACGCCCGGCATGCGAACATCGATCCGGGCCTGGATGAAGTACGCCTCGCCGGCCTGGCCGAGATCCACTTCGATGTCGACTGACATGTCGGAGGGCAGCGCCACCTTCTTCGCCTTGGCTGCGACGCCTAGTGCGCCGGTGTAGCAGGCCGACCAGGCTCCGGCGAACAACTGCTCCGCGGTCGGATGCAACTGGGTCGCCTTGAGCACGATTTCATTGCCGGCCTTGCCAGGAGTTGACATCTGGATGTCGACGCGGTCATCGCCGCGCGGGGCGCCCTCACGGCGGCTGGCCGTCGTATGGGTCTTGCCCGTCAGCAGCACGGTTTGGATCTTGGTGGTCATTTCGGATTCCTTTTCAGTTTGGTTAGCCCTGTAATCGGAGCGCAGACGCTTGTGTGCGCCGTGCGCCATTGGCATCGCGATAGGGCGTGGATCGCTTGCCGGGAACGGATGGAAGGGGGGCGGAAAGCCAGGAGGTGAGTGGCGATGGCATGAAGTGTCGGATCGGACCCTGCGCTGACCAAGATGGTGGGCGGGACATGTTTATTTCCAGTTCGCCAATAATCCGGCGATGGACCAAATCGCAGCCATGCGCGTGTTCGCCCGGGTCGTCGAAGCCGGCACCTTCACGCGCGCGGCCGACTTGCTGCAGATGCCAAAGCCCAGCGTGACCAAGCTGGTCCAGCAACTGGAGAGCCACTTGCGTGTGAAGCTGTTGCAGCGTACGACGCGGCGTGTCACGGTGACACCGGAAGGCGCCGCCTACTACGAGCGCATCTCGCGGGTGCTGGCCGAGATCGACGACATAGAGGCCGATGTCACGGATGCACAGGCCAGCCCCAGAGGCCGTCTGCGTGTGGACATCGGCTCCTCGCTGGCCAACCGAATCTTGATTCCCAGGCTGCCGGCGTTCAACGCGCGGTACCCGGACATCCTGCTCGAGCTCGGCGTGAGCGACCGGCCAGTCCACTTGATCGGCGAAGGGGTGGATTGCGTGCTCCGTGGCGGCGTGCTGAGCGACCCGTCGCTAGTGGCGCGCCGCGTCGCGCAGATGCCCTACATGACCTGCGCGACGCCCGACTACCTGAAGCGCCACGGTACGCCCGGGACGCCGGCCGACCTGCTCGAGGGGCACCGGGTGGTGAGCTATTTCTCGTCGCGCACGGGGCGCTACATTCCGCCGCGCTACGAGCGCGGCGACGAGCGCATCGAGATCAATGGGCATGCCGTCATCGCGGTCAACGAAAGCACGGCCCACCTTACGGCACTGCTGACCGGGCTCGGCGTGGCGCAGACCTTTGCCTTCATGGCGCAGCCGCACGTCGAGAGCGGGGCGCTGGTCGAGTTGCTGGCCAACTGGGAACCGCCGCCGATGGCCGTGTCGGTGGCCTACCCGTCCAGCCGGCACATGAACGCCAAGCTGCGCGCCTTTGTCGACTGGACGGTGGAAGTGTTCGCGCCGTACGGTTCCGTCCGTCGACAGTGAGAGGACACAAACGCCTGCAGCAGCCTCCTGCGCGACGAACGATGAGCACCTGACGCCGGTCGATCGCCGCCAGCTTGGCGGCTAGCCGCCCGAGCGATCCAAGCGCTAACGACATCTGGCTTCTGACGACGGGAGTAGCGCGCCGTGGGCGTCCGCAGGGCGGTCGATTGCAGTCATCCGCGTTCATGGAGCGGGAGGGCGGCTTTCGCTGCATACCTACCGTTGAGCGATCGAGGGTGACGGACTGCAAGGGGCCCGTTCCGGGCGTTGGCGATGTGGCGGATGAACGTCTGCAACGCAGCGATGAGCTGACTGACGAAATTCGTGTGCGGAAACGTCCAGCAAATTCGCGTCGGTTGCTTCATAGAACCATAGATCACGCTGCGGCCCTGATCGACAAGCATGGCCACCAAGGTGGACAATTAGCGGTTCCAGAGCCGATCAGGCCTTGCAACCCAGAGCTCTCGCGTGTCGTCGTCAGCGCGCACGGACTTGTCGGCCTGATGAACGCTTTCAACCGGCTGGCGATCAGCTTCCGCCGCGGGCCGGAAGGCTGGCCCAGCCTGCGCGGCTAGCGGCCTGCGCCCTTGGGCCTTGCACTTCTCTGGGCGATCTCCTGCGCAGCCGATTGAAGGATCTTGTTGCCCGGGTGCTGCGCCGCATACTGGTTGGACGCGACGACCAGGCCGCTCGCCGGCGAGCCGAGGCGCGCGGTCGACAGCAGCGAGGACGCCTCGGGCGTCAACAGATAGGCCGTGATCTTGCGCGGATCGGTGCCGGGCATGCCGAGCCTGGCAACGATCGCGGCATCCAGATCGGTCCCCTGGGCGAGGCTTTCCACCTGCGCCGTGGCGCGCAGCCAATTGGCGTACCGCACCGCATCCGTGAGGCCGAAGTCCCCCGTGGCGGCCGGGAACCTGGGCTCGGCCCCGGCGAGCAGGCGGGCGATCTCTTCCACAGCGTGGGCAGAGTAGCCCTGCAGGACCTTCGGGTTGTCGTTGATCGAGCCGGCCAGGATGTCGGCCGCATAGGCATTCGAGGACGCGCGGATCGCGGAGAGCATCGCAGCCTGCACATGCGCAGGCGCCTGCGGGGCCATGTGGGCCAGCTCGCCGTAGTAGTCATTGGCGCCGAGCACCTGGTTGTCGAAGGCGTCCCTCAGGACTGCGTCCGATCCGGGCAGATAGCCAATGCGCGAGAAGCTCAGCGCGGCCGATCGCGCGACCTGCTTGTTGCTGTCGCCGAGCAGCCTGCGCAGGTCCAGCAGGATGTCGGCGTTGTAGCCGGTCGGGTCGTCCGACGCATACAAGCGACCCAGGATGCGGGCCAGCGCAATCTTTTCATCGTCGCTGAGTCCGCGCTGCAACAAGGCACGCGCAGCCAATGCCGACTGGGTGGTGAGCGGCACGCCCTGGGCGAAGATCCGGTCGAGCTCGTTGCGCCCCGCGATGCCGGGCTTGGGGACATAGGCGACCAGCGGATTGTGAGGATCCGACCTGTTCCTGGCGACGGTGATCGCCGCCGCATACCTGGCGGCCGCTGCTGCGGACGCGACTTGATCGCCCCCGCGGGATGCAGGCGCGGACGCTTCCTGCCGCGGCGCCGTCGATGCGGGAGGCTGCCACCCGAACACCACCCACACGAACCCCGCCAGGGCAAGGCCTGCGATCGCGAGGACACCGGCCTTCTTCATGATGCCTGCTCGCCTCGACTTCAGTTCCAGCCCTTCATCTTGTTGAACAGCGTGGAGGGCAGGATCAGGTCGCTCTTGAGGTCGCGATTGCGGTCCAGCCAGAGCTGCGGCACTGGATAGATCGAGCCCATGCCTTCGTCGTCGGCGGTCTTCTCATACACATTGATGATGAAGGTGTCGCAGCGGTACAGGCCCCGCTGGGCCAAACGCCCCCAGACCATGGGCTTGGCACTCGTGTAGAGCTGGCCGTAGGTGTAGTCGGCGCCGATCAGGTAGGCCTGGAAGGCGCGCTTGACCAGCGCCATCCTGGCCCCGATGTCCTCGAAGTCGGCGAGCTGCAGGCAGGCCGTCTTGAAGCATTTGTTGAGCAGGTGGTTCGGGTTGTTAGGCGAGGCCGTTCCCCAGTAGGCGGAGCGCGCCTTGAAGCTGACCAGCGATTCGTACCGGATGGCGTTGCCGCCCTCGTCCAGCACCTCGACCACGCTGCTGCCGTCGTACATGCCGGTGTGCCCCAGCGAGCCCAGGCCGGATATCGCCAGGTCGCGCCCGACCACATCGCCGGCCAGCTGCGGATCGCCGGTGACCACGTCCACACCGATGTTCCACAGCGCCCTGCCGCTGCCGTAGATGACCAGGTTGCCATCGTCCTGCGCCGCGAGGTAGGCGCCCGGGTTGCCGGAGGTCTGCGAGTTCCAGATCGGCATGCCCGTGCCGGTGTAGACCACAAGGTTGCCATCGCCTTGCATCGGCGCGAACGCGCCCGGATTGCCGTAGGTCTGGCTGTGCCAGCGCGGGACCCAGTCAGTGGTCCGGTAATAGACTAGGTTGCCATCGCCCTGCATGACCAGGAGATAGCGGCCGTTGTCGGAACTGATGGACTGGCCCGGCGATAGGGTCGTGTTGGGCGCCAGAATGCCGGCGGTGGTGGCGCATGCAAGGGCGAGCATGAGGGCAGCGGGTGCCCGAGACCACTTCATCATCACAACCTCCTTCGGGCCAGAAAGCTCGCGACGCGTTGCAATGTGCCGGCGCTGGATGGCAAACAAGCGCCGGCTCGGCCCCGCTTGTGCAAACAGATGCAGTCAACATGGCCTGCCTGGCGACCCTGCGCCGCCGCCTTGGCGGACGGCGTTTTTCGAGCGCTGTGTGCAAGTGGGGCAAGCATTGTTTCGCAATGGGCGGGGGTGCACAAGCGGGGTGGAGCTGATGGCCGACGCCCGCAGCGCTGGGTGGTGCTCATTCCGGCGGTGGCGGCGGCGTGGGCGACGGGCCGGCTGCTGGTGGCGCGCCGGGTGGTGCGGGCGGAGATGACGGATGCGGGGTTGGGCGACGGTAGCTGCTGATCAGCCGGCCCGTTCGTCGTCAGCGCCCGCGGCGCGGCGGCAGCGGGCGGCGAGGATCATGCAGGCCGCGGCGAGGTCGCACAGCTCGGCCATCAGGAAGCCCAGGCTTTCCAGGGAGTCGGCGCCTATGGTGTCGTCTTCGATGGGGACGGCGGAATGGGCGAGGAGATGGCCTATGGCGCCCAGGCCCTGGTGGATGGTGGAGAGGGTGGTTTCGGCGTCTTCGGCGATGGAGCGAAGCAGTGCTGGCGGGGACTGCGAGACGTCAATGCATCCGCTGTCCGAGAACTGAAGACGCGGAAGTTGCTCCAGCAGTTGCCTCGTTGGTCGCTGTGGGTCGGTGCGGCTGGCTCTCATCCGCTCAGTTTGGCTTGGGGGGGAAGCGGAGTGCCAGAGACTAGTACGTGCCGATCGGGAAGATGGGGCAAGGACTGGACCAGACTGGTTGCTGAAGTTCGATGGGCTCGCGCGAATGCGTACTATCGGCCATGACCCGTCGATCGCGGTCTTGCCCGCTACGGCTGGTTACGACCAGCGAGCAGACCTTGGCCAAGTGCGCAAGACACGGACATGAGGCTGCGCGCTCGCCCAGCGCACTCCCTACAGAGGCGACGCGTCAATCAAGCGCGAGTTGGCGCGCCTCTTTCGGCGCGATCTCGGCCTGAGCCACGACTTGGCGCCAACGGGCCAGATCTCTCTGCATCCTTTGCGTAAGCGCATCGGCGGCTCCCGGCTCGGCCCGCGCACCATGGCTCTCAAAGCGTTCGACGACCTCCGGATCGCCCAGTACCTCGTTGAGCGCCCGATTGAGGCGATCAATGGCTGAGATGGGCGTACCGGCCGGCGCGAACAGCCCATACCATTGCCCGACATCCACCCCCGTGACCCCCAGTTCCGCGAGCGTCGGCACCCCAGGAAGGGCCTCAAGGCGCCTCGGTCCTGCCACCGCCAACGCGCGTAGCTGACCGGCGCGAATGAAAGGGTATGCCGTGAACAGGCTGGGAAACATCACCTGCGACCGGCCAGTGACGGTATCGGCAATAGCGGGTGCGGCCCCCTCGAACGTCGAGCTCGCCATCAACGTCCCGCTGCTGAGCTGAAACAGTTCGGCCGCGAAGTGCGGAGGCGTCCCATCGCCGGCAGATGCGTAGCTGAAGCAGCGAGGCGCACCCTTCAGCCGAGCGATGAGCGTGTGCAAGTCCGGGGCGCCCTTGTCCGGATGGGAGACCATCAAGGTTGACGACGAACCCACAAGCCCGACCGGAGCGAAGTCCTCAACCGGGTCGTAACCCAACTTTTGCAGGGCTGGGTTCATCGCGTGCGTACCGACATAGCCGAACATCAAGGTGTGGCCGTCCGGCGCGGAGCCCGCCACGTACTCGCTTGCGATGGCGCCGTTCGCCCCGGCCCGGTTGTCGACCACTACTTCTTGGCCGAGCAGCGGGCCTAGCTTGGCGGCAATGATCCGGGCCATCGTGTCGTTGCCACCACCGGCCCGCGTCGGCACGATGATGGTCAGGGCTCTGCGCGGGAAGTCTGAGGACTCGGCGTCTCGTGCTTCTGGACGTGAAAACACGTAGTCGGGCAGATGCAGTTCGCCCTGCATGATTTTTCGCGCCGTGCGAACGAGGGCAGCGCGTTCAATTGTCGCGGCGTCTGCGCTGCCCTTCAACTCAACTTCGACATCGATCTGCCCGGCAGGATGCAGCACGACCAGCTTGTGCCGTCCCGGATCGCGCGCCACCCCACTCGCGACCGTTCCGGGCAAGGCAAAGGCGCTGGCGACGCCGATGGCTCCCGTCACCGCATGTGATGCATGGCATTTTCGCGGCGTGAAGTAGCGTGAGGTGATGCTGTCATCCGACTCACCCGTGCTGACCAGCACCGGTTTCGGGATGACGCTGTTGGACACGTCCCCGAGGCCCATCATGCGTCCGGCCTCCAGGCGAAGGCTCTCCAGCCGCTCGAGGAGCGCTGTGTTGGCATCAAGGGCTGCCGGCTTCTCGCGCCCCGTGACGCCGAGATCGCCGGCACGTACGATGATCAGTGGCATGGCCGCATCGATGCAGGTCACTTGGATGCCGTCGATCGTGTCAATTCGCTTACCTGTCGGGAAGACCTTGCCGGTGACTGCACCCCACGCGTCGAGGAAGTTGAGCAGGATTGGCGCCGCCGTGCCGGCCACACCATCGATGCGCGCGTCGCCTTCATAGGTCACGCGGCCGCCGGGCGTCCGCACCGTCACGTCGATGCGCGACCCGGTGTTAACGTTGTAAACGCGAACGCTGGTGGTGCCATCCGTTGCAGGAATCAACCCCTGCTCGATCGCGAAAGGCGCAACGCCCGAGAGCATGTTGCCGCAGTTCGGCCGCGTGTCGACCGACCGGTGGCCGACACCTACTTGCGCAAAGAGATAGTCAATGTCGCAGCCCGGCTGCGACGAGCGAGACACGATGGCGACCTTGCTGTTCAGTGTGCTGCCTCCGCCCACGCCGTCGAGCTGTAGCGGGTCGGAGGCACCGATGGCGCCAATCAGCGCCTGGTCGCGCGCCTCGTCGCCGTCGGGGAGCCACTCGCGCAGGAAGAAAGGGCCGCGCGAAGTACCGGCGCGCATCAGCACGCAAGGGATCGACCTATTCATCTCAATCCGCGGTGATCTTGGCGGCCTGGACCACCTTCTTCCACTTGACCTGCTCCTGCGCAACATAGGTGCGCATCTGGTCGGTCGTCATGGTCGAGACTTCGGCACCGTGGTCCTCGAGGCGCTTGATCACGCTCTTGTCGGCCAGCACCTCATTGAGCACCTTGTTGAGCTGTTCGATCACAGGCTTGGGCGTTTTCGCAGGCGCGAAGATGCCGTACCACTGCGAGACGTCGACGTCGGCGATGCCCTGCTCCTGGAGCGTGGGTACGTCCGGCATGAGCGCCGAGCGCTTGGGGCCTGCAACGGCCACTGCCTTCAGCTTGCCGGCCTTGACATACGGCATGGCTGTGAAGAGGCTGGGAAACATCACCTGCGTCTGTCCGCCGATGGTATCGGTGATCGCCGGCGCGGAACCCTTGTAGGGCACATGCAGCATGCTGGTGCCGGTCGAGAGCTTGAACATTTCGGCGGCGAAGTGCGGCGCGGTGCCATTGCCGGCCGAGGCGTAGCTGGTCTTGTCCGGAGCGGCCTTGAGCATCGCCACGACTTCCTTCGCGTTGCCGGCTTTGACGGCTGGGTTGAGCACCATCAGCGTTGCCGACGATCCGACCATGGCGACGGGCTCGAAGTCCTTGACCGGGTCGTAGCGAAGCTTTTGCAGGGCCGGATTCATCGCATGCGTTGCGATGTAGCCCAACATGAGCGTGTAGCCGTCGGGCGCCGCGCGCATCACATACTCGGTCGCGATCGCGCCGTTGGCGCCGGCCTTGTTGTCGACGATGACGGGCTGCTTGAGGACGGCCGACAGGGCCTGGCCGATGACGCGCGCCATGGCGTCGTTGGCACCCCCTGCCGCCGTTGGGACCACGAGGGTGATCGACTTTTCAGGAAAGGCGGCGACTGCGCTACCGCAGGCCAAGGACGCGGCCAGCGCAACAGCGGCAACGAAGCGAATCTTCTGGATCTTCAATTTGTCTACTCCGGTGGATTGTCGAAAACTTAATACCTTGGAGGCTCTTGTTTGGCCTTGATCGAATGTTCCGCTCTTGGAAGACTTCTGTGAATTGCATGTTTAGGATCGATTGATGCACACTGTGGATCAGTGACACTGCCTCGGGATCTCCGCGCCATGGCCATCAACTTCAATCTCAACGATCTGCAAGCATTCCGGGCGGTGGCCGAGCTCAACAGCTTCCGCAAGGCGGCCGAGGCGCTGCATGTGTCGCAGCCCGCCTTCAGTCGACGTATCGAGAAGCTCGAAGAAGCACTCGGCGTGCGACTGCTCGACCGCACCACCCGGCGCGTGAGCCTGACCTCGGTAGGACGCGACTTCGATCGCAAAGTCCAGCAACTCCTGGACGACCTCGACCACACGCTTTTAGGCATCCGCGGTGTGGCGGCCACGCGAATGGGGGAGGTGACGATCGCGTGCGTGCCATCGACCGTCTACTACTTCCTGTCGCAGGTGATCTCGCGCTACCACGAGCGCTACCCGAAGATCCGGGTGAAGGTCTTCGACGCCAGCGCCAACGAGGTGCTGTCGGCTGTGTCGCGCGGTGAGGCCGACTTCGGGCTGAACTTCGTCGGCGGCAAGGAGCCCGACATCGAGTTCAAGCCCTTGCTGGAGGAGCGATTTGTCGCGGCTTGCAGGCGCGACCATCCACTCGCCAAAAAGCGTCGCGTGAGCTGGACCGAACTCGCGCAGTACGACTACATCTCGGTCAGCAAGGCGTCGGGCAACCGGCTGCTGCTGGATCAGGCGCTTTCGGGCCTGCCAGGCCGTCCGCAGAGCATCTACGAAACTCAGCACGTGACGACAATGCTCGGCCTGGTGGAGGCGGGCCTCGGCGTGGCCGCGGTGCCTTCGATCGCCATGCCGGACGCGGACCACCCGCTGCTCGTCAGCGTGCCACTCTTCGACCCGGTGATTACCCGCAAGATCGGGCTCATCCGGCGCAAAGGCCGGACCCTGTCGCCGGCAGCGCAGCAGCTCTACGCATTCTTCTCAGAGATGAAGGCAAAGCGCGGCAAGCCAGATGGCCGCCGCGCAGTGAGTTGAACGTTCTAAGGCGGCCGAACTCGAAGCTCGGCGCTTGGCATCAGCGTGCCGGGCCAGCGTGGCCGATCGGCAGCTGCAAGTCTCCGGACCCCTCTTCGAGTTCGTGCTCGGTGTTGGCGTAGTTCGCCGCCAGTTCGCGCCGCAGCACGTCTCGGTCGCAAGCGTCTTCCCAGATCGAGACCACGATGCAGGCCACTGCGTTGCTGATGGTGCTGGTGAGCGCTCGCGCTTCGGACATGAAGCGATCGATCCCGACGATAAGCGCCACGCCGGCCACTGGCAGATCAGGCATGACCGTGAGCGTGGCAACCAAGGCGACGAAGCCACTGCCTGTCACGCCCGCTGCGCCCTTGGACGTGAGCAGCATGATGCCCAGCATCGAGCCTATCTGGAGCCACGACAGATGGATGTCGCAGGCCTGGGCGATAAACATCGACGCCAGCGTGAGGTAGATGGCCGTGCCGTCGAGATTGAACGAATAGCCGGTCGGAAGCACCAAGCCGACCACGCCCTTCTTGCAGCCGAGCCGTTCGAGCTTGAGCAAGAGACGCGGGAGCACCGGTTCACTCGACGAGGTGCCGAGCACCACGAGTAGCTCTTCCTTGATGTAGCGCATCAGCTGCCACAGCTTGAACCGGTGCAAGCGCGAGAGCACACCGAGCACCACGACGACAAAGAAGATGCACGCCACGTAGAAGGTCCCGATCAGCAGCCCGAGTGATCCGATCGATTTGATGCCGTAGCGCCCGACGGTGAACGCCATCGCGCCGAATGCGCCGATCGGTGCCAGCCGCATGATGATGCCGAAGGCCGCGAAGAGCATGTGCGAGAAGCCTTCGATTCCCTCGAGCACCGGCTTGGCGGCCGTCCTGATCTTCGTCAGGCCGAATCCGCAGAGCACCGCGAGCAGCAGTACCGGCAACACCTCGCCTTCGGCGAAGGCGCCGACAAACGCGTTCGGGATGATGTGCATGACGAAGTCGGTGAAGCCGTGGATATGCACCTGATTAGCGAAGCGCGTCGCCACGGAGGCGTCGAGGTTCTTCGGATCGATATGCATGCCGGCGCCCGGCTGAATCAGCAGGACGGTGACCAGGCCCGTGACGAGCGCAAGAATAGTCAGGGCGTAGAAGAGTCCCATCGCCTTGAGCAAGGTCTTGCCGATCTCTTTTGAGTCGCCGAGCGAAGTGATGCCACTCACGATGGTGCAGAACACAACCGGCGCGATCATCATCTTGACCAATTTGACGAAGCCGTCGCCGAGCGGTTTGAGCGCGGCGCCGAACTCGGGCCAGTAGTGGCCCACGGTGATGCCGAGGATCAGGCCGATCAGGACCTGTACGTAGAGCAGCTTCAGGAGTTTGCGGATGTTCACGACGTTGTCTCCAAATTCAGGGTGCACAGATGCGTACCGGTCTGTGCCGGTTTGGTCGATAGTGAAGGGCCGGGGCCGGGGCCGGGGCCGGGGTTCCGGAGTCGGGCTCAGTGGCGCGCGGTGAGCACGCGATCGACCATGACGCCGGCTTGGCCGAGGTTGTTGGCTGGGTCGCACATCGCATCGAGCTGGGCTTGCGTGACGTGCTTGTTGATCTCCGGGTGGGCGACCAGGATCTCGATCAACGGCCGGTTGTCGGCGAGTGCCTGGCGGCATAGGTCATAGACCAGGTCGTGGGCGTATTCACGGCCGATGTACGGGCCCAAACCCATCATCACGGCCTCGGACATCACAAGTCCGTTGGTGATGTCGATGTTGGCGCGCATGCGGGTGGAGTCGACCTCCAGGCCCTTGAGAATGAACTTGGTTTGCTTCAACGCACCTGACATCAGGCAGAAGATCTCCGGGAGCGACACCCACTCGATTTCCCACGGCCCGGTCGAGCGCTCGTGGTCAGCAACCATCGCATCCATCAGCGCAGCCGCATGCTGGCGCGCAACCGAAATGTTGGCGTGGATGTAGAGGCAGGAGATCGGGTTGCGCTTTTGCGGCATGGTCGACGACGAGCCGCGGCCCGGCGCGAAGGGCTCGAAGACTTCCGCCACTTCGGTCTGCATCATCAGCTTGACGTCCATCGCGATCTTGCCGAGCGAGCCGCCGACCAGCCCGAGGAAGGCACCGACCTCCGCGATGGTGTCGCGGACGGTATGCCACGAGATCAGCGGCTGGGCCAGTCCCAGCTCCTTCATCAGTCCGGCCTGGGTTTCCATGGCGCCCTTCTCAAGCGATGACAAGGTGCCGGACGCGCCGCCGAACTCACCCATCAGGACACGCGGCTTGAGCTGCTGCAGGCGCTCGCGGTGACGATCGATGCCAGCCAGGATGCTCGCCATCTTGTAGCCGAAGGTGATCGGCGTGGCCTGCTGCAGGTTGGAGCGGCCGATGACGGGCGTATCACGGTACTTCTTTGCCAGGGCAGCGAGCGCATCTCCGATCTCGTCGAGATCCTGCTCGACCAGCGCGAGGCCTTCGCGCATCTGCAGCACGGCGGCCGTGTCGGTGATGTCCTGCGTGGTGGCGCCCCAGTGGCAATACTCGCCGAGCTTGTCTCGGCAGTTCGCATTGATCTGGTTGACCACCGCGATGATCGGGTAACCGATCTGCTCGGTCTTGGCCTTGAGCTTGACCCAGTCGATCTGCGACAGCTCGCAGTTCCTGACGATCTCCTCTGCCGCCTCTTTCGGGATGATCCCCAGCTCGCCTTGGACCTTGGCCAGCGCGCGCTCGATGTCCAGGTACTTGGCGGTGCGGTTCTCGTCGGACCAGACGTCGCGCATGCGCGCGTCGCTGAACATGTCGCCGAAGATGCGCGAGTCGATGATGGTGGAGGCCATGGTGGGTGTCTCTTTCTGCGTTGAAGTTGGGGAATGGATTCAGTCGCGGGCCAGGGCCAGCGTGCGTTGCGCCTGCAGCACCACGGGTCGATCGACCATGCGGCCGTCGAGGCGCGCTGCGCCGGGTGATGCGGCATCGGCGATCAGTACGCGGCGCGCCCAGTCGAGCGCTTCCGCGCTGGGGCGCAGTGCCGCGTGGATCGGCTGCACCTGGCGTGGATGGATGCACAGCTTGGCGCCGAAGCCCAGCCGTCGCGCATCGGCAAGATCGCACAGCAATCGCGCTTCATCGTCGAGCTGCGGCGTGACGCCCGCTACCGGCGCGGGCAGCCCGGCGACGCGCGAGGCGATCGCGATGCGGCTCGCGGCGTAGGCGAGACCGGAGGGGTCGGTCGAAATGTCCATGTCGAGATCGAGCGCAAAGTCAAGCGTGCCGAACACCAGACGCGACGCGCCGGCTGCCGCCACGCTGTCGACCTGGGCTACACCGCGTGCGCTTTCGATGAGTGCGAGCACGCTGGCACCGGGCAAGGCCGTTTGAGTCGCGGCGATCTGGTCGGCTGACTCTGCCTTGGGCAAGAGCACGCTGGCCACACCGGCGTCGCGCGACGCCGAGAGGTCACCGGTAAACCACGTCGAGTCTGCGTCGTTGATGCGCACCACGATGCGTGAGCGGTCTTCAGCCGTCGCCGTTTCGAACCATTTCGCGATCGCGCCGCGGGCCGTTGCCTTGTCGTCCGCGGCCACTGCGTCCTCGAGGTCCAGCACGACCCTGTCGGCACCGCTGGCCAGCGCCTTGTCAAAACGTTCCGGCCGCGTGCCGGGCACGAAGAGGTAGGTGCGAGCGGGGGGCAGCAATTCGGCGGGCATGACAGCGACCTCAAACGGCTTTGGATGTGCGCAGCCCGGCGATCTCGGCCGCGCTGTAGCCGAGCTCGGCCAGGATCGCGTCCGTGTGCTCGCCGAGCGCAGGCACCGGGTCCATGCGCGGACCGGTGTCCCAGGTGCCGGGCGGCAACATCGCGGGCACCGGCCCCTTGGCCGTGCCGACTTCGGTCCAGCGGCCGCGCGCTTTCAGCTGCGGATGCGCCCACACGTCCTTCATCGTGTTGACCTGGGCATTGGCGATCTGTGCGAGCTCGAGCCGCTCGACCACCTGTGCACCGGTCAGTGGCTTGAAGGTGTCCACAATGATCTGGCGCAACGCCACCCGCTCCGCCACGCGCTTGAAGTTGGCGGTGAAACGCGGGTCTGTCGCGAGATCGGGCTGTTGTAGCACCTTGTCGCAGAAGCTCGCCCATTCGCGCTCGTTTTGCAGGCCCAACATCACGGAGGTGCCGTCGCCGGCGGGAAATGGGCCGTAGGGGTAAATGGTCGCGTGGCTGGCGCCGGTGCGCGGCGGAGGCGCGGCACCTTCGAAGGCGTAGTAGAGCGGGTAGCTGGTCCATTCGGCCAGCGACTCCAGCATCGAGATGTCGATGCGCTGGCCCTTGCCGGTCTGGCCGCGTTGCAACAGCGCCGCGAGGATGCTGCTGTACGCGTACATGCCGGCGGCGATGTCGGCCATTGACGGACCGGCCTTGCAGGGCTCCTCGGGCGTGCCGGTCACCGAGACAAAGCCGGCCTCGCTTTGGATCAACAGGTCGTAGGCTTTCTTGTCGCGGTACGGGCCGGGATTGTGCGGATCGTCGCCGTAGCCGGAAATATCGCAAACGATCAAACATGGCTTGGCGCCGGAGAGCTTGTCGTAGCCCAGGCCGAGGCGCGTTGCAGCGCCCGGTGCCAGGTTTTGCACGACGACGTCGGCCTTCTCCATGACCAACCGTTCGAGCACCTGGGCTGCATCGGGGTGCTTCACGTCGAGCGTGAGGCTCTCCTTGGAGCGGTTGGTCCAGACGAAGTGGGACGCCAGGCCGCGAACGCGTTCGTCGTAGCCGCGGGCGAAGTCGCCCGAACCTGGGCGCTCGATCTTGATGACGCGAGCGCCGAGGTCGGCCAGCTGGCGAGTGGCGAAGGGCGCGGCGATCGCGTGCTCCAGCGTGACGACGGTGATGCCCTTGAGTGGCTGCATGAGTTTGTCTCTCTTGATGTTGTGGTTGGGGGGTCAGCGCAGCACTGCGGTGGCGTCCATCGTCAGCCAACCCTCGTGGTCCGAGGCCCAGAGACGGATCGTTTTGCCGTCAGCCTGCGGTTGGCCGCTGACATGGAAAGCGTTCAGGTCGAATGTCGGTCGGACCGCCTTAAAACGAAAGCTGGCCACGTCGGCTTCGGGCAGTTGGCGACGCAGGAGGTCCATCAGCAGTGTCGCGATCAGCGGACCGTGCACGATCAGGCCTGGATAGCCTTCGACCTGTGTCACGTACTGGCGGTCGTAATGGATGCGGTGGCCATTGAAGGTGAGCGCCGAGTAACGGAACAGCAGCACATCGTCCGGCACGATCTGGCGGCGCCAGGCGGCCTCGGCCGGTGCGGCTTGCGGTGGTGGCACGACATCGTCCGGGCCCTGTGCTTCGCGGTAGACGATGTCGTGAAACTCGACCAGCGCCGGCTCTGCGGCCTCGTTGCAGCGCACTTCGTGACGCACCTTCACGAATACGAGCTTGCCAGTGCGGCCCTCCTTCGTTGTGACGTCATCGATGGTCGAGGTGCGCGCGACACGGTCGCCCACGTGGATCGGGGAGCGGAACTTGAACTGGCTGCCGGCCCACATGCGTCGAGGCAGGGGAACCGGCGGAAGGAATCCGCCGCGCTTGGCATGGCCGTCGGCGCCGATTTCGCTCTGTCGATGCATCGGCAGGAAATACAGCCAATGCCAAAGTGGAGGAAGCGTGGTGCCCGCAATTACCGGCGTCGCCGGATGGTCCAGAGTCGCCGTCAGTGCGACCACGGGGGTGGGGTTGATGGTGTCTTCGATTCTCTCGCTGCGTCCGACCCACGATTGCAGCTGATCTTGATGTGCGTCCAATGTTGTCTCCTTTGCTGACTGCACCAAGCGGCAGCCGTTCTGGGGAGCAAGTGTGCGACGCAGGCTACGTTAGGGGAATTGCAATGTTTGATCCTATTGATGCACGCTGCGCAATAAACGGCGTGCTCCCGAGTGAAGGCACGCAAGCACCCTTACGTGCGGCGCACTCGGCATAGTGTCATGAACGACCGCTTGCTGGCGCGGTGCGGTCGGTCGCTCCCAGTCACCATGGGACTGCAACGGGCCCGAGGACTAAACCGCTCTCGCGGTAGCCCGCCGCCGAGGCCGTGGGTCTGGCAATCATCGCGCCCCTGTCTATGTTGACGAGCGAGGCAATCGGCCTCGTTCTTCGACAGGAGCACGATCATGACCCCTTCGACCCAAGCAGTCACACCGCTGCGTCAGCGCATGCTTGACGACATGCGCATGCGCAAGCTCGAGCCCAAGACCCAGGCGGGCTACACCCGCGCGGTCCGGCATCTCGCCGGCTTTCTTGGGCGCTCTCCCGACACGGCCACCGCGGAGGATCTGCGGCGCTTTCAATTGCACATGGTCGATCGGGGCATCTCGCCGATCACGCTCAACGCAACCATCACTGGTTTGAAGTTTTTCTTCGAAGTAACGCTGGACCGCAGCGAGGTAATGGCCAAGATGAGCCCTGTGCGTGTGCCACAGAAGCTGCCGGTGGTGCTTAGAAGTTATCCGTAAATAATATTCACCGCCAGCGGCACCTTTCGGTAGGCAATGATTGCGGCGGCAAGATGATTCAGTGCGAGGAAGCTGCGTTCGAGCTTCTCGTAGCGCACCAACAGCTTGCGGAAGCGGTTGAACCAACTGTGGCATACCTCGACCACCCAGCGGCGAGCCTTCTTCCACGGCTGGCGCCGTTTGGCCTCAGTCTCCTGTCGACGGTCCACGACATGGCGGATATATCCGTGCGACTCGATGATGCGAAGGGCCTCGGCGCTTCGGTAGCCGGCATCAGCGCACAGGTGTTTGCTGCGTCGAATTGGCGTACGGTCGCGCTCCACCACGATGGCGCTGAGGACCTCATC
>NZ_JAGGNV010000066.1 GCF_018614955.1 Variovorax paradoxus
TTCTGCCGCGCGGACTCCTAGCGTTCCTGCAGGCGCTGAAGCAGCTGTGCGCTCGGATAGCCATCCGCGGGCAAGCCGACACTGCGTTGATAGCGGCGCAGCCCTTCACGGGTGGCCGGGCCCATGACACCGTCGGGCGCTCCGCTGGCAAAGCCACGCTGATTGAGCGCGGTCTGCAGCTCGAGCAGCTGGCTGCGCGTGAGCGCGGCCAGATCCCGCGGCCAAGGCGCCTGCACCCCCGATCCGCCGGTCAGCCGCTGCGCAAGAAGGCCGACTGCGAGCGCATAGCTGGTCGAGTTGTTGTAGCGCAAGATGGCGCGGAAGTTCGATCCGACCAGGAAGGCCGGCCCGCGGGCTCCCGCGGGCAGCAAGATCGTGCCGTCGGCAAACTCCGGCAGCGGCTGACCGTCCACGGTACGCAGACCCTCGGCGGCCCATTGAGCGGTGGACTGGCGCACGGTTGTGTCGGCGCGGCCGTAGTCGAAGCCAGTCGGCAACCGGACCTCGACGCCCCAAGGCTTGTCCGCCTGCCAGCCCGAGCGCGACAGGAAGTTCGCGGTCGAGGCCATCACATCGGCCATGCTGCCCCAGATGTCGCGCCGACCATCGCCATCGGCATCCACCGCGTAAGCCACGAAGCTCGACGGCAGGAACTGGGTCTGGCCCATGGCGCCAGCCCAGGAGCCGACCATGCGTTCGCGCTCGATGTCGCCGTTGTCGAGAATCTTCAGCGCCGCGAGCAACTCACCGCGCGCCCAGTCCTCGCGGCGCCCCTCGAAGCCCAGCGTCGCCAGCGCGTCGATCGTCGGGGTACTGCCATAGTTGCTGCCGTAGTTGCTTTCCATGCCCCAGATGGCGACCACGATGCTCGGCGGGACGCCGTAGCGCGAGGCCGCTGCTTCGGCTTCGTTGCGAAGCTGCAGCAGCTTGTCCTGGCCAGCGGCGACGCGTTGAGCCGTCACGGTGCTCTCGAGGTAGTCCCAGACCGTGCGCGTGACTTCGGGCTGCGCACGATCCAGTTCGATGACGCGCGGAAGATATTGGACGTTGTCGAATGCGCTGCGCAGCGTCGCCTCGCTGATGCCGGCTGCACGCGCGGTGGCGCGGAAATCCGCGACCCACTGTGCGAACCTCTGCGGGAGCTCCGCTTCGCCCGCGGCCGCGGGAACGTTCGCGCTGGATGGCTGCGATGGTGCCGTAGATGGCGCGGAAGCGCAGGCTCCCAGCAGCGCGATCGCGAGCGCTGTGGGGACAAGACGGTGGAAACGCCGCGACGGGCAATGGTCTTGGTGCATGCCGTTGATTTTCACCTTCATGCAGGGACGGCGAGGCAGCGCCATCGGGATTTCCGCGAGGAGCAAATGCAACAGGGAACTGCGAAGCTTCTTCGGACGACACAGGAGACCCTCATGCAACGTCGAATCATGCTGTACGCGGCCATCGCTGCCGCCGCTTCTGCCGCGATGCCCCTCGCGGCGCAGGACAAGTGGCCCAGCAAGCCCATCACCTACGTCGTGCCCTTCGGAGCGGGAGGGACCACCGACATTCTGGCGCGCCTGGTCACGAGCAAGGCAGGGCCGTCGCTGGGTACCACCTTCGTCATCGAGAACAAGCCGGGCGCAGGCGGAGGAATGGGAACGGACTACACGGCGAAGGCGGCTCCGGATGGCTACACCATCCAGGGCGGCACCATCAGTTCGCACGCGATCAACGTGAGTCTTTATTCGAAGCTGCCATACGACCCGATCAAGCACTTCCAGCCGATCACCATGATCGGATCCATGCCGAACGTGCTGGTGGTGCGCGCCGACAGCCCGTTCAAGACCGTGCAGGACGTGATCACGGCGATCCGAAGCAAGCCCGGTACGGTCAGCTACGCCTCTTCAGGCAATGGCACTTCGCAGCATCTCTCTGGCGTGTTCTTCGAGCAAACCAGCGGCGGCAAGATGGTGCATGTGCCGTACAAGAGCAGCGCCGAATCCTTGAATGGCTTGCTGTCCGGCCAGGGACCCGAACTCATCTTCGAGAACCTGGCACCGGCCCTGCCACAGATCAAGGCAGGCAAGCTGCGCGCTTTGGCGGTGACGTCCGAGAAACGTGCAGCGCAGCTGCCCGAGATTCCGGCCATGGCCGAAACCATGCCCGGGTTCAGCGTGGTGTCGTGGCAGGCGGTCTTTGCGCCGGCGGGCGTGCCGAAGGTCATCGTGGACAAACTTTCTGCCGAGTTGATCAAGGTGGTGAACGACCCGGAGGTGAAGTCCAAGCTGGTGGAGCAGGGCATCGAGCCCGGAGGCATGACACCTGCCGAGCTGGCGGCCTTCCAGAAGACAGAAGTCGACAAGTGGGCGCGCGTCATCAAATCGGCCAACCTCAAGTTGGATTGACCGTCGTCATCGCCGATCTTTCAGAGCACCGCTGCGGTGCGGATCCGCCGGCCGATGGACCTCGCGGCGTCGAGTTGAAAGGTCGGCTCTCGCGTCTCGGCCTCTAGCAGGAGTTCGGAGGTGACGACACGGGCACCGCAGTAATCGAAGATGCCATGGTCGATCTGCGTCTTCATGGCATCGCCGTAGCCGTGCCGGGCATAGGTTCCGGCGTCGGCGCCGGCAACGCCGACGAGATGGACCTGCAGGTGACCCAGTTTCTTCGCCAGCTTGGCGTCATGATTGAAATCGAATGCCCAGCCGTTGGCAAACACGCGATCGATCCAGCCCTTGAGGAGCGCGGGCATCGACCACCAATAGACCGGGTAGACCAGAACGATGGCATTCGCGCGATCGATACGCGCCTGCTCGGCGGCAACGTCGGGCGGAGGCGACGATTGCGTTCGATGCACGGCTTGATCGGCCGGGCTGAATCGAGGGTCGAAACCCTCGGCTGCGAGGTCTGCAATCTCGAAGGAACTCGCTGGAGTGGTCGCTGCGAGCCCCTCCGCCACGCACGCAGCGACGCTATGGGTGAGAGACCGGGGGTCGGGATGAGCGACAACGATGAGTGCGTGCACGTGGAGATCCTCGAAGAGCTGAAATATACGATTGGTAGGTTACTTTGAGTAGGTTAACGTGTCAACCATGGAGGAAGTTGATTCCGTCCTAGCCTTTTCGGAAGATCAGGTCCTGGCCGACATCGCGGCCGGGCTTTTGCTGGGCGTCGTGGAAAGCGCCTGAGCAGCGAAGTTATCCCGGCCGCGCGGCGAGCATGCCGTCGGCGATGCGCTGCGCGGTGTTGATGGAATCCGTGAGGCCAAGGTGCCCATGGCCGACGGCGAGCCACAGGCCGGGCCGGCCGGCGGCGGGGCCGATGACCGGCACCGAATCGGGCATGCAGGGCCGGTGGCCCATCCACTGCGTGGACGACAGCGCCTCGAGCCCGCCGAAGGTCTCGCGTGCGATGCGCTCGAGGATCGCGGCGCGGCGCGGTTCGGGCGGGCTCGCGAGGCCGCCGAACTCCACCGTGCCGCCCACGCGCAGGCCGTCTTCCATCGGCGTGACGAAGATCTTGCGGTCGGCCAGGATCACGGTGCGCGAGACGGTGTCGCGCCCGCCGTCGAACTGCACGTGGTAGCCGCGCTGGCTCTCGAGTGCGAGCCGCACGCCGAGCGGGTCCAGCAGCCGGCGCGCCCAGGCGCCGGCGGCCACCACGATCCGATCGAAGCTGTTGGCCGCGGCATCGGCCTCCGCGGCCGTGCGCAGCTGCCAGCGCCCGTCGGCCAGCGGCGTCATCGCCTGCACCTCGTCGCGCCGCTGTTGGCCGCCGCGCCTGGCGAAGGCGCGCACCATCGCCTGCACGTAGCGGAAGGGATTGACGATGGTCGCGTGGTCGGCCAAGAAGACGCCGACCTGGTAGCGCTCGCCCACGCGCGGTTCGAGCGCCAGGATGCCGGCGCGGTCGAGTTGCTGAAACGGGTAGCCGTAGTACTTGCGCATGCGCCAGCCGCCGGCATCCTTGGCCAGCGCCCGCGCGTCGGGATAGAGATGCAGATGCCCGCGGCGCACGAACAGCTCGGGCACGCCCAGCTCGCGCGCCAGCTGGGCGTGGCGGTCGACGGCGCCCGCGTGCAGCGCGGCCAGCTTGGCGGCCGAGAGCGCGACGCGCGAGGGCTGCGCGGAGGCGACGAAGCGCAGCAGCCAGGGCAGCGCCGTCGGGAGGTAGCGCAGCGGTAGGTGCAGCGGGCCTTCCTCGTCCAGCAGCATGCCGGGCACCGAGGACAGAATCCCCGGCATCGCGAGCGGCGCCAGCGAGCCCGGGCTGATGGCGCCCGAGTTGCCGTAGCTGCAGCCGCGCCCGGGCTCGTCGCGATCGATCAGCGTGACCGCAGCGCCGCGCTTCTGCAGCGCGAGCGCAATGCAGCTGCCGACGACGCCTGCACCGACGACCGCGACGGCGAGCTGCGTTTCACGCACCGGCACGTCCGGCATCGGCAGCGGCGCCGGATCGTCGGCGTTTGTCCGAGACGACGCGGCCTTCCTTCAGCACCAGCAGCAGGCGCCGCACGTTCTGGATGTCTTCCAGCGGGTTCGCCGCGACGACGATCAGGTCGGCCAGCTTGCCCACTTCCACCGTGCCCAGATCCTCGCCCACGCCGCAGACCGCCGCGCCATGGCGCGTGGCGGCCTGCAGCGTCTGCCAGGGCGTGGCGCCGTCGCGCACCCACAAGCCCATCTCGAGCAGCGCCGCATCCTTGAGCGGCCGGATGTCCGAGCCCAATGCCATCTTGACGCCGGCCTTGAGCGCCTTCGCGAACCAGCCGCCGTGCACGTCCGATGCCGCGTCGGCGCGGCAGCACAGCGCATGCGCGAGGTTGCGCTGCTTGACCCAGCGGCGTTCCCAGTCGTTGCTGGCCTGGCCCGGCGTGAGATGGCTGATCGACAGCGTCGGCACGTACCAGGTGTCGTGCGCGAGGAAGAGCTCGATGCATTCGTCGTCGAGGATGTAGCCGTGCTCGACGCTGTGCGCGCCCAG
Organism: Variovorax paradoxus; assembly: GCF_018614955.1. Taxonomy (GTDB): domain Bacteria; phylum Pseudomonadota; class Gammaproteobacteria; order Burkholderiales; family Burkholderiaceae_C; genus Variovorax; species Variovorax paradoxus_J. The sequence continues at coordinate 4,963 of NZ_JAGGNV010000066.1, forward strand.
CCGGATCGCATGCTTGACCGCCTCGGGGTTGGTGGCGTGGGCCATCACCTTGAACTCGCGCAGGCGGCAGATGTCGAAGGCGGCCTTGAGTTCGTGGTCAAGGAAGAAGGAGTGCTGATGGAGGTCCCAGGCCGGTCCCATGATGCCGCCCGAGAGGTTGAGCTTGATGTGGTCGACGCCGTTCTTGATCTGCTCGCGGATCGCCTTGACGAAGCCGTAGGGCCCGTCGCATTCCAGCGCGTGGCCCGAGCCCAGGAAGTGGCCGCCGGTGGTGGTGAGGAAATGGCCGGCCGCAAAAAGGCGCGGGCCCACGTACTGGCCCGAGTCGAAGGCGCGCTTCCAGGCCACGTCCATGTAGCTGTGGGTGCCGGCAGAACGCAGGCCGACGATGCCGGACTCGGTCAGCGCGGCCATCATCCGGTGGCCGAAGAGCGTGACCTGGTCGGCGAGCGGCACCTCGGCCAGCGACAGGTAGTCGGGATGGATGTGCACGTCCCACAGGCCCGGCATCAGGTAGGCGCCCGCGAGGTCGATCACCGTGGCGTCGCCCGCTTCGGGCGGCGGGGCCTGGGTGCGGATCTCGCGGACACGGCCGTCTTCGATCAGCACGCTGGCGTGTTCCAGGGGCATGGGCTGGACGCAGTCGATCAGCGTCGCGTTGGTGAGCAGTGTGCGCATGGGTTCCTGGCAGAAAAAATCATTCGGCGACGATGCCGACCTTGGCCGCCAGCGCCTTCCACTTGTCGACTTCGGAGCGGATGAATTGGCCGAAGGCCTCGGGCGAGCCGCCCGCGGGCACGATGTCGCGATCCGAGAAAGCCTTGCGAAGTTCGAGCGAGGCGAGCAGCGAAACGGTTTCCGCATTGATCCGGTCAACCACAGCCTTCGGCGTCTTCGCCGGCGCCAGGAGGCCGAACCAGGTGCCGGCGACGAAGCCGGGCAGACCAGCCTCGGCGGCGGTGGGCACGGCCGGCGCGCCGGGCAGCCGCTGCGCAGTCGCGACGGCCAGCGCGCGCAGCTTGCCGGCCCTGACGTGGCCGAGCACGGCCGGCGGCGTGTCGAAGCTGTATTGCACCTGGCCGCCGATCAGGTCGGCGATGGCTGGGCCGCTGCCCTTGTACGGCACATGCATCGCATCGACGCCGGTCATCGACTTGAACAGTTCGCCGGCCAGGTGGTTGGAGGTGTTGTTGCCGAAGGAGGCGTAGTTGAGCTTGTTCGGGTTGGCCTTGGCATAGGCGATGAACTCCTGTAGGTTCGCGGCCTGGAGCGCCGGATTCACCACCAGGAAGAATGGCACCTGGCCGACCAGCGCGATCGGCTGCAATTCCTTCACCGGGTCGTAGGGCATTGCCTTCATGGTCGTCGGCGCGATCGAGACTTCGGGCGATGCGGCCAGGAGCAGGGTGTAGCCGTCCGGCGCGGCCCGCACCACCGACAGCGCGCCGACGGTGCCGCCGGCGCCGGCCCGGTTGTCGACCACGATCTGCTGCCCCAGCCGGCGGCCCAGGGCCTCGGCCAGGAGGCGTCCCGCAATGTCGGTGCTGCCGCCGGGCGGGTAGGCGATGACCAGCCGGATCGGCCGCGCCGGCCAGTTGCCGTTCTGCGCCGCCGCGGCGCCGGGCAGGGCGGCGGCGAGCAGGAAGGCGGTAAGGAGGGAACGTCGCAACATCGAGGATTCGTGAATCGCGCACTGTATTACCTGTCATATTGTTTATCAATACGTGGTATCGCAATGCAATAATGCGCGATCGATCTCGAGGCAAGCATGTCCCAAGCCAGACCCACCGCTGCAGCGGCCGTCCGCAAGCTGCGCAAAGCCGGCGCCGGGCTCGAAAGCCCGCTCTTCATGGGCTCGGTCGCCAAGTGCTTCCAGGTGCTGGAGGCGCTCAACGCCGCCGGGCGCGCGGTGGCGTTGACGGAACTGTCGGCCATCGCGCAGATGGACCGCAGCGCGGTGCAGCGCATCACGCACACGCTGCACGCGCTGGGCTACCTGCGCCAGCATCCCGTCACGCGGGCCTTCACGCTGTCGGGGCGGATGCTCGAGTTCGGCCACACGGTGCTGGCGACGGACCGCCTGCGCGACAAGGCGACGCCGCATCTCGATGCGCTGAACCGCAAGACCGGCGAAACCGTGAACCTGATGGAGCTGGAAGGCCAGGAGATCGTCTATGTCGCGCGCTTCCCGAGCCTGCATGCGGTCAGCGTCGACCTGCACGTGGGTTCGCGCCTGCCGGCCTTCTGCAGCGCGGCCGGCCGCGCGATCCTGGCGCAGCTCGATGAAGACGCGGCGCTCGCGATGCTGGCGGCGGCCAAGCGAACGCCGATGACCAGGCGCACCGTGACCGATCTACCGGGGTTGCGCGCTGCGCTCGCGAAAGTGCGTGAACTCGGCTATGCGCTGAATGACCAGGAAGCCTTTGTAGGCGACATCTCGATCGCGGCACCGCTCGTGAACCGCGCGGGCGAGCCGGTCGGCGCCGTCAACATCGCGGTGCCTTCGCCGCGCTGGGTGCTGGCGGACGTGTTGCGCCGCCTGGTTCCGGATCTCATGAAGACCGCGCGCGCCATCAACGACGAGCTGACCGATCTTTGATAAGGTCAGCGCGACGGCGCGTCCTTGCAGTCGTCGAGCAAGGCGATCGACTGTTCGACCCGGTGCGCGATCTCGTCGTGCAGCGCCTTCGGTGCCCTGCTGGTTGCCGTGAGGAGCAGCATGCCGGTGCCCAGCGCCGCAAGAAGGCCCGTGAGCAGCTCTGAATAGGTCAAGACGTCCATCTTTGTCCTTGGGGTTGGTGATGGGCCCGGAATCGAGCGAGCGCGAAGTCTCTCACCGGGCCCAAGCCCCTTCAATACGCCATTTGGGGGAGAAAAGCCGGCCAGGACGTGTTGACAAGCCCTACTGAACGATCAGCCCGTCCAGGGCCGGATCGGCGGGCGGCGCCTTGAGCTTCATTTCGCGCAGGGTCTTGACAAGCAGCTGCGCGATCATCAGGTTTCGGTGGCGCTTGCTGTCGGCCGGCACGACATGCCAGGGCGCGTGAGCGCTGGAGGTGGCGGCCAGCGCCTTTTCGTAGGTGCGCTGGTAGTCGCCCCATTTCTTGCGCACGTCCAGGTCGCCCAGCTTGAATTTCCAGCGCTTATCGGGCTCGTCGATGCGCGCCTGCAGGCGTTCGCGCTGCACGTCCTTGCTGATGTGCAGCATGCACTTGACGATCACGGTGCCGGTTTCAGCGAGCAGCCGCTCGAAGTCGTTGATCTGCGCGTAGCGGCGCCGGGTCTCGGCCTTGTCGATCCAGCCTTCGACCACTGGCACCAGCACGTCCTCGTAGTGGCTGCGGTTCCAGACCATGATCTCGCCGCTGCGCGGCACCACGGTGTGGCAGCGCCAGAGGAAGTCGCGCGCGCGTTCGTCCTCGGTCGGCGCCTTGAAGGCCGTCACCCGCACGCCGAGCGGCGAGGTGCGCGAGAACACCCAGCGGATGGTGCCGTCCTTGCCGCTGGTGTCCATGCCCTGAAGCACCAGCAGCAGCTTGCGCCGGCCCTCGGCATGCAGCAGGTTCTGCAGCCCGTCGAGCTCGGTTGCCAGTGTATCGAGCCGTTCGCGCTGCGCGTCTTCGGGTCCGTCGATGAAAGCCGTATCGGCGGAATCGATGGCTTGCAGCCTGAACTTGCTGCCGACGCGGTAATTCTTGAAGCTGGCCATGCGCAGGGACTCCTTGCGAAAACAACGAGTCCGAGAGGGTACGCGATGTTCAGCTGTCGTCGGGGTCCAGCGAGGCGCTCCAGCGGCTGTCCCAGTCGACGCGGCGCGCGTCGTCGAGTTCGCGCCGGTTGCGCTTGGTGGGCCGCCCCTGTTCGATGCTGAGCGCCGGCTCGCTGCCCATGCGGCGCTGCTCGCGTGCGGCCGCCTGCGCCGCCAGGCTCTCGGGCGTTTCTTCGTAGAGCTGCTGCGCCACCGGCGCCGGGCCGCGCTGGCCGCTGAGGCCGCGCACCAGGATGATGCGGGTCAGCGCGCCGAGCCGCATCGCCACCGTGTCGCCCACCTTCACCTCGCGCGAGGCCTTGGCCACGTCGCCGTTGACCTGCACGCGGTTCTTTCCGATCTCTTCGGCCGCGAGCGAGCGGGTCTTGAAGAAGCGTGCGGCCCAGAGCCACTTGTCGATGCGAAGTCGATCCATGTGCTTCAAGTATCGCGCGCCAGCGGGAGATGCACGACGGCATCCAGCCCGACATGCTGTCCGCCGGCTTCCCGGTTGTCGAGCGCGATGCGCCCGTCCAGCGCGAGCACGATCTCGCGGCAGATCGCCAGCCCGAGTCCGGAGCCGCTGGCCAGGTCGCCGGCCGCGAAGGGCGCGAAGAGGCGCTGCCGCAATTCGTCGGAGACGCCGGGTCCGTCGTCGCGCACGCCGAGCACCGCCATCTCCCCCTCGGCATGCACACGCACCGCGAGCGCGCCGCCGCGCGGGCTGTGCTTGATGGCGTTGTGCAGCAGGTTGCGCGCCAGTTCCTGCAGCATCCAGCGATGCGCGCGCACCCACACCGGCGCGGCGTCGACCGAGAGCTCGAAGTCGAGCGCCTTGTCCGCCAGGAGCGGCGACACGTCGAGTGCGACCTGGCGCACCGCCTCGCCGAGCTCCAGCGTCACCGACTCGGGCTGCTGCCGCAGCTGCTCGACCTTGGCGAGCGAGAGCATCTGGTTGGCAAGCAGGGTCGCGCGCTCCACCGTTTCGCCGATCTCGTCCAGCGCCTGCGCGGTCGGCACGTCGCCGCGGCGCGCCGACTGCACCTGGGCCTTGAGCACGGCCAGCGGCGTGCGCAGCTGGTGCGCGCTGTCGCGCACGAAGCGCTTCTGGTGATCCAGCAAGCGCTGCAGCCGGCCCATGACGCGGGTGGTGGCGTCGACCATGGGACGCAGCTCGCGCGGCGCATCGGGCGCGTCGATCGGCGAGAGGTCGTCGGCGGCCCGGGCCTCGATGGCTTCGCCCAGCTGGCGCACCGGCCGGGTCGCGCGCTGCACCACGAACACGGTGACGCCCGCGATCACCGCCAGCAGCACCAGCTGGCGCCAGAGCGTGTCGACCAGGAGCTTGCGCGCCAGCGTCTCGCGCAGCTCCAGCGTCTCGGCCACCTGCACCACGGCCATGCCGCGCCCGCGCGCGCTCGCCACCGGCTGCAGCAGCACCGCCACGCGCACCGGCTGTTCGCGGAAGCGTGCATCGTAGAAGTCCACCAGCGCTGAGTAGGGCGGACGGTCCGGCAGCTTGCCGCGCCAGAAGGGCAGCTCGGCAAAGCCCGAGATCATTTCGCCGTCCTGCGCCGACACGCGATAGAACATGCGGCTCTTGTTGTCGGCCTCGAAGGCTTCGAGCGCGGAGTAGGGAACGACGGCGCGCAGCGACGCGTCTTCGTCGTAGCCCTCCACGTCCAGCTGCTCGCCGATGGTCTTGGCCGAGGCGAGCAGCGTGCGGTCGTAGGCGGTGGTCGCGGCCGCGAGGCTCTGGCGGTAGAGGCTCACGCTGTTGATCACGATGAACAGCGCGACCGGCGCCAGGATGCCGACCAGCAGCCTGGCGCGCAGCGAGAAGGGCCGGATCATCGTTCTTCGCGCAGCAGATAGCCCAGGCCGCGCAGCGTCATCAAGGCGGCGCCGGTGCCCGCGAGCTTCTTGCGCAGCCGGTAGACGACGACCTCGATCGCTTCGTACTGCACGTCTGCCTCGCCGGGAAAGACCAGCTCGAACAGGCGCTCCTTGCTGACCGCGTGGCCCGGCTTGACCATCAGCGCCTTGAGCAGCGCGAGCTCGCGCGGCGTGAGCTCGAGCACCTCGGTACGGTGGTAGATCGCGCCGCTGTCGGCTTCGTAGCGCAGTCCGCCGATCTGCGGCAGCTGGGTCAAGGCTTCGGGCCCGGCGCTCTGGTGGCGCCGGTGCAGGGCGCGGATGCGCGCTTCGAGTTCGTCGAGGTCGAAGGGCTTGGGCAGGTAGTCGTCGGCGCCCGCGTTGAGGCCGACGACGCGGTCGCCGACCGTGCCGCGCGCGGTCAGGAGCAGCACCGGCGTGCGCAGGCCTTCGGCGCGTGCCTGGGCCAGCACCTGCAGGCCGTCGAGCTTAGGAAGGCTGAGGTCGAGCGCCACCACATCGGGCTCGAGGGCACGCCATTGCGCGAGCGCGTCGGCGCCGTTGCCGCAAAGACGCACGTCGATCATGCGGCGCCCGAGCGTGCGCTGCAGCGTGGTTTGCATCGACGGATCGTCTTCGACTAGCAGCAGCTTCATGGCCGGAATTTCGGTGTTTACCCCAGTGTGCCGGACAGCCAACTGACAGCGGGGCGGCGCATCATAGCGGGCGTTCAGCATCCCAGATCCAAGGAGACATGCATGCGTCGAGATACCTTTCTGAAGTCCCTGGCCGCCCTGGCCGCCACCGGAGCCTTGCCACTCTCTGCCTGGGCCGGCCCCAACGTCAAGATGATGATCCCGGCCAATCCGGGCGGCGGTTGGGACACCACGGGGCGGGCGCTGGGCAAGGCCATGACCGACAGCAAGCTGGCTGACACGGTCACCTACGACAACAAGGGCGGCGCCGCCGGCGCGCTGGGCCTGGCCCAGTTCGTCAACGGCTCCAAGGGCGACCCGAATGCGCTGATGGTGATGGGCGCCGTGATGCTGGGTGGCATCATCACCGGCAAGCCGCCGGTCAACCTCTCGCAGGCCACGCCGATCGCGCGCATCACGAGCGAATACAACGTGTTCGTGCTGCCGGCGAGCTCGCCGCTGAAGACCATGAAGGACGTGGTCGATCAGCTCAAGAAGGACCCGGGCAGCGTCAAGTGGGGCGGCGGCTCGCGCGGCTCCACCGAGCACATCGCTGCGGCCATGATCGCGCAGAAGGTGGGCGTCGATCCGTCCAAGATCAACTACGTTGCCTTCCGCGGCGGCGGCGAAGCCACGGCGGCCATCCTGGGCGGCAACGTCACGGTCGGCGGCAGCGGCTACAGCGAGTTCGCCGAGTACATCAAGACGGGCAAGATGCGCGCCATCGCCGTCACCTCCGGCACGCGCCTGCCCGGCAGCACCGTGCCGACGCTCAAGGAGCAGGGCATCGACGTCGAGATCGGCAACTGGCGCGGCGTCTACGGCGCGCCCGGCATCACGGCCGAGCAGCGCAAGGCCCTGACCGACCTGGTGCTGGCCGCGATCAAGACGCCGACCTGGACCGAGGCGATGAAGAAGAACGACTGGACGCCGGCCGTCTTGTCCGGCGAAGCCTTCGCCAAGTTCGTGGACGACGAGTTCGCGAGCCTGCGCGCGACGATGATCAAGTCCGGCATGGTCTGAGCTCGCGCGTTCGCGAAAGCGCGGGGCGCGTCGCGCGGCGGCGTGCTCCTTTTTCCTTGACCCAACGCGAGGTCCAGAACAATGTCCAACATCGACCCCTCCTCGAGCGGATACGCGTCGCTCGAGCCCCAATCGCCGCCGCCCGCCCTCTGGCCGCAGACGCTGGTCGGCGTCGGCATCCTCCTCGTCGGCCTGGCGCTCGGCTTCGGCGCGATCGGCATCTCGTCCGAGGCCGGCTACGGCGGCGTCGGTCCCAACTTCCTGCCCTGGCTGGTGTCGGTCGCACTCACCGTGTGCGGCGCCTGGATCATCTGGGAGTCGCGCACCGGCGGCTTCCGCGACATGGATGCGCCTTCCGGCGCGGTGCAGACCTACTGGAGCGGCTTCGCCTGGGTGACGGCCGGGTTGCTGCTGAATGCGGCGCTGATCACCACCATCGGCTTCATCCTGAGCTGCGCGCTGTGCTACCTGCTGGCCGTGCAGGGCCTGCGGCGCGCCAACGGCCAGGCGGCCGTCAATGCGCCGCGCACCTGGATCACCGACATCGTGACCGGCCTCCTGATCTCGGCGCCGGTGTTCTGGCTCTTCACCAAGTTCCTGGCGATCAACCTGCCGGGCCTGACCACGACAGGCTGGATCTAGTATGGAAATCTTCAATGCATTGATGCAGGGCTTCGCGCTCGCGATCACGCCCGTCAATCTGCTCTGGTGCCTGGTGGGCTGCGCCCTCGGCACGGCCGTCGGCGTGCTGCCCGGCATCGGCCCCGCGGTGGCGGTGGCGATGCTGCTGCCGATCACCGGCAAGGTCGAGATCACGGCCTCGATGATCTTCTTCTCGGGCATCTACTACGGCGCCATGTACGGCGGCTCGACCACCTCCATCCTGCTCAACACCCCCGGTGAAACGGCGAGCATGGTGACGGCGATGGAAGGCAACAAGATGGCCAAGAGCGGCCGCGCCGGCGCTGCGCTGGCCACCGCTGCGATCGGCTCCTTCGTGGCCGGCACCATCGCCACCGTGGTCGTCACGCTGTTCGCGCCCTTCGTGGCCGACTTCGCCGTCCAGCTTGGGCCGCCCGAGTATTTCCTCTTGATGGTGCTGGCCTTCACGACGGTGAGCGCCGTGCTCGGCAAGAGCACGCTGCGCGGCATGACGGCGCTGTTCATCGGCCTGGCCGCCGGCTGCATCGGGCTCGACCAGATCTCCGGCCAGGGGCGCTACACCGGCGGCATTCCCGAGCTGCTCGACGGCATCGAGATCGTGCTGGTCGCGGTCGGCCTGTTCGCGGTGGCCGAGGTGCTCTACGCGGTGCTCTACGAAGGCCGCGTGGTGGAAAGCCAGAACAAGCTGAGCCGCGTGCACATGACGGCGCGCGACTGGAAACGCTCGATCCCTGCCTGGCTGCGCGGCACCGCGATCGGCGCGCCCTTCGGCTGCATTCCGGCCGGCGGCACCGAGATTCCCACCTTCCTGAGCTACGCGACCGAGAAGAAGCTCGCCAAGGACGACGTCAAGGTCGAGTTCGGCACCAAGGGCGCGATCGAAGGCGTGGCCGGCCCCGAAGCCGCCAACAACGCGACCGTGACGGCCGCGCTGATCCCGCTGCTCACCCTCGGCATCCCGACCTCGAACACCACCGCCATCCTGCTCGGCGCGTTCCAGAACTACGGCATCCAGCCCGGGCCGCAGCTCTTCACCACCTCGGCCGCGCTGGTGTGGGCGCTGATCGCATCGCTCTACATCGGCAACGTGATGCTGCTGGTGCTGAACCTGCCGATGGTAGGCCTGTGGGTCAAGCTGCTCAAGATCCCGAAGCCGCAGCTCTATGCGGGCATCCTGATCTTCGCGACCGTGGGTGCCTACGGCATGCGCCAGAGCGCCTTCGACCTGGTGCTGCTCTACGGCATCGGCGTGATCGGCGTTCTCATGCGGCGCTTCGATTTCCCGACCGCGCCGGTGGTGGTCGGCATGATCCTGGGCCCGCTCGCCGAAGCGCAGCTGCGCAACGCGATGTCGATCGGCGAGGGCAGCGCGGCGGTGTTCTTCCAGCGGCCGATGTCGATCACGCTGGTCGTGGTCGTGCTTGCCGTGCTGATCCTGCCGCGTGCGGCCAAGGCGATGTCGGATCGCAAGGGGCGGCGCGCGGGCGCTGCGGCTTGAAGCTGCGGCGAGCCGGGCCGCCGGTCGGCTGACAAGCCGATCTGGCCATGGCACCATAGCCTTCCGCTGGCACCCGCCCAGCCGGGGGTGATGCGATGCCGCTGAAACAGCAGATCCGCTTCTGCACCGCGCCCGACGGCGTGCGGATCGCCTACGCGACGAGCGGCAAGGGGCCGCCTTTGCTGAAGGTCGGCAACTGGCTCTCGCACCTCGAGTTCGACCTCACCAGTCCGGTGTGGGGCCACGTGTTGGAGACGCTGTCGTCCGGGCACACGCTGGTGCGCTACGACCAGCGCGGCACCGGCCTGTCGGACCGCGAGGTCGAGCAGGTGAGCTTCGAGCTCTGGCTGCAGGACCTGGAGACCGTGATCGATGCCGCCGGTCTCGAACGCTTTCCGATGCTCGCGATCTCCCAGGGCGTCAGCCTGGCCATCGCCTACACGGCGCGCCATCCCGAGCGGGTGAGCGGCCTGGTGCTGCAGGGCGGCTATGCGCGCGGGCGCCGCAAGCGCGGCGGCGGGCGGGTGCTCGACGAGGAGTCCGAAACCCAGGCCAAGCTGATGGAGATCGGCTGGGGCCGCGCCGACACGGCTTTCCGCCAGTTCTTCACGAGCCAGTTTCTGCCCGAGGGGACGCCCGAGCAGCACCAGTGGTTCAACGAGCTCGCGCGCGTGTCGACCTCGCCCGCCAATGCGGCGCGCACCTTGCGCGTGTTCGACAGCATCGACGTGTCGGACCTGCTGCCGCAGGTGCACTGCCCGACGCTGGTGCTGCATGCCACCGGCGATCTGCGCGTGCCTTTCGACGAGGGCCGCTTCATCGCGGGCGGCATCGCGCAAGCCCGCTTCGTTCCGTTGCACAGCGCGCACCACCTCATGCTCGCGCAGGACGAGGTCTGGCCGCGCTGGGTCGAGGAGGTGCGGGATTTCCTCGGCCATGCAGGCCCGGCGGCGGACGACCCGGCGCTCGCGCGCCTGACCGCGCGCGAGCGCGAGGTGCTGGAACTCATCGCGCAGGGCCGCGACAACGCACAGGTGGCGGCGGCGCTGCAGCTCAGCGAGAAGACGGTGCGCAACCACATCACCAGCATCTTCGCCAAGCTGGAAGTCGAGAACCGGCCGCAGGCGATCGTGCTGGCGCGCAACGCCGGCCTGGGCCGCGGCTGACCCGACCCCGGACCGTGGCCCCAGGCTTTGCGCGCCGCGCGGCCCTGCGAATGCGCTTTCCGGGACCGTGGCCTCATGGCTGCGAAAGGTGCTTCCTCGAACAATGACCTCACCCCAACGAGTTCAAAGGAACCCACCATGCAGTCCGCACACACCATGCCGTCCCCGGCAACAGCCTCCCCGCGCTATGCCCGCTGCATCGAGAACTCGAAGCGCATCCGCTGGGACATCGATCGCGATGTGATCCGCCAGCGCGAGTTCGGCGCTGCCGACAAGTTCCTGCCCGACGGGATGACGCTGCTGGAGGAGCGCCTCGCTTTCCTGAGCCCCGGCGAGCGGCGTTTCCTGAACCGGATCCAGGGCCGCACCTACGCCAACATGTTCGGCCTGATCGAGCGCTTCGTCGGCGCCAAGATGCTCGAAGTGAGCCGCGACCATTGGTTCGGCGACCAGGTGGCGCTGGAGGCGCTGGTGCGCTTCACCGACGAGGAGCTCAAGCACCAGGAGCTGTTCCGCCGCATCGAGGGCCTGGCCGCGCGCTGCATGCCGGCCGGCTACCTGTTCGTGCCCGAGCCCAACACGGTGGCGCAGTTCGTGCTCGGCAAGTGCACCTGGGCCGTGCTCGCGCTGACCTGCGACGTCGAGCTCGTGACACAGGTGCACTACCGCGAGAGCATCGCCGTCGATGCCGAGATCTCGCCGCTTTTCAAGGACGTGTTCCTCTTCCACTGGAAGGAGGAGTCGCAGCATGCCGTGCTCGACGAGCTCGAGTGGCAGCGCGAGGACGCGAAGCTCACGCCGGAAGAACGCGATGCGGCCGTCGACGATCTCATCGCGCTGGTGGCCGGTGTCGACGGCCTGCTGCAGTTGCAGGCGCAAGCCGATTGCACCTACTTCATGGCCAACAAGCCGCAGGCCGGCGTGCTGGACGCGGGCGAGGTGGAGACGGTCCGCAACGCGCTGCTCGCGGCCTACCGTTGGCAGTACATCCACTCGGGCGTGGCGCAGGTGCGCTTCGGCGAGCTGCTGACGGGACTGATCACGCCGGCCCAGGGGCAGCGCATCCAGGGTGCACTGGCGGGGTTGCAATGAGCACGCTTCGGGCCAGGATCGCGGCCATGCTGGAGGCCTGGCCGCAGCGACGGCGCCGCGAGGAGTTCGAGCAACCGGGCGGCGCGGCCCTCCGTGATCTGGGGCTCTGCCGATCCGAGTACAGCTGCTACCGGGTCGCGTCGGCGTCGAAGGGCATCGTCGTCGAGCGGCGTCGCGTGGTGCCGCAGGACATGGGCTAGCGCGGCGCGGCGCGATCGGCCGGCAGCACGATGGTCGAGCGGCCGTCGCGCGACGGCACCGCATCGGAGCCGCTGGAGGGCGGAGGCGCGCCGGCCGGCGTGACGATCGTGGCGCGGCCGTCTGCGGAGGGCACGGTGACTTCCGCCGGCGGGCCACCGAGGGTGCGGTCCAGCGCGTTGCCGGCGGCGCGGATGCAGGCCTCGCGCGCCGGCGCCGCCAGCGTGCCGCTGTTGCAGGCGGCGATCTCTCGTTCGTAGCGCTGCCGGGCTTGCACGTCCTGTGCTGGCTGGGCGCTGGCGGCCGCGGCCGCCGCCAGCAGGGCCACACTCAACATCGCGGCGGGGATGCGGGTCGGGTTCATGGCTTGCCTCCGTGTAAGGTCACGAGGCCCCATGCTGCCTCAGTTCGGCGCCGGCTGCTGCTTGAGCGGCGGCGCCCCTTCCGGCGCATCGGCCGGGTCGGGCGCCCGGCCGCGGATGCGCGCGACCGTGCGCTTGATCCAGTGCTCGATGTCGTCGATGTAGGTGAACACCGCCGGCACCACCAGCAGGCTCAGCACGGTGGAGGTGATCAGGCCGCCGATCACCGCCATCGCCATCGGCGCGCGGAAGCTGGAGTCGGCCGCACTCAGCCCGAAGGCGATCGGCGCCATGCCGGCGCCCATGGCGAGCGTGGTCATGATGATTGGCCGCGCGCGCTTGTGGCAGGCGTCGCGCAGCGCGTCCCAGCGGCTCATGCCGTGGTCGCGGCGCGCGACGATCGCGTACTCGACCAAGAGGATCGAGTTCTTGGTCGCCACGCCCATCAGCATGATGAAGCCGATCATCGAAGGCATCGAGAGCGCCTTCTGTCCGATCAGCAAGCCCAGGAAGGCGCCGCCGAGCGCCAGCGGCAGCGCGCACAGGATCGTGACCGGGTGCAGGAAGTCCTTGAACAGCAGCACCAGCACGATGTAGATGCACAGCACGCCGGTCAGCATCGCCAGACCGAAGCTCGCGAACAGCTCGCTCATCATTTCGGCATCGCCGACCTCGGCCACCCGCACGCCGGGCGGCAGGTTCTGGATCGAGGGCAGCTTCATCGCCGCGGTCTTGGCGTCGCCCAGGCCGACGCCCGAGAGTTCGATCTCGAAGTTGACATTGCGCGAGCGGTCGTAGCGGTCGATCACGGCCGGGCCGCCTTCCATGGTCAGCGTGGCGACCTGGCCGAGCATCACGGGGCCGTTCTTGCCCGGCACGCTGAGCCGTTCGAGCAGCGCCAGGTTCTGGCGCGCCGAGTCCTCGAGCTTGACCACGATCGGCACCTGGCGCTGCGCCAGGTTGAGCTTGGGCAGCGCCTGGTCGTAGTCGCCCAGCGTCGCGACGCGCAGCGTCTCGGCGATGGCCGAGCTGGTGACGCCCAGGTCGGCGGCGCGCGCGAAGTTCGGGCGCACCGCGATCTCGGGCCGGATCAGGCTCGCGGTCGAGGTGATGTTGCCCAGGCCGGGGATGGTGCGCAGGTCCTTCTCGACCGCGCGCGCCGCGCTCGTGAGCGCCGCCGGGTCTTCGCCGGTCAGCACCAGGATGTACTTCTCGCCCGAGCCGCCCAGGCCCACGGTGCTGCGCACGCCGGGCAGGGTTTCGAGGGCCTTGCGGATCTCGTTCTCGATGCCCTGCTTGCGCGGCCGGTCGCCGCGGTCCGCCAGCTTGATGGTGAGCGTGGCCTTGCGCGTCTCAGGCGTGCCGAAGTTGGCGAAAGGGTCGCCGCCCGCGCTGCCGCCGCCCACCGTGGTGTAGACGCTCTTCACGTGCTCAACCGCCATCACGCGCTGCCGCGTCTCTTCGGCCATGGCCATGGTCTGGGCCAGCGTGGCACCCGGCGCGAGCGACAGGTAGACCTGCGTCTGCGAGTTGTCGTCGGGCGGGATGAAGCCGGTCTTGAGCAGCGGGATCATCGCCACCGACCCGAAGAAGAAGAGGGTGGCCAGCACCATCGTCGTGAAGCGATGCCTGAGGCTGCGCTCGGCCAGGCGCATGTAGAAGGCGAGCCAGCGCGGCTCCTTCTCGGCGCCGACGAGAGGCTTCAGGATGTAGGCGGCCATCATCGGCGTCAGCATCCGCGCCACCACCAGCGAGGCGAATACCGCGAGCGATGCGGTCCAGCCGAACTGCTTGAAGAACTTGCCGGCCACGCCGCTCATGAAGGCGGTGGGCAGGAACACCGCGATCAGCGTGAAGGTGGTGGCGATCACCGCCAGTCCGATCTCGTCGGCCGCCTCCATCGCCGCCTGGTAGGGGCTCTTGCCCATGCGCAGGTGGCGCACGATGTTCTCGACCTCCACGATCGCATCGTCCACCAGGATGCCGACCACCAGCGAGAGCGCCAGGAGCGTCACCACGTTGATCGAGAAGCCCAGCATGTACATGCCGATGAAGGCCGGGATCGCCGACATCGGCAGCGCGACGGCCGAGACGAAGGTGGCGCGCCAGTCGCGCAGGAACAGCCACACCACGATCACCGCCAGGATGGCGCCTTCGTAGAGCAGGTGCAGCGAGCCGTCGTACTCCTCCTGCACCGGCTCGACGAAATTGAAGGCTTCGGTGAGCTCGATGTCGGGATGCTGCGCGCGCAAATCGGCCAGCGCCTTCTGCACCGCGCCGCCGACCTCGACCTCGCTCGCGCCGCGGCTGCGCGCGACTTCGAAGCCGACCACCGGCTTGCCGTCGAGCAGCGCGGCGGCGCGCGGCTCGGCGATGGTGTCGGACACGCGCGCCACCTGATCGAGCCGGATGCGGCGGCCGTCCGACAGCGGAATCTGCATGTCCGCCAACTCATCGGCCGAACGCACCGTGGCCAGCGTGCGCACCGGCTGCTCGCTGCCGCCCAGGTCGGTGCGGCCGCCGGCGCTTTCGGTCTGCACCTGACGCAGCTGGCGCGAGATGTCGGCCGCGGTGGCGCCCAGCGCCTGCAGCTTGGCCGGGTCGAGGTCGATATGCACCTGGCGCGTGACGCCGCCCACGCGGTTGACCGCGCCGACGCCGCTGATGGCGAGCAGCTTCTTGGTCACCGTGTCGTCGACGAACCAGCTGAGCCCCTCCGGGTCCATGCGGGTGGAGGCGATGGTGAAGGCCAGCACCGGCTGGGCCGCGAAGTCCAGCTTGTTGATCACCGGATCGCGCACGTCGGCCGGCAGGTCGGCGCGCACCTTCTGCACGGCCGAGCGCACGTCGTCGACCGCTTCCTGCACCGGCTTCTCGAGCCGGAACTCGACGATCAGCGTCGCAGCGCCGTCCTGCACCTTGGTCGTGATGTGCTTCAGGCCCTGCACGGTGGCGATCGAGTTCTCGAGCTTGCGCGCCACGTCGGTCTCGAGCTGCGAGGGCGCGGCGCCCGGCAGCGAGGCCGAGACGGTGACGGTCGGCAGGTCGATGTCGGGGAAGTTCTGCACCTTCATCGCGTTAAAGGACAGCAGGCCCGCGAAGGTGAGCAGCACGAACAGCATCACCGACGGGATCGGGTTGCGGATGGACCAGGCCGAGACGTTCATGGACGCTGCTCCTTGTTCGGCGCGGCATCCACCACCCGCACCAGGTCGCCGTCGTTCAGGAAGCCGGCGCCCTGGACCACGACGCGCGCATCGGCCGGCAGCCTGGTCGTGATCTCGACGCGATCGCCGACACGGCGGCCGGTCTCGACCTTGAGTTGCGCGACGCGGTTGTCCGGCTGCAGCAAGAGCAGGTGGTTGAAGCCGTCGCGCGGCACGATCGACGCCTGTGGCACGGTGAGCGCGCTGCTGCGGCCGAGCTGGAAATCGCCGCGCGCGAACATGCCGGCCTTGATGCCGGTGTTCTCCAGAACGTTGGGAATGTCGACGTAGACCAGTGCCGCGCGCGTCTGTGGATCGACCGTCGGCGCGATGCTGCGCACCTTGCCGCTGACCTGGGCGCCGCTGGCGCTGATGACGATGGCCGGCGTGCCGACCGCGACCCGGCTCAGCTCGGCCGAGGTCACCTCGGCGCGCCATTCGAGCCGGCCCTGGCGGATCAGCCGGAACAGTTCGGTGCCGGCGCTGAGCACGCTGCCGACCGTGGCGGTGCGCGAGGAGATCACGCCGTCGTCGGGCGCCAGCACCTGCGTGTTGCGGCCGCGCACCTGCTGCGCCGCGAGCACCGCCTCGGCCGCCTCGACGCGGGCCTTGGCCGTCTGCTCGGTGGTCTGGTACTGGTTGATCTGCTGCTGGCTCAGCGCGCCGGTGGTCTGCAGCGTACGCGCCCGTGCGGCGTTGCCGGCGGCATCGGCGGCGGTGGCCTTGGCCTCGGCGAGCGAGGCACGCGCCTGTGCGACGTCGGCCTGCACGGTCTCTTGCGAAAAGGTCGCGAGTACCTGGCCCTTCTTGACAAGGTCGCCGACGTTGACGCGCACCTCGGCCAGGCGCAGGCCGTTGGATTCGGAGCCGATGCTGGCTTCCTGCCAGGCCGCGACATTGCCGTTGGCGGCGAGCGTGACGGTGAGCTCGCTGGCCTCGGGCTTGGCGACGGTGACTGTCAGCGCCGGCTTGGCCGGCGCGGCCGCGGCGTCTTTGGCCTCGGCTGCGCCGGCGCCTTCCGGCTTGCCGCGCGAGAACATGAACGCGGCCGCGGCGGCGAGCAGCACGACCACGGCGAGCACGATGACGAGGGTGGAACGCTTCATTCTTTTCATGATTTCGACGTCTGGGTCGTTGGAGTCGTGTTTGTCGTTGCGGATCCGGGCCGCGTCCAGCCGCCGCCCATCGAGCGATAGAGCGCCACCCAGGCCTCGGCGCGCTCGCGCTGCAGCGAGACGCGCGCGGTCTGCGCCGCGAACAGCGTGCGCCGCGAATCCTCGAGTTCGAACAGGCTGGCCAGGCCGCTCTGGTAGCGCGCGCTGGTGGCGTCGAAGGAGGCCTGGTAGTTCTGCACCGCCGCATCGGCATCGCCGGCGCGCGCGTCGGTGCTCTGCAGGTTGATCAGCGCTTCCTCGACCTCGCGCACCGCCTGGCGCACGTTGGAACGGTAGAGCGCGACGGCCTCGTCGTAGCGCGCCCGCGCGGCATCGACGTTGGCCGCGAGCGTGCCGCCGTCGAAGATCGGCACGCTGAGCGCGACCGGGCCGATGGTCCAGCTGTCCATCGTCTCGCGGATGCCGCTGGTGCGAATCTGGAGCCGGCCGATCGAGCCCTGCAGCGTGAGGCGCGGAAAGCGCTGCGCCAGCGCCGCGCCGGCGTCGCCGCTCGCCGCGGCCACGCCGAGTTCCGCCGAATAGACGTCGGGCCGCTGCGCGAGCGCCTCGGCCGGCACGCTGGCGACGGCCTGGACCGCCGGCAGCGGGCGATCGACCGGCGCGGCATCGAGCTTGGCCTGCAGCGTGCGCGCATCGATGCCGGCGAGCGACACCAGCGCCTGCTGCAGCAGCGCGCACTGCGCCCGCTGCTGCGTGAGGCGTGCCGACGCATCGGAGGCGCCGGCACGCGCGAGCGCCGCCTCGGCCGGCGCGGTGAAGCCGGCACGCATCGACAGGTCGGTCAGGCGCGCGGTTTCTACGCGCGACTGCGTGTCCGACGTGGCCACCGCGAGCTGGCGCCGGCAGGCGCGCTCGCCGAGGTAGGTGGTGGCGGTCTCGGCCGCGACCGAGACCCGTGCCTCGTGCCATTTCGCATCGGCGCCCGCCAGCCGGGCCTGGCTGGCGTCGCGGCTGGCGCGCAGGCCGCCGAACAGGTCGATCTCCCAGCTCGATTGCAGGCCGGCCTGGATCGTCGTGATCGGCGGGATCGCGGTGAGGCCGCCGCCGGTGCCCGTGCCGGTGCCTGTTCCGCCGAAGCCGCTGGTGGGCGAGTTGCCGCGGCTGGCCGATACGTTGCCGGTGAGATTCGGCGCCAGTGCCGCGCCTGCGGACACGCGCGCCGCCCGCGCCTCCGCAATGCGCGCGGCCGCGCTGGCCACGCTGGGGCTGGCGGCCTGGGCGGCATCGATCAGCTCCACCAGCAGCGGATCGTCGAGCTGGCGCCACCAGTCGGCCAGCACGGGCAGCGAGCCGCCATGAGGCAGGGGCGTGTGCCATTGCGCGGGCGTCGGTGCCGTCACCCGCTCGGGCGGGCGCGGCAGTGCGCAGGCCGACAGCAGCAGGGGAAGCGCGAGCCAGAGCGCGGGAAGCCGGGAGTTCCTCATGAGAAAAGCGTTCCGCAAAAGTGGCGTGGCTGGCGAACCGATCGTTCGCCGCTGGGCCGGGGCGCAGCCGGGTGGGCCGTGCAAGGCGCGCAGCATAGCAAGTCTGCGAGCCTCGAGAACCATTGCCCTTACTGCAATTCGAAAAACCTCGCATCCTAACCAAGTGCTAAGAATTCATTGATGCTGAACTCGTCTGCCATTGATGCGCCGGAGGATGTGCGCGCTACGATCCGGCCATGTCCGCCGCCACCGCGCCACCGCCCGCACTGCCGCTCGATGCCGATGGCATCCTCGCGCTCGCCGCGCGCTCGATGTTCCATCTGTTCTCCAGCATCAGCCAGGGCATGTTCCTGGTCGACCGCGGCGGGCGCATCGTCTGGGTCAACGAGGGCTACCGGCGCTTCCTGCCGGCGCTGGGCTTCTCGTCCATCGACCAGTTCCTCGGCCATCAGGTGGAGGACGTGATCCCCAACACGCTGATGCGCCGCGTGCTCGAGACCGGCGAGCCGATCCTGATCGACCTGCTCACCAACAAGGCCGGCACATTCGTCGTCAGCCGCATTCCGCTGCGCGAGGAAGGCGAGGGCGGCGCGGCCGGTGCGGTCATCGGCGCGATCGGCATCGTGCTGTTCGACCATCCGGAAGACACGCTGCAGCCGCTCATCAGCAAGTTCGCGCTGCTGCAGCGCGACCTCGACGATGCGCGGCGCGAACTCGCGAGCCAGCGCAACAACCCGCTCTACCAGCAGTCGGCCGACGGCCTGCGCCGTTCCAAGTACACCTTTGCCAGCTTCATCGGCTCGAGCCCGGCTGCGGTGGAGGTCAAGCGCCATGCGCGGCGTGCGGCGCAGTCGTCGAGCCCGGTGCTTCTCCTGGGCGAAACCGGCACCGGCAAGGAGCTGCTCGCGCATGCGATCCATGCGGCCTCGGCGCGCGCACAGAAGCTCTTCGTGAGCGTGAACATCGCGGCCGTGCCCGACACGCTGCTGGAGGCCGAGTTCTTCGGCGTCGCGCCCGGCGCCTATACCGGCGCCGACCGCAAGGCGCGCGAGGGCAAGTTCAAGCTGGCCGACGGCGGCACGCTGTTCCTCGACGAGATCGGCGACATGCCGCTCGGCCTGCAGGCCAAGCTGCTGCGCGCGCTGCAGGAGGGCGAGATCGAGCCGCTGGGCTCGAACAAGCTGGTGCCCTTCGATGCGCGCGTGATCGCGGCCACCTCGCGCGATCTCGCGCTGTTGGTGCGGGAGGGGCGCTTTCGCGAAGACCTCTATTACCGGCTCAATGTGCTGCCGGTGCGCGTGCCGCCGTTGCGCGAGCGGCGCGCCGACATTCCGGCGCTGGTCGAGGCGCTGGGCGAGGACATGGCGCTGCGCAGCGGCGAGGCGCCGCCCGAGCTCACGCCCGATGCGCTGGCGCTGCTGGCCGCGCAGCACTGGCGCGGCAACATCCGCGAGCTGCGCAACGTGCTGGAGCAGGTGACCATGCGCAGCGATTCGCAGCGCATCGACGCGGCGCAGCTCGAGCGCATCCTGCGCGAGACCGGGCAGGAAAAGATTGCGGCGCCCGATGCGCTGCCGGCGGCCTCCGAAGCCGACGACGGCAAGGCGCTGCTGCGGCCGCTCGCGCAGCAGATCGCGGAGCTGGAACGCCGTGCCATCGCCGCTGCGATGGCGGAGACCGGCGGCAACAAGCTGGCGGC
This sequence comes from Variovorax paradoxus, assembly GCF_018614955.1. GTDB lineage: Bacteria > Pseudomonadota > Gammaproteobacteria > Burkholderiales > Burkholderiaceae_C > Variovorax > Variovorax paradoxus_J. The sequence continues at coordinate 24,787 of NZ_JAGGNV010000066.1, forward strand.
GTCCAGGCTGCTCGGCATCTCGCGCGCGACGCTCTACGAACGTCTGGAAAACCCTGACTGAAAAACGTACAATTGTCTGAAATCAATGCAAATTAAGTGTCTTGATTTCGGGCTTTGCCGGGGGCATCCGAGGGAAAGTCCTTTGCCATCAAGGCGATCAGGACTGGCACGAACTGTGCAATATTCAGTCATCCCAAATCAGGAGACAAAGAATGCACCGTCGTCACATCGTCGCCATCGCGGCGCTTGCCACCCTGGCCGCTTCCGCCCTCACGGCACCGGCCTGGGCCCAGTCGAACGAGATCAAGATCGCCCACATCTACAGCAAGACCGGTCCGCTCGAGGCCTACGGCAAGCAGACGCAGACCGGCTTCATGATGGGCCTCGACTACGCCACCGGCGGCACCATGGCCGTCAACGGCAAGAAGCTCGTCGTGATCGAAAAGGACGACCAGGGCAAGCCCGACCTCGGCAAGTCGCTGCTGGCGGCGGCCTACGCCGACGACAAGGCAGCGCTCGCGGTCGGCCCCACGTCCTCCGGCGTCGCGCTGGCAATGCTCCCGGTGGCGGAGGAATACAAGAAGATCCTGCTGGTCGAGCCCGCGGTGGCCGACTCGATCACCGGCGACAAGTGGAACAAATACATCTTCCGCACCGGCCGCAATTCGAGCCAGGATGCGATCAGCAATGCGGTCGCGCTCGACAAGCCGGGCGTCAGCATCGCCACGCTGGCGCAGGACTATGCCTTCGGCCGCGACGGTGTGAAGGCCTTCAAGGATTCGGTCAAGAAGGCCAAGGTCGTCCATGAGGAGTACCTGCCGCAGAACACCACCGACTTCACGGCCGGCGCCCAGCGCCTGATCGACAAGCTCAAGGACCTGCCGGGCCGCAAGGTGATCTGGATCGTATGGGCCGGCGCCGGCAATCCGTTCAAGATCGCCGACCTCGACCTCAAGCGCTACGGCATCGAGATCGCCACCGGCGGCAACATCCTGCCGGCGATGGCCAGCTACAAGCAGTTCCCGGGCATGGAAGGCGCGACCTACTACTACTTCGGCATCCCGAAGAATCCGGTGAACGAGGCGCTGGTCGCGGCCCACTACAAGCAGTTCAAGACGCCGCCCGACTTCTTCACGGCTGGCGGCTTCTCGGCTGCGATGGCGGTGGTGACGGCGCTCAAGAAGACCGGCGGCGACACCGGCACCAACAAGCTGATCTCGACCATGGAAGGCATGAGCTTCGACACGCCCAAGGGTCCGATGACCTTCCGCAAGGAAGACCACCAGGCGCTGCAGAGCATGTACCACTTCAAGATCAAGGCCGACCCGGCCTTCGCCTGGGGCGTGCCGGAACTGGTGCACGAGATCAAGGCGTCCGAGATGGACATCCCTGTCAAGAACAAGCGCTGATCCTCGATGCTCGAAACGCGCGGGCTCACCGTCCGTTTCGGAGGCCACGTCGCGGTCAACGATGTCAGTTGCAGCTTTGCACCTGGCACGCTGACCGCGATCGTCGGCCCGAACGGCGCGGGCAAGACCACCTACTTCAACCTGATCTCAGGTCAGCTCAAGGCCACAGCCGGAACCGTGTCGCTCGATGGGCAACTGCTCTCCGGGCAGAGCGCCTCGGCGCGCACGCGGGCCGGGCTGGGCCGGGCCTTCCAGTTGACGAATCTGTTTCCCAATCTCACCGTGCTGGAGAACGTGCGGCTCGCGGTGCAGGCGACACGCGAGGGCGCGCACCGGCGCGGGCTCAATCTCTGGAGCATCTGGAGCGATCATCGCGCGCTGACCGAGCGCGCCGATGCGATCCTGGCCGAGGTCGCGCTCAAGGCCAAGGAGCATGCGACGGTCGCAAGCCTGCCCCACGGCGACCAGCGCAAGCTCGAAGTGGCGCTCCTGATGGCGCTCGAACCGAAGGTCTTCATGTTCGACGAACCGACGGCCGGCATGCATGCGGCCGAGGCGCCGGTGATCCTGGATCTGATCCGCGCGCTCAAGAAGGACAGGACGAAAACCATCCTCCTGGTCGAGCACAAGATGGACGTGGTGCGCGAGCTCGCGGACCGCATCATCGTGCTGCACAACGGGCAACTGGTGGCCGACGGAGCGCCGTCGGAGGTGATCGCTTCGCCGATCGTGCAGGAGGCTTATCTCGGCTTGCCTGCGGCTGGCGCCGAGGACGCTTCGCGGCATGTGACCGCCCCCATCCCGGCCTTCCCCCGCGCGGGGGAAGGAGCAACACCATGAGCCATCCAGCCTTGTTGCAACTCGAAGGCGTGCATACCCACATCGGCGCCTATCACATCCTCCACGGTGTCGATCTTGCAGTGCCCCGTGGCCAGCTCACGATGCTGCTGGGCCGCAACGGCGCCGGCAAGACCACCACGCTCAGAACCATCATGGGCCTGTGGCATGCGTCCGAGGGCCGTGTGCGCTTCGGCGACCAGGACATCACGGCCTTGCATACGCCGCAGATCGCCGGGCTCGGCATCGCCTACGTGCCCGAGAACATGGGCATCTTCTCGGACCTCACGGTCAGGGAGAACATGCTGCTCGCGGCGCGCGGCGCGAAGAATGCCGAGCAGATGGACGATGCGCGCCTCGCGTGGATCTTCAAGCTCTTCCCCGCGGTCGAGAAGTTCTGGAACCATCCGGCCGGCAAGCTCTCGGGTGGCCAGAAGCAGATGCTCGCGGTGGCCCGCGCGATCGTCGAGCCGCGCGAGCTGCTGATCATCGATGAGCCGAGCAAGGGCCTTGCGCCGGCCATCATCAACAACATGATCGACGCCTTCAGCGAGCTCAAGCGCGGTGGCGTCACCATTCTCCTGGTCGAGCAGAACATCAACTTCGCGCAGCGCCTGGGCGACACCGTGGCCGTGATGGACAACGGGCGCGTGGTGCACAGCGGCACGATGGCCGCGTTCTCGGCCGACGAACAACTGCAGCAGTCCTTGCTGGGGCTCGCCTTATGAAACTCGAATTCGACTGGAAGCCGATGGCGCTGGTGCCGGTGATCGCGCTGATCGCGCTGCCCTTGACGGGTTCCGTCTCCACCTGGCTCACGCTCACCGTCGCCGGCCTTGCGATGGGCATGATCATCTTCATCATCGCCTCGGGCCTGACGCTCATCTTCGGCCTGATGGACGTGCTGAACTTCGGCCACGGCGTGTTCATCGCGCTCGGTGCCTTCGTGGCGAGCAGCGTGCTCGGCGGCATGAGCGACTGGACCGGCTCGCAGGAACTGTGGCGCAACCTGGTGGCCGTGTTCCCCGCGATGCTGGTCGCGATGACGGTGGCCGGCGCAGTCGGCCTGGCCTTCGAGCGCTTCATCGTGCGGCCGGTCTACGGCCAGCACCTGAAGCAGATCCTCATCACCATGGGCGGCCTGATCATCGGCGAAGAGCTGATCAAGGTGATCTGGGGCCCGGGCCAGCTCCCGCTGCCGCTGCCCGAAGCGCTGCGCGGCTCGCTGCTGGTGGGCGATGCGGCGATCAGCAAGTACCGCATCCTCGCGGTGGCGGTCGGCGTCTTCGTCTTCGGGCTGCTGGCATGGACGCTGGGCCGCACCAAGATCGGCTTGCTGATCCGCGCCGGCGTGCAGGACCGCGAGATGGTCGAGTCGCTCGGCTACCGCATCGGGCGCCTGTTCGTCGGCGTGTTCGTGGTCGGCAGCGCGCTCGCGGGCCTGGGCGGCGTGATGTGGGGCCTGTTCCAGCAGAACCTGATTCCGCAGATGGGCGCGCAGGTCAACGTGCTGATCTTCATCGTGATCATCATCGGCGGCCTGGGTTCCACCACCGGCGCGCTGATCGGCGCCTTGCTGGTCGGCCTCATGACCAACTACACCGGCTTCCTGCTGCCGACGGCCACGCAGTTCGCGAGCATCGCGCTGATGGTGGCGGTGCTGCTGTGGCGGCCGCAGGGCGTGTACCCGGTGGCCAGCAGCCGTTGATCCTTCGACAAGCTCAGGACTCAGGACGATCGGATTCATTCATGCTTGCTCGCCTTCTTTCCAACGACATGCCGCGCAGCCGCGTGCTCGCGGTGCTGCTGGTCGCACTGGTGCTCGGCCTGGCCTTCGCGCCCTTTATCTTCCCGGGCGTCAAGGCACTGAGCGTCGCGGCCAAGGTGCTGGTGTTCATCGTGCTGGTTGCGAGCTTCGACCTGCTCTTGGGCTACACCGGCATCGTGAGCTTCGCGCACACGATGTTCTTCGGCATCGGCGCCTACGGCATCGCGATCTCGGCGACGCGGCTCGGGCCCGGCTGGGGCACCGTGCTGCTCGGGCTGGGCGCGGCGCTCGCGGTTTCGCTGGTGCTGTCGCTCGCGATCGGCCTGTTCTCGCTGCGGGTGCGCGCGATCTTCTTCGCGATGATCACGCTCGCGGTGGCCTCGGCCTTCCAGACGCTGGCTTCGCAGCTGTCGGACTTTACCGGCGGCGAGGACGGCCTGACCTTCAAGCTGCCCGAGTTGATCTCGCCGAGCTTCGAGTTCGCTGAAGAACCTTTCCTCGGCGTCTCGCTCGACGGCCGTCTTCTTTGCTACTACCTGCTTTTCGTGACCGCGGTTGCGCTGGTGCTGGCGCTGCTGCGCATCGTGAACTCGCCTTTCGGCCGCGTGCTGCAGGCGATTCGCGAGAACGAGTTCCGCGCCGAGGCGATCGGCTACCGCGTGGTGGTCTACCGCACGACGGCCTCGGTGCTGTCGGCCCTGTTCGCGACGCTGGCCGGCGCCATGCTCGCGATCTGGCTGCGCTACAACGGACCCGACACCTCGCTCAGCTTCGAGATCATGGTCGACGTGCTGCTCATCGTCGTGATCGGCGGCATGGGCACGCTCTACGGCGCGGCCGTGGGCGCGGTGCTCTTCGTGGTCGCGCAGAGCTACCTGCAGGACCTGCTGCGCATCGGCAGCGAGGCCGCGAGCGGTGCGCCGTGGCTGGCGGCCCTGCTGTCGCCCGATCGCTGGCTGCTGTGGCTGGGCGTGCTCTTTGTGCTCTCGGTCTACTACTTTCCGACCGGCATCGTAGGCCGGCTTCGCGCGAGGGCACTCCGATGAACGCTCCGACCTCGAACTACCTGCAAATCGCCGGCCGCGAGATCCATTGGATGGATTGGGGCGAGCAGGGCGGTCCCGTGGTGATCGCATGGCACGGCCTCGCCCGCACCGCCCGCGACATGGACGAACTGGCCGCGCACTTCGCCGAACGCGGCTTCCGCGTGATCTGCCCCGACACCATCGGCCGCGGCCTGAGCCAGTGGAGCCCGATGCCGGACGACGAATACCAGCTGTCTTTCTATGCGCGGGTGGGGACGGGCCTGTGCGACGCGCTCTCGCTCGAGCGCGTGCACTGGGTCGGCACCTCGATGGGCGGCGCCATCGGCATGGTCTGCGCCGGCGGCCTGCTGGAGCCGCGCATGAAGCCGCGCATCGCGAGCCTGGTGCTCAACGACAACGCGCCGCAGATCGCGCAGGCCGCGGTCGAACGCATCCGTTCCTACGCGGGCCAGCCGCCGGCCTTCGACACCGTGGCCGAGCTCGAGGCTTTCTTCCGCACGGTCTACAAGCCCTACGGCTGGCTCAGTGACGCGCAATGGCGCCGGCTCACCGAGACTTCTACGCGGCGGCTGCCCGACGGCCGCGTGACGCCGCACTACGACCCGGCGATGGTTCGGCAGTTCGTTGCCCATCCGGAGGACTACCTGCTCTGGTCGCACTACGACGCGATCGAAGTGCCGGTGCTGTGCCTGCGCGGCGCGGAGTCGGACCTGGTGCTGCCCGCCACGCTGGACGAGATGCGGCGCCGCGGACCCGGCGCGGCGGGGCGCCTGCAGATCATCGAAGTGCGGGGCTGCGGCCACGCGCCGGCGCTCAACGTGCCCGAACATCTGGTGCCGATCGAGGCCTTTGTGCGCGCCGCCGGCACGTAGTTGGCGCAATGGCCACAATCGGCCGCTGCATCAATCCGGAGCTTTCATGGCGCTTTCCCTCTACGACATCTCGATCCCGGTGTTCATCCGCGGACTCGGCCAACTTTCGCATCTGCTGGACAAGGGACTCGCGCATGCGCAAGTCACCGGCATCGACCCGGCGACGCTCGTCGATGCGCGGCTGGCACCTGACATGCTGACGCTGGCCGGACAAATCCAGCGCGCCAGCGACGCCTCCAAGCTCGGCGCCGCGCGGCTGGCCGCCATCACCGCGCCTAGCTTTCCCGATACCGAGAAGACCTGGGACGAATTGCAGGCGCGTATCGCCAAGACGATCGACTTTCTGAGCAGCGTCGATCGCGCCCAGATCGACGGCTTCGAGGAACGGTCCGTCTCGATGAAGGTCGGCAGCAACGAGCTGGAGTTCACCAGCCAGCGCTACCTGCTTCAGTTCGCGCTGCCCAACTTCTTCTTTCACGTGACCACGGCCTACGACGTGCTGCGGCACAGCGGCGTGCCGATCGGCAAGCGCGACTACCTGGGTCGCTACTAAGAAGCACTACCCGCACCCCATGCTTCATGCCCCGGGGTCGGGCCCGCCCGATGAACAACTACTGAGCTCAGGCCGAGCGCGTCGGCCAGCCGCTCAAGTGGCGTTCCGCGATCGCGGCGAGCGCAGTGATCCAGGCGTTGCTGTCGTTGAGGCAGGGGATGTAGTGGAACGCCTTCCCGCCCGCGTGCAAGAAGGCCTCGCGGCCTTCCATCGCGATCTCTTCGAGAGTCTCCAGGCAGTCGGCCGGGAAGCCGGGGCACATCACGTCGACACGCGCCACGCCCGCCGCGCCCATCTCGCGCAGGCTCGGCTCGGTGTAGGGTTCGAGCCATTTCGCGCGGCCGAAGCGCGACTGGAAAGTGACGCGGTATTGCGAAGGCGCAAGCTGCAGCCGCTCGGCCAGGAGGCGGGCGGTCGCAAGGCATTGCGCCTGGTACGGATCGCCCTGGCGGATGTTGCGTTCCGGAATGCCGTGGAAGCTCATCACCAACTGGTCGGGCCGGCCATGGTCCTTCCAGTAGCGCATCGCGCTCTGGGCCAGCGCCTCGATGTAGAGCGGCTCGTCGTGGTACTGGTTGACGAAGCGGAACTCCGGCAGGCGGCGCACGCGTGCGCTCCACGCATTGACGGCATCGATCACGCTCGCCGTGGTGGTGGCCGAGTACTGGGGATAGGCCTGCAGCACCAGCACGCGGGTCGCGCCTTCGGCCTTGAGCGCATCGAGCTGCGCGGCGATCGAAGGGCTGCCGTAGCGCATGGCCTCGCGCACCGTCACGCGGTGGCCGCGCTCGCCGAGCCAGCCGGCCAGCAGCTTCGCCTGCTTCTGCGTCCAGACCTTGAGCGGCGAGCCTTCGGGCGTCCAGATGCTGGCGTACTTGGCGGCCGACTTGGGCGGCCGCGTGCGCAGGATGATGCCGTGCAGGATCAGCGCCCACAGGGCCCGCGGAATCTCGACGACGCGCGGGTCGCCGAGGAAGTCGGCGAGGTAGGGACGCACCGCGGCGGCGGTGGGCTCGTCGGGCGAGCCGAGGTTGCACCAGAGCACGGCGGTGCGCTCCTGGTTCGTTTCGACGGCAGGAGCTTCGGGGCGAAAAGGCATGCGCTATTCTCGGTCATGGCCTTCGCGACCCCCGACTCCCTGACCCTCGACGTGAAGCGCATCGCCGCGATTTCGCTCGACCTCGACGACACGCTCTGGCCGATCTGGCCCACCATCGAACGCGCCGAGCGCGTGCTCTACGAATGGCTGGTGCGCGAGGCGCCGAAGACTGCGAACCTGCTGGTGACGCCCGGCGTTTTGCGCGAACTGCGCGAGGCCACGGCCAAGGAGCGTTCCGATCTCGCGCACGACCTGAGCGCCCTGCGGCGCGAGTCGATACGCACGGCGCTCAGGCGCGCGGGCGAAGACCCAGCGCTGGCCGATCCGGCCTTCGAGGTCTTCTTCGCCGAACGCCAGCGCGTGACGCTCTACGACGACGCCTTGCCCGCGCTCAAGTGGCTCAGCGAACGCTATCCGCTGGTGGCCGTTTCCAACGGCAATGCCGATGTCCATCTGGCCGGTGTCGGGCGCTGGTTCCGTACTGCCTTCAACGCACGCGAGTTCGGCAGCGGCAAGCCGCATGCGCCGATCTTCCGCGCCGCCGCGGCATCGGTCGGCCTGCTGCCCAAGGACGTGCTGCACGTCGGCGACGATGCGGCGCTCGACGTGGTGGGTGCGCTCGATGCCGGCATGCAGGCCGCCTGGCTGGTGCGCGACGAGCGGCCCTGGGAGCACGGCGCGCGGCCGCAGCTGATCGTGCCGAATTTGCACGCGCTGTGCATGGCGCTGGACGCGGGCTAGCGCGGCGCGGCCGAACGGGTCAGCGCCTCGTTCAGCGTGTTCTGGATGTTGAGGTTCTTGATCATGCCCATCGCGTTGCTGCGGGCATCGATCACGGTCTGGTTCACGATGTGCTGGTTGTTCAGCGTGTTCTGGATGATGGTGCCTGCGCCCGTCGACACGACGTCCGGAGCGACGCTGTTGCCCGGCCCGGTCTGCACCAGGTTCAGCGCCGTCATCTGCTGGTTGAGCTGCGCGGCCTGGGCCGGCGTCAGCTCGGACAGCCGGCCGAAGTTGAGCGTGGTCTGAGTGACCAGGTCGCCGTTGATGTAGACGGCACGCGTGATGCCGAAGCTGACCAGGAGGCCGCCCCCCACGTCGAAGCCGCCGCGCAGGCCGTCGAGCGTCCGGTTGCTCACGGCCTCCCACACCGCGTCGGCCCGCGCCGGCAGGCACAGGGCCAGGCCGAGCAGGACGCAGAGCAGGCGGGCGGTGCGCATCAGAACTCTCCCGGTCCCAGCTTGGGCAGGGTGATGTGGGAGAGGCCCTCCCGGCTGACGCCGCCGCCCAGCGGTGCGCGCGGCGCCACGCGCCAATCGGCCGCCAGGTTGAAGCGGGCCGACTCCATGCGGTTGTGAACCACGAACAGCAGGTTGTTCTTCCAGATGGCCTCGAAGGTCTTGCGCGGCAGCGCGCGCGTGCCTTGCGCCGGGTCGCCGATCAGCACCCGGTCGGCCTGCACGCCCTTGACCACCACGAAATGGTGATAGCCGTTCTCGTTGATCAGCACGATGGCGGGAACGCGGGCCTCGTTGAGCTTGTCCAGCGGCTGTTCGAAGCCATCGGCCTCGAAGCCGTGCGCCGCCAGGTAGCGCTTCATGTCGAGCAGCGAGAAGCCTTCGGTGTGGATCTTCTTCTTGTCGCCGCGGGCGTACATCTCCTCGAACACCATCTGTTCAGTGACCGGGTAGCCGTAGTGATGCGTGAGCAGCGTGGCGAGCGCCGCCGAGCCGCAGCTGAAGTCGTACTTCTGCAGCAGCGTGCCGGCCAGGCGCGCCTGCCGCATGCTGACGACCGGCATGATCACGTCGCCCGTGCCCATGGACGGCAGGTGCGCCAGCTGGCCCGGCGCTGCGCTGGCCGCTGCGACCAGCGAGATGAAGAGCAACAGGCCGCGCATGGCGCCCCCGTCAGTTCATCTGCAGGTGAAGGATCACGGCGTTCTGGATCAGCACGTTCGCGCCGGTGTTCTGGATCACGACCGGCAGGCCGCTCATGTTGGCGAAGGAGCCCGAGCTGATGGCATTGCTGCCCGTGTTGACGTTGCGGGCCGTGTTGTCGGCCGTGGTGCCGCTCAGCTCCATGTCGTTGCGCACCAGCTGATTGCCGCCGCGTTGACTGGCCAGCACCGCCGAGTCGACGGGATTGGAGAAGGCCATCGTGCCACCCGGCACTACCGATGTTTGCGCGGTGGCGCCCTGCGCCAGCATGAACACCGCGACCAGGCCGACGGAGCCGAAGAGTGCGATCGATCTCATGTGTCTCTCCGGTGAGCGAGCCGGCATCGCCGCGCGGCCTGCATGCGCTGCAGGCCGCGCGGCGAGTGCGAGCTCTAGGGGCCTACCGTCCCACGGCCAGGTTGGCCTGCACGTTCACGCTTTGCTGGACCAGCGACGAGAAGCCGCTGTTCTGGTTGGCGATCATGATGCCGGCCGCCGACTGTCCGACGCTGGTCATGGTGTTGGACATGTTGAAGGTGCCGGCGTTGACCGTGTTGGTCCCGCCTGCGCCGCCCGAACCGCCTTCACCCACGCCGCCGGTGCCGCCCTGGCCCGTGTTCGTGCCGCCGCTGCCCGCGCCGCCTGCACCACCCGTGCCGCTGCCGCCGCTGCCGCCGCTGCCGGCGGTGTTGTTGCCGTTGCTGGCGCTGCCGTTGGTGGCGCTGCCATTGGTGGCCGAGCCGCCCGCGCCGCCGGTGCCTGCACCGGCCGTGCGGCTGCCGCTGTTGGTGCTGGTCGCCGTGCCGCCGGCACCGCCCGCGCCGCCCGCGGCCGCTGCAGCCGCAGCATTGCCTGCGCCACCCGCACCGCCTGCGCCCGTGGTGCCGCCCGTCCCGTTGGCCGTGCCGGTGGTGTCATTGCCGGCGCCGTTGGCGCGGCCGCTGGAGCCGCCGGTGCCGTTCGCATTGCCGGAACCCCCGCCGCCACCGCCGCGGCCGCCTGCTGCGGCTGCGTCGCCGTCACCGCCCCTGCTGCCGCCCGCGCCGACGAGGCCGCTGGCATTCAGTCCGTTCGCGCCGCCGCCGTCGCCCCAGCCGCCGTTGCCCGCGCGGGCGCTGCCGTTCGTCGCGCTGCCATGGTTGATGGCGCCGTTCGAGGCCGTGCCGCCCGCCGCGCCCACGGCACCGTTGCCGACTGCGCCGTTGCCGCCGGTGCCGGTGCCGGAGGCCGAGCCGCCGCGGCCGACGCCGCCGTAGCCGCCGTTGCCGGTGCCGCCCGCGGCGGAGCCGGTGTTGTAGGCCTGGTTGCCGATGTTGTAGACGCTGTTGCCCGTCACCACGCCGGTCAGGTTGCTGGTGGCCGTCGCCTTCGTCACGTTGAAGGCATTGCTGAAGGTTCCGGTGGAGCCGTTGTTGAGCGCCGCGGAGCGTGCAGCGCTGGTGTAGGCGTCACCCGAATCCTTGTTGGTGCTGCTGTCGCTGCGCGACGAGGTGCGCGTGCTGGTGCTGGTCCTCGTGCTGGTGGAGGTCCTGGTGTTCGTGCTCGTGTTGTCGCCTTCACCGGTCAATTGAACCGCGAGCTGGCCCGTGTCGTTGGCAAACACCACACCGCTGAACCCGAATGCAACCGTGATGGCCGAAGCCAGAAGTGTCTTCTTCATAGGGTCTCCATTTGTTGACGTGACAAAGCGCGGATGAGTTGCGTCGCCGCAATTCAAGAGACCTCGTGCAACTTCGGTGCCAGACGATGGCGGCCCTGCTTTCTCACGAGGAAGAAGGCCGTGCAGCTGCCCTGGCCGGTTCATCTTGCGGCCTCGTGCACGGTCCTCGAGTCGAACGATTTGTCACAGCGGCTTGACGGTTGCGCAGGACTGCTCACACGTGCCGCAGGCGTCCGCCTTGGAAACGTTCGCGACCCGAGCGGGCAAGCGGATGCGCTTGCTGTCTCATCCATGTGACGGCCGCCGAGCCGGCGAGTGAGGTCGTTCGCGGCGGTTGGCGTTGTGCGACAAGGCCTTGCGTGGCCCCTCCTTCGGTTGACGTATTCCATACGGCCGAGCCCTGAAGTGCCTCAGTTTTGAGACAGCGATAGAGAGCGTATCGTCACCCGGCTGTCATCATTACTTTTGTTTTCAACTTGCACCTTGCCACATTTTGAAAGATGCGTTTACGCTGGCGCGCGACATTCAACCCCCGAGCAAAAAACAAGGGAGGTGGAGATATGGAGACATCCCGGCAGCACAGGGCGCTTGCGCTCCTTGCGTGTTCTTCCTTGGCATGGTCGGGCGCCGTTGCGCAGGCCCAGGGCACATCGCCGGCCAGGAGCGCGGCCAAGCGCATGGAAGCGCTGCAGCAGCAGCTGACGGAGCAAGGACGCCAGATCGAGGCGCTGCGGCAACAGGCGCAGGAGCAGGAGGCCCGATACCGCGAACTGCAGGAGCGCCTGCAGACCCAGGAGGCGCGCAGCGCACCACCCCCCGAAAGCAAGCCCGCGGCGACCGAGGTTGCCGACACCGGTCCGCGTCCGGTGCGGGTGGGCGTGGCGCCCAGCGGCGATACGCTTCAGATGCCGGAGGTGGCGCCGATCTTCGACCAGCCCGGCATCCTCACGCCGCGCGGCAAATACGTGATCGAACCCTCGCTGCAATACTCCTACGCATCGAACAATCGCGTGGCGTTGGTGGGCTACACGGTGATCCCCGCGCTGCTGATCGGTCTGATCGACGTGCGCGAGGTCAAGCGCAACATCCTGACCGCCGCGGTGGCCGGGCGGTGGGGCGTCACCAATCGGTTTGAGCTGGAAGCGAAGATTCCTTATGTCTATCGTTCCGACTCGACCATCAGCCGCGAGCTCTTCACCGGTTCAGCAAATGAGCGGGTGTTCGACACCAGCGGCCGGTCGATCGGCGATGTGGAGCTCGCGGCGCGCTACCAGTTGAACGACGGCAAGGGCAACTGGCCCTACATGATCGGCTCGCTGCGCTTCAAGACCCGCACCGGCAAGGACCCGTTCGAGGTCGTGACCGATTGCGTGACGCGCTGCGTCGGCAACACGACGGGCACCGGCCTGCCGCTGGACCTGCCCACCGGCTCGGGCTTCTATTCGCTGCAGACCGGGCTGACCTGGCTGCTGCCCACCGATCCGGCCGTGTTCTTCGGCAGCTTCACCTACACGCACAACTTCAGCCGCGACAACCTGAGCCGCCTGGTGCTGAACGGCGAGCGCGAGTTCATCGGCTCGGTCAAGCCGGGCAACATATTCGGCGTCAACTTCGGCATGGGCCTGGCGCTCAACGAGCGCTCGTCCTTCAGCGTCGGCGTGGAGCTCAATTCCATCGGCAAGACCAAGCAGAACGGCATGCCGGTGGTGACCTCGGTGCGCACGCAGCTGGCATCGCTCAATCTGGGCTACTCGTACCGCCTCAGCGACAAGACCGCCGTGAACGTGAGCGTGGGTGCCGGACTGACGCGGGACACGCCCGATCTCACATTGACGGTCAGGGTGCCAATGTCGTTCTAGTCCGAGTTCGCCATGCAGCTCCGAACCCTTCTGTACGTGGCGCTGGGCGGCGACGCGGGCGGCGTCAAGGAGCACTTGCTCGCCCGCGGCTGGGAGCTCCTGCAGGCGACCGACCTGGCGGCGGCGAATCGCATCCAGGCGCATCGTCATCTGCCGGTCGGCCTGCTGGTGGTCGGCGCCGCGCTGACGGTGCCGGAGGCGGCGATCGAGACCTGCGTCAATGCATCGCACGGAATGGAGTGGGTGGCCGTGTGCGAGGCGCAGGCGCTGGAGTCGCCCGGTTTCCGCGAACTGGTTCTCGGCTGCTTCTTCCACCATCAGGTCCTGCCGCTCGACGGGCATGAGCTGGAGCGGGTGCTTGACCACGCCTGCCAGCGCGCCATGCTGCGGCGCCGGCACAAGACCCACACGCATGTGGTGGATGCCCTGGGCATGGTCGGCCAGGGGCCCGCCATCACGCGGCTGCGCCAGCAGATCCGCAGGGTGGCAACGACGGATGCTCCGGTGCTGATCGGCGGCGAAAGCGGCAGCGGCAAAGAGCTCGCCGCGCGCGCCATTCACCAGTGCTCGCTGCGTTCGGCCGGGCCCTTCGTGGCCGTCAACTGCGGCGCCATCTCGCCCTCGCTGATCCAGTCCGAGCTGTTCGGCCACGAAAAGGGCGCGTTCACCGGCGCATCGTCGGAGCGGCGCGGCCTGATCGAGGCTGCCAACGGTGGCACGGTGTTCCTCGACGAGATCGGCGATCTGCCGCTGGAGCTGCAGACCAACCTGCTGCGCTTCCTGCAGGAAAAGACCATCAGCCGCGTGGGCGGCGTGCGCAGCCTGCAGGTCGACGTGCGCGTGCTGGCGGCTTCGCATGTGGACCTGGCCGAAGCGGTGGCGGTGGGCCAGTTCCGCGACGACCTGTTCTACCGCTTGAACGTGTTGTCGATCGAGGTGACGCCGCTGCGCCGCCGCATGGAGGACGTGCCGATCCTGGCGGAGTACTTCTTCCAGCGCTGCACGGGCAAGAGCAAGACCCGCGTCAAGGGCTTCAGCCGGCAGGCGCTGGCGGCCCTGATGGCGCACGGCTGGCCCGGCAATGTGCGCGAGCTGTACAACCGCGTGCAGCGTGCGGTCGTGATGAGCGAGCAGCGGCTGATCGGGCCGGCCGACCTCGGCCTCGCCGCGGTCGAGACGCCGGTGGGAATGGGCCTGGACACGGCCCGCACCATGGCCGAGCGCGATGCGATCTGCCTCACGCTGACCCGTGTCGGGCGCAACGTCACGCACGCGGCGCGCGAGCTCGGCGTGTCGCGCATGACGCTGTACCGATTGATGGACAAGCACAGCATCGCGCTGAGTGCGCCGCAGGGCCCTTACGCGGAGCCGCAGGCGGCGGCCGCCGTGCGGCCACTGCGCACCGCGCCTTCGATCGTCGCGGGATACGGGCCCTCGACATAGTCGCCGCAGGCCAGCAGCCCCGGCGCCACCTGGGCCCGGGGGCGCACCAGCGCCGGCGTGCAGGCGAAGGTGGCGCGGCGCTCCACCACGGTCTGCACCGGCTGCAAGCCGGTCAGACCGAGTTGCTCGCGGGCTTGCGCGAGCACCTGCTGCTGCAAGGTCTCGCGTTCGTCGTTGCTGGCGCTGACCACGAAAGCCAGCAGGCCGCGAGGTCCGCCTAGCTGGCCGCGATCGAAGACGAACTGCGCCGGCGTGCGCGCGCCGGCACGCAGCGCCAGCATCGGTGCGCTCAATGCGATGCCGCCTGCCATGTAGAGGGTCGCGATGCTTTCGTGCTGCAGCGCCCGGGCCGTCTGCGACCAGGCCGATGCCTCGGGCAGCGCCGCGCTCGCGGCGAGACGCGCGGCCTCCCACGGCGGGCAGGCGAGCACCACGCGGTCGAAGCCTTCTCCATCGACCTGCCAGCCCGCCGGTCCGTGGGCGATGGCCTGCACGCGCGTGCCGCTGCGCAGCTGGGCGCCGTGCTGCGCGAGCCAGCGCGTCGCGGCATCCGGGAACAGCGCGCCGAGGTCGACGCGCGGCAGCAGCAGGTCGGCCCCGCCGCGTTCGGCAAAGAGAGCATCGTTCAGCACGCGCAAAAAGACCTCGCCGCTCGCGCGCCCGGTCGGCGTGTTGAGGGCCGAGATGCACAGCGGCTCGACCAGTTCGGCCATGACGCGCGGCGTCAGCGCTGCGCAGAGCGCGGCCACCGATGCGCCGGGGTCGCAGCGGAAACCGCCGCGGCGCCAGCGCCATGCGGTGCGCATCAGCGCGGCCTTGTCGCGCCAGGACCAGCCGCGCGCACCCAGGATACCGGCCAGCAGGTCCAGCGGCGGCGGGCCGTGCGGCACCTGCAGCCCGCCGCCGTCGGCGAAGCGCAGCGTGAGCGGCATGCGGTGCAGCACCGCGCCGGGATCGACACCGAGCTCGCGCATCAGCGACAGCGTGGCGCTGTAGGCGCCGATCATGATGTGCTGGCCGTTGTCCAGCATGACCGGCTGGCCGTCGGGCATCTGCGCCGGCAGGGCGCGCGCGCGGCCGCCCAAGGTGCGTGCGGCTTCGAACACCACGACCGCATGGCCCGCACGCGTGGCTTCGATCGCACAGGCCAGGCCGGCCCAGCCGGCACCGATGACGGCGATACGGCTCAAAGGCGACCGCCGCCGGGCCGCCCCAAGGCGGGTCGCGCCTCCCCCCCGGGGGGTGGCGAAGCACACGAAGTGGCAAGCCGGGGGGCAGTCATAACTTGCCTAAGGCCTGCACTCGCCATGCGAGCCACAGCTTGCGCACCGGCGTCAGGCTCACGCGCTGGTGCAGCACCTGGAAGTCGTCGCGCTCGATCTCGCGCAGCAGCGTGCGGTAGATGCTGGCCATCATCAGGCCGGGCTTCTGGGTGCGCCGGTCGGCCGCGGGGAGCAGGGCGAGCGCCTCGTCGTAGGCCACATGCGCGCGCTCGGCCTGGAACTTCATGAGCGCGACGAAGCGCTCGGAGTGCAGGCGGTTCAGGATCTCGTGCGCCTTGACGTCGAACTGCTGCAGCTCGCTGACCGGCAGGTAGATGCGTCCGCGCAGCGCGTCCTCGCCGACGTCGCGGATGATGTTGGTCAGCTGCAGCGCCAGGCCCAGCTTGTGGGCGTACGCGGTGGTCTGCGTATCGGTCTGGCCGAAGATGCGCGCCGCGCCTTCGCCCACCACGCCGGCCACCAGGTGGCAATAGCGCTTCAGGGCCTGGAAGTCGAGGTAGCGGGTCTGGTCCAGGTCCATCTGGCAGCCGTCGATCACCTCGTGCAGCTGGCGCTCCTCGATGCCGTAGACCGCCGCGTGCGGCATCAGCGCCTGCATCGCCGGATGGTGCGGCTGGCCCGCGAAGGACTGGGCGACCTCGGTGCGCCACCAGGCCAGCTTGGTCGCCGCGACGCCGGAGTCGCTGACCTCGTCGACCACGTCATCGATCTCGCGGCAGAAGGCGTAGAAGGCCGTGATGGCGGCGCGCCGCGGCTTCGGCAGGAACAGGAAGGCGTAATAGAAACTGCTGCCCGAGGCGGCAGCCTTGTCCTGGACGTACTGCTCGGGCGTCATCGTGGAAAACTCTTCATCGCGGGGGATTGTCTCCGCATCTGTAGTGCGCGCCAGGCGAGCAGCGCTGCATCCGCCTTGCCGATGGTCGGACGCCGCGAAAAGCTGTCGCAGCCCACTGCCTCGATCTTGTCGAGGATGCGCAGGCCGCCCTGCACGACGAAGCGCAGTTCCCAGCCGGCGCGGCCCGGCAACCGGTGCACCAGCGGTGCGCCTTCGTTCATCAGCGCACGCGCCCAGGCCACCTCGTCGGCAATCAATGCGATGGCGGCCGGCGGCGGCGCGGCGGCGCCGAGCGGCGTGAAGCCTTCGAAGTCCCTCGGCGTGAGGCCATGCGCGGCGCTGTCGGCGTGCGGCAGGTAGAAGCGGCCGCGCGGCAGGTCCACGCTCAGGTCCTGCCAGAAGTTGATGAGCTGCAGCGCGCTGCAGATGGCGTCGCTCTGGGCGAGCGCGCGCGCATCGTCCACGCCGTAGAGGTGCAGCAGCAGGCGGCCGATCGGGTTGGCCGAGCGGCGGCAGTAGTCGAGCAGTTCGGCGCGGTCGGCGTAGCCTTCGCCGTCGCGCGTTTTCCCGATGTCCTGCATGAAGGCGGAGAGCAGGTCGGCAAGGAGCGGCTCGGGCAGCGCGAAGCTGCGCATGGCATGCGCGAGCGGAGCGAAGATCTCGGGCCAGCGCGCCGATGGCGCCGCGCCGCGGGCGGCCGCGGCGAGCTCGGCGCGAAAGGCGCGCAGGTCGTCGAGCCGCTCGGCCGCGCCGGCCTCGCCTTCGTCGGCGATGTCGTCGGCCGTGCGTGCAAAACCGTAGATCGCGGCGATGGGCGGCCGCAGATGCGGCGGGCACAGCCAGGAGGCGACCGGAAAATTCTCGTAGTGCGTCGGCGCAGGCGCGGCGACCGGATGGGGAGGGGAGGACACGCGCCGGATTGTCGTGTACCGCGCAGTACCATCGTCGCGCCACAGCTCGCACATCGCACCATGACCTCTTCCGCGCAGACCTTGAGTCCCACGGAGCCTGCAGCCCATGCCAAGGGTGGGCCTGTTCTTCTGATCGCTGCGCTGGGCGTGGTCTTCGGCGACATCGGGACCTCGCCGCTCTACGCCTTCAAGGAAACGCTGAACCCCGACCATGGCGTGCCGCTGACGCCGGGCGCGGTGCTGGGCCTGCTGTCGCTGGTGTTCTGGGGCCTGACCTTCGTGGTGACGCTGAAGTATGTGGCGTTCGTGCTGCGCGCCGACCACGACGGCGAAGGCGGCATCCTCGCGCTGCAGGCGCTGGCGCGCAACGCGGTCGCTGGCTCGGCCACGCGGCCCTGGGTCTGGCAGATGGTCGGCCTGCTGGGCCTCGTGGGCGCCGCGATGTTCTACGGCGATTGCCTGATCACCCCGGCCATCTCGGTGTTGTCGGCGGTCGAGGGCCTGGAGGTGCAGGCGCACGGGCTCAAGCCCTTCGTGATTCCGATCACGATCGCGATTCTGGTCGGTCTGTTCTGGGTGCAGCGCAAGGGCACGGGCGTGGTCGGCAAGGTCTTCGGGCCGGTGACGCTGCTGTGGTTCGCGGTGCTCGCGGCGGCGGGGCTGTGGCAGGTGATGCAGCAGCCGCAGGTGCTGGCGGCGCTCGATCCGCGCCATGCCATCGGCTTTCTCGCCACGCACCGCGCGCAATCGCTGGCGGTGCTGGGCGCGGTGTTCCTGGCCTTCACCGGCGGCGAAGCGCTCTATGCCGACATGGGTCATTTCGGCGCGCGGCCGATCCGGCTGGCCTGGCTCTTCATCGCCATGCCCGGGCTGGTGCTCAACTACTTCGGTCAGGGGGCGCTGGTGCTGGCGAATCCGAGCGCGATCGACAACCCCTTCTTCCGGCTCTTTCCCGCCTGGGGCGTGGTCCCGATGGTGGTGCTGGCCGCGATGGCGACCGTGATCGCATCGCAGGCCGTGATCTCGGGCGCCTTCTCGCTCACGGCGCAGGCGATGCGCATGGGCTACCTGCCGCGCATGCGCGTGGTGCAGACCTCGGGCGAGGCGATCGGCCAGGTCTACGTGCCCGCGGTCAACTGGCTGCTGATGGCCGGTGTGCTGCTCTTGGTGCTGGGCTTTCGCACATCGAGCGCGCTGTCGGCGGCCTACGGCATCGCGGTCTCGATCACGATGGTGGCGACCACGCTGCTGGCCGGCGTGGTCGCTTACCGGCTCTGGCACTGGAACCGTGTCGCGGTCGTGGTCGGCGTGCTGGCCTTCGCGGTGATCGACATCACCTTCGTCGTCGCCAACAGCCTCAAGGTCTTCGAGGGCGGCTGGCTCACGCTGGCGGTGGCGGTGCTCGTGATGGTGCTGTTCACCACCTGGGCCAAGGGGCGGCGCCTGGGGCTCGAGGCTGCCGCGGCGCAGAGCATGCCGCTCGAGCCCTTCGTCGAATCGCTCGCGGCCAACATGCCGCATCGGGTACGCGGCACCGCGGTGTTCCTGAATTCCGATGCCGATTCGGTGCCGCATGCGCTGCTGCACAACCTCAAGCACAACCAGGTGCTGCACGAACAGGTGATCGTGCTGCGCGTGCTGGCCTGCGACACGCCGCGGGTCGACGCGCGGCAGCGCATCGAAACCCGATCGCTCGGCTACGGGGTGTGGGTGGTGACCGCGCGCCATGGCTTCGTGGAACGGCCCGACGTGCCCGAGTTCATCCGCATCCTGGCGTATCAGCAGGGCCTGGCCTGCGAATCGATGAGCACCTCGTACTTCGTCTCGCGCGCCTCGCTGGGCGACAAGCCGCTGCCCGGAATGAATCCGGTGCGCCGCGCTTTGTTCGGTTGGCTGCAGCGCAATGCGGGGCGTGCGTCGGACTATTTCGAAATCCCCGGCAACAGATTGGTCGAACTGGGACAACGAACGTAAATGGGCCCCCGGCGGCGGCCGTGATTGACACGGGTTCTCGTTTACCCTAGATTACTAACCGGCTGGTCATTAATGACCCCGTTCGTCTTTTCTAGGGTGTTCCATGACCGCGTCCGCCTCCCCCGTTTTTCGTCCCGCCAGCCTCTTGTTGCTCGCGGCGCTGGCGCTCGCCGGCTGTTCCCGCCCGCCGGCCGCTGAGGAGCCCCTGCGCGCCGTCAAGGTGATGACGGTGGGCACCAGCGCCTATGGCACCGAGGCCGAGTTCTCGGCCGAGGTGCGGGCCCGCGTCGAATCCCGGCTCGGCTTCCGGGTGGCCGGCAAGATCACGCGCCGCCAGGCCGAGCTCGGCCAGCATGTGCAGGCCGGACAGGTGCTGGCGCAGCTCGATCCGCAGGACTACCGGCTGGCCGCCGATGCCGCCCGTGCGCAGCAGGCCGCGGCCCTGACCAACCGCGACCTGGCCGAGGCGGACCTCAAGCGCTACCGCGGCTTGCGCGAGCAGAACTTCATCAGCGCCGCCGAGCTGGAGCGGCGCGAAAGCACCTACAAGGCCGCCCAGGCGCAGCTCGAGCAGGCGCAGGCGCAGCTCGCATCGCAAGGCAACCAGGCCAACTACACGACGCTGGTGGCCGATGTGCCGGGCATCATCACGGCGATCGAGGCCGAGCCGGGCCAGGTGGTGTCGGCCGGCACGCCGGTCGTGCGCATCGCACAGGACGGCGCGCGCGACGTGGTGTTCGCGGTGCCGGAAGACCGCGCCGCGCTGATCAAGCCGGGGTCGCCCGTCACGGTGCGCGGCTGGGCGGGCGGCGCCGAGATGGAAGGCAAGGTGCGCGAAGTCGCGGCCAGTGCCGACGCGGTGACGCGCACCTACAGCGTCAAGGTCGCGATCGATGCCGCCACTGCGCCCGCGCTGGGGGCCACTGTCTACGCGCGGCCGCAGGCGCTGTCGCGCACCGGCACCCCGGTGCTCAAGCTGCCGACCAGCGCCTTGCGCCAGGAAGGGCAGGGCAGCGCGGTCTGGGTGCTCGACAAGAGCAGCATGACGGTGCGCTCGCAGCCGGTGCAGGTGGCCACTGCGGACGGCAACGAAGCGGTGATCGCCTCCGGCATCACGCCGGGCACGACGGTGGTGGTCGCGGGCGTGCACGTGCTGTCGCCGGGCCAGAAGGTCTCGATCTACAGGGAGAAGACGGCCGCGCCGGCCAATCCGCTGCGCGAAGCCGTCAACGTGCAGGCGCCAGCGGCGGCTCCGGTTGCCACCCGCTGAGGACGCCGCCATGACGTCTCAGCAGACCGCAGCTGCCGGCAAGGCCGGCTTCAATCTCTCGAAATGGGCGCTCGAGCACGCCGCGCTCACGCGCTACCTGATGCTGGTGCTGATGGTGCTGGGCTTTGCGGCCTACTTCCAGCTCGGCCAGGACGAGGATCCGCCCTTCACCTTCCGTGCGATGGTGGTGCGCACCTACTGGCCGGGCGCGACCGCGCAGCAGGTGGCCGAGCAGGTGACCGACAAGCTCGAGCGCGCATTGCAGGAGGCGCCGTACGCCGACAAGATCCGCAGCTATTCGAAGCCGGGCGAGTCGCAGATCATTTTCCAGATCAAGGATTCGTCGCGGCCGGGCGACGTCGCGAACGTCTGGTACACGGTGCGCAAGAAGATCGGCGACATCCGCGGCACCCTGCCGGGCGGCATCCAGGGGCCCTTCTTCAACGACGACTTCGGCGACGTGTACGGCGTGATCTACGCGCTGGAGAGCGACGGCTTCAGCTATGCCGAGCTCAAGACCTTTGCCGACGACGTGCGCCAGCAGCTGCTGCGTGTGAAGGACGTGGCCAAGGTCGAGCAATTCGGCGTCCAGGACGAGAAGGTCTTCATCGAGGTGTCGCAGAAGCGCGTGGCGCAGCTGGGGCTCGATTTCAACGCGGTGCTGGCGCAGATCGGCTCGCAGAACGCCATTGAAAGCGCCGGCACGATCCAGTCGCCGCAGGATGTGGTGCAGGTGCGCGTCGGCGGCCAGTTCACGAGCGTGGAGCAGCTGCGCGCGATGCCGATCCGCGGCAGCTCGGGCAACCAGATGCGGCTCGGCGACATTGCGGAGATCCACCGGGCCTACGTCGATCCGCCGGCGGTCAAGGTTCGGCACCAGGGCAAAGAGGTGATCGCGCTCGGTGTCTCCATGGGCAAGGGCGGCGACATCATCGCGCTCGGCAAGGCGCTGCGCGTCGCCACCGCCGAGATCGACAGGCGGCTGCCGGCCGGCGTGACGCTGGCGCAGGTGCAGAACCAGCCGGTGGCGGTTTCCAAGTCGGTCAATGAGTTCGTGAGCGTGCTGATCGAGGCGGTGGCGATCGTGCTGGCCGTCAGCTTCGTCGCGCTCGGCCTGCACAAGGGCGGGCGCTTCGGCTGGTACATCGACATCCGGCCCGGGCTGGTGGTGGCGATCACCATTCCGCTGGTGCTGGCCGTGACCTTCCTGGCGATGAACTACTTCGGCATCGGGCTGCACAAGATCTCGCTCGGCTCGCTGATCATCGCGCTGGGCCTGCTGGTGGACGACGCGATCATCGCGGTCGAGATGATGGTGCGGAAGATGGAGGAGGGCTACGACAAGGTGCGCGCCGCCACTTTCGCCTACGACGTCACGGCCAAGCCGATGCTGACCGGCACCCTGATCACGGCCGCGGGCTTCCTGCCGATCGGCATCGCGAAGTCGGTGACCGGCGAGTACACCTTTGCGATCTTCGCGGTGACGGTGATCGCACTGGTGCTGAGCTGGATCGTCTCGGTGTATTTCGTGCCCTACCTCGGCACGCTGCTGCTCAAGGTGAAGCCGCACGATCCCGACGCACCGCCGCACGAGCTCTTCGACACGCCCTTCTACAACACCTTCCGGCACACCGTGAACTGGTGCGTGAAGCATCGCTGGCTGACCATCGGCGCCACCTTGCTGATCTTCGCGCTCGGCATCGTCGGCATGGGCAAGGTGCAGCAGCAGTTCTTCCCCGATTCCAGCCGGCCCGAGATCATGGTCGACCTGTGGTTCCCTGAAGGCACGTCTTTCGCGGCCAACGAAGAGGTGGCGAAGCGGGTCGAGCAGCGCCTGCTGAAGGAAGAGGGCGTCACCACCGTCAGCACCTGGGTCGGTTCCGGCGTGCCGCGCTTCTACCTGCCGCTCGACCAGGTGTTCCCGCAGACCAATGTGTCGCAGCTGATCGTGCTGGCCAAGGATCTGAAGTACCGCGAGACGCTGCGCCTCAAGCTGCCCGCCTTGCTGGCCGAGGAATTCCCCGAGGTGCGCGGCCGCGTGAAGCTGCTGCCCAACGGCCCGCCGGTCGCCTACCCGGTCCAGTTCCGCGTGATCGGCACCGAGCCGCAGCAGTTGCGCATCCACGCCGACGAGGTCAAGGCCGTGATGCGCGAGAACGCCAACATGCGCGGCGTCAACGACAACTGGAACGAGTCGGTCAAGGTGATCAAGCTCGAGATCGACCAGGACAAGGCGCGTGCGCTCGGCGTCACCAGCCAGGCGATCGCGCAGGCCTCGCGCACCATGTTCAGCGGCACCACCGTCGGCCAGTACCGCGAGAACGACCTCCTGATCGACATCGTGCTGCGCCAGTCGCCGGACGAGCGCGAGGCGATCTCGGACATCGGCAACGCCTACCTGCCCACGAGCTCGGGCCGCTCGATCCCGCTGACCCAGATCGCACGGCCGGTGTTCAGCTGGGAGCCCGGCGTGATGTGGCGCGAGAACCGCGACTACGCGATCACCGTCCAGGGCGACATCATCGAAGGGCTGCAGGGCGCCACCGTCACCGAGCAGCTGCTGCCGGCGCTGCGCAAGCTCGAGGCGAAATGGCACGCCGATGGCGAGGGTGCCTATCGCATCGAAGTGGCTGGCGCGGTGGAGGAGAGCAGCAAGGGCTCCGCCTCGATCGTGACCGGCGTGCCGATCATGCTGTTCCTGGTCTTCACGCTCCTGATGCTGCAGCTGCACAGCTTCAGCCGCTCGATGCTGGTGTTCATCACCGGCCCGATGGGCATCGCCGGCGTGGCGGGTGCGCTGCTGGTGCTGAACCGGCCCTTCGGCTTCGTGGCGCTCCTGGGCGTCATCGCGCTGATGGGGATGATCCAGCGCAACGCCGTGATCCTGATCGACCAGATCGAAAGCGACCGCGAAGCCGGCGTGCCGACCTGGGACGCGATCGTCGAGTCGGCGGTGCGGCGCCTGCGACCCATCGTGCTGACCGCCGCGGCGGCCGTGCTGGCGATGATCCCGCTGTCGCGCAGCGTGTTCTGGGGACCCATGGCGGTGGCAATCATGGGCGGGCTCATCGTGGCCACCGTGCTCACGCTGCTGGCGCTGCCGGCGATGTACGCGGCCTGGTTCCGCGTCAAGCGCGAAGAGCCCGACCCGGCCGGCGAAGCCGAAGAGGCTCTGGTTCGCGCTTAAAATACGCGGTTGACCGATTTCAGGCAGGAGGCCTCACAGGCCGCCCGCCGCGAATGACCGAAGGCGGCCTCCGGGCCGCCTTCGGTATTCATCACCTGAAAAACTGGAACCGCGCGGGTGGCGAAATTGGTAGACGCACCAGGTTTAGGTCCTGACGTTCGCAAGAACGTGCCGGTTCGAGTCCGGCCCCGCGCACCAGCACAAGACCCTCTCAAGGAAGACACAAATGACCGTGAACGTTGAAACCCTCGACAAGCTCGAACGCAAGATCACGCTGACCTTGCCTGTCGGCACCATCCAGTCCGAGGTCGATTCGCGCCTCAAGAAGCTGGCCCGCACCGTCAAGATGGACGGCTTCCGTCCGGGCAAGGTGCCGATGAACGTCGTGGCCCAGCGCTACGGCTACTCGGTCCACTACGAAGTCATGAACGACAAGGTCGGCGAGGCCTTCTCGCAGGCGGCCAACGAGGCCAAGCTGCGCGTGGCCGGCCAACCGCGCATCACCGAAAAGGAAGAGTCGCCCGAGGGCCAGCTCGCGTTCGACGCGGTGTTCGAGGTCTTCCCGGACGTCAAGATCAACGACCTGGCCAACGCCGAAGTCGAGAAGCTCAGCGCCGAAGTGGGCGAGGACGCGATCGACAAGACGCTCGATATCCTGCGCAAGCAGCGCCGCACCTTCGCGCAGCGCGCGCAGGACGCGGCCGTGCAGGACGGCGACCGCGTGACGGTCGACTTCGAAGGCAAGATCGAAGGCGAGACCTTCCAGGGCGGCAAGGCCGAGGACTTTCAGTTCATCGTCGGCGAAGGCCAGATGCTCAAGGAGTTCGAAGATGCCGTGCGCGGCCTGAAGGCCGGCGACAGCCGCACCTTCCCGCTCTCCTTCCCGGCCGACTACCACGGCAAGGAAGTGGCCGGCAAGCAGGCTGACTTCATGGTCACGGTGAAGAAGATCGAGGCCTCGCACCTGCCCGAAGTCAACGAGCAGCTCGCCAAGTCGCTCGGCATCGCCGAGGGCACGGTCGAAGGCCTGCGCGCCGACATCAAGCGCAACCTCGAGCGCGAGGTCAAGTTCCGCCTCCTGGCCCGCAACAAGACCGCGGTGATGGACACGCTGATCGCCAACGCCGAACTCGATCTGCCGAAGTCCAGCGTGCAGGCTGAAGTCGACCGCATGGTCGAAGGCGCACGCGGCGAACTCAAGCAGCGCGGCATCAAGGACGCCGACAAGGCCCCGATCCCCGACGACGTGTTCCGCCCGCAGGCCGAGCGCCGCGTGCGCCTGGGCCTGGTGGTGGCCGAACTCGTGCGCGCCAACAACCTGCAGGCCAAGCCCGAGCAGATCAAGGCGCACATCGACGAGCTGGCTGCCAGCTACGAGAAGCCGGCCGACGTGGTGCGCTGGTACTTCAGCGACAACCGCCGCCTGGCCGAAGTCGAGGCGGTCGTGATCGAGAACAACGTCACGGATTTCGTGCTCGGCAAGGCCAAGGTCAACGCCAAGTCGGTGTCCTTCGACGAACTGATGGCCCAGCAGGGCTGATCGCCGGCTCGCCTGCGTTCCCATGGGGCTTGTGCTTTGATGCGCGAGCCCCATTTCGTCTGGGTACAGTACAACCCCTCTCTGGAGAGCAAAACATGAGCGCACAGGAAATTCAGGGCCTCGGCATGATTCCGATGGTCATCGAGCAATCGGGTCGCGGCGAGCGGTCTTACGACATCTATTCGCGGCTGCTCAAGGAGCGGGTGATCTTCCTGGTCGGCGAGGTCAACGACCAGACCGCCAACCTGGTGGTGGCGCAGCTGCTGTTCCTCGAGAGCGAAAACCCGGACAAGGACATTTCGTTCTACATCAATTCCCCGGGCGGCAGCGTGAGCGCCGGCATGGCGATCTACGACACCATGCAGTTCATCAAACCCGACGTGTCCACCCTGTGCATCGGCTTCGCGGCCAGCATGGGCGCCTTCCTGCTGGCGGCCGGCGAGAAGGGCAAGCGTTTCTCGCTGCCCAACTCCAAGATCATGATCCACCAGGTGCTGGGCGGTGCCCGCGGCCAGGCCACCGACATCGAGATCCATGCCCGCGACATCCTGAAGACGCGCGAGCAGATGAACCGCATCCTGGCCGAGCGCACCGGCCAGTCCTTCGAGAAGATCGCCCGCGACACCGAGCGCGACTACTTCCTGACCGCCGACGAGTCGAAGGAATACGGATTGATCGATCAGGTGATCGCCAAGCGCAGTTAAGGTACCCCGGCGCCGAGGCGCCCAGGCAAAAACGGCGCTTTCCGCACGGAAAGCGCCGTTTTTGTTCCGGTGTTCGCCGGTTCGGGGGGCTTCCATCTTCGCTATCATTGTTAAACCCCTGTTACGAGGCATCTGCCCATGGCCGAGAAAAAAGGCTCCTCCAGCGAAAAAACGCTTTATTGCTCGTTCTGCGGGAAGAGCCAGCACGAGGTCAAGAAGCTGATTGCCGGACCGTCGGTTTTCATCTGCGAC
Source organism: Variovorax paradoxus (assembly GCF_018614955.1). Lineage (GTDB taxonomy): Bacteria > Pseudomonadota > Gammaproteobacteria > Burkholderiales > Burkholderiaceae_C > Variovorax > Variovorax paradoxus_J. The sequence continues at coordinate 51,229 of NZ_JAGGNV010000066.1, forward strand.
GAATGCATCGATCTCTGCAACGAGATCATTCGCGATGAGCTGCCCGCCGGTGAAGAGGCGCGCGAGGCGCGCAGCGACCTGCCGACGCCGCTCGAAATCAAGGCCAACCTCGACAACTACGTGATCGGCCAGGAGCCGGCCAAGCGCATGCTGTCGGTCGCGGTCTACAACCACTACAAGCGCCTGCGCCACAAGGACAAGGCCAAGGGCGACGACGTCGAGCTCAGCAAGAGCAACATCCTCCTGATCGGCCCCACGGGCTCGGGCAAGACCCTGCTGGCCCAGACGCTCGCGCGCATGCTCGACGTGCCCTTCGTGATGGCCGACGCCACCACGCTGACCGAAGCCGGCTACGTGGGCGAAGACGTCGAGAACATCATCCAGAAGCTGCTGCAGAGCTGCAACTACGAGGTCGAGCGCGCCCAGCGCGGCATCGTCTACATCGATGAGATCGACAAGATCTCGCGCAAGTCCGACAACCCCTCGATCACGCGCGACGTGTCGGGCGAGGGCGTGCAGCAGGCGCTGCTCAAGCTGATCGAAGGCACCATGGCCAGCGTGCCGCCGCAGGGCGGCCGCAAGCACCCCAACCAGGACTTCCTGCAGATCGACACGACCAACATCCTGTTCATCTGCGGCGGCGCCTTCGCCGGGCTCGAGAAAGTGATCGAAAACCGCACCGAAGCCTCGGGCATCGGCTTCGGCGCCTCGGTCAAGAGCAAGAAGCAGCGCAGCATCACCGAGGTGTTCCGCGAGGTCGAGCCCGAAGACCTGATCAAGTTCGGCCTGATTCCCGAGCTCGTCGGCCGCATGCCGGTCGTGGCCTCGCTGGCCGAGCTCAGCGAAGACGCGCTGGTGCAGATCCTGACCGAGCCGAAGAACGCGGTGGTCAAACAGTTCACCAAACTGCTGCAGATGGAAGGCGTCGACCTCGAGATTCGCCCGGCGGCGCTCAAGGCCATCGCACGCAAGGCGCTGGCCCGCAAGACCGGCGCGCGAGGCCTGCGCTCGATCCTGGAGCAATCGCTGATCGACACCATGTTCGAACTGCCGAATGCCACCAATGTCGACAAGGTCGTGGTCGAAGAATCGACAATCGACGAAAACAAGCCGCCGCTCCTCGTGTACCGCGAGGCGGCCAAGAAGGCCTGACTGAGTGACCTCCTGGCCGGCTCCTCCGATACCGGCGACCGGCGTCTTCGGCGATTACCGTGCCCGCGGGCTTGAAAAGCGCGCGTGGCCGACCATCTTTCCATGATCAAGTAAAGGATTCCCATGTCCGGTCATACCCCCCTGCCTGCCACCGAACTCGACCTGCCGCTGCTTCCGTTGCGCGATGTGGTCGTCTTCCCCCACATGGTGATTCCGCTGTTCGTCGGCCGCCCGAAGAGCATCAAGGCGCTCGAGCTCGCGATGGAAGCGGAACGCCGCATCATGCTGGTGGCGCAAAAGGCCGCCGCCAAGGACGAGCCCTCGGTCGAGGACATGTTCGAGGTCGGCTGCATCTCGACCATCCTGCAGATGCTGAAGCTGCCCGACGGCACGGTCAAAGTGCTGGTGGAAGGCCAGCAGCGCGCGCGCGTCAATCGCATCGACGACGGCGAAACCCACTTCTCGGCCAACGTGACGCCGGTTGAAGTGGTCGAGGCCGCCGCTCAGAAGGGCACCGAGGTCGAGGCGCTGCGCCGCGCTGTGATGCAGCAGTTCGACCAGTACGTGAAGCTCAATAAGAAGATTCCGCCCGAGATCCTGACCTCGATCTCGAGCATCGACGATCCGGGCCGCCTGGCCGACACCATCGCCGCTCACCTGCCGCTCAAGCTGGACAACAAGCAGGCTGTGCTCGACCTGGCCGACATCAAGTCGCGGCTCGAGAACCTGTACGGGCAGCTGGAGCGCGAGGTCGACATCCTCAACGTCGACAAGAAGATCCGCGGCCGCGTGAAGCGCCAGATGGAGAAGAACCAGCGCGACTTCTACCTCAACGAGCAGGTCAAGGCGATCCAGAAGGAGCTCGGCGAAGGCGAGGAGGGCGCGGACATCGAGGAGATCGAGAAGAAGATCAAGCTCGCCAAGATGCCCAAGGAAGCGCTCAAGAAGGCCGAGGGCGAACTCAAGAAGTTGAAGCTGATGTCGCCGATGTCGGCCGAGGCGACCGTGGTGCGCAACTACATCGACGTGCTGATCGGCCTGCCGTGGAGCAAGAAGACCAAGATCAAGCACGACCTCGCGCACGCCGAAGAGGTGCTCAACGAAGACCACTACGGGCTCGAGAAGGTCAAGGACCGCATCCTCGAATATCTCGCGGTCCAGCAACGCGTCGACAAGGTGAAGGCCCCGATCCTGTGCCTGGTCGGCCCGCCGGGCGTGGGCAAGACCTCGCTCGGGCAGTCGATCGCCAAGGCGACCGGCCGCAAGTACACGCGCATGGCGCTGGGCGGCATGCGTGACGAGGCCGAGATTCGCGGCCATCGCCGCACCTACATCGGCGCGCTGCCGGGCAAGGTGCTGTCGAGCTTGAACAAGGTCGGCACGCGCAATCCGCTGTTCCTGCTCGACGAGATCGACAAGCTGGGCACCGACTTCCGCGGCGACCCGTCGAGCGCGCTGTTGGAAGTGCTCGACCCCGAGCAGAACCACACCTTCGGCGATCACTACGTCGAGGTCGACTTCGACCTTTCCGACGTGATGTTCGTCGCGACTTCGAATTCGATGAACATCCCGCCGGCGCTGCTGGACCGGATGGAAGTCATCCGCCTCGCGGGCTACACCGAAGACGAGAAGACGCACATCGCGCTGAAGTACCTGCTGCCCAAGCAGATGAAGAACAACGGCGTGAAGGAGGAAGAACTCCTGATCACCGAAGAGGCCGTGCGCGACATCGTGCGCTACTACACGCGCGAAGCCGGCGTGCGCTCGCTCGAGCGCGAGCTCTCGAAGATCTGCCGCAAGGTGGTCAAGGGGCTGCTGCTCAAGAAGATGACGCCCAAGGTGCTCGTCGAGGGCAAGAACCTGAATGACTTCCTCGGCGTGCGGAAGTACAGCTTCGGCCTGGCCGAAAAGCAGAACCAGGTAGGCCAGGTGGTCGGCCTCGCGTGGACCGAAGTCGGCGGCGACCTGCTGACGATCGAAGCGGTCACGATGCCCGGCAAGGGCGTGATCAGCCGCACCGGTTCGCTCGGCGACGTGATGAAGGAATCGGTCGAGGCCGCACGCACGGTGGTGCGCAGCCGCGCACGACGCCTCGGCATCAAGGACGAGGTGTTCGAGAAGCGCGACATCCACATCCACGTGCCCGACGGCGCGACGCCGAAGGACGGCCCGAGCGCGGGCGCCGCGATGACCACGGCCTTCGTGTCGGCGCTCACCGGTATCCCGGTGCGCAGCGACGTGGCGATGACCGGCGAGATCACGCTGCGCGGCGAGGTCACGGCCATCGGCGGCCTGAAGGAAAAGCTGCTGGCTGCATTGCGCGGCGGCATCAAGACCGTGCTGATCCCCGAAGAGAATGCGAAGGACCTGCAGGACATTCCCGAGAACGTGAAGAACGGCCTCGAGATCGTGCCCGTGAAGTGGATCGACAAGGTGCTCGAGATCGCGCTCGAAAAGACGCCGACGCCCTTGTCCGATGAAGAGGTCGCCGCTTCTGCAGCGGCCGTGGCCGAGCTCGCGAAACAGCGCGGCTCGCAGCCTGCGGAAGGCTCGGTCAAACATTGAGTCGCGAGACTTGCGAGGCCTCGAAAAAATGCTATATAATTCGAGGCTCGAAACGCGGGAATAGCTCAGTTGGTAGAGCGCAACCTTGCCAAGGTTGAGGTCGAGAGTTCGAGACTCTTTTCCCGCTCCAGTTTTGAAAAAGGGAAGCTTCGGGCTTCCCTTTTTTTCGCGAGTTCAAACAGCAGGGCGCGATAGCAAAGCGGTTATGCAACGGATTGCAAATCCGTCTAGCCCGGTTCGACTCCGGGTCGCGCCTCCATCCATATCGATATCGATCCGACAGCCCCACCAACCATCGTTGCCGGGGCTGTTTTTGTTTCGGTTATCGTGCATATCCGCCAGGACGCCCGGATGGTGAAATTGGTAGACACATCGGACTTAAAATCCGCCGCTTCCTGCATAAGGGGCGTACCGGTTCGACCCCGGTTCCGGGCACCATCACATACAAGGGAGCAATGACATGCCTCGCTACAACGCTCCGTTCGAAATCCATGTGCACGGCGATGTGCCGCTGCGTTCCGACGTGAGCTTCGAGCAGATCCAGGAAGCGCTGAAGCCGCTCTGGAAATATGCCGGCGCCAAGTCGCTGGCCGATGGCGCGACCAGCGTCTACGAAGAAGAGCCGGGCATCCGCTTCGAGCAGAAGGAGCACATGCTCCAGATCTGCTGGACGGTGGCCGGCGACGAGGATTTCCGCCAGGCACTCGACGAGATGTGCATGGGACTCAACGAACTCGCCGAACAAGGCGCTGCGCTTGAAGTCACCTTCTACGACACCGACTTCGACGAGGAAGAGGGCGACCCCGACGAAGAGTCGCGCGACGATTTCCTCATGCTGTTCGTGGGCCCGAATCCGGCCGCGATCATGCAGGTGCAGCGCGATCTGCTGGTGGAAGACGTGATCAACCTCATGGAACGCCACTTCGACGGTGCTGAGCTCGGCGGCGTGGTGGCGGAAATCGACAAGCTCTTCGGCGACCGCTTCGATGCGCTGGTGAATTCGCTCGAGATCGGCAAGCGTCCGCGCGGCGGCACCGGTGGCCCCGGCACGGGCGGCCACGGCGGCGGACGCCGCCCGCGCCACCTGCACTAGCGAGAGCGTGCCACGGAGCGGTCAAGCCGCTCCGCTATGCTCGGCGACCTTCTGTTCGAGGAGAGTCGCTTGGCCTTGTTTTCACAATCTGCCCTCCGTCCCGGCGTGCGCAAGCGCGAAGTCTTCGGCTGGGCGATGTACGACTTCGCCAACTCGGGCTACACCACGGTCGTCATCACAGCGGTGTTCGCTGCCTACTTCGTCGGCGGCATCGCCAAGGGCGAGCCCTGGGCCACCTTCGCATGGACAGCTGCGCTGAGCACTTCCTACGCGATCGTGATGCTGTCGATGCCGGCCATCGGCGCCTGGGCCGATCTGCATGCGGCAAAGAAAAGGGTGCTGGCCATCGTCACGGCCGGCTGCGTGCTCGGCACGGCGGCCCTCGCGCTCACACCGCAGCTCGGCGGTCCGTATGCGGTGGCGATGGCGATGGGGCTGGTGATCCTCTCCAACACCTTCTACTCCTACGGCGAATCGCTGACCGGCGCCTTCCTGCCGGAACTCGCCACGGCCGAGGGCATGGGCAAGGTCAGCGGATGGGGCTGGGCCTTCGGCTACATCGGCGGCATGCTCGCACTCGGGCTGTGCCTGGCCTATGTGCTCTCGGCACAGGCCAAGGGCTTGCCTGCTGCGCATTTCGTGCCGGTCACGATGCTGATCACGGCTGCGCTCTACGGCGCGGCGGCCTGCGCCACCTTCGCGCTGCTGCCCGAGCGTGCGCTGCCGCAGACCGCCGGTGCGCGCCAGAGCGCCTGGCAGCAGCTGCGTCACACCTTCCGCGAGGCGCGCGCCTATCGGGACTTCATGTGGCTCCTGGCCTGCACGGTCTGCTACCAGGGCGGCGTGGCGGTCGCGATCACGCTCGCGGCGATCTACGCCGAGCAGGTGATCGGCTTCGTCGCGAGCGAGACCATGGTGCTGATCTTCGTGCTCAACATCGCAGCGGCGCTCGGCGCCTTCGGCTTCGGCTACCTGCAGGACCGCATCGGCCACCGGCGTGCGCTGGCAGGTGCGCTCGTGGCCTGGATCGCCGTGTGCGTGATCGCCGCCTCGGTCACCACCAAGGGCGGCTTCTGGTGGGCCGCTTCCATCGCCGGCCTGGCGATGGGTTCGAGCCAGTCGGCCGGCCGCGCCATGACAGGCGTGCTGGCCCCGCCGCGCCAGCTCGCCGAGTTCTTCGGGCTCTGGACCTTCGCGACGCGGCTGGCCGGCATCATCGGGCCGCTGAGCTACGGCGCCATCACCTGGATGACCGGCGGCAACCAGCGCATTGCCATCCTCTCGACCACCGCGCTGTTCGTCGGCGGCCTCTTGCTGCTGATACCGATCGACATGCGGCGCGGCCGCGCCGCGGCACTGCGCGAAGCGTCTCAGTCGGAAGCCGCGCCCTTGGCGCTGCGGTAGATCGTCCCGTCGTAGCGCAGCGTCATCGACGTGAACTTCGCCGGCCGTTCCTGCGTCACGCATTCTTCGCCCTGCGGGGCGGAGCGGCTCTGGGTACGCGTCTGGCGCAGCAGCAGATCGGCGTAACCATTGCTCGTGCTGCGCGCGATCGACAGGCTGCCGCGCACGGTCTCGAAGTTGCCGGCGCAGTTGGTGTCCCATTCGCCGCGTTCCAGCGTCGTCTCGAGTCCGTCGAGCACCTTGGCGAGCCTGGGGCCCTGGGGGACGTACAAGGTGAGCGTTTCGCTCGAATAGGGATTTGCGCGGGACGAGCCCTGGCGGATGACGCGAACGCCGAATGCGCGTGCGTCGCTGGCCAGCGTGTAGCGCGCGGTGTCGACCTTGATCGCGCCGATGCGGACGGCGTCTTCGGTCAGCGCCGCGGGCTGGAGCAGGCGGCTGATCACCGCCGCGCGATCCGTGTTGCCGTTGTCGGCCTGCTGTACCACGAGCACGTCGAGATCGAACTCCGTGAAGCCGGGTTCTGACGTTGGACGCGGCATCGGCAGCACCACGATGAAGCGACCTGCGAAGCCGCGCCAAGGCTGGCACACGGCGCGCTCGTGGTCGAGCAGGCGCTTCGGATGCAGCTTGGCATGCATGCGCTCCGCGAGGCCGGTGTCGCAGGCCGCGTGGCCGGCAACACAGAAGGCGGCCAGCAGCGGGGCAAGGAGCAGGCGGCCGCGCATGGACGGATCAGACGATCGTCGCCGTCGATGCGATGGCGGTCGTCGCATCGACGGCAGGCCGCGTGAGCCAGCGCGCGGCGGCGGCATCGAGCGCATCGGGTGCCGCGCTGCTGACGAGCGCGACGGCGCCGCAACCCGTTTCGGCCAGTTGCCCGGCCTGGGACAGCAGCCGCCGCGTCTGCTGCGCGACCGGCGCGCCGGTATCGATGAAGCGCACCGCGTCGCCGGCATGGCGGCGCAGCTCGGCCGCGATGAAGGGGTAGTGGGTGCAGCCGAGCACCAGTGTGTCGATCTGTCCCGGCGCGCTGCCGAAAGTGCCTGCGGCGCTCAGGTAGCGTTGGCTCAGTGCAGCGATCTCGGCGCTGTCGGAGCGCTCGATGGCACCCGCCAGGCCGTCGCAGGGAACGATGCGGAAGACCGCCTGCGCTGCCAGCGACGCGTGCAAGGTCTCGAACTTGCGGCTTTCCAGGGTCACGCGGGTCGCGATCACCGCGATATGGCCGGTGCGGCTCGTCGCCACCGCTGGCTTGAGGGCAGGCTCGACGCCGATCAGCGGCAGCGCCGGATGATCGGCCCGCAGTTGATGGATGGCAGCTGCCGTGGCGGTATTGCAAGCCACGACCAGCGCCTTGATCCGATGCCGATCGAGCAGGTAGCGCGCGACCGCGCGGGTCCGCTCCGCCACGTAGGCATCGCCGCGCTCGCCGTAGGGCGCGTGGCCCGTGTCGGCGAAGTAGACGAAGCGCTCGTGCGGCAGTTCCTCGCGCAGCGCGTTGAGGACCGAGAGGCCGCCGACGCCGCTGTCGAACACACCGATCGGAAATTCGCTCAAGCGGCTTCCATCATGATGGTCTTGAACTCGCCGCTGGCGATGCGCTTCTGCCACTCGGCCGGGCCGGTGATGTGCGCGCTGGTGCCGCCGGCATCCACCGCCACCGTGACCGGCATGTCCACCACGTCGAACTCGTAGATCGCCTCCATGCCGAGGTCCGCGAAGCCCACCACCTTGGCCGTCTTGATCGCCTTGCTCACCAGGTAGGCCGCACCGCCCACCGCCATCAGGTAGGCGCTCTGGTGCTTCTTGATCGCCTCGATCGCGACCGGCCCGCGCTCGGCCTTGCCGATCATCGCGATCAGCCCGGTCTTGGCGAGCATCATCTCGGTGAAGCCGTCCATGCGCGTGGCGGTGGTCGGGCCGGCCGGGCCCACGGCCTCGTCCTTGACCGGATCGACCGGGCCGACGTAGTAGATCACCCGGTTGGTGAAGTCCACCGGCAGCTTCTCGCCCTTGGCCAGCATGTCGGCGATGCGCTTGTGCGCCGCATCGCGGCCGGTGAGCATCTTGCCGTTGAGCAGCAGGGTGTCGCCCGGCTTCCAGCTCGCGACCTCGGCCGGCGTGAGCTTGTCGAGGTCGACGCGCTTGCTCTTGTTGTAGTCGGGCGCCCAGTCGATCTTGGGCCACAGGTCCAGCGAGGGCGCCTCGAGGTACACAGGGCCCGAGCCGTCGAGCACGAAGTGCGCATGGCGCGTGGCGGCGCAGTTCGGGATCATCGCCACAGGCTTGCTTGCCGCGTGCGTGGGGTACATCTTGATCTTGACGTCGAGCACGGTCGCGAGGCCGCCAAGGCCCTGCGCGCCGATGCCCAGCGCATTCACTTTCTCGTAGAGCTCGACGCGCAGCGCTTCCACCTTGCTGAGCTCGGCGCCTGAGCGCTTCTTCTCCAGCAGCTCGTGCATGTCGAGGTCGTCCATCAGGCTTTCCTTGGCGAGCAGGGCGGCCTTCTCGGCGGTGCCGCCGATGCCGATGCCCAGCATGCCCGGCGGGCACCAGCCGGCCCCCATGGTGGGCACGGTCTTGAGCACCCAGTCGACCACGCTGTCGCCGGGGTTCAGCATCACCAGCTTGCTCTTGTTCTCGCTGCCGCCGCCCTTGGCGGCGACCGTTACCTCGACCGTGTTGCCCGGCACGATCTCGGTGAAGATCACGGCCGGCGTGTTGTCCTTGGTGTTCTTGCGATCGAACTGCGGGTCGGCCACGACCGAGGCGCGCAGCGTGTTGTCGGGATGGTTGTAGCCGCGGCGCACGCCCTCGTTGATGGCGTCGTCCAGGCTGCCGGTGAAGCCGCCCCAGCGCACGTCCATGCCGACCTTGAGGAACACGTTGACGATGCCGGTGTCCTGGCAGATCGGGCGCTGGCCGGTGGCGCTCATCTTGCTGTTGGTGAGGATCTGCGCCATCGCGTCCTTGGCCGCCGGGCTCTGCTCGCGCTCGTAGGCGCGGGCCAGGTGGGCGATGTAGTCGGTCGGGTGGTAGTAGCTGATGTATTGCAGCGCGGCGGCAACCGACTCGATCAGGTCGGCTTGTTGAATCGTGGTGGTCATTGGGGGTTTTTGCTTGGGCGGATACTGGCGGGCCCTCCATTTTGACAGCTCAGGCCCGCCCATGAAGACACGTACCGAACGCGACACCTTTGGCCCCATCGAAGTGCCGGCAGACAGGCTCTGGGGCGCGCAGACCCAGCGCTCGCTGCAGAACTTCGACATCTCGGGCGAGCAGCAGCCGCGCGAGATCATCCAGGCCCTGGCACAGGTCAAGCGCGCCTCGGCCGTGGTCAACCATGCGCTGGGCCTGCAGGACGAGAAGAAGACGAGGGCCATCGTCGCCGCGGCCGACGAAGTCATTGCGGGCCAGCATCCCGAGGAGTTCCCGCTGGTCGTGTGGCAGACCGGCTCGGGCACGCAGACCAACATGAACGTGAACGAGGTGCTGGCCAATCGCGCGAGCGAACTGCTGGGCGGCGAACGCGGGGAAGGGCGGCTCGTGCATCCGAACGACGACGTGAACCGCAGCCAGTCCTCGAACGACGTGTTCCCGACCGCGATGCACGTGGCGGCGGTCGATGCGATCACCAACCGGCTGCTGCCGGCCATCGCCAAGCTGCGCGGAACGCTGGAGAAGAAATCGCAGGACTTCGCCGACATCGTGAAGATCGGCCGCACCCATCTGCAGGATGCGACACCGCTCACGCTGGGCCAGGAGTTCTCGGGCTACGTGGCGCAGCTCGCGCACGGCGAAGCCCACGTGCGCGCCGCGCTGCCGCACCTGTGCGAGCTGGCGCTGGGCGGCACCGCGGTCGGCACAGGCCTCAATGCGCCCAAGGGCTACGCCGAGCAGGTGGCGGCCGAACTCGCGAAGCTCACCGGCCTGCCTTTCGTGACCGCGCCGAACAAGTTCGAGGCCATGGCCTCGGTCGACGGGCTGGTGCATGCGCACGGCGCGCTCAAGACCCTGGCCGCGAGCATGACCAAGATCGCCAACGACGTGCGCTGGCTCGCGAGCGGCCCGCGCAGCGGCATCGGCGAGCTGAGCATTCCCGAGAACGAGCCGGGCTCGTCGATCATGCCCGGCAAGGTGAATCCGACGCAGAGCGAGGCGGTGACGATGCTGGCCGCGCAGGTGTTCGGCAACGATGTCGCGATCAACATCGGCGGCGCCTCGGGCAACTTCGAGCTCAACGTGTTCCGCCCGATGGTGGCGCACAACTTCCTGCAGAGCGTGCGCCTGCTGGCCGACGGGATGGTGAGCTTCAACGACCACTGCGCGGTGGGCATCGAGCCCAACCGTGAGCGCATCGCCGAACTGGTGCAGCGTTCGCTGATGCTGGTGACTGCGCTCAACACGCACATCGGCTACGACAAGGCGGCCTTCATCGCGAAGAAGGCGCACAAGGAAGGCACGAGCCTGCGCGAGGCGGCAATCGCGTCGGGCCACCTCACGGCCGAGCAGTTCGACCAGTGGGTAGTGCCGGACAAGATGACCGGGCGCTAGTGCCCGCTGTCAGTGATGCGGCGCCGGCGCCATCAGCTTGTCGGTATAGGCGATGGCCATGGCCGACAGCAGGAAGGTGATGTGGATCGCCGTCTGCGCGATCAGCACCCGGTCGGTGTAGTTGTCGGCATTGATGAAGGTCTTGAGCAGGTGGATCGAGCTGATGCCGATGATGGCGGTGGCCAGCTTGACCTTCAGTACCGAGGCGTTCACATGGCTCAGCCACTCGGGCTGGTCGCGGTGGCCTTCGAGGTTCATGCGGCTCACGAAGGTCTCGTAGCCGCCGACGATCACCATGATCAGCAGGTTGGAGATCATGACCACGTCGATCAGCGCCAGCACCACCAGCATGATCACGGTTTCGTTGAGCGTCGTGATCGGCGCGGCGGTCTTGTAGCCGATGCTGGTGATGAGCAGTTGCAGCGCATCCTGGCTGCCGAACGCGGCCTCGACCAGGTGGAAGAGCTCGACCAGGAAGTGCAGCACGTACACGCCCTGGGCGACGATGAGGCCCAGGTACAGCGGCAACTGCAGCCAGCGGCTCGCGAAGATCAGGTTGGGCAGCGGGCGCAGGGGCGAGACCTTGCCGCTGTTCGGGGTGATGGGGTCGAGGGTGGACATCGGGTCGTTGTGGGCGGGAAACGCGCGATTCTAGGGTGTGCGCGAGCGCCCCGGTGTCACGCTCCTGTCGTTAACATGGAGCGTCAGTCATCCGTAAGTGCGGCCGCCGACATTAGCGCCGGCCACTTCAAAGCTACAGGAGACAAGGAATGAGCAGCGCATCGACGATCGAGTCCACCCTGGTCGAAAACCGCGTGTTCCCGCCGGACGCCCGTGCCACGCAGGGCGCGCGTATCGCAAGCATGGCCGCGTACGACGCGCTGTGCAAGGAAGCCGCCGACGACTTCGAGGGCTTCTGGGCCCGCCAGGCGCGCAGCAACGTGGTGTGGACCAAGCCCTTCACCCGCACGCTCGACGAATCCAACGTGCCCTTCTACAAATGGTTCGACGACGGCGAACTCAACGCCTCGGCCAACTGCCTCGACAAGCACATCGGCACCCCGGTCGAGAACAAGACCGCGATCGTCTTCGAGGCCGACGACGGCGCGGTCACCAAAGTCAGCTACAAGGAGCTGCTGGCCCGTGTCTCCCAGTTCGCCAACGCGCTGAAGGCGCAGGGCATCAAGAAGGGCGATCGCGTCATCGTCTACATGCCGATGGCCATCGAAGGCGTGATCGCGATGCAGGCCTGCGCCCGCATAGGCGCCACCCACAGCGTGGTGTTCGGAGGCTTTTCGGCCAAGGCGCTGCAGGAGCGCATCATCGATGCCGGCGCCGTGGCGGTCATCACGGCCAACTTCCAGCTGCGCGGCGGCAAGGAACTGCCGCTCAAGGCCATCGTCGACGACGGCATCGCGCTCGGCGGCTGCGAATCGATCAAGACCGTGCTGGTCTATCAGCGCACAGCAACCGCCTGCAACATGGTGGCCGGCCGCGACAAGACCTTCGACGAAGCGCTCCAGGGCCAGAGCACCGAATGCGCGCCGGTGCCGGTCGGCGCCGAGCATCCGCTCTTCATCCTCTACACCTCGGGCTCGACCGGCAAGCCCAAGGGCGTGCAGCATTCGACCGGCGGCTTCCTGCTGTGGGCCAAGCTCACGATGGACTGGACCTTCGACGTGCGCCCCGAAGACGTGTTCTGGTGCACCGCCGACATCGGCTGGATCACCGGCCATACCTACGTGGCCTACGGCCCGCTGGCGGCGGGCGCGACGCAGGTGGTGTTCGAGGGCATCCCGACCTTTCCGCATGCGGGCCGCTTCTGGCAGATGATCGAGAAGCACAAGGTCACGATCTTCTATACCGCGCCGACCGCGATCCGATCGCTGATCAAGGCGGCCGACAGCGACGAGAAGGTGCATCCGAAGAACTGGGACCTGTCCTCGCTGCGCATCCTCGGCACCGTGGGAGAGCCGATCAATCCCGAAGCCTGGATGTGGTACTACCGGAACGTCGGCGGCGAGAAATGTCCGATCGTCGACACCTTCTGGCAGACCGAGACCGGCGGCCACGTCATCACGCCGCTGCCGGGCGCCACGCCGCTGGTGCCGGGCTCCTGCACCCTGCCGCTGCCGGGCATCATGGCCGCAATCGTCGACGAGACCGGCAAGGACATCCCGAACGGCGCCGGCGGCATGCTGGTCATCAAGCGGCCCTGGCCCTCGATGATCCGCACCATCTGGAACGACCCCGAGCGCTTCAAGAAGAGCTACTTCCCCGAAGAGATGGGCGGCACCATCTACCTGGCCGGCGACGGCGCGGTGCGCAGCGCCGACCGCGGCTACTTCCGCATCACGGGGCGCATCGACGACGTGCTCAACGTGTCGGGCCACCGGCTCGGCACGATGGAGATCGAATCCGCACTGGTCGCCAAGACCGACCTCGTGGCCGAGGCCGCCGTGGTCGGCCGGCCGGACGACGTGACCGGCGAGGCGGTCTGCGCCTTCGTCGTGTTGAAGCGCGGCCGTCCGAGCGGCGACGAAGCCAAGAAGATCGCCGCCGAGCTGCGCAACTGGGTGGCCAAGGAGATCGGCCCGATCGCCAAGCCGAAGGACATCCGCTTCGGCGAGAACCTGCCGAAGACGCGCAGCGGCAAGATCATGCGGCGCCTCTTGCGCAGCATCGCCAAGGGCGAAGCGATCACGCAGGACACCTCGACGCTCGAGAACCCCGCCATCCTCGAACAGCTCGGCCAGGCTTACTGACTGGCCCCCACGCTCCGTCACTGCGTGTACTCGCTGCCCCCGAGGGGGCCGCAGGCCGCCTTGGGGCGGCCCGGCGCCGGCCTGGGCGCGCCCCTGTCCGACAGGGCATTGGCGCCGGATGCGTTACAACAGCCCATCGATTGTTGAGGAGACATCCATGGGATTGAGAACAGGCGTGCTGCTGGTGGTCGTGCTGCTGATCGCGGCGCTCGCGGCCTTGAACTGGGGCCTGCTCGTCACGCCCACCGTCATGTCGGTCGGCTTCATGCAGATCACGGCACCCTTCGGGTTGATCATGCTGGGCCTCACGCTGCTTCTGAGCATCTTCTTCGTGGCCTACATCGTCTACCTGCAGACCACGGTGCTGCTCGAAACGCGGCGCCACACGAAGGAAATGCAGGCCCAGCGCAGCCTGGCCGACCGGGCCGAGGCTTCTCGTTTCACCGAGCTGCGCAGTTTCCTCGAGACCCAGGAGAACGTCCACATGGCACGCAACGCCGAGCGGCATGCGGCGCTGCTGGCGCGCGTGGAGCAGCTGGAGACGATGATCAAGCTGCGCTCTGACCAGACCGACAACACGCTGGCGGCCCACATCGGCCAGCTCGAAGACCGCTTCGACCGCCGGCCGGCGGCATCGACGGTGCCATCTTCACCGCCCGCGGGCATGCCGCCGCCGGTCTGAGGCCCGCGCTACTTCGTCGACAGCACCCAGGCCGCCAGCTTCTTCGCGTCCGCTTCGCTGACCTGGTTGTTGGCCGGCATCGGCACCTGGCCCCAGACACCCGAGCCGCCCTTGATGATCTTGCCGGCGAGCATGTCGGGCGCTCCCTTGTTGTCCTTGTACTTGGCCGCGACTTCCTTGAACGACGGGCCGAGGATCTTGCGTTCGACCGCGTGGCAGCTCATGCAGTTCTTCGAGGTGGCCAGAGCCAGGTCGGCGAGGGCGGGTGCAGCGGAAGCCAGGCCCAGGGCGGCCAGCAGAAGCGCTCTTTTCATGGGGTCCTTGTCGCGTGGGTGCGTTAAAGTCGATCCAACGCGATTGTAGGTAGCGCGGTGCACGGTCCGCCGCGATGCGGGCCTGGACAACCGGAGGGATTCTCTATGTGGTTTCTGTTGCTGGGCCTTCTTGCCGTGGCCCTGAAGTACTTCGAAATCGGCTTCGTGGCCCAGTGGGACTGGTGGATCGTGCTGATCCCCTTCGCACTGGCCGCGGCCTGGTGGGCCTGGGCCGACTGGTCGGGTTACACCAAGCGCAAGGTGGTCGAGCGCGAGAACGCGCGCCGGCAAGACCGCATCGACCGGCAGCGCAGCAATCTGGGCCTTCTGACGAGCCGTTCCAACAGGCGCCGCCGCGGCGGACGCTGAAGCTCCTCTCCGACTCGACGAGCGATCAGTACTTGTCGAGCACCGCACCCGAGCTCGCGCTCGATGCGTTGAAGGCGAACTTGGCCTGCACGCCACGCGTGTAGCGCGGGGCAGGTGCCTTCCATCCCTCGCGGCGCTTGGCGAGTTCGGCGTCGGACACATTGAGCACGAGCTTGAGCTGATGCGCGTCGATGGTGATCGAGTCGCCCTCGTTGACGAAGGCAATGGTGCCGCCGGCCGCCGCTTCGGGCGCCACGTGGCCGACCACCATGCCCCAGGTGCCGCCCGAGAAGCGGCCGTCGGTGATGAGGCCCACGCTTTCGCCGAGGCCGGCGCCGATCAGCGCGCCGGTCGGCGCCAGCATCTCCGGCATGCCGGGGCCGCCCTTGGGACCCAGGTAGCGCAGCACCATCACGTCGCCGGCCTTGATTTTGCCGTCGAGGATGGCCTGCAGCGCCGACTGCTCGTCGTCGAACACACGCGCCGGGCCGGTGATGACCGGGTTCTTCAGGCCGGTGATCTTGGCCACCGCGCCTTCGGGCGAGAGGTTGCCCTTGAGGATCGCCAGGTGGCCTTCGGCGTACATCGGATTCGTGATCGGGCGGATCACGTCCTGGTCGGCACGCGGCTGGTCGGGCACGTCCTTCAGCACGTCGGCGATGGTCTGGCCGGTGATCGTGATGCAGTCGCCGTGCAGCAGGCCCGCGTTCAGCAGGATCTTCATCACTTGCGGAATGCCGCCGGCCTGGTGCAGGTCGACCGCGAGGTACTTGCCGCTGGGCTTGAGATCGCACAGCACCGGCACCTTCTTGCGCATGCGCTCGAAGTCGTCGATCGACCATTCCACGCCCGCGGCGTGCGCGATGGCGAGGAAGTGCAGCACCGCGTTGGTCGAGCCGCCGGTGGCCATGATCACGGCCACCGCGTTCTCGATCGCCTTCTTGGTCACGATGTCGCGCGGCTTGATGTCCTTCTTGATCGCCTCGATCAGCACCTTGGCCGATTCCTTGGCCGAGTTGGCCTTCTCGTCGTGCGGGTTGGCCATGGTCGAGGAGTAGGGCAGCGAGATGCCGAGCGCCTCGAAGGCCGAACTCATGGTGTTGGCCGTGTACATGCCGCCGCAGGAGCCGGTGCCCGGAATCGCGCGCTTCTCGATCTCCAACAGGTCCTCGTCGCTCATGTTGCCGGCGGCGTTCTGGCCGACCGCCTCGAACACGCTCACGATGTTCAGGTCCTGGCCCTTGTAGCGGCCCGGCAAGATGGTGCCGCCGTAGACGTAGATCGCCGGCACGTTGGCGCGCAGCATGCCCATCAGACCGCCGGGCATGTTCTTGTCGCAGCCGCCGACCACCAGCACGCCGTCCATCCATTGGCCGCCGACGCAGGTCTCGATGCAGTCCGAGATGACCTCGCGGCTCACCAGCGAGTACTTCATGCCTTCGGTGCCCATGGCCATGCCGTCGGAGATGGTCGGCGTGCCGAAGACCTGCGCATTGCCGCCGGCTTCCTCGATGCCGGCGATCGCGGCATCGGCCAGTTTCTGCAGGCCCGAGTTGCAGGGCGTGATGGTGCTGTGCCCGTTGGCCACGCCGACCATCGGCTTCTTGAAATCGTCTTCCTCGTAGCCCATCGCGTAGAACATCGAACGGTTGGGTGCACGCGACTTGCCTTCGACGATGTGGGCGCTGCGACTGTTGATCTTGATCGGTGGGGTGGCCATGGTCTCTCTTGTGTTGCGGTCGGGGGAAGCCAAGTATCGGACGATTGACTGATTGCTTCCAATCCTAATTTCAAGCCCGATTGATATGCTCGGCATATGAAAGAAGCCTGGATCGACCTGCGCGCGTGGCGCCAGTTCCTCACGGTGGCCGAGGAACTGCATTTCGGCCGCGCCGCCGCTCGCCTGCACATGACGCAGCCGCCGGTCACGCAGGCCATTGCGCAGCTCGAAAAAACGCTGGGCGTGCTGCTGTTCGACCGCACCCGGCGCCGGGTCGCGCTCACGCCCGCGGGCGAGGCGCTCCTGCCCGAGGTGCGCGAGCTGCTGGCGCGCGCGCAGGCGCTGCCGGTGCGGGCGAGGGCGGCGGCGGCCGGCGAAGTGGGGCGCGTGCGGCTCGCCTTCGTCTCGACCATCGGCTTCGAGCGGCTGCCGGCCTGGGTGCGCGAATTCCGCGTGCGCTGCCCCGAGGTCGCGCTGGAGCTGGTCGAGGCCACTGGCGACGTGCAGCTCGAAGCCTTCGCGCGCGGCGAGATCGATGCCGGGCTGATGCTGCATTCGCCCGGCTTCGCGCCGCCCGGCCTGGAGCGGCTCGCGGTGTCCGAGGAGCCGCTGGTGCTGGCGCTGCCGGCGAAGCATCCGCTGGCCCGGATGCCGAAGCTGCCGCTGGCCGAAGTGCTCGCCGAGCCGCTGGTGATCTTTCCGCGCCGCATCGTGCCCTCGCTGCACGACGCGATCTTCGGGCTCTACCACGCGGCCGGCCTGGTGCCCCGGGTTGCGCAGGAAGCGATCCAGATGCAGACCATCGTGAACCTGGTCTGGGGCGGACTCGGCGTGGCCTGGGTGCCCGAGAGCGTGACCCAGTTCCGGCGCGCGGGCGTGGTCTATCGCGCTGCGTCCGAATTCGCGCCCTCCGGACGGCGAAAGACCGCCGTGTTGCCCGGCTGCGAGACCAGCCTGGTCTGGCCCGGCCACACCGACAACCCCGCGCTCGCGCGCTTCGTGCGATTCGTCCAGGAGCAGGGGACTGTCACATCCGTGGGCACAATAGGCTGATGCTCACGTACCCGCAGATCAATCCCGTCGCCCTGCAGCTCGGACCGATCGCCATCCACTGGTATGGCCTGACCTATCTGGCCGCTTTCGCACTGTTCTACTTCCTCGGCACGCGCAGGCTGCGGCACGAGCCTTTCCGTTCCATCGCCGGCCCGGGGGCCTGGAGCCGCAAGGATCTGGAGGACATCCTCTTCCTCGGCGTCATGGGCGTGATCGTCGGCGGCCGGCTCGGCTACTGTCTGTTCTACAAGCCCGGCTACTACCTCACGCACCCGCTGGAGATCTTCTTTGTCTGGCAGGGCGGCATGAGCTTCCATGGCGGGCTGCTCGGCGTGATCGCGGCGATGGCGTGGTTCGCGCGTTCGCGCGCGCGGCCCTTCTGGCAGGTGATGGATTTCGTCGCGCCCTGCGTGCCCACCGGGCTGGCGGCGGGGCGGGTCGGCAACTTCATCAACGGCGAGCTGTGGGGCCGCTTCAGCAGCCCCGATCTGCCCTGGGGCATGGTGTTTCCGCAGAGCGGATCGATGCTGCCGCGCCACCCCTCGCAGGTCTACCAGTTCCTGCTCGAAGGGCTGCTGCTGTTCGTGATCCTCTGGCTCTATGCACGCAAGGAGCGGCGCGAGCGCCGCGTGTCGGCGGTGTTCCTGATCGGCTACGGGCTGATGCGCTTCATCGCCGAATACTTCCGCGAGCCCGACGACTTCCTGGGCCTGCTGGCGCTCAACATGAGCATGGGGCAGTGGCTCTGCGTGCCGATGATCGTGTTCGGCATCTGGCTCTATGCCAGCGCGCCCGCGGCGCGGGCAGCCGCGACGCCGGCGCGCGGCTGAAGCGCCACGACGGCGGCAGGGTTTATCCCGGGGCAAAAAGCTTTGCGTTCTGCCTCCCGGGTTCTCATAATTACGCGTAATTACCGAAAATCACGCCGACCCGATTACCTTCCCGCCCGCCATGCGCATCGTCCACAACTCGCTGCACGACGAAGTCGCCACCACGCTGCGCGAGGAGATCTTCGCCGGCACCCTGGCGCCAGGCAGCTTCGTCGACGAGGCGGCGGTGTGCGAGCGGCTTTCGATCTCGCGGACGCCGCTGCGCGAGGCGCTGAAGGTACTGACGGCCGAAGGGCTGCTGCGGCATGAGCCGCGGCGCGGCTGCTTCGTGGCCGAGGTCACGCAGCGCGACCTCGACGACATCTTTCCCGTCATCGCGCTGCTCGAAGGGCGCTGCGCCTGGCAGGCGGCGCGCAACGCCAGCGATGCCGAGCTGCTGGCACTCGAAGCCATGCACGACAAGCTCGCGAAGCACGCACGCGCCAAACGCATCAACGAGTACTACGCGACCAATTTCGCGATCCACGAGGCGATCATCATGCTGGCCGACAACCGCTGGCTGGCGCAGGTGATCGGCGATCTGCGCAAGATCCTCAAGCTTGCGCGCCTGCAGCAACTGCATGCGCCGGGGCGGCTCGAACAGAGCCTGTCCGAACATCTCGCGGTGTTCGCCGCGCTCAAGGCGCGCGACAGCGACGGCGCCGAGGCCGCGATGCGCACCCATCTGAACCGCCAGCGCGAAGCCCTGCGGGCGATCGCGCTCCAACAGAAAGCGAAGCTGATCTCATGAATGCCAGCGACTGGATCACCCGCAGCGTCTCGCGGCTGCGTCCCGGCAGCGATGCCGCCGAAGTCAAGAAGCCCGCAAGCTCCGAAAAGAAGACGAAGCCGGCCGCCACTGTCGGCCCGCGGCCGCTGGCCGAACGGCTGGACGCCACGCTGCGCCGCCATGGCGAGGCGCTGGCGCCGCGTGCGCTGCGCCGCGCGCTCACCGAGCTGCAGGCGGTGGTCGACCCGAGCGTGAGCGAGGTCGAAGCCGGACGCCGCGCCCATGCGGTGGTGCAGTGGTATGCCGGGCGCGAGCTCGACGAGCGGCGCGATGTCTGGCTGCTCATGAGCGAGCGCTTCGCGCCCGACCTGCAGAAGGTCAGCAGCGCGCGCGACCGGCATGGGGCCGCCATGGGAACGCCCGACGAGGCCCAGGCCGAGGTGCACCTGCGCCGCGCTCTGGTCTCGCCGCGCGCGCGCTTGTTGCAACGCTTCGCCATCGATCCCGACGGCATGCGCTTCCTGGTCGACCTGCGTGCCGAACTGCTGCCGCACCTGAAGGGCGACCGGCGCCTCCTGCCGCTCGATGCCGAGCTCGAGCACCTGTTCTCGACCTGGTTCGACGTCGCCTTCCTGGACCTGCGCCGCATCAGCTGGGATTCGCCGGCCTCGCTGATCGAGAAGCTGATCAAGTACGAGGCGGTGCACGACATCAAGAGCTGGGCCGACGTCAAGAACCGGCTCGACAGCGACCGCCGCTGCTACGGCTTCTTCCACCCGCGGCTGCCCAACACGCCGC
Source organism: Variovorax paradoxus (assembly GCF_018614955.1). GTDB lineage: Bacteria > Pseudomonadota > Gammaproteobacteria > Burkholderiales > Burkholderiaceae_C > Variovorax > Variovorax paradoxus_J. The sequence continues at coordinate 71,300 of NZ_JAGGNV010000066.1, forward strand.
TGATCTTCGTCGAGGTGGCGCTGGTCGATCACATCAGCGAAGGCATCGTGCCGCTGCTCGACGAAGCCGCCGCGCCGGTCAAGCACGACCGAGCGACGACCGCGATCTTCTATTCGATCAGCAACACCCAGAACGGCCTGCGGGGCGTGAGCTTCGGCGATTCGCTGATCAAGCGCGTGGTCGAGGAGCTGCAGAAGGAGATGCCGCGCCTGAAGATCTTCGCGACGCTGTCGCCGATCCCGGGCTTTCGCGGCTGGCTGGGGAAGAACGCGGGCTCCCTGCTGGAGCGGCTCGACGAGAAGCGCACCACCGAACTGGGCCGCGTCATCGGTTCCCTGCCGCCCACCGCCGAGCGCGTGCTGGCGGCGGCCGAGGAGGCGATCGCGCTCGATGCGAAATCGCCGGTGCGCCAGCTGCTGCTGAACGCCGCCGCCGAATACCTCGGGCGGGCCACCGCCGAGGGCAAGCCGGTCGATCCGGTGGCGCGCTTCCACCTCGGCAACGGTGCGCGTGTGGAGCGGCTCAACTGGGCCGGCGATCCTTCGCCCAAGGGGCTGAAGCAATCCTACGGACTCATGGTCAACTACCTCTACGATCTGAAGCGGCTCGACAAGCACCGTACCCTGCTCGCGCAGGGCAAGGTGGCGGTGTCGGGCGATGTCGACGATCTTTTTCTCAAGGGCTGAGGCCCCCGACGGTTCATCACAAAGGAGACAAGGCAATGACCCCAAGCTTCCAGCGGCGCGACGTATTGCGCCTCGCCGCGGCGGCCGCCGCCGTTCTGGGCGGCGGCGCACGCGCCCAGGCCAGCTGGCCCGCCAAGCCGGTGACGATGGTGGTGCCCTTTCCGGCCGGCGGCGGCACCGACGCCTTCGCGCGGCCGCTGTCGGCGCAGTTCGCCAAGGTCGCCGGCCAGACGCTGGTCGTCGACAACCGCGGCGGCGCCGGCGGCACCCTGGGCGCGAGCATCGCGGCCAAGGCGCAGCCGGACGGCTACACGCTCTTCATGGGCGCGGTGCACCATGCGATCGCGCCCTCGGTCTATCCCAAGCTCGACTACGACATCGAGAAGGACTTCGTGCCGCTGATGCTCTTGGCCAGCGTGCCGCAGGTGGTGGTGATCAATCCGAAGCGCGTGAGCGCGACGACGCTCAAGGACTTCGTCGCCGAGGCCAAGAGGAACCCTGGCAAGCTGAATTACGCTTCGGCCGGCGCCGGCACCTCGCACCATCTGGCGGGCGAGCTCTTCAAGCTGCAGACCGGCACTTTCATCACCCACATTCCGTATCGCGGCGCAGGCCCTGCGCTGCAGGACCTGATCGCCGGCAACGTCGACTGCATGTTCGACGGCCTGGGCTCTTCGGCGCAGCACATCAAGGCCGGCCGCATCAAGGCGCTCATGATGGCCGGCACCAAGCGCAACCCTGCCTTTCCGGACGTGCCCAGCGCCGCCGAGGTCGGCCTGCCGGACTACACCGTGACCACTTGGTACGGGCTGTGGGCGCCCAAGGGTACGCCGGCCGACGTGCAGGCCAGGATCGTCGAGGAGATGAAGAAGGCGCTGGCGACCGACGAGCTGAAGGCGATCTGGGCCAACAACGGGGCCGAGATCCCGAACCTCGCGATGGCGCCCTACGGCAGCTTCGTCAACTCCGAGATCAGGCGCTGGGCCGGCGTCGTGAAGGCTTCTGGCGCCAAACTGGAATGACGGCCTCGGTCAGGCTGGAGCGCGAGGGCGCGATCGCCTTCGTGACGCTCGCCAATGCGGACCGGCTCAACGCGATGTCGCGCGCGATGTGGCGCGAACTGCGCGCCGTGTTCGAGCAAGGTCTCGCGCAGGACGCAGCCACGCGCTGCGTCGTCGTGCGCGGGGAGGGCGCTGCCTTCTGCGCCGGCGGCGACATCTCCGAGTACCCGTCCTTCCGCTTCGACGAAGCCAGCTTGCGCGAATTCCACGAGAACGAGGTCTGGGGCGCGCTGGCCGCGATGCTGGCCTGCGAGCTGCCCCTGGTCGCGCAGATCGAGGGTGCCTGCATGGGCGCGGGCCTGGAGATCGCAAGCTGCTGCGACATCCGCCTGGCCGGCGCCTCGTCGAAGTTCGGCGCGCCGATCGCCAAGCTGGGCTTTCCCATGGCGCCGCGCGAAGCGGCCCTGGTGCGCAGCGCCATCGGCGACGCGCTGGCGCGCGACATGCTGCTGGCCGCCGGCGTTCACGATGCGCGCCGCCTCTACGACGCCGGCTTCGTGCTGAGCGTGCTGCCCGATGCGCAGGTCGCCGCGGCAGCGCTGGCGCATGCGCAGCGCATCACCGCGCTGGCGCCGGCGGCTGCGCGCCTCAACAAGCGCACACTGGGCGCCGGCACGGGCGACCGGCTGCTCGCCAGCGCCTACGACTACGCCGACTCGCCCGAACACCGCGAGGGCATCGCCGCCTTCCTCGCCAAGCGCACACCCGTCTTCCGACCATGACCGACACGACCAACGCCAATCTCTACGCCGCGCTGCGTGCGGCCTTCCCCGCCGATCTCGATGCCATCGCGGTCGAGACCGACGACGGCCTGTTCTATTCCTGGCGCGACCTGGAGCGCGCGAGCGCGATGATCGCGAACCTGCTCGACGCGCTGAAGCTCGACAAGGGCGCCCGCATCGCAGTGCAGGTCGAGAAGTCGGTCGAGGCGATGCTGCTCTACCTCGCGACGCTGCGCGCGGGCTACGTGTTCCTGCCGCTCAACACCGCCTACCGCGGCGCCGAGATCGAGTACTTCATCGGCAATGCCGAGCCGGCGGTGGTGGTCTGCAGCAGCGCGAATGCATCGTGGGTGGCGCCGATTGCGACCGCGGCCGGGACCCGCCACGTGTTCACGCTCGACGACGACCGCAGCGGCACGCTGCTCGAAGTCGCAGCACAGTGCAGCGACCGCCACACCGTCGCCCAGAAGAAGGACGACGATCTCGCCGCCATCCTCTACACCAGCGGCACCACCGGCCGCAGCAAGGGCGCGATGCTCACGCACCGCAACCTGCGTTCCAACGCCGAGGTGCTGAAGGACTACTGGGGCTGGCACGCCGGCGCGCAGGGGGAGGGCGATGTGCTGATCCATGCGCTGCCGATCTTCCACGTGCACGGCCTCTTCGTCGCCATCCACGGCGCGCTGATCAGCGGCAGCAAGATAATCTGGCTCAACAAGTTCGATCCCAAGCGCGTGGTGGCCCGACTGCCCGAGGCGACCGTGTTCATGGGCGTGCCCACGCTCTACGTGCGCATGCTGGCCGAGCCGGGGCTGACGCGCGAGGCCTGCAACGGCATGCGACTCTTCATCGCGGGCTCGGCGCCGCTCCTCGTCGAAACCTTCGAGGCCTGGCGCGAGCGCACCGGCCACACCATTCTCGAGCGCTACGGCATGAGCGAGACCGTCATGCTCAGCTCCAACCCCTACAGCGCGGTGCAGGGCCAGCGGCGCGGCGGGACCGTGGGTTTTCCGCTGCCCGGCGTGCAGCTGCGCGTGCGCGACGACGCCGGCCAGCCCTGTCCGACGGACGAGATCGGTCACATCGAGGTGGCCGGCCCCAACGTGTTCGCCGGCTACTGGCGCATGCGCGAGAAGACCAAGGAAGAGTTCACTGCCGACGGCTATTTCAAGACCGGCGACGTCGGCAAGATCGACGGGCTCGGCTACGTCTGCATCGTCGGCCGCAGCAAGGACCTGATCATCAGCGGCGGCTACAACGTCTACCCGGCCGAAATCGAGGGCTACATCAACGAAATGGCCGGCGTGGCCGAGAGCGCGCTCGTGGGCGTGCCGCATCCGGACTTCGGCGAAGTCGGCATCGCCATCGTCACGCCGAAGCCCGGCGCGGCGCTCGACGGCGACGCGATCATCGGCGCGCTCAAGAAGAAGCTCTCCAACTTCAAGATCCCCAAGCGCTGCTTCGTCGTCTCCGAGCTGCCGCGCAATGCGATGGGCAAGGTACAGAAGGCCCTGTTGCGCGAGCAGCACAAGGGCTTGTTCGTTTAGGGCCTGTGAACAGGCCCTAGCTGCCGCTGCCGTAGGGCCGCGTGAGGATCTCGAGGTTGTGGCCGTCGGGATCGTTCCAGTAGACGCCGCGGCCGCCGTCCCCGTGATTGATCTCGCCGGGATGGCGGTGGCCCGGATCGGCCCAGTAGGGCAGGCCGCGCGCGCGGATGCGGCCGAAGATCTCGTCGAATTCGGCCTCGCTCACGAGGAAGGCCAAGTGCTGCCACGGGATGTTGCCCTCGACCTGCATGTAGTCGAGGGTGACGCCGTTGTCGACCTCGACGCCCTGGAAGGGGCCGAACGGAACGGGCGCACCGCGGCCGAGGATCTCCGCCAGGAACACCGCTGACGCCCGTGGATCGCGAGCCCGGACGATCGTGTGATTGAGCTGGATGGACATGCGGCGGATGGTAGCGCCGGGCGCGGGTCGGTGCTGTCGCACGCGAGCTGCTTCCGGCGTAAGTTTCCGCCTTCGAGCGCGGCCGCGCCGCCGCGCGGGAAGATGCCTATTGCACCAGCAGCACCGAGATGTCCGTCTCCGAAACGACCTTGGTCGCAACCGAGCCCATGAGCGCGCGGCCGAAGATGCCGTGGCCGTGGGTGCCCATCACGATCAGCTCGGCGCCGCCCGCGTTCGCGGCCTTCAGGATTTCTTCGGCGGCGTGGCCGTGGCGCGGTTGGGTGCGGAAGTTGCCGATCTCGTGCCTGGCGAAGAAGGCCTTGACCGGCTCCAGCACCTTGGCGTTTTCTTCCGTGTAGTAGTCGTCCACCACATCCTTGCTGAGGTGGCGGACCGCATGGCCCGGCAGGCCGGTGCATACGTGCACCACGATCAGCTCATGGCCGTCGACGAACATGGCGCGGTGTGCGGCCAGGTAGTCGAGCGCCTTCTGCGTGTGGAGACTGCCGTCGACGGCGATCAGGATCTTCATGCACTGCCTCTCGTTTTCTTGCGACCTGCGGCGAAAGCGCCGCATGGCAAGGTTATACGGCGAGGTGCCGCGTGCGCACAGAGAAGCCGACCGGATGCAGGGGCCTTGCGCTCAGCCGCGCAAGCCCTTCCACAGCATGTAGGTCGCCAGCACATAGAGGATGCTTGCGAACACGCGCTTGAGTTTCGATACCGGCAGGCTGTGCGCGGCCTTGGCGCCCAGCGGGGCGGTGATGAAGCTGCAGACCGCGATCACGGCCAGCGCCGGCAGCCAGATGTAGCCGATCGAGCCGGCCGGCAGGCCCTGCACCGATTGGCCGCTGGCCACGTAGCCGAGCACATTGGCCACCGCGATCGGGAAGCCCAAGGCGGCGCTGGTGGCGACCGCGTTGTGGATCGCGACATTGCACCAGGTCATGAAGGGCACGCTGATGAAGCCGCCGCCGGCGCCGACCAAGCCCGACAGGAAGCCGATCGCGCCACCGCCCGCGAGCTGACCTGCGGTGCCCGGCATCTGGCGCGTCGGCTCGGGCTTGCGGTTGAGGAACATCTGCGTTGCCGAGAAGCCGACGAAGAGCGCGAAGAAGATGGCGAGCGCCGAGCCCTTGAGCAGGCCGAACACGCCGAGGCTGCCGACCAGGCTGCCGATCACGATGCCGGGCGACAGCCTTTTCACGATGTCCCAGCGCACTGCGCCGCGCCGGTGGTGCGCGATCACGCTCGAGATGGACGTGAACATGATGGTCGCCATGGAGGTCGCGATCGCCATCTTCACCGCCAGGTCGGACGGCACGCCGCGATGGCCCAGGATGATCGTGATGAAGGGCACCATCAGCATGCCGCCGCCGATGCCGAGCAGGCCGGCGAGAAAACCGGTGCCGACGCCGAGCACGGCGAGCTCGGCGACCAGCAGGGGGGCGATCGTCATGGAAAGAAGTCTCTGAAAAAAGCCACGGCCCCGAAAACGGGGCCGTGGCCGTCCAAAAAAGGTGTCTGCGAGTGAGGCCGGACTCGCATCCTGAACCAGGGTTCAGGTGGGCGAGGGCAGCAAGGCTTCGGGTTCATCTGACGCGAGATGATCACACCCGCCAAGCGATATACCAAGCCCTGCTCCGTAGAGCATTGGAACAAGGAAATATTAAGCCCGACACGCACCGCAGACGGAGTGGATTTTACGCCCGCAATGACGAGCGCATGTAGTCCGTCACAGCAAATGGTCGTCGCCGGCGAGGGCTTGGTCGAGGCGCTGGATCAATTGCGCGGCGCGGGCATCGTCGGCCGCAGCATCCGGACCCGCCGCAGGGGCGGACGCCGGCGCGGCAGGCGCCGCGATCGTCGCTTCGCGCTGGGCCAGGTCGAAAGCGAGGTTCAGCGACGCCAGCACCGCGATGCGGTCGCGCGCCTTCACCTTGCCCGCATCGCGGATCTTGCACATCGCGGCATCGACGCGCTCGACGGCTTCGCGCAGCTGCGGCTCGCCGCCTTCGGGGCAGCCGAGCAGGTAGCTCTGGCCCATGATCTGGACTTCGACTTGTTTCATCAGGAAGAGGGAGCGTCTTGAGAGGGTTCTGCCGGCAGCTGTTCGAGCAGCGCATCGAGCCGCGTGCGCGCCGCGGCCAGCCGCGACTTGAGCGCATCGCGTTCGCGCGCGAGCGCGTTCACCTGCTCCAGCAGCAACGCGTTGGTGCGCTGCACTTCTTCGTGGCGCACAAGCAAACGTTCGACGCGCTCGGCGATCTGTTCAATACGGCTCGGTGCAGGCATGGGGGGCGATTGTAGTTTCCGCCGCTCGTGGGTTTACACCTAAAATTCCGCGCGTTGGTGCTCGCGCCGCGGTTCACGCGGCGCAGTTCAACGGGAAGCAGGAGTCGAAGCCCCCTCGGGCCGAGCCAGCCTGCGCTGCCCCCGCAACGGTCAAGCAGACGGCACCCCTTCGGTGTCACCCTCGTCAACAAGCCACTGGGCGCCCTGAAACAGGCGCCTGGGAAGGCGACGGGGGCGCGCTGCCAGCCCGGATACCGGCCAACGAGGCGGCCGCCGCATGCGTGAAGCATGAGGCGGTCATGACGTCCAAGCACCGGCGGGGAAGCCGGTGGCGGACATTGATCTCTTGTGTTTCCCATGATGACAACCTGCGTTTCTTCCGCACGCGCCGCCGGGCGTGCTTCGTCGCGTCCGCCGGCAGGCCCCAGCGCGATTACCCTTTCGGTCGCCGCATTGCTGGCCATGCCCGCGCTCGCCTTCGCGCAAGCCGCCGCGCCGACACTCACCGAGACGGTGGTGACGGCGACCCGCACGCCCACGCGCGTCGACGAACTGGTGTCGGACACCGTCGTCATCGAACGCGCGCAGATCGAGCGGCAGGCCGGCCGCACCTTGCCCGAGCTGCTGGCGCGCGTCGCAGGCGTCCAGATGACGGCCAACGGCGGCGCGGGCAAGGCGAGCAGCGTGTTCATCCGCGGCACCGAGGCGCGCCACACGATCCTCCTGATCGACGGCGTGCGCTACGGCTCCGGCACGCTCGGGACGCCGGCGTGGGAGAACATTCCGATCGAGATGATCGACCGGATCGAAGTGATCAAGGGGCCGGCCTCGGCACTCTACGGCAGCGACGGCGTGGGCGGCGTGGTGCAGATCTTCACGCGCAGGGCCAAGCCAGGCGAGGACTCGTTCAGCCCGCGGGTGTCGACGACGATCGGCAGCGAGGGCTACAAGCAACTCGGCGCAGGCTTCCTGGGCGCCACGGGGGATTTGACCTATTCGCTCGATGTCGCACGCACGATCGACAAGGGCTTCTCCGCGACCAACCGCAAGGCGCCCTTCGGCAACTTCAACCCCGACCGCGACCCTTTCATGCAGAGCGCCATCAACGCATCGCTGGGCTGGCAGATCAATCCCGACTGGAAGATCGACAGCGGCCTGCTGTATTCCGAAGGCCTGAACCATTTCGACGACGGCCCCAACTTCGACACGCGCGGCATCGTGCGCACCCAGACCGCGTACATCGGCGCGCGCGGCAAGCTGATGCAGAACTGGAGCACGCAGCTGCGCTACGCGCAGAGCCGCGACTACTCGCGCTCCATCATCGCCGCCACGCTGCCGGGCCTGTTCGAGACCACGCAGGACCAGTACCTGTGGCAGAACGACATTGCGACGCCGATCGGAACCGTGGTCGCCGGGCTGGAGCGCCGCGTGCAGGAGGTGAACAGCGACACCGCGTACACAGTGACCAAGCGCGACATCGACTCGGCCTTCGTCGGCCTCAACGGCAGCGCCGGCGCCCACAGCTGGCAGGTCGACGCGCGGCACGACCGCAATTCGCAGTTCGGCGACAGCAACACCTGGTTCGCCGGCTACGGCTATCGCATCACGCCGAGCTGGCGCGCCCACGTGTCGCACGGCACCAGCTTCGTCGCGCCCTCGTTCAACCAGCTCTACTTCCCCGACTTCGGCAACGCGGCGCTGCAGCCGGAAGAGGGCAAGAACACCGACGTCGGCATCACCTGGAGCCAGGACGGCCAGAGCGTCAAGCTGGTGCGCTACGACAACCGGATCCGCGGCTTCATCACCAACACCACCCGGGCCGAGAACGTGCCGCGTGCGCGCATCGAAGGCTGGACGCTGGGCTACGACGGCCAATTCGGACCCTGGGGCTTGCACGCGAACCTGGATTCTCTGGACCCGCGCAACGAGGTCAGCGGCAAGCAGTTGCCGCGCCGGGCGAAGAACACTGTTTCGCTGGGGGTCGACTATGCCGTCGGCCTCTGGAAGTTCGGCGGCTCGGCGCTGCATGTGGGCCGCCGCTTTGACGACACGGCCAATACGCGCAGACTTGGGCATTACACGACCGTCGATCTCTATGTCGAATACCAGGTGGCGAAAGACTGGTCGGTGCAGGGGCGCATCACGAACCTCAACGACGTGACGTATGAAACGGCCTATGGCTACAACCAGCGCGGACGCGCTGCCTACCTGACGGTGCGGTGGCAGCCGAAATGAACTTCGCACGCCGCGAACTGATCCTCGGCGGTCAGCGCAGCGGCAAGTCGCGCTGCGCCGAAGCACGCGCGGCCGAGTGGTTGGAGCGCTCGCTCGGGCACCACGCGGTGCTGATCGCGACCGCGATGCCGCACGACGACGAGATGCGCGAACGCATCGCACGGCATCGCGAGGACCGCGCGCAGCGCGTGCCGGGCCTCGCCACCGTGGAGGAGCCGATCGCCCTCGGCCCCGCTTTGGCGAGGATGAGCGCGCCGCACACGCTGGTGGTGGTCGATTGCCTCACGCTGTGGCTCACCAACCTGCTGATGCCGGTCGAGGCCGCGCCTCACGGCAGCACCGCTTCGCTGGAGATGGTGCAGGCTTCGCTGCTGCGGGCCTTGCGTGAAGCGCGCGGGCCGGTGGTGCTGGTCGCCAACGAGATCGGCCTCGGCGTGATCCCGATGGGTCGCGAGGTGCGCGCCTTCGTCGATGCGCTGGGCCGCCTCAACCAGGAGGTGGCGGCGGCCTGCGAGCGCGTCACGCTGATGGCCGCGGGCCTGCCGCTCAGTTTGAAAGAACCCGAATGAATCCGCTTTGCAGGTGGTCGCTCGCCCTGGCCGCGGCCGCATTGACGGTCGCGGCGCATGCCGTGATCGTGACCGACGAACGCGGCATGCGCGTGGACCTGCCCCGACCGCCGCAGCGCATCGTGAGCCTGCTGCCCTCGCTGACCGAATCGGTCTGCACGCTCGGCGCCTGCGAGCGGCTCGTCGGCGTCGATCGCTATTCCAACTGGCCCGATGCCGTGCGTGCGCTGCCGCAGCTCGGCGGCGGCATCGATCCGAACGTCGAGGCCATCGTGGCGCTCAAGCCCGACGTGGTGTTGCTGGCCAAGTCCTCGCGCGTCACCGAGCGGCTCGAGGCGCTGGGGCTCAAAGTGATCGTGCTCGAACCGAAGAGCCATGCCGATGTGCGGCGCGTGCTCGACGCGCTCGGCCAGGTGCTGGGCATCGGCGATGCGCAGCGCGTGTGGCGCGCCATCGATGCCAGCGTGTCGGCAGCGGCAGACGCGCTGCCGGCGCGCGCGAGGAACAGGCGCGTGTACTTCGAGATCAACAGCGCGCCCTACGCGGCGGGCGAAGTCTCGTTCATCGGCGAGACGCTGGCGCGGCTCGGCGTGCAGAACATCGTGCCGGCCTCGCTCGGCCCCTTTCCCAAGCTCAACCCCGAATACGTGGTGCGCGCCGATCCCGACCTCATCATGGTCGGCGAACGCAGCGCGCAGGGGCTCGAACAGCGGCCGGGCTGGGCTTCCATCCGGGCCGTGCGCGAAGGTCGCATCTGCCGCTTCAAGGCCGCCGAATCCGACGTGCTGGTGCGCCCCGGCCCGCGCATGGGCGAAGCTGCACAGCTCATGGCGAAGTGCCTGCAGGACAAGGCGTGAAGAGCGAGCATCGACGTGCCCTGTCGCTCGGCATCGCGCTGGTGGCGCTGAGTGCCGCACTGATCGTGCTCGGCGCAGGGATCGGCAGCACCGGCTTCGAGAGCGTTTTCGCGGCGCACCGCGATCCGGTCGCGCTGCAGATCGTGTGGGACATCCGCCTGCCGCGCACGCTGGGCGCCTGGCTCGCCGGCGCGCTGCTCGGCCTCGCGGGCGCGGTGGCGCAGGGCCTGTTCCGCAATCCATTGGCCGACCCTTATCTGCTGGGCAGCGCTTCGGGCGCCTCGCTCGGCATGGCGGTGGCACTGTCGCTGTTCGGCATCTCGGCGGCCAGCACGCAGTGGGTGGTGCGCCTGGGCCTGACCGGCGCGGCCTTTCTGGGGGCCGTGCTGGGCGTGCTGCTGACGCTGGTACTGGCGCGCGGCGTGCAGCAGACGCTCAGGCTGCTGCTGGCCGGCGTGATCGTCGGCGTGGTGCTCGGCGCCGCCAAGGACCTGATCACCATCGCCTCGGCCGACATCCTGCAGGCCATCCAGGGTTTCATGCTCGGCAGCACGGGCCTGGTGGGCTGGAGCGCCTGCGGCGTGATGGGTGCGCTCGGCCTGGTCTGCGTGCTCGGGGCCTGGGCGCTCGCGCCGGTGCTCGACGGGCTGGCGCTGGGCGAGGCCACTGCCAGCAGCCTGGGCCTGCCGCTGGGCGCGATGCGCGCGGCGCTGGTGGCGGTGCTCGCGCTGGCCACCGGCACCGCGGTGGCGCAGACCGGGCTCATCGCCTTCGTCGGGCTGGCGGCGCCGCACCTGGTGCGTTCGGCCGTGAAGTCCACGCATGCGCGCCTGATCGTGCTGTCGACCGCGATGGGTGGCCTGCTGCTGATGGCCGCCGACCTGCTGGCGCGCTGGCTGATCGCGCCGCAGGAGCTGCCGGTCGGCGTGCTGACCGCCGTGCTCGGCGGCAGCTACCTGCTGCGGCTCATGCATCGGCGCAGCGCGCGGGGAGGCTTCTGATGGAGCGAGTGGTCGCGCGCGGCACCGCGCTCGAGGCGAGGCAGGTCAGCGCATCGCTGGGCCAGACCGAGGTGCTGCACGGCATCGATCTCGCGCTCGCGGCTGGCCGCTGGACCAGCATCGTCGGCCCCAATGGTGCGGGCAAATCCACCTTGCTCAAGGTGCTGGCCGGCCTGCTGGCGCATCGCGGCGAGGTGCGCCTGTTCGGGCAGCCGCTCGATGCCATCGCCGGCCGTGCGCGCGCGCGGCGGCTGTCGTGGCTCGGCCAGGGCGGCGCGGGCGAAGGCTCTGCCGACGACCTGATGGTCTACGACGTCGCCATGCTCGGGCGCCTGCCGCACCAGCGCTGGCTCGCCGCGCCCAGCGATGCCGATCGCGCAGCCGTCGAGCGGGCGCTGCGCAGCACCCAGGCCTGGGAGTGGGGCGGGCGGCCGCTCGGCCAGTTGTCGGGCGGCGAACGCCAGCGCGTGCTGCTGGCGCGCGCGCTGGCCGTCGAGGCCGAGCTGCTGCTGATGGACGAGCCGCTCGCCAACCTCGATCCGCCGCACCAGGCCGACTGGATGGCGAGCGCCCGTGCGCTGGTGGCCGAAGGCAAGACCGTGGTCAGCGTGCTGCACGAACTCAATGCCGCGCTGGCGGCCGATGCGATGGTGGTGATGGCCAAGGGCCGCGTGCTGCACCACGGCCGCTGCGACGATAGCGCCACGCACCAGGCGCTCGAAGCGGTGTTCGACGGCCGCGTCACCGTGCATCGCGTGGCCAACCAATGGCTGGCCGTACCGCACTGAAAACTTCAACCGGGAACTCCCATGCAGATCGAAACCCCACCCAGCGAAAAGCCTTACGAGAAGCCTGAAGGCGAGCGCCGCGGCTTGGTGATCGTGAATACCGGCGACGGCAAGGGCAAGAGCACCGCGGCCTTCGGCCTCGCGCTGCGCGCGCACGGCCGCGGCAAGGCCGTGAAGATCTTCCAGTTCATGAAGGTGCCGAGCGCGCGCTTCGGCGAGCACCGGATGTTCGAGCAGATCGGCATCCCGATCGAAGGGCTGGGCGACGGCTTCAGCTGGAAGAGCCAGGACCTCGAACGCTCGGCGCAGCTCGCGCGCGAGGGCTGGGAGAAGGCGAGGGCGGCGATTCTTTCGGGCGCGCATTTTCTCGTGGTGCTCGACGAGATCACCTATCCGCTGATCTACGGCTGGCTGCCGCTCGACGGCGTGCTGGAGACGCTGCGCACGCGGCCCAAGGAAGTGCACGTGGTGCTGACCGGACGCCGCTGCCCGCCGGAGATCGTCGAGCTGGCCGATACGGTGACCGAGATGCAGATGGTCAAGCATGCGTTCAAGGCCGGCATTCCCGCCCAGCGCGGCATCGAGGATTAGGGCTTGACGATGGTGGCCGCGCTCTGGGTCGCGCTCGCCATCGATCGATGGCTGGGCGAGCCGGCCGCGCGCTGGCATCCGGTCGTCTGGATCGGCCGCTACCTGGGCTGGGCGGGGCGGCGCATCGCACCGCAGACCGAAACGGCGCGCTCACCGGATCTCGCGCGCCTTGCCGCTGGCGCGCTCGCGTGGGGCGCCGGCGCCGCGATGGTCCTGCTGGTCGCGTGGGCCGTGGCCGGCGCCGCGGGGCGCCTGCCGGGCTGGGCCGAGGCGCTGCTGCTGGGCCTGGCGCTCAAGCCCTTGCTCGCCTGGCGCATGCTGCGCGACGAAGTCCTGGCCGTCGAAGCGGCGCTGGCCGGCTCGCTCGACGCCGGCCGTGATCGCCTGGCGCATCTGGTCAGCCGCGATGTGCATGCGCTGAACGAAGCCGAGGTGCGCGAGAGCGCGATCGAATCGCTGGCCGAGAACCTCAACGACTCGGTGGTGGCGCCGGTGTTCTGGTTCGTGCTCTTCGGCCTGCCCGGGGCCGCGCTCTATCGTTTCGCCAACACCGCCGATGCGATGTGGGGCTACCGCGGCGTGCGCCAGGGCCGCGTCTGGGAATGGGCCGGCAAATGGGCCGCGCGCGCCGACGATGTGCTGTCATGGCCGCCCGCGCGGCTGACGGCGGTCCTGCTGCTCCTGTCTTGCTCACTCCCCCTCCGGGGGAGGGCCGGGGTGGGGGCAGCCACCGCCCGCCAAGCCCGCCGTACCCCGTCCCCCAACAGCGGCTGGCCCATGGCCGCGATGGCGCTCTGCCTCGGCGTACGGCTCGCCAAGCCCGGCGTCTACACCTTGAACGAAGCGGGACGCACGGCCGGCGCGGCGGACACGCAACGCGCCGCATCGTTGGCGACCAGGGTCGTCGTGCTGCTGGCTCTTGCCGCATCGGCATCGATCCTCGGGCTGGCCGCATGAGCCCCGCCCGGCCGCCCGAAGGGGCTCGCACAGCAGTGCGGAGCATGGAGGTTACTCAATGACTTCCGTCGACGAAGCCGTGCACGGCGGGCCGGATGCCCGCGGTGCCGCGCGGCACGATTTCTCCACCAATGCCAATACCTGCGGCCCTTGTCCATCGGCGCTGGTCGCGCTGCAACGGACGGACGCCAGCCGCTACCCCGATCCGCGCTACACCGCGTTGCGCGAAGACCTGGCCCGCTTCCATGGCGTGGATGCCGGGCGCATCGTGATCGCCGCGAGCGCGAGCGAATTCATCGCGCGCATCACGGCGGCCGTCGCGCAGCAAGGCGGCCGCGGCGTCTGGATGCCGCCGCACAGCTATGGCGATTACCAGCGGGCCGCCGCCGCGTGGGACTTCGCATCGGTTCTGCCGGACGACGCCGACCTCATCTGGTGCTGCGATCCGTCCAGCCCGCTCGGTCAGGCGCAGGACGGCTTGCAGGCCCTGATCGATGCGCCGCTGCCCGCGCAACGCACCTGCGTGCTCGACCTGGCCTATGAACCCCTGCGGCTCGAAGGCAGCCTGGGGCTGAGCCCGGCGCAGAAGGATCGCGTCTGGCAACTGTGGACGCCGAACAAGGCGCTGGGCCTCACCGGTATCCGTGCGGCCTACGCGATCGCGCCCCGGGATGCGGGCGCGATGATCGCGCGCCTCGGCCGCCTCGCGCCATCCTGGCCGCTGGGAGCGCACGGTGTCGCGCTGCTCGCCGCCTGGACCGGCACCGAAGCGCAGGACTGGCTCCGGCACAGCCTGGACACATTGCGCGCGTGGAAACGCGAGCAAGAGGCCCTGTGCGCCGCGCTGGGCTGGACCTGCCTGCCCAGCGTCGCCAACTATTTCTGCGCGCGGCCGGACATGCCTTATGCACCGCGTGCCGCGGCGCTCCGGGATGCAGGCATCCAGCTGCGCGACACCCGCTCCTTCGGCCTGCCGGACCACGTGCGGCTCGGCGTGCTGCCGCCGGCCAGCCAGTCGGCGCTGCAACGCGCATGGCCGGCGGCGCAGCCCTGAGGATTCAGCGCCGCTGCAGCCGCGGATTCTTCTGGAACAGCTCGGCCGCCCAGTCGACGAAGACCCGCACCTTGGCGCTCAGGTGGCGGTTCGGCGGATAGACCACATGCACCGGCAGGGGCGGCCGCGTCCAGTCCGGCAGGATCTCGATCAGCTCGCCGTTGGCCAGGTGGGATTCCGTCATGAAAGTGATGCACTGCGAGATGCCGAAGCCGCCGAGCACCGCCGCCAGGTGGGCGTTGCTTTCGTTGACCGAGACCCGGTAGGGGCCCGACATCTCGATGTGCTCGTCGCCCTTGTGGAACTCGTGCGGGTAGACGCGGCGCGTGCCGCCGGCGAAGAAGCTCACGAGATGATGGCGCTTCTC
The DNA here is from genome assembly GCF_018614955.1 of Variovorax paradoxus. GTDB lineage: Bacteria > Pseudomonadota > Gammaproteobacteria > Burkholderiales > Burkholderiaceae_C > Variovorax > Variovorax paradoxus_J. The sequence goes on from NZ_JAGGNV010000066.1 coordinate 86,430, forward strand.
GATGTCGGTCGGATGCTGCGGCACGCCGTAGCGCTTCAGGTAGGCCGGCGAGGCCACGGTCACGAACTCCAGCGTGCCGATGCGCCGCGCCACCAGGGACTGGTCGGTCAGGTCGCCGGCCCGGATCACGCAGTCCACGTTGTCGCTGATCAGGTCGACCGGGCGGTCGCTCACGCCCAGGTCGACCTGGATGTCGGGGTAGCGGTCGCAGAAGCTGGCCAGCGCCGGCAGGATGATCATCCGCGCCGTCGAGGTGCCCACGTCGATGCGCAGCCGCCCGGTCGGGTTGGCCTGCGCATTGGTCATGCTGGCCTCGATCTCGTCGAAGTCGTTCAAGAGGCGCGCGGTGCGCTCGAAGTAGGCCGCTCCGTCGGGCGTGACCGTCACCCGGCGCGTGGTGCGGTTGAGCAGTTTCACGTGCAGGCGCGATTCCAGCGCCTGGATCTGCTTGGTGACCGTGCCCTTGGGCAGGCCGAGCGAATCTGCTGCTCGGGTGAAGGTGCCGGCTTCTACGACGCGGACGAAGATCCGCATGGCCTGGATCTGGTCCATTTATGCTGCTCCTGGAAAACCCGGTGTTTCCACCGGGGTGCGGATTCTCACATGCCGCTTCTTAGCTGATTGTTAGCCGATTGGAAACAGAGTAGGGGCCAACAGCTCGTTGCAGCAGCCAATCCGGGTCGTAATATTCAACCCATCGTCCACCCACCGAGACCGCTCATGTCATCCCGTCCCACTCCGCGTTCTGCTGAAGCCGCCAAGGCCCCGGCGGAAGCCGTTGTGCAAGGCGCCGAAACCGACATCAGTATCCCGCTGCCCGGCCGCGAGCCGGTCGAAGCGCGCCTCTATGGCCAGCGGGCCAAGGGTGTGGCGGTGCCGCTGGTGCTGCACTTCCATGGCGGCACTTTCATCAGCGGCGATCTGGACTTCGGCCGCAACGTGGCCCGCCTGCTGGCGAGCGCCGGCGCGGTGGTGGTCTCGCTCGCCTATCCGCTGGCGCCTTTCCCCGAACCCATCGAGGTCGGCTTCGCGGCGCTGGAGTGGCTCTACAAGCAGCGCGTCAAGCTGGCAGGCAAGGGCGCTCGCGTCTACCTGGCCGGCGAGGAAGCCGGTGGCAATGTGGCCGCCGCAGTGGCGCTGATGGCGCGGGATCGCGCGCATCCGCCGCTGACGGGCCAGATCCTGCTGTCGCCGATGCTGGACCCCTGCGCCGGTACGCAATCGCTGCGCAAGGCGACGAGCGACGCCGTGAAGTGCCGTTGGGCGACCGGCTGGCAGGAGTACCTGAGCCGACCGATGAACGCGACGCACCCCTATGCGGTGCCGGGCGCATCGCTGAGGCTGGCCGAATTGGCGCCCACGCTGGTGCTGGTCGGCGAGGACGATGCGATGCGCGACGAAGCCCTGCGCTTCGCGCAGCGGCTGCAGGATGCGGGCATTTCCGTGACCCGGGGCGTGCTGCCCTCGGCCGCGAAGTGTCCGGACGAGTTGTACGACCCCGCCTATGGCGATTGCGCGTGTCCGGAGACAGTCGGTGAGCACATGCGCGCATTTTTTGCTGCCACGGTGCCGCCGGTGCCTCCCCCGGCCTAGGCCCAGCCGGCCACGCCGGTAACCCGTTTTTCGAGTTTCCTCGGTCCGCAGGCCTTGCCGGCGGTGCCGGATATCGCCCTCCTGTGTCACGACGCTGGTTGGGCCGTTGCATTCCCAAAGTCATTCAAAAAAAGGACGTTCATCATGCAAAGCAAGCTGTCTAACCAGAACCGCCGCCGCCTCTGGCCCGCCGTGACCGGCATCACTGCAGCGGTCGCGATCGCCTGCGCGGCACTCGTGCTCGGCTTGCCGAGCTTCAAGGCCGAGGCCAACAATGCGCCCGCGGCCGACGCCCCGCGCGCCACGCCGGTGTCGGTGGCCACGGTGGCCGCGACCGACGTCAACACCTGGGACGAGTTCTCTGGCCGGCTCGAGGCGGTCGAGCGGGTCGACGTGCGTTCCCGCGTGGCCGGCGCCGTGCAGGCGGCCCATTTCCGCGAAGGTTCGCTGGTCAAGCAGGGCGACCTGCTGATCACGATCGATCCCGCGCCCTACGCGGCCGAGGTCGAGCGCGCCGAAGCGCAGGTGGCCTCGGCCCAGGCGCGCGTGTCCTTCACGCGCAGCGAGCAGGAGCGCGCACGCCGCCTGTGGGAAGAGAAGGCCATTGCCCAGCGCGAGCTCGACGAGCGCATCAACGCCGGCCGCGAGGCCGAAGCCAACCTGCGCGCGTCACAGGCTTCGCTGCAAAGCGCACGGCTGAACCTGGGCTATACCCAGGTGCGCGCGCCGGTGGCCGGGCGCATTGGCAAGATCGAAGTGACGGTGGGCAACCTGGTCGCGGCCGGCCCCGGCGCGCCGGTGCTCACCACGCTGGTGTCGGTGAGCCCGATCTACGCGAGCTTCGATGCCGACGAGCAGGTCGTGGTCAAGGCGCTGAAGGACCTGCCCGGCGGCGCCAGCGCGCGCGCCAAGCTCGAAGGCATCCCGGTCCAGATGGGCACCGCCGGCCTGGAAGGCACGCCCTACGAAGGCAAGCTGCAGCTGATCGACAACCAGGTCGACGCGAAGAGCGGCACGGTGCGCGTGCGCGCCGCCTTCGACAACAAGGACGGCGCGCTGATCCCCGGCCAGTTCGCCCGCATCCGCATGGGCCAGTCCCGCAGCGAGAGCGCGGTGCTGGTCAACGAACGCGCGGTCGGCACCGACCAGAACAAGAAGTTCGTGATGGTCGTCGACGCCGACAACAAGACCGTGTACCGCGAAGTCACGCTGGGCGCATCGGTCAACGGCCTGCGTGTCGTCACCAAGGGCCTGAAGGCCGGCGAACGCGTCGTGGTCAACGGCCTGCAGCACGTGCGCCCCGGCGCGCTGGTGGCGCCGCAGGCAGTCACCATGGACGCCAAGGCCGAAGTGCAGCCGCAGCGCGTGGCGGCCGCAGCGAAGTCCTGAGCACAGGGCGCTCTCTAGAGAATCATCATGAATCTATCCAAGTTCTTCATCGACCGGCCGATCTTCGCGGGGGTGCTGTCGCTCCTGATGCTGATCTCCGGCCTGATCGCGCTGCGCGGGCTGCCGATCTCCGAATACCCCGAGGTCGCGCCGCCCTCGGTGGTGGTGCGCGCCCAGTACCCGGGCGCCAATCCCAAGGTGATCGCCGAGACGGTGGCGACGCCGATCGAGGAGCAGATCAACGGCGTCGAGGGCATGCTCTACATGGGCAGCCAGGCGACCACCGACGGCGTGATGACGCTGACCGTCACCTTCAAGCTCGGCACCGACCCCGACAAGGCGCAGCAACTGGTGCAGAACCGCGTCTCGCAGGCCGAGCCGCGGCTGCCCGAGGAAGTGCGCCGTCTCGGCGTGACCACGGTCAAGAGCGCGCCCGACCTCACGATGGTGGTCCACCTGGTGTCGCCCAACGACCGCTACGACATGACCTACCTGCGCAACTACGCGGTGCTCAATGTCAAGGACCGGCTGGCGCGCATCGAGGGTGTGGGCCAGGTGCAGATCTTCGGCGGCGGCGACTACTCGATGCGCGTCTGGCTCGACCCGCAGAAGGTCGCGCAGCGCGGGCTCTCGGCCAGCGACGTGGTGGCGGCGATCCGCGGCCAGAACATCCAGGCGGCGGCCGGCGTGGTCGGTGCTTCGCCAGGCCTGCCGGGCGTGGACATGCAGTTGTCCATCAACGCCCAGGGCCGTCTGCAGAGCGAAGAGGAGTTCGGCGACATCATCGTCAAGAGCGGCGCCGACGGCCAGGTCACGCGGCTGCGCGACATCGGCCGGCTCGAGCTCGGCGCGGCCGACTATTCGCTGCGCTCGCTGCTCAACAACGACGCGGCGGTCGGCATGGGCGTGTTCCAGGCGCCGGGCTCCAACGCGCTCGACATCTCGGCCAACGTCCGCAAGACGATGCAAGAGATCAACAAGAACATGCCCGAAGGCGTGGAATACCGCATCGCCTACGACCCGACGCAGTTCGTGCGCGCCTCCATCGAATCGGTGGTGCACACGCTGCTCGAAGCCATCGCGCTGGTGGTGCTGGTGGTGATCCTGTTCCTGCAGACCTGGCGCGCCTCCATCATTCCGCTGCTGGCCGTGCCGGTGTCGGTGATCGGCACTTTCGCGGTGCTGCACGTGCTGGGCTTCTCGATCAACGCGCTGTCGCTCTTCGGGCTGGTGCTGGCGATCGGCATCGTGGTGGACGACGCGATCGTGGTGGTCGAGAACGTGGAGCGCAACATCGAGGCCGGGCTGACGCCGCGCGAGGCCACCTACCGCGCGATGCGCGAAGTGTCCGGGCCGATCATCGCGATCGCGCTGGTGCTGGTGGCGGTGTTCGTGCCGCTGGCCTTCATCAGCGGCCTCACGGGGCAGTTCTACCGCCAGTTCGCGGTGACCATCGCGATCTCGACCGTGATCTCGGCGATCAATTCGCTGACGCTGTCGCCCGCGCTCGCCGCGCTGCTGCTGCGCGGGCACGACCAGCCCAAGGACGCGCTGACGCGCGGCATGGACCGGGTCTTCGGCTGGCTGTTCCGCGGCTTCAACCGCTTCTTCCACCGCGGCGCGGAAGCCTACAGCGGCGGCGTCAAGAACGTCATCTCGCGCAAGACGCTGATGCTGGTGATCTACCTCGCGCTGGTCGGCGTGACCTTCGGCCTCTTCAAGGCGGTGCCGAGCGGCTTCGTGCCGGCGCAGGACAAGCAGTACCTGATCGGCTTCGCGCAGCTGCCCGACGGCGCCACGCTCGACCGCACCGAGGAAGTGATCCATCGCATGGGCGAAATCACCAAGAAGAACCCGAACGTGGAAGACGCGATCGCGTTCCCCGGCCTGTCGATCAACGGCTTCACCAACAGCTCGAACTCGGGCATCGTGTTCGCGACGCTCAAGCCCTTTGCCGAGCGCCAGCGTGCCGACCAGAGCGGCGGCGCGGTGGCGGGCCAGCTCAACCAGCAGTTCGCCGGCATCCAGGACGCCTTCATCGTGATGTTCCCACCGCCGCCGGTGGCGGGCCTGGGCACCACGGGCGGCTTCAAGCTGCAGCTCGAAGACCGCGGCTCGGTCGGCTACGAGCAGATGGACGCGGCGGTCAAGGCCTTCATGACGAAGGCGCGGCAGGCGCCCGAGCTCACCGGCATGTTCACGAGCTGGCAGGTCAACGTGCCGCAGCTCTACGCCGACATCGACCGCACCAAGGCGCGCCAGCTCGGCGTGCCGGTGACGGACATCTTCGACACCATGCAGATCTACCTCGGCAGCCTGTACGCGAACGACTTCAACAAGTTCGGCCGCACGTACAGCGTGCGGGTGCAGGCCGATGCGCCGTACCGCGCACGCGCCGAAGACGTGGGCCTGCTGAAGGTGCGCTCGAACTCCGGCGAGATGGTGCCGCTCTCGGCGCTGATGAAGGTGAACTCCAGCTTCGGCCCGGAACGCGCGATGCGCTACAACGGCTACCTCTCGGCCGATATCAACGGCGGCCCGGCGCCCGGCTTCTCCTCGGGCCAGGCGCAGGACGTGATCGAACGCATCGCGGCCGAAACGCTGCCCAAGGGCGTGAGCTACGAATGGACCGAGCTGACCTACCAGGAAATCCTGGCGGGCAATTCTGCGGTGCTGGTGTTCCCGCTCGCGATCCTGCTGGTGTTCCTGGTGCTGGCGGCGCAGTACGAAAGCCTCACGCTGCCGCTGTCGATCATCCTGATCGTGCCGATGGGCCTGCTCGCGGCGATGACCGGCGTGTGGATCTCCGGCGGCGACAACAACGTGTTCACGCAGATCGGGCTGATCGTGCTGGTGGGCTTGAGTGCGAAGAACGCGATCCTGATCGTGGAGTTCGCGCGCGAGCTCGAGTTCGCCGGGCGAACGCCGATCCAGGCCGCGATCGAAGCCAGCCGCCTGCGGCTGCGCCCGATCCTGATGACCTCGCTGGCCTTCGTGATGGGTGTGCTGCCGCTGGTGCTGGCGACCGGCGCCGGTTCGGAAATGCGCTCGGCCATGGGCGTGGCAGTGTTCGCCGGGATGATCGGCGTGACGGCCTTCGGCCTGTTCCTGACGCCGGTGTTCTATGTCGTGCTGCGTCGCCTGACGGGCAATCGCGCGCTCAAGCTGCATGGCCAGGTGCCGCATCTGGACGACAGCTTCGTCTCGGCCGACCACCCGGCGGCGCCGCCGCATGCGGCGGGCGGCGGCGGTGGCCTGCAGCCTGCACCGGCTTCGCCGCTCAAGTTGCATGAATAAAGAAGGTTGATCATGAAATCCGATTCGAAACTCTTCCGCCCCTGGCGCGCTGCGCTGCTGCCGCTGGTCGCCGCGCTGGTCCTGGTCGGCTGCGCGACCGCGCCGGCGGAGCTGCCGGCCTTCAACACGCCGGCCCAGTTCAAGGAGCAGGCGGCCCCGCAGGCCGAGGGCACCTGGACGCGCGCGCAGCCGGCCGAGTCGCAGCCGCGCGGCGAATGGTGGCGCGCCTTCAACGACCCGGTGCTCGACAAGCTCGTCGAGAAGGCCGCGGCCAACAACACCAGCATCCAGTCCGCCGCTGCGCGCCTGGCCGAGGCGCGGGCCGTGCTGCGCAGCACCGATGCCGATCGCGCACCGCAGGTCGGCTTGGGTGCGGGCGCCAGCCGGCAGGCCGGCCTGGACCGCAACCAGAGCAACAGGCCCTCCACGCTGATCACGGCCGGCGTCGATTTCTCCTACGAGATCGATCTCTTCGGCCGCCTCTCGCGCGCCAGCGATGCGGCGCGGCTCGATGCCGAGTCGCGCGAAGGCCTGCTGCAGAGCACGCGCCTGCTGGTCCAGGCCGAAACGGCCCAGACCTACCTCTCGCTGCGCGCGCTCGATGCCGAGCGCGCGCTGGTGCGCGAAACCGTCGGCGCCTACCGCGACACCCTGCGTCTCGTGCAGCGCCGCAACCAAGCCGGCGATCTCGCCGAACTCGACGTGGTGCGTGTCGAAACCGAAGTCGCGGCCACCGAGTCCGAAGCGCTGACGCTGGACCGCCGCCGTGCCGAGCTCGAACATGCGCTGGCGGTGCTGACCGGCGAGACCGCGTCGAGCTTCGCGCTCCCGACGCAGGACTGGTCGACCGCCTTGCCCACCATTCCGGCCGGCGTGCCGGCCACGGTGCTGACGCGCCGGCCCGACATCTCGGCCGTGCAGAAGGCCGTGTTCGCGGCCCAGTCCCGCGTCGGCGTGGCGCAGACCGCGTGGTTCCCGAGCATTTCGCTGACCGGCGGCGGCGGCTATGCGTCGTCGGAAGCCAGCGACCTCTTCAAGTGGTCGGCGCGGTCCTGGGGCATCGGTGCGCTGCTGGCGCTGCCGCTCTTCGACGGTGGACGACGCGAGGCCGGCGTGCAGAGCGCCAATGCGCAGCTCGACGGTGCGCTCGCGAACTACCGTTCGCAGGTGCTCGCTGCCTTCAAGGACGTGGAAGACCAGCTCGCGTCGCTCCGCATCCTCGAGCAGCAGTCGAGCGTGCAGGGAAGAGCGGTCGCTTCGGCGAGCCGGGCCACGACGCTGTCGGATTCGCGCTACCGCAACGGGCTGGTCAGCCAGCTCGACCTGCTTGATGCGCGCCGCCAGGAACTGCAGAACCGCCGGCAGGCGCTGCAAGTGCGATCGGCGCAATACCAGGCAACGGTCGGATTGGTGCGCGCACTGGGCGGTAGCTGGGAAGCGCCGCAGGCCGTGGGCGCAGCGACGCCGGAGGCAGCGCCGCAGATCGCGACCCGCTGAGTCAGCCGCCGGCGTCCGCTGCGGGCGCCGGCTGCGCGTCGGCCAGCCGGCGCAGCGCGGCAGCGCCCAGCGCCAATGCGCTCGAGTAGCTCGATTGCGGCGTGGCGGCCGACTTGAAGCGGCGGTAGAGCATCGCTTCGCCTGCGTCGTCGTCAAGCGCTTCGATCAGGACCCATAAGAATTTTCCTTTCTCGCGCTCCTCCACCGTGAGCGCCATGTCGCGTATCGCGGGCATCAATCCACTCCCTCATTTGTTGATGAGAGGAGGCTACGAAGCAATGAGGGCGTTTGATGCAGGCGCGTCCGAAAGCGACGCGCCGAAGCGTGAAGGACTCCGCGAGCGGCCCGAATGGCTGGGGTCGTAGCGGACAATCCGCAGATGATTACAACAACCGCCAGGGCCCGTTGCGTCATGGTCCTCGGCACCACCAGCGGTGCCGGCAAGAGCTGGCTCGCGACCGCGCTGTGCCGCTGGTATGCGCGCCAAGGCTTCAAGGTGGCGCCGTTCAAGGCGCAGAACATGAGCAATAACGCACGCGTGGTCGCCGGCGGCGAGATCGGCAGTGCGCAATATTTCCAGGCGCTGGCTGCGCGCGCCGAACCCGATGTGCGCATGAACCCGCTGCTGTTCAAGCCCGAGCGCGACACGCACAGCCAGGTGGTGCTGATGGGCCGCGTGAGCACCGAGTTGACGGCACTGCCGTGGCGCGGGCGCAGCGAACGCGTCTGGCCGCAGATCGCGCAGGCGCTCGACGAGCTGCGGGCCGAGAACGACGTGGTGGTGATCGAAGGCGCCGGTTCGCCGGCCGAGATCAACCTGATGGCGAGCGACATCGTCAACCTGCGCGTGGCGCGGCATGCGCAGGCGCGCTGCCTGCTGGTGACCGACATCGACCGCGGCGGCGCCTTCGCGCATCTCTACGGCACCTGGGCGCTGATGCCGGAGGCCGACCGCGCATTGATCAAGGGCTTCGTGCTCAACAAGTTCCGCGGCGACGCATCGCTGCTCGCGCCGGCGCCGCAACAGCTGGAAGCGCTCACGCGCATCCCGACCGTCGCGACGCTGCCGATGTGGTGGCAGCACGGGCTGCCGGAAGAAGACGGTGTCTTCGATGATCGCAGCGTCTCGGCCGGGGAGGTCACCCGCACCATCGCCGTCATCGCCTACCCGCGCATCAGCAACCTCGACGAATTCCAGCCGCTGAAGAACATCGCCGGCGTGCGCCTGCGCTGGGCGCGCAGTCCGGCCGATGTGGCCGGCGCCGACTGGATCGTGCTGCCCGGTTCCAAGAACACCAGCGGCGACCTAGCCTGGCTGCGCGCCCAGGGCCTGGACCGCGCGGTGGCCGCGCATGCGGCGCGCGGCGGCGTGGTGCTCGGCATCTGCGGCGGGCTGCAGATGCTGGGCGAGGCGCTGATCGATCCGCATGGCGTCGACGGCAATGGGCCCGGCCTCGGCCTGCTGCCGCTGGTCACCGTGTTCGCGGCCGACAAGACCGTGCAGCCGCGCGAGGCCCGCTTTGCCGAACTGACCGGCCCCTGGGCCGCGCTCTCCGACGTCGCGGTGCGCGGCTACGAAATCCATCATGGCCAAACCGCCCCGCATGCCGCGATGGCGGCCGCCGGCGATCACGCGATGCCAGGGATGCCCGATGAGCTGGCCTGGCAGAACGCCGCCGGCAACGTGCTCGGGCTCTACCTGCATGGCCTGTTCGAAGACCCGGCTGCGCTGCATGCGCTCTTCGGCGTGGCCGCGCGCACGCTGGACAGCGTGTTCGACGGGCTGGCCGACCACATCGATTCCCACTTTGAAGCGGGCGTGCTGCGCTCCCTGATCGAATGACGCTTGAACTCCCTACCGCCCCGAAGCTCGACGACGCTGCGCTTGCAGCGCGACTTCAACATCGAATCGACAACAAGACCAAGCCGCTCGGTGCCTTGGGCCGACTGGAGGCGCTGGCCTTGCGGCTGGGCCTGATCCTCGGCAGCGAATCACCCGCGCTCGTGGCGCCGCAGATGCTGGTCTGCGCGGGCGACCACGGCCTGGCCGCGCGCGGCGTGTCGGCCTATCCGAGCGATGTGACCTGGCAGATGGTCGAGAATTTTCTCGCCGGCGGCGCGGCGGTCAGCGTGCTCGCGCGGCAGCACGGCCTCGCGCTGACTGTGGTGGATTGCGGTGTGCGGCATGACTTCGCCGCCGCCGGGGCGCCCCAAGGCGGCGAAGCCCCCCTCGGGGGGCAGCGAAGCGTGGGGGCCAACAGTTCTGCGCCGCGTGATGGACTTGCGATCCGCAAGATCGCGCCGGGCACCGCCGATGCGTCGGTCGGCCCGGCCATGAGCGCGGCGCAGTGCGAGCAGGCGATCGCCAACGGCATCGCGCTCGTGCGCGAGCTGCCTGGCAACGCGCTGCTGCTGGGCGAGATGGGCATCGGCAATACCTCGGCCGCGTCGCTGCTGCTGGCGCGGCTCACCGGCCTGGACATCGATGCCTGCACCGGCAGCGGCACCGGCCTCGATGCCGACGGCGTGGCGCGCAAGCGCCGGCTGCTGCGCGACGTGCTCGCGCTGCATGCCGACGCCGGCACGCCGCTGGCCGCGCTCGCGGCCTTCGGCGGCTTCGAGATCGCGACCCTGGTCGGCGCCGTGCTGCAGGCCGCGCACGAGCAGCGCGTGATTGTGGTCGACGGCTTCATCGCGAGCACCGCCGTGCTGGTGGCGCAGGCGCTGCGGCCCCACGTCGTGCAGCGCTGCGTGGCGGCCCACGAATCGGCCGAGCCGGGCCATCGGCTGCTGCTGGATGCGCTCGGCCTCGATCCGCTGCTGCGCCTGGACCTGCGCCTCGGCGAAGGCTCCGGCGCCGCGCTCGCCTGGCCCTTGCTCGAATCGGCCTGCGCCATCCTGCGCGAGATGGCGAGCTTCGAGTCGGCCGGCGTTTCGCAGCGGGACAACACATGAACGGTGTGCGCCACTTCCTGCTGGCGCTGCAGTTCTTCACGCGCGTGCCCGTGACCGGAAGGCTGGCCGGATGGGTGGGCTTCAGCCCGGCGATGCTGCGCGCCAGCGCCGCGCATTTTCCGGGCGTGGGCTGGCTGGTCGGCGCGGTGGGCGCCGGCGTGTTCCTGCTGGCGCAGGCGGGGCTGCCCGGCGTGGCAGGCGCTGCCGTTGCGGCGCTGCTGTCCACGGCTGCGACGGTATGGATGACCGGCGCCTTTCACGAGGACGGCCTGGCCGACGTGGCCGACGGCCTCGGCGGCGCGTCCGATCGCGCGCGGGCGCTGGAGATCATGAAGGACTCGCGCATCGGCGCCTTCGGCGCGATCGCACTCGTGCTGGCGCTGGGTCTGAAGATCGCGCTGCTCACGGCTTTGGCGGGGCAGGGGGCCATGAGCGCTGCCACCGCGCTGCTCGGCGCGCATGTGCTGTCGCGGCTGGCGCCGCTGTTCTTGATTCGCTGGCTGCCCTATGTCGGCGACGAGGGCGTGAGCAAGGCCAAGCCGCTGGCCGACGCGATCGGTGGCGGGGCCTTGCTGGTGGGCGTGCTGTACGCGTTGCCGGCCATGGCCCTGCTGCTGCTCGTACACCCGCCGCTGCAGGGCGTTGCAAGCCTGCTCGCGTGCCTGCTCGGCGCGCTGTACATGGCGGCGCTGCTGCGGCGCCGGCTGCAGGGCTTCACCGGCGATGGGCTCGGCGCGACGCAGCAGGTCTGCGAGCTCGCGATCTACCTGGCACTCGCCTGGCAGGCATGAAGCTCGGGCTCGTGCGCCATGCCGAGACCGACGCCGCGGCCGGCCTGTGCTACGGCCGCACCGACGTGTCGGTGCCACCCGAAGCGATGCGCACGCTGGCCGAACGCATTGCGCCGCAGCTCGCCGAAGGCATCGAAGAAATCGTCTGCTCTCCCTTGCAGCGCTGCGCCGGCTTGGCTCAGGCGATTGCCGCGCTTCGGCCCGACCTCGCGCTTCGCACCGATGCACGCATCGCCGAGATGGACTTCGGTTCGTGGGAAGGCCGCAGCTGGTCGAGCATCGAGCGCTCCGAGTTCGATGCCTGGACCCGCAGCTTCGCCGACGCGCGCGCCGGCGGCAGCGGCGAAAGCACGCGCGCGTTCATGCAGCGTGTCGGCGAAGCCTTCGACGCCTGGCGCGGCGCCGGCCGCGATGCGCTGTGGATCACGCATGCCGGCGTGATCCGCGCCGTCTGGCTGCTGCGAGAAGGCGTGCGCTGCGCCGAGCGCGCCGACCAGTGGCCCGCGCAGAGCATCGCCTTCGGCGAATACCTGAGCGTCGAGCTGCCCTGATCAGGGCGCCGGGGTCTTTGGCTTGTAATCGCAGTACGGCGCCACGGCGCACTTCCAGCACATCGGCTTGCGCGCCACGCAGACATAGCGCCCGTGCAGGATCAGCCAGTGATGCGCATGCAGCCGGAACTCGGGCGGCACCCGCTTCATGAGCTTCTGTTCGACCTCGAGCGGCGTCTTCCCCGGTGCCAGCCCGGTGCGGTTGCCGACGCGAAATATGTGCGTGTCCACCGCCATCGTCGGCTCGCCGAAGGCCACGTTGAGCACGACATTGGCGGTCTTGCGGCCCACGCCCGGCAGCGCCTCCAGCTCGGCACGCGTGCGCGGTACCTCTCCGCCGTGCTTGTCGACCAGCATGCGGCAGGCCTCCACCAGGTGCTTGGCCTTGCTGCGGTAGAGGCCGATGGTCTTGATATAGCCCTCCAGCCCTTCGATGCCGAGGTCGAGGATCGCCTGCGGCGTGTTCGCGACCGGGAACAGCTTGCGCGTCGCCTTGTTCACGCCGACGTCGGTGGCTTGCGCCGACAGCAGCACGGCAGCCAGCAGCTCGAAGGGGGTCGTGTATTCGAGTTCGGTTTCGGGCTCGGGGTTGGCTGCCTGCAGGGTGGCGAAGAAGGGCTCGATCTCTTTTTTTTTCATCGTGGCGGGCAGTGTAGGCCGGGGCCGGTGAACTTGCGACAATGGCGGGCGTCACCTCATCCGCAGAAGGTTCTCATGCAATTCGCCACCCGCCTCGACAACGTCGAAACCTCCGCCATCCGCGAACTCTTCAAGCTCCTGGGCAAGCCCGGCATCATCAGCTTCGCGGGCGGCTTTCCCGACAGCGCGATGTTCGACGTCGAAGGCTTGAAGGAAGCGAGCGCCAGGGCGCTGGCCGAGGAGCCGGGCGGTGCGCTGCAGTATGGCGCGACCGAAGGCTACGAGCCGCTGCGCACGCAGTTGAGTGCCTTCATGAAGGGCAAGGGTGTCGAGGTCGATCCCAGCGGCCTGATCGTGACCACCGGCAGCCAGCAGGCGCTGGACCTGCTGGGCAAGACCCTGATCTCGCCCGGCGACAAGGTGATCGTCGAAGGCCCGACCTTCCTCGCCACCATCCAGTGCTTCCGCCTCTACGGCGCGCAGCTGATCAGCGCCCCCATCGATGCCGACGGCGTCGACGTCGACAAGCTCGAGCAACTGATCGCCGAGCACAAGCCGAAGTTCGTCTACCTGATCCCGACCTTCGGCAACCCGAGTGGCGCGATGCTGAGCCTGGCGCGGCGCAAGAAGGTGCTGGAGCTGGCGGTGAAGTACCAGACGCTGATGGTGGAGGACGACCCCTACGGCGACCTGTACTTTGGCAAGGCGCCGCCGCCCTCGATCATGTCGCTCACCCGCGAAGTGCCGGGCAGCCGCGAGTTGGTGGCGCACTGCGGCAGCCTCAGCAAGGTGCTGAGCCCGGGCCTGCGCATCGGCTGGATGATCGCGCCGGCCGAGCTGCTCGCGAAGGCCACCATGTGCAAGCAGTTCAGCGATGCGCACACCAGCACCTTCGCGCAGGCGACGGCCGCGCAGTACCTGAAGAGCGGCCGCATGCCGGACACGCTGGCCCACGTGCGCAAGGTCTACGGCGAGCGCGCCCAGGCCATGGGCGCGGCACTGAAACGAGAGCTCGGCGACGCGATCGCCTTCGAGCAGCCGGGCGGCGGCCTGTTCTTCTGGGCCCGGCTCACGGGCGCCAACGGCAAGCTGGCCGATGCCAACGTGCTGGCCCAGCGCGCGATCGAGAAGCTGGTGGCCTTCGTGCCGGGCGCGCCTTTCTTTGCCGAGAAGCCCGATGTGGCGACGCTGCGCCTGAGCTTCGCGACTGCCAACGTCGAGAAGATCGAAGAAGGCATCGCGCGGCTCGGCGCCGCGCTCTGAGCTTCAGCGCTGCGCGGCGGCGAGCTGAAGGCCGTAGCGCTGCCCAGCGTCCTCGAGCGAGGGCGCGATCGAAGGGTGCAGGCGCACGCCCTGGTCGAGCTGCTCGGCGCGCCGCTGCAGCCCGCGTTCTCCGGGCACGCGCACGGGCCTGGCTGCATCGACCGGCGCATTGCCGCGGCATTGCGCGGCCAGATGGTCCATCTGCCGCAGGAACTCCGCCTTGCCGCCGAAGGCCTGGAGATCGTGCAGCGTGAGGTGCACGGTGGCGCCCCAGCCCTCGCGCGCGTCGGCACGGCCATGGCCTGCGAGTCCTGCCGTCAGCGCCTCCACCAGCAGCGACAGGCCGTAGCCCTTGTGGCCATGGCTCAGGCCGCCGACCGGCAGCAGCGTGCCGGGCGGCTGGGCGAACAGCACCCCGGGATCCCTGCTCGGGCGGCCCTGCGCATCGATCAGCCATTCCTCGTCGAACAGCTCGCTGGCCTTGTGCTTGCGGTTGCTCATGCCGTTGGTGGTGATGGATGCCGAGATGTCGACCATCACGCCGCCCTCCGAAAGCGGAAAGCCCAGCGCCAGCGGATTGGGCGTGAACACCGCCTGCGTGCCGCCGAAGGGCGCGACGCTGGCCGCGTTCGGGTCGGAGCAGGCGAGCACCAGCAGCATGTCTTCCTCGAGCGCGCGCAGCAGGTAGACCGCCAGGCAGGCGATGTGGTGGCTGCGGCGGATCACGAGCGAAGCGGTGCCCAGCGCGCGGGCGCGCGGCAACAGCAGATCGAGGCCCTGGTGCACCAGCCAGGGGCCGGGCAGGCGGCGGCCGTCCCACAGCACCGCAGCCGGACGGTCGGAAACGACGACCGGTGCGCCCTCGCGCGTCATCGTGCCGGCCTCGAGTTCTTTCACATAGCCGGCCAGGAGCGCGAGGCCGTGCGTGTCGTGGCCCAGCAGGTCGCCTTGCACCAGCGTATCGGCCACGGTCTGCGCCATGGCTTCGGCCAGGCCGGCATGCTGCAGCAGTTGCGTGGCGAATCGGGTGAGGGCGGCGGCGGCGTAGCGGATGGATGTGTCGTTCATGGGTTTCAGGTGGCTGCAGCGGGTTGCATCCGTCGCCGCTGGCGCCGCCAGGCCATGGTGCCCGAGCCGACCCACACGAAGAGCGTGAAGATCGCCAGGCCGGCGGCGATCGGCCGCTCGACGAAGGGCAGCCAGCTGCCGTCGGACTTGATCATCGAGGTGATGAAATTCTCTTCGAGCATCTTGCCGAGCAGCATGCCGAGGATGGCCGGCGCGACGGGGAAGCCGTTTTCTTCGAGCAGCCAGGCCGCGACGCCGAAGCCCAGCAGGATCCAGAGGTCGAAGAGCGCGTTGTTGATGGCGAAGGAACCTACCAGGCAGAACACCAGGATGATCGGCATCAGCACGTTGCGCGGCAGGCGCAGGATGCGCGCCGAGGCCTTGATGCAGGCCCAGCCCAGCGGCAGCATCAGCAGATTGGCGAGGATGAAGACGATGAACACCGCATAGACGCTCTGCGGGTTGTTCATGAAGATCATCGGCCCCGGGTTCATATTCTTCATGTAGAGCACGCCGATCACGATGGCGGTGATCGAGTCGCCGGGGATGCCGAACACCAGCGCCGGCACCCAGGCCCCGGCGAGCGCGCTGTTGTTGGCGGCACCGGCCTCGACCAGGCCTTCGGGGTGGCCGGTGCCGAATTTCTCCGGTTCCTTCGAGAGCTTCTTGCTCATCGCGAAGGACATCCAGGCCGCGATGTCGGCGCCGGCGCCGGGCAGGATGCCCACCGCCGTGCCCAGCACGCTGCCGCGCAGGGTCTGCTTGGCGTACTTCCTCATCAGGCCGCCCATGCCGGCGAAGACCGAGCCGATTTGCTTGGTGAAGCTGCCGATGTGGTCCGTGGTCACCGTGAAGCGCAGGATCTCCGAGATGGCAAACATGCCGATCATGGCCGGGATCAGGCTCAGGCCGCCCAGCAGATCCGCGTTGCCGAAAGTGAAGCGCGGATGGCCCGCCGGGTTCTCCAGGCCCACGCAGCCCATCAACAGGCCGAGGAACAGCGTGATGAGTCCCTTGAGCGGCGTCTCGCTGGTGATGAACACCGCGCAGGTCAGGCCCAGCACGACGAGCCAGAAGTATTCGAAGGAGCTGAACTTGATCGCGACCTCGGCCAGCGCCGGCGCGGCGACGATCAGCACCGCGGTGCCGAACAAGCCGCCGATGCACGAGAACACCAGGCCGATGCCGAGGGCCGTCTCGCCGTGGCCCTTGCGCGTCATCGCGTAGGACTCGTCGGTGTAGGCGGCCGAGGCCGGCGTGCCCGGGATGCGCAGCAGCGCGCCGGGAATGTCGCCCGCGAAGATCGCCATCGCGGTCGCGGTGACGATCGCAGCGATGGCGGGCACCGGCGGCAGGAAGAAGGTGATGGGCACCAGCAGCGCGGTGGCCATGGTGGCGGTGAGCCCCGGCACCGCGCCGACGAACATGCCGAACAGGCCCGACAGCAGCATCACGACCAGCACGGTCGGCGTCGCGACCATCTGCATGGCGAGCCAGACGGATTCCATCAGGTGCTCCTTACCAGGCCCAGCGTTGAAGAACACCCCAGGGCAGTGGCACCTTGAGCAGCTTGTAGAAACAGGCGTGGATCACCAGCGTCGCGACGATGGCCACGAGCACCGCGGTGCGCGGCCGGACGCCGCACGCCCACTGCAGCGCGAATAGCACCAGCACGCTGCACAGCACGAAGCCCAGTTTCTCCGACAGCAGGATGTAGAACACCGCGCCGGCGATGATGAGCACGAAGGCCGCCAGATGGCGCGGGGAACGCATGCCCTCGCCGAGCTGCAGCAATGGCTGGCGGGCACGCAGGCCTTGCCACACCAGCACCGCGGACGACAGTGCGAGGCCGCAGGCGACGAGCCCCGGGAACACGGCCGGGCCGTAGTTCTGGCCGGAAGCGGGCGGAAAACCCTGGATGTGCCAGAGCACGGCCAGGGCCAGCGCCAGCAGCACGCCGCCGATCAGGCTGTCATGAATGCGCATCGGGCACTTATTTGGCGATGCCCACTGCCTTCATCGCGACGGCGAAGCTGGCGTCCTTCTCGGCCATGAACTTGGCGAATTCGCCCCGGTCGGCGTAGAGCGCGCCGAAGCCGCGCGAGGCAAGGAAATCCTGGTAGCCCTTGCCGTCGAAGATTTTCTTGAGCGTGGCGGCCAGCTGATCGGTCATGTCCTTGGGCAGGCCCTTGGGCGCGGCGATGCCGCGCCAGGCGCCGGCATTCCACATCTTCCCCGAAGCGTCGGTGTAGAGCGGCACATTGGGGAAGATGCCGTCGGGCTTGGAAGCAAGCAGGACCAGCGGGCGCACCTTGCCGGCGTCGATCAGCGAGCGTGCCTCGGGCAGCGAACATGACACCACGTCGACGCCGCCGGCCATCAGGTCCTGCAGCCCGGGCGCAGCGCCCTGGCTGGGCACCCAGGCGATCGCATTGCCGGGCAGCTTGTTGTCGACCAGCCATTGCGCGAGGCCCAGATGCCAGATGCCGCCCTGGCCGGTGCCGCTGGCCTTCAGCTTGCCGGGGGTGGCACGCGCGGCATCGAGCAGTTCCTTGGCGCTCTTGATCGGCGAATCGGCGCGCACGAAGACTGCGTTGGCATCGAAGTTCATCAGCGCGAGCGGCGTGTAGTCGGTGCCCGAGAGCTGCGTCAGGCCGGCGTGGCGCATCATGCCGATCTCGACCGTGAGGATGCCGATGGTGTAGCCGTCGGGCGCGGCCGAGGCGATCGCCTGGTGGCCGACCACGCCGCTGCCGCCCGTGCGGTTGACCACGTTGATCGGCTGCTTGAGCTCCTTCTCGAGCTCGGCCGCGATGATGCGGGCCACGGCATCGGTGCCGCCGCCGGCGCCCCAGGGCACGATCAGCGTGATCGGGCGCTCGGGATAGGCTGCGTGGGCGAGCCCGGGAAAGACCACGGCGGCAACGGCTGCACCCATGGCAGCGAGGGACTGGCGGCGCTTCATCTCGTCTCCTTCGTTGTTGGAAGGTCATTCAAGCACCCAAGGCGCCAGCCGCGAAACTGAAGATAACCCTAGGACATCGCAAGCCGCTTTTGCCGTAGGAGGAAACCGGTTTCCGGCAGCGCCTCAGCGCAGCACTTCCAGGAGCCGGTCGAGTCCGCCGTCGTCGATGGCCACCATCGCCTGTTCGCGCACCTTGGGCTTGGCGTGGTAGGCCACGGAAAGGCCGGCCTCGACCATCATCGGCAGGTCGTTGGCGCCGTCACCGACGGCGATGGTTTCGCCCGGCGAGATGCCGAGCAGGGAGGCGACTTCGAGCAGCGTGCGGCGCTTCTCGGCGCCGTCGCAGATGTCGCCCCACGACTGCATCACCACGCGGCCGGTGAGCCGGCCGTCGGCCTCGTCGAGCAGGTTGGAGCGCGCGAAGTCGAGGCCCAGCCGGTCCTTCACGCGGTTGGCGAAGAAGGTGAAGCCGCCCGAGACCAGCAGCACCTTGAGGCCGGCCGCCTTGCAGGCGGCGACCAGTTCGGCCGCGCCGGGGTTGAGCTGCAGGCGCTGGTCGTAGACCTGCTGCAGCGCATCGACCGGCACGCCCTGCAGCAAGGCCACGCGGCGACGCAGGCTTTCCTTGAAGTCCTTGATCTCGCCGCGCATCGTGGCTTCGGTGATGGCGGCGACCTCGGCCTTCTTGCCCACCGCATCGGCGATCTCGTCGATGCACTCGATGTTGATCAGCGTCGAGTCCATGTCGAAGGCGATCAGCTTGAAGTCGGCCAGCGCGAGCGGCGGCGTGATGCCGCGCACGATCAGGCCGGGGGAGATTTCTTTTCTCGCGCTCATGCGACGACCGCTTCCTGTTGCACTTTGGGTTGTCCGAGGCTGCGCAGCACGTCGCGCACCATCTGGGCCCGCTCCTTGGGCTCCTTGAGTTCGCGCTCGATGCGCAGCTTTTCGTTGCCTGCGAGCTTGATGTGCTTGTTCTTCTGGATCAGGGCGATGATGTTCATGGAGTCGACCGGCGGGTCCTTCTTGAAGGTGATGTGGATCACGCCCGGCGCGGCGTCGACCTTGACCACGCCGTAAGGCCGAGCCAGCACGCGCAGCCGGTGCACGTCGATCAGCGTCTGCGCCTGCGGCGGCAGCTTGCCGAAGCGGTCGACGATTTCCTCCAGCAGCGTATCGATCTGGTCGGAGCTCTTCGCGGTCGCGAGCTTCTTGTAGAAGGACAGGCGCAGGTGCACGTCGCCGCAGTAGTCCTCGGGCAGGAGTGCGGGCGCGTGCAGGTTGATCTCGGTGGTCACCGAGAGCGGCGCGAGCAGGTCCGGCTCCTGGCCGGCCTTGAGCGAACGCACCGCCTCGGCCAGCATCTCGTTGTAGAGCTGGAAGCCGATCTCCATCATGTTGCCGCTCTGGTTCTCGCCCAGCACTTCGCCGGCGCCGCGGATCTCGAGGTCGTGCATCGCGAGGTAGAAGCCGGAGCCAAGCTCTTCCATCTGCTGGATGGCGTCGAGCCGCTGCGCCGCCTGCTTGGTCAGGCCCTCGGTGTCGGGCACCATGAGGTAGGCGTACGCCTGGTGGTGGCTGCGGCCGACGCGGCCGCGCAGCTGGTGCAGCTGGGCCAGGCCGAACTTGTCGGCGCGGCTCATCACGATGGTGTTGGCGCTCGGCACGTCGATGCCGGTCTCGATGATGGTCGAGCACAGGAGCAGGTTGTAGCGCTGGGCCACGAAGTCGCGCATCACGCGCTCCAGCTCGCGCTCGGGCATCTGGCCATGGGCGACGGCGATGCGCGCCTCGGGCAGGATCTGTTCGAGCTTCTGGCGCCGGTTCTCGATGGTCTCGACCTCGTTGTGCAGGAAGTAGACCTGCCCGCCGCGCTTCAACTCGCGCAGCACGGCCTCGCGAATCACGCCGGTGCCCTCGTTGCGCACGAAGGTCTTGATCGCCAGGCGCCGCTGCGGCGCGGTGGCGATCACGCTCAAGTCGCGCAGGCCTTCGAGCGCCATGCCCAGCGTGCGCGGGATCGGGGTGGCGGTGAGCGTGAGCACGTCGACCTCGGCGCGCATGGCTTTCATCGCCTCCTTGTGGCGCACGCCGAAGCGGTGTTCCTCGTCGATGATCAAGAGGCCGAGGTTCTTGAACTTGACCGATTGCGAGAGCAGCTTGTGCGTGCCGATCACGATGTCCACGCTGCCGTCGGCCAGGCCCTTGGCGGCCGCATTGATCTCCTTGGTGGAGCGGAAGCGGCTCATCTCGGCCACCTTGACCGGCCACTTGGCGAAGCGGTCCATCAGCGTCTGGTAGTGCTGCTCGGCCAGGAGCGTGGTGGGCGCCAGGAAGGCGACCTGCTTGCCGCCGGTGACCGCGATGAAGGCGGCGCGCAGCGCGACCTCGGTCTTGCCGAAGCCGACGTCGCCGCAGACCAGCCGGTCCATCGGCTGCGGCGAGATCATGTCGTGGATGACCGCGTGGATCGCGGCCTTCTGGTCCGCCGTCTCGTCGAAGCCGAAGTCGTTGGCGAACACCTCGTAGTCGGCGGCCGAGAAGCGGAAGGCGTGGCCTTCGCGCGCCGCGCGCCGGGCGTAGATATTGAGCAGCTCGGCGGCGGAGTCGCGCACCTGCTCGGCGGCACGGCGCTTGGCCTTTTCCCACTGGCCGGAGCCCAGCTTGTGCAGCGGCGCTTCTTCCGCGCTGACGCCGGTGTAGCGGCTGATCAGGTGCAGCTGCGAGACCGGCACGTAGAGCGTGGCCTTGTCGGCGTACTCCAGGTGCAGCATCTCCTGCAGCAGCGGTTTGCCCTCTGCATCGGTGCCCTGGCCCAGGTCCATGTGCATCAGGCCGCGGTAGCGGCCGATGCCGTGCGCCGAATGCACCACCGGGTCGCCGATGGCGAGCTCGCTCAGGTCCTTGATTAGCGCCTCGACGTCGCTGACCTGCTCCTGCTTCTTGTTGCGCCGACGGGTGGCTGGCGCGGTGGCGAAGAGCTCGGTCTCGGTGACGAAGTCGATGCCCTGTTCGCGCCAGGCGAAGCCGGCGACCAGCGCACCGGTCGCGATGCCGATCTTCTCGTCCGGCGAGGCCTCGAACTCGGCCAGCGTGTCGAAGGCCGGCGGGGCGACGCCGCTGGCGCGCAGGAAGTCGAGCAGGCTCTCGCGCCGGCCGTCGCTCTCGGCGATCAGCAGCACGCGGTGCGGCGTCGTGCGGATGTGCTCCTTGAGCTTGACCAGCGGGTCGTCGGCGCCGCGGACGACGGCGAAGGGGGGCAGCAGATCGAACTCGGCGTAGGGGGTGTCGGATGTGGCCTCGCCCCGCACTGCGAGCTGCGCCAGCGGCTTGGCGCGCTGGTAGAACTGCTCGGCATTCAGGAACAGCGCTTCCGGCGGCAGCGCGGGACGCTCCGGATCGCCGCGCACCAGCCGGTAGCGCTCGCCCGTGTCCTGCCAGAAGTGCTGGAAGGCGGGCTCGAGCTCGCCGTGTAGCACCACCGTGGTGTCTGCGCCGAGGTAGTCGAATACCGTCGCCGTCTCTTCGAAAAAGAGCGGCAGGTAGTACTCGATGCCGGCGGTGGCGACGCCGTTGCCCATGTCCTTGTAGATGCGGCTGCGCGTCGGGTCGCCCTCGAGCAGTTCGCGCCAGCGGCTGCGAAAGCGCGTGCGGGCATCGTCGTCCATCGGGAACTCGCGGCCCGGCAAGAGGCGAACCTCGGGCACCGGGTAGAGGCTGCGCTGGGTGTCGGGGTCGAAGTTGCGGATCGAGTCGATCTCGTCGTCGAACAGGTCGACGCGGAAAGGCATCGGCGAGCCCATCGGGAACAGGTCGATCAGGCCGCCGCGCACCGCGTACTCGCCCGGGCTCACGACCTGCGTCACGTGGCTGTAGCCGGCCAGCGTGAGCTGGGCCTTGAGCTTGGATTCCTCGAGCTTCTGCCCGCTCTTGAAATGGAAGGTGTAGCCGGCCAGGAAAGCGGGCGGCGCGAGGCGGTAGAGCGCCGTGGTGGCGGGCACCAGCACCACGTCGGCCTCTTTCTGGCTGATGCGCCAGAGCGTGGCGAGCCGTTCGCTGATCAGGTCCTGGTGCGGCGAGAAGCTGTCGTAGGGCAGCGTCTCCCAGTCGGGGAAGAGGGCGCAGCGCAGCTCGGGTGCGAAGAAGGCGATCTCGTCGATCAGCCGCTGGGCGTCGTTGGCATCGGCGGTGAAGACGGCGGTGGCGCGGCCTGCCACCTTCTCGCGTTCGGCCAGTTGGGCGAGCAGCAGCGCGTCGGCCGACAGTGGCGGGCGGGGCAGCGTAAAACGCTTGCCTGCGGTGAGTTGGGGGAGGTCCATGAAGTGTTGGAGAAATGCAGAACACCCCGCGCCGGTCGACGAGGGGTGTGACGGCCGATTCTAGAATGGCTGCCTTTTTGCCGCTCGTGCCCGACCCCATGATCGCTTCCCGTCTTTTTGTGTTGATCCCCTGTGCGGGCTCGGGCAACCGCGCGGGCGGCACGGCGCCCAAGCAATACCAGCGCATCGCCGGCCGGCCGATGGTGCGCCACACACTCGACGCGTTCCGCGCGCTCGCGGGGCGCTTTGCGGGTATTGCGCTGGTGGTGTCGCCGGAAGATCGCGAGGTCTCGGCCGCCCTGCCGCGTTTCCCGGCCGAGGGAGAACACCTGCTGCACGTGGGCGGCGCGACGCGTGCCGCCACCGTGCGCAACGGTCTCGTGGCCCTGCGGCAGCTGGGCGCCGGGCCGCACGATTGGGTGCTGGTGCACGATGCCGCGCGCTGCCTGGTCGCGCCGACGCAGATCGAGGCCCTGATCGCCGCCTGCGAGCACGACGCCGTCGGCGGCCTGCTGGCCCATCGCCTGCCGGACACGCTCAAGGTTGCTTCGCCCGAGGGCCGCGTGGCGGGCACGCTGACCCGCGCCGACAAGTGGCTGGCCCAGACGCCGCAGATGTTCCGCATCGGCATGCTGCTCGATGCGCTGGAGCGCGCCGGCGATGCGGTGACCGACGAAGCCGGCGCGATCGAGGCGATCGGCCTCACGCCGCTCCTCGTGCCGGGCAGCGCGCAGAATTTCAAGCTGACCTATGCCGAGGACTTCGCGCTGGCCGAGGCGGTTCTGCACAGCCGGCGCGTCGCACAGCCATGACCGCTTTCAATATTCGTGTCGGCGAGGGCTGGGACGTCCACCAGCTGGTGGCGGGCCGCAAGCTGATCCTGGGCGGTGTCGAGGTACCGCACGGCACCGGCCTGCTCGGCCATTCGGATGCCGATGTGCTGCTGCATGCGATCACCGATGCGCTGCTCGGCGCGGCCGGACTCGGCGACATCGGCCGGCACTTTCCCGACACCGATCCGCAGTTCCGCGGCGCCGATTCCGCCTCGCTGCTGGCCGAGGCCGCGCGCCGCGTGCGTGCGGCGGGCTGGCAGATCGGCAACGTCGACAGCACCGTGATCGCGCAGGCGCCGAAGCTCGCGCCGCACATCCCGGCCATGTGCGCGCGCATCGCGGCCGCGCTCGAAATCGCCGTGGATCAGGTGAATGTCAAGGCGAAGACGGCCGAAAAGCTCGGGCCGGTCGGGGAGGGCCGGGCGATGGAAGCGCGCGCCGTCGCGCTGCTTCACCGCTGAGGGTTGCTGGCCGCCGCGGCCGGAGCTTCGGGCTTGACCGCAGCGGCGCGCGGCATGCGGATGTGGGCCGCGAGGCCTCGGCCCGGCGTGCTGGTGAGCGCGAAGGTGCCGCCCATGCGCTCGATGTTCTTCGTCACGATCGACAGGCCGAGCCCCGCGCCCGCGGCCGAGGTGCGTGCCACGTCGCCGCGGAAGAAGGGCTTGCTCAGTTGCGACAGCAAGGCGGGCGCGACGCCGGCGCCGTGGTCGCGCACCTTGATGAGCACCGCGTCGTTGTGCGCCTGCGCCTGGATCGCGACGTCGGCGACGCCGGTTGACGGCGTCTTGCCGTAGCGCCGCGCGTTCTCGATCAGGTTCGAGATCACGCGCTGGAGCTCGACCTCGTCGGCCATCACGCGCAGGTCGGCCGGCACGTCCACCGTGATGCGGATGTCTTCGTGGTCCTGCACCGCGTAGGTACACGCATCGATCACGTCGCGCAGCAGCACCGGCTTGAAATCGACGTGGTCGGGGCGCGCGTAGTCGAGGAACTTGTCGATGATGGCGTCGAGCTGCGCGATGTCGGCCGCCATGTGGTCGCGCGCGTCCTCGTCGGTCACGCTCATCTCGGTTTCGAGCCGAAGGCGCGCGAGCGGCGTGCGCAGGTCGTGCGAGATGCCGGCCAGCATCACGGCGCGGTCCTGCTCGATCTTGGCGAGCTGGTCGGCCATGCGGTTGAAGCCGACGTTGACCGCCCGGATCTCGTTGGTGCGCGCGCGTTCGTCGAGCCGGTGCGCCTCGTACTCGCCTTCGCGCACCTGCATCGTGGCCCGCGACAGCTGCTTGAGCGGCAGGTTGATGAGGCGCGTGATGAGGGCTGCGCCGGCCAGCGACAGCATCATCGTCGTCACCAGCCAGACCAGCCAGGTGCGCCCGCCCAGCCGCGTGAAGCGCGTGGGGTCGAGCAGCAGCCAGTACATGTCGCTCTCGATGGTGAAGCCGATCCAGAGCCCGGGCTCGTCGTTGACGCGGCTGGCCACCGTCGTGCCTTCGCCGAGGCGGTCGATCAGCTCCTCGGTCACCCGCTGGTCGAGCGCACCGGTGGTGTAGGGGACGAAGCGGTCGTTCGGCTCGCGCGGCAGGATGCGCACGCCTTCCTGGTCGGCCAGGGTCTTGATCAGCGACACGCGGGTGATGGCGTCGGAATACACCAGCGCCGCCCGCGTGAGATTGACGAGCGACGCGATCTGGTGCGCGGTCTGGATGGCGCGCGGCTCGTACTCGAGCGCGCGGAAGGTCTGCAACCACGCCACCGTGCAGCCGATCAGAAGCAGCACCAGCAGGAAGAAGGTGCGCCAGAAGAGGCTGAGGCCGAGTTGCAGCCTGGGGCGGCGCCTGGACTGGCCCAGGCCCTCCAGCGGGCTCGGCAAGGTGACCTGGGGGCCGTCTTCGCCGAAGGGGCTGGGCTGTGTCGTCTTGGGGCCGAGGGTGGCGGCCACGAGCGTCAGCGCTTCAGGTCGTGCCGTCCGGCACGAACACGTAGCCGACGCCCCAGACCGTCTGGATGTAGCGCGGCGCCGCGGCATCGGATTCGACCAGCTTGCGCAGCCGCGAGATCTGCACGTCCAGGCTGCGGTCGAAGGGTTCGAACTCGCGGCCGCGCGCCAGCTGGGCCAGCTTTTCGCGCGACAGTGGCTGCCGCGGATGCCGCACCAGCGCCTTGAGCATGGCGAACTCGCCGGTGGTCAGCGAGAGCTCCTCGCCGTCCTTCTTGAGCGTGCGCGAGCCGAGGTCGAAGCTGAAGGGGCCGAAATTCACGGTTTCGTTGTCGGTCGAGGGCGCGCCCGGCGCCTCGAGCGGCGGGCGGCGGCGCAGCACCGCATGAACACGCGCCAGCAGCTCGCGCGGATTGAAGGGCTTGCCCAGGTAGTCGTCGGCGCCGACCTCGAGACCGACGATGCGGTCCACATCCTCGCCCTTGGCGGTGAGCATGATGATCGGCGTGCGGTCGTTGGCGGCGCGCAGGCGGCGGCAGACCGAGAGGCCATCCTCGCCGGGCATCATCAAATCGAGCACGATCAGGTCGACCGTGTCGCGCAAAAGTATGCGGTTGAGGGCCTTGCCGTCTTCCGCAACGATGACCTCGAAACCTTCCTGGGTCAGGTAGCGGCGCAGCAGGTCGCGGATGCGGGCGTCGTCATCGACGATGACAATCTTGTCTGTGCGGGCGGGAGCTTGATTCATTTCTACAACGCTGAATTTGTAACAACGCCGATTCTGAAGCCGTTAGGAGCCCATTGAGCCGCTTTTCATAATGCTTTGACACTAAGTTACAAAACTTGCGGGAGCTCGCCGTCCAGACGTCTGCGCCATGCGCAGCGGTGGCACAGTGACTTTGCCTCCCTGACTCAGCATCATGAAATCGACTGTACTCGCGTTGTCTGTCTTGCTCGCTTGCTCTTCGGTTCCCGCCGGGGCCGAACCCTGGGGTTTCCTGCGGGTGAGCGACCTGCGGCGCAACGAAGTGCGCGACGCGGTGGAAGCCCACCGGGCCGCCAAGCGCGAGGAGGTGCGGCGCCAGGAAGCGGCGGCCGGCCGGCGCCTGACGGCGGCCGAACTGGCTGAGTTGCGGCAGCAGGTGCGCCAGCAATGGACGCCGCGACAGGAGGTCGTGCACTCGGCAGAATCGCAGCCGGCCGAGCGGATGACGCCCACACCCTCGTCGACCGGCAGGGTGGTGGTGGCGCCGCGCAGCCAGCGTCCGTGAGCGGCGCCCCCTTGCGGGCGCGACGCTTTTTCTCTTTCTCCACTTGGGTTTCCTTGCCTTGAACAACAAGAATGTCAGACGAATCGCGGCCTGTGCCGTGTTGATGATGAGCGCCGGCGCCGCCATGGCCCAGGTCGCGCCCTGGGCGCCGCCCCAGAACGTGCTGCAGCTGTCGGCGACGGGAACGGTCGAAGTGCAGCAGGACCTGCTGAGCATGACGCTCAGCACCACGCGCGATGCGGCCGATGCCGCGACGGTGCAGGCGCAGCTGAAAACTGCGCTCGACGCTGCCCTGACCGAGGCGCGCAAGAACGTGCAGCCGGGCCTGCTGGACGTGCGCACCGGGAATTTCAGCCTCGTGCCGCGCTATACGCGCGACGGCAAGCTCACCGGCTGGCAGGGCACCACCGAGCTGGTGCTGGAAGGCAAGGACTTTCCGCGCATCACGCAGACGGCCGGTCGCGTCTCCACGCTCACGGTGGGCGGCATCGGTTTCGGCCTGAGCCGCGAGCAGCGCGCCAAGGTGGAGGCCGAGGCGCAAACGATCGCGATCGAAAACTTCAAGCAGAAAGCGGGCGAGTTGGCCAAGGGCTTCGGCTTCGGCGGCTACACCTTGCGCGAAGTCTCGGTCAACGCCAATCAGGGCGGGCCGATCCGGCCGCGCACGATGGCTATGGAGGCTTCGTCGAAGATGAGCTATGACGCGGCGGTGCCGGTCGAGGCCGGCAAGACCAGTGTCGTCGTCAACGTTTCGGGCTCGGTGCAGCTGAAGTAACGCCAAGTCGGCCGGCGCCGGGCCGCCCCAAGGCGGCCGAGCCTCCCCCATGGGGGGTGGCGAATTACACGCAGCGAAGCGAAGTGAAAAGCCGGGGGCTCTATTACTGCGCGGTCCAGCCGCCATCGACCTGCCACGCGACGCCGCGCACCTGGTCGGCAGCGGGCGAGCAAAGAAATACTGCGAGTCCGCCCAACTGTTCCACCGTGGTGAACTGCAGCGAAGGCTGCTTTTCGCCCAGCAGATCGTTCTGCGCCTGCGTGATCGAAATGCCTTCGCGTGCCGAGCGGTCGTCGATCTGCTTCTGGACCAGCGGCGTCAGCACCCAGCCGGGGCAGATCGCATTGCTTGTGATGCCGGTGGTCGCGGTTTCGAGCGCCACTGCCTTGGTGAGGCCGACGATGCCGTGCTTGGCCGCCACATAGGCGGATTTCTGGGCCGAGGCGACGAGGCCGTGCGCCGAGGCGATGTTGATGATGCGGCCCCAGTTGGCTTCGCGCATGGCGGGCACGGCGAGGCGGGTGGTGTGGAAGGCGCTCGTGAGATTGATCGCGATCACCGCGTCCCATCGCTCCGGCGGAAAGTCCTCGACCTTGGCGACATGCTGGATGCCGGCGTTGTTGACGAGGATGTCGACGCGGCCGAACTTTTCAGCGGCGAACTTCATCATGTCTTCGATCTGCGCCGGCTGGCTCATGTCGGCGCCGTGGTAGTCGACCTTCACGCCCAGCGCCTCGATCTCTGCCCTCGGCTTGTCGGCATCGCCGAAACCGTTGAGCACGATGTTGGCGCCTTGTTGCGCCAGCGCCTTCGCGATACCGAGGCCGATGCCACTGGTGGACCCCGTGACAAGCGCGGTTTTGCCTTTGAGCATGATGGTCAATCTCCGGATGAATTAGGATGCAACGAGACAATTATCTTCATCGCGACTTCTTCTGTTTCATGACCGAGCCTGCTCTCCAATACGCTGCCCAGGAGGGAGCGACCGAGTGAAGCGCGAACAGCCCAATCTCTCGTTGTCCGGCTCCGCGGTGGTCGACTATCCGCTGTCGGCGGCAACGGCCGATCGCACGCCGGTGGTCGAGAACATGCTCGCGCGCGCCCGCGCCTTCGCCGAACCGCTGATCGCGGACGAAACGCTGGACACCGGCGAGAACACCCTCGCGCATGCCGATGCGGTGGCCGCGATCGTCGCGGCCATGGGCGGATCGGAGGCGATGCAGGCGGCCAGCTACTTGGTCTATTCGTGCCAGCACCTGAATCGGCCGCAGGAAGTGATCGCCAAGGTGTTCGGCGACAACTTCGCGGCGCTCGCGGTGGAAACCACCAAGCTCGTGCATGTGCAGAAGCAGGCGCGATCGGCCACGGCCGGCGCGCATCTGGCGGACGGCGCGGGCACGCAGACCGAGAACGTGCGCAAGATGCTGCTCGCGTTCTCGCGCGATCTGCGGGTCGTGATGCTGCGGCTGGCTTCGCGCCTGCAAACGCTGCGCCATGCGGCGGCAAGCAAGCAGCCGGTGCCCGAAGGCGTGGCACGCGAATCGCTGCAGGTGTTCGCGCCACTCGCCAATCGTCTCGGCATCTGGCAGGTCAAGTGGGAGATCGAGGACCTGTCCTTCCGCTTTCTCGAGCCCGAGACCTACAAGCTCATCGCGCGGCTGCTCGATGAGAAGCGCGTCGAGCGCGAAGGCTATGTCGAACAGTTGCGTGCGCGCCTCGAACGGGAGTTGGCCGAGGAGGGCGTCAAGGCCGCGGTGCAGGGGCGCCCGAAGAACATCTACAGCATCGTCAAGAAGATGCGCGGGAAGTCGCTCGACTTCGCGCAGGTGTTCGACATCATGGCGCTGCGCGTGGTGGTGGCGGACGTCAAGGATTGCTATGCGGCGCTGGCCTGGGTGCATTCGCATTTCCAGCCGATCGACGAGGAGTTCGACGACTACATCGCGCGGCCCAAGCCCAACGGCTACCAGTCGCTGCACACGGTGGTGCGCGAAGTGGTCGACGGCCAGGCCGGCAAGCCGATCGAGATCCAGATCCGTACCGAGGAGATGCACGACCACGCCGAGCACGGCGTGGCTGCGCACTGGGCCTACAAGGAAGCGGGCCACAAGGGCTATGCCGGCGTCTGGGCGAGCGGCGAGTACGACGCCAAGATCGCGGTGCTGCGCCAACTGCTGGCCTGGGAGCGCGACCTGTCGGGCGGCTCGCAGGGGCAGGGCCTGTTCGACGACCGGATCTATGTGCTGACGCCCGACGCGGCGATCGTCGAATTGCCACAGGGAGCAACGGCGGTCGACTTCGCCTACACGGTGCACACCAGCCTGGGCCATCGCTGCCGCGGCGCGCGCGTCGACGGTGCGATGGTGCCGCTCAACACGCCGCTGCAGAACGGGCAGACGGTGGAGATCATCGCGGCCAAGGAAGGCGGGCCCTCGCGCGACTGGCTCAATGCGGAGTTGGGCTACCTCGCGAGCCATCGCGCACGCGCAAAGGTGCGGGCCTGGTTCAACGCGCAGATCACGCACGAGACGGTGGCGCGCGGCCGCGAGGCGGTCGAGAAGGTGCTGCAGCGCGAAGGCAAGACCGCGCTGAAGCTCGACGACCTCGCCTCGCAGCTGGGCTTCAAGTCGGCCGACAACCTGTTCGAGGTGGTGGGCAAGGACGAGTTCTCGCTGCGCAACATCGAGATGCTGCTGCGTCCTCCGGAGCCCGCGCCCGGTCCGGACGACGGAGTGATCATCAAGAAGGCGCGCGCCGGCGGCAACGCGGGCAAGGGCGGCGTGCTGGTGGTCGGGGTCTCTTCGCTCATGACGCAGCTCGCCAAGTGCTGCAAGCCGGCGCCGCCCGATGCGATCCGCGGCTTCGTGACGCGAGGCCACGGCGTCAGCATCCACCGCGCGGACTGCAGTAGCTTCCGCATGATGGCCATGCGCGATGCCGAACGCGTGATCGACGTCGAGTGGGGCGAGCAGAAGGCCGATGCCGGTTCGGTCTATGCGGTGGACGTGGCGGTCGAAGCCGCCGATCGCCAGGGATTGCTGCGCGATATTTCCGACGTGTTCGCGCGCGAGAAGATGAACGTGATCGGCGTGCAGACCCAGTCCGTCAAGGGCACGGCATGGATGACTTTCACGATCGAGATCGCCGATGCCGCGCGGCTCGCGCAGGTCCTCAATGTGGCGGCTGCGGTCTCCGGTGTGCGTTCTGCGCGTCGTCGCTGAAAAAAGCGGCCTCGCGGCCTGCTACAATCTCGGCTTCTCGGACACATCCTTAGGCGCGTAGCTCAGCTGGTTAGAGCACCACCTTGACATGGTGGGGGTCGTTGGTTCGAGTCCAATCGCGCCTACCAATTTTTCCCTGATCGCAGCATCCGCTCAACCAACGGCTGCCTGCGCTCCCAGGCCTCGCATCCCCCGATTTCCCGGCTCCATCGACACACGGCCTACTGCCTTCGTCGACTGGCGGATACGCCGTCAGTTGTGGTAACTTGGCCGTCCGCCATCTCCACAGCACTTGACTCAGGGAACCGATGAACACGCCAGCGGCTGAGAGCGACCCGGCACTCGAGGAGCTTCGTCTCGCCGCCCTGTTGCGGCAGGCTCCGCTCGAATTCGCGCGCGTGGTCTACGGGCTCAATGATCGGGCGAACGGACGGGCCGGCAC
The DNA here is from genome assembly GCF_018614955.1 of Variovorax paradoxus. Taxonomy (GTDB): domain Bacteria; phylum Pseudomonadota; class Gammaproteobacteria; order Burkholderiales; family Burkholderiaceae_C; genus Variovorax; species Variovorax paradoxus_J. The sequence goes on from NZ_JAGGNV010000066.1 coordinate 117,235, forward strand.
CATGGCGGCGGAAGACGTCGCGCGCACGGTGCGGCAGGGCGCTCCGGTCACGCGGGAGCGTGCCGAACAGCGGGCCCGAGGCTATTTGCCTCTGGCCGGCCAGGAGCACTGCCCGCGTTGCTGGGTTTTCAACGGCGTCAAGAGTCCCTTGCACTTTCGCGACTCTACCGAAGAGCGCCCCGAATCGGCCGTCTGCAAGGTGTGCGGCGCCGAGTACACCACTTCGCTGGACTGACGCTCCCCGTCAGGGTAAACCTTGGCGCGGTGCAGCAAAACCGCTCCCTAGAATTTGTTTGCGCGCCCCTGGCGTGAAAACCTGAAGGAGTCCGTAGTGCAGAGCAAGAAATCCGCCGGTGCCAAACCGGTACAGCGGGTGATCAAGAAGTATCCCAACCGAAGGCTCTACGACACGGAAACCTCCACCTACATCACGCTCGCCGAAGTCAAGCAACTGGTGATGGACAAGGCGCCCTTCGTGGTGCGCGACGCCAAGAGCGGCGACGATCTCACGCGCAGCATCCTCTTGCAGATCATTCTCGAAGAAGAGGCCGGCGGCGCGCCGATGTTCACCGAGCAGGTGCTGGGCAACATCATCCGTTTCTACGGCCAGGCCATGCAGAGCTACATGGGGCCCTATCTCGAGAAGAACATCCAGGCCATGACGGAGGTGCAGGCGCAATTGGCCGAAAAGGCGCAGAACCTGACGCCCGAGATGTGGGCCCGGTTCATGACCATGCAGTCCCCGATGCTGCAGGGCCTGATGGGAAGTTACGTCGAGCAATCGAAGAATGTGTTCCTGCAGATGCAGGAGCAGATGCAGAAGAACACGGAGCAGGTTCTGGGCGCCTTTGGCATCAAGCGCCCCTAGATCGGGCGCGGAGCCCGATAGCTGGGACAATAAGGGGATATGAGCGAAGTTGCCTCCCCTGAACGAATTGCCGCGCCGGCCGCCCCCAAAGTCGGCTTCGTGAGCCTCGGTTGCCCCAAGGCGCTGACCGATTCCGAGTTGATCCTCACCCAGTTGAGTGCCGAGGGCTATCAGACTTCCAAGACTTTCGAGGGCGCCGACCTCGTGATCGTCAACACATGCGGCTTCATCGACGACGCGGTCAAGGAGAGCCTCGATACGATCGGCGAGGCGCTGGCCGGCAACGGCCGGGTGATCGTGACCGGTTGCCTGGGCGCCAAGACGGGCGAAGAGGGAGGCAACCTGGTGCGCCAGATGCACCCCAGCGTGCTGGCCGTCACCGGCCCGCATGCGACGCAGGAAGTGATGGATGCGGTGCATGCGAACCTGCCGAAGCCGCACGACCCCTTCATCGACCTGGTGCCGAACGCGTTCGGCATCGCAGGCTTGAAGCTCACCCCGCGGCACTACGCCTATCTGAAGATCAGCGAGGGCTGCAATCACCGCTGTACCTTCTGCATCATTCCCTCGATGCGCGGCGACCTCGTGTCGCGGCCGGTCGGCGACGTGTTGGGCGAAGCCAAGGCGCTGTTCGAAGGCGGCGTCAAGGAACTGCTGGTCATCAGCCAGGACACCTCGGCCTATGGCGTGGACGTGAAGTACCGCACCGGTTTCTGGGACGGCAAGCCGGTCAAGACGCGCATGCTCGAACTGGTGCGCACGCTCGGCGAGATCGCCGAGCCCTATGGCGCCTGGGTGCGGCTGCACTACGTGTACCCGTATCCCAGCGTCGACGAGGTCATCCCGCTGATGGCGAGCGGCCAGGTGCTGCCCTACCTCGACGTGCCGTTGCAGCACAGCCACCCCGATGTGCTCAAACGCATGAAACGGCCCGCCAGCGGCGAGAAGAACCTGGAGCGCATCGCACGTTGGCGCGAGGCGTGTCCAGAGCTCGTGATCCGCAGTACCTTCATTGCGGGCTTCCCCGGCGAGACGGAAGAGGAGTTCGAGCACTTGATCGCCTTCATTCGCGAAGCGGAGATCGATCGTGCGGGCTGCTTTGCCTACAGCCCGGTTCAGGGCGCCGCCGCCAACGACATCACGGGCATGCTGCCCGAGGCGGAGCGCGAGGCGCGGCGTGCGCGCTTCATGGAAGTGGCCGAAGCGGTGTCGATCGCGAAGCTGCAGAAGCGCATCGGCGCGACGATGCAGGTGCTGGTGGATTCGGCGCCCGGAATGGGGCGCAAGGGCGGGGTGGGCCGGAGCTACGCCGACGCGCCCGAGATCGACGGCATCGTGCGGCTGCTGCCGCCCGAGAAGATCAGCAAGACCCTGAAGGTCGGCGAATTCACTCGGGCCCGCATCGTCGGCGCCGAGGGTCACGACCTGATCGCGCTGCCTGTCTGATGCCGCAGACAGACAAGAAAAAAGCCACCGGAAACCGGTGGCTTGAATCGAGGAATCCCGAGAGGGATTATCTAAACTTGGTGCCCAGAAGAGGACTCGAACCTCCACGATGTTACTCGCTAGTACCTGAAACTAGTGCGTCTACCAATTCCGCCATCTGGGCCCACGTGCTGCTTGGGAACTAGTCCCTCGCAACAGGTTTTGAATTTCAGGAAAGAGAGAGATCATATCAAAAATTTAAGCCACCCCAGCGGACTGCTGGACGAGGTTGAAGGCACGGTGCAAGGTCATCGCGACGGGCACGGTTTCGTGCAGCGCGACGATGGCGAAGCCGACATCTATCTGCCCCCCAACGAGATGCGTGCGGTGCTGCACAAGGACCGCGTCAAGGCGCGCGTCGTGCGCCAGGACCGGCGCGGTCGTCCCGAGGGCCGCGTGGTCGAGATCATCGAGCGGCCCGAGCAGCCGATCATCGGCCGGCTGCTGCACGAAGGCGGCATCTGGCTGGTCGCGCCCGAAGACAAGCGCTACGGCCAGGACGTTCTGATTCCCAAGGGCGCGACCGGCACGGCGAAGGTCGGCCAGGTGGTGGTCGTGCAGTTGACCGAGCCGCCGGCGCTGTTCGGCCAGCCCGTCGGGCGCGTGAAGGAAGTGCTCGGCGAGATCGACGATCCCGGCATGGAAATCGAGATCGCGGTGCGCAAGTACGGCGTGCCGCACGAATTTTCCGAAGCCTGCCTGGCCGAAGCGAAAGCCTTGCCCGACAAGGTGCGAGCGGCCGACAAGAAGGGCCGCATCGACCTGACCGACGTGCCTCTGGTCACCATCGACGGCGAGGATGCGCGCGACTTCGACGATGCGGTGTACTGCGAGCCCGCCAAGGTGGGCCGCGGCAAGGGCTGGCGCCTGCTGGTCGCGATCGCCGATGTCAGTTCCTATGTGCAGACCGGCTCCGCGATCGACATCGACGCCTACGACCGCGCCACCAGCGTCTACTTCCCGCGCCGCGTGATCCCGATGCTGCCGGAGAAGCTGTCGAACGGGCTGTGCTCGCTCAACCCGGAAGTCGAGCGCCTGTGCATGGTCTGCGACATGCTGGTCGCGGCCGACGGCGAGATCTACGCTTATCAGTTCTATCCGGCGGTGATGTGGAGCCATGCGCGCTTCACCTACACCGAGGTGGCCGCCATCCTCGGCAACACGCGCGGACCGGAAGCGGCGAAGCGCAAGGACTGCGTGAAGGACCTGCTGAACCTGCACGACGTCTATCGAGCGCTGCTCAACCAGCGCTCGAAGCGCGGCGCGGTCGACTTCGAAACCACCGAGACGCAGATCATCTGCGACGACGCAGGCCGCATCGAGAAGATCGTGCCGCGCACGCGCAACGAAGCGCACCGCCTGATCGAGGAGGCCATGCTGGCAGCCAATGTCTGCAGCGCGGACTTCATCGCCGAAGGCAAGCACCCGGGCCTGTACCGCGTGCACGAAGGGCCGACGCCCGAGAAGAAGGAAATCCTGCGCGGCTACCTCAAGGCGATGGGTGTCGGGCTCTCGATCACCGACGATCCGAAGCCGGGCGAGTTCCAGGCCATCGCCGAGGCGACGAAGGAACGTCCTGACGCGCAGCAGATCCACACGATGCTGCTGCGCTCGATGCAGCAGGCGATCTATACGCCGATCAACAGCGGCCATTTCGGTTTGGCCTACGAGGCCTATACGCACTTCACGAGCCCGATCCGGCGTTATCCCGATCTGCTGGTGCATCGCGTGATCAAGGCCATCCTCGGCAAGACCAAGTACCAGCTGCCGATGCTTCCGACGCCAGGCGAGGCGCATGCGAAGCTCGCCAAGCGGCTTGCGTCGCGCGTGAAGGCGCCCACCGCCAAGCCGCAGAAGGCCACGGTGGCGCCCAGCAAGGAAGTGCTGGCCTGGGAGGCTGCCGGCCTGCACTGCAGCGCCAACGAGCGGCGCGCCGACGAAGCCAGCCGCGACGTGGAAGCCTGGCTCAAGTGCAAGTACATGCGCGAACACCTCGGCGAGGAGTACGGCGGCGTGGTCACGGCGGCCACCACTTTCGGCATCTTCGTCACGCTCGACGCGATGTATGTCGAGGGCCTGGTCCACATCACAGAACTCGGCGGCGAGTACTTCAAGTTCGACGAGCAGCGGCAGGAGTTGCGCGGCGAGCGCACGGGCATCCGCTATGCGATCGGCACGCGGGTGCGGGTGCAGGTGAGCCGCGTCGATCTCGACGGCCGCAAGATCGATTTCCGCCTGGTGCGCGAAGGCGAGGAGTTGAGCACGCGTGCCATGAAGGACAAGGGCGTCGCCACCGGCGGCGTGCCGGCCAAGGCATCGGCCAAGCGCAGTGCGCGCAGCAAGAAGCCCGAAGCAGCGGTCGAACGCGGCGATCGGGTCGCTGCGGCCGCGCCGCAATCGGCAATGCAGGCGTTCAGGTCGGCCGTCAAGAAGGCGGCCAACAAGATGAAAGGGCGCAAACCGCGCCGTTGAAGGAGAAACGAAGATGAGCGTTGAAAAGAAGAGCCGCATCGCGGTCGTCACGGGCGCCGGCACCGGCATCGGCCGCGCCGCCGCACTCGCATTGCTGGGCGACGGCTGGAGCGTCGTGCTGGCAGGCCGCCGGCTCGAGCCGCTGGAGCAGGTGGCCGACGCCTCCGGCGCCGGCGCGCGCGCGTTCGCGGTGCCCACCGACGTGGCCAATCCGGAGTCGGTGCAGGCGCTGTTCGCCGCTGCGGTGGAGCGCTTCGGCCACGTCGACCTGCTGTTCAACAACGCCGGTGTCGGCAATCCGTCCGGCCCATTCGAGGATTGGACGCCCGAGCAGTGGCGAGGCGTGGTCGACATCAACCTGAACGGGATGTTCTATTGCATCCAGCAGGCCTTTCGCACGATGAAAGCGCAGACGCCGCGGGGCGGCCGCATCATCAACAACGGCTCCATCTCCGCCACCTCGCCGCGGCCCAACTCGATGGCCTACACCGCGACCAAGCACGCAGTGGAAGGCCTCACTAAGACGGCGTCGCTCGACGGGCGCAAGCACGACATCGCGGTGGGGCAGATCGATGTCGGCAACGCGCTGACCGAGCTGGCCGCGCGCATGGCCAAGGGCGTGCCGCAGGCCAATGGCGAGATCGCGATCGAACCGGTGATGGATGTGTCCATCGTCGGCCAGTCGGTGCTCTACATGGCGAACCTGCCGCTGGAGGCCAACGTGCTGTTCCACACGGTGATGGCCACCAAGATGCCCTTCGTCGGGCGCGGATAGGCGCGCTCAGCCGCGCGCCAGCGCGCTGGCGGTGAGCGGGCTGTCCGCCGGCCACAGGTCCGCGCGGTGGCCGTGCCGCCATACCGCCTCGCAGGCCGCGGCCATTGCCGGCCGGCCGGCCGCCAGCGCGGCGCCGATCATGCCGGCCAGCACGTCGCCCGTGCCAGCGGTGGCGAGCCGGGCGTTGCCGGTGGTGTTGATCACGGGCGTGGTACCCGGTGCGGCCACGATGGTGCCCGAGCCCTTGAGGACGACCGTCGCGCCGAAGCGCTCCACGAGCTGATGCGCGGCACGCAGTCGGTCGGCTTGCACGTCGGTCGCGTTCACGCTCAGCAGCCGCGCTGCTTCCAGGGGATGCGGCGTGAGCACAGTGGCGCGGTCCGCCCGGATGCGTGCAACGAGCACGGCCTGCAAGGCGTCTTCGCCTGCGATGGCATTGAGCGCGTCGGCATCGAGCACCAGCGCACGGGCTGTCTCCATCACTTGCGCCAGAAGATCGCGCACCGCCGATCCGCCGCCGCAGCCGCAAACGACCGTCATGGCGCTCAAATCCAGCGTTTCCGGGCGTCGAAACATCAGCTCGGGCTGCACGAGGTCGAGCATGGCGAGCCGGGTGTCGAGCGGGGCGACGAACACGCGCCCGGCGCCGGCGTTCAAGGCTGCGGAAGCCGCAAGCACGGCAGCGCCGGCCATGCCGGGCGCGCCTCCGATCACGGCCACGTCACCGTAGCTCCCCTTGTGGGAAGCGTGCCGCCGCGCTCGTTGGGGCGGTGCGCCGGCCAGGCGAGCCGTGGCCTGCTCGGCAGCCGGCGCGATGCCGAGGTCGTCGAACCACACCTCGCCGGTCGCATCGCGGCCCTGGCCCGTGAAGAGACCCGGCTTGAGCGTCAGCAGGCTCAGACAGGTGCGCCGGACGCCTGCGGGCGCTGAGGGGAATTCCATCGGCAGCACACCGGTGTCGGCATTCAGGCCCGAGGGCGTGTCGACGCTGAGCACGGCCGCGGAGCCGACGTGCATGCGCCGCAGCCAGTCGGCCATCAAGCCCTTGGGCGGGCGCGCGGAGCCGACCCCGAGCAATGCATCGATGGCGAGTTCGGCATGCTGCGGCGGCGCATCTGCGAAGCGCACGCCGGCATCGCGTGCGCGTTGCAGCGAAGCGCGCGCGTCGGCCGGCAGGCGGCTGTCGTCGCCGATCCGGGTGACGACCGCCGCGAAGCCGCGCTGCTGCAATTGCGCCGCCGCCTCGAAGCCATCGCCGCCGTTGTTGCCGGGCCCGCAGGCGACCCAGATCGTGCGCGCGTGGGGCGCCATCGCCATCGCCAGGCGCGCGACCGCCAGGCCCGCGCGCTGCATCAGCGTATGCGGAGGGAGGACGGCCGCGGCCGCCTGTTCGATCCGCCGCGAGGCCGCGACGTCGAACAGCGGGGCGGCGGTGGCGGCGGTGATGCGCTGCATGGACGCTTCTGCTTCAGTGTTGCAGCAGGCGTTCGATACCCAGGCCTTCGAGATCGACACCCGCGTCGCGGCCACCCATCATGTCCGCCAGAACGCGCGCGCTGCCGCACGACAGGGCCCAGCCGCTCGAACCATGGCCGAGATTGAGCCACACGCCGGGTATGCCGCTCGGGCCGATGATGGGCGGGCCGTCCGGCAGCATCGGCCGTGCCCCTTTCCATTGCTGGACGCCGGCCTGCAGGGTGACAGCACCCGGAAACCAGTCGTGCAGCACCTTGTAGAGCGTTTGCAGCGCGGTGGGATGCATCGCGTCGAGCGAACCGCCGAGCTCGGCGCTTCCGGCCACCCGCACGCGCAGGCCGAGGCGGGAGATCGCCACCTTGTAGCGCTCGTCCATCACGGCGCTGCGCGGTGCGTTGAGCGGTTCGCGGATATTGGCGCTGATCGAATGGCCGTAGACCGGCGCGAGTGGAATGCGCAGGCCCAGGGGCCGCAGCAGATCTGCCGAGGCCACGCCGGCGCACACCACGACCGCGTCGAAGCGATGGCCCTCCGAGCCGCTCGCCAGCGAAAGCTCGGTCGGCGCCGCGCGCTTCAGCGGCGCGAGGTCGCAGTTGAAATGGAACTGGGCGCCCAGTGCCTCGGCCTCCCACTTGAGCAGCAGTGCGAACTGCCGGCAATTGGCGACCTCGTCCTCGGGCAGGTAGATGGCGCCGGCGAGCGGAGTGTCGGCGCTGAGCGCGGGCTCGATCCTGCGGGCCTCGTCGGCATCCACCTCGCGGAAGCTGCTGCCTGCCGCTCGCAGTACCTCCAGGCCGGCTTGAACGAGCTTTTTCTCGCGCTTGGAACGAAGCAGCACCAGGTAGCCGTCGGTACGCTCGTAGCTGAGCTCGCGTGCCTCGGTGATCTCGTGCAGGCGTGTGCGGCTGTAGAAGGCCAGGCGCTGCATGCGCGCGCGGTTGCTCAGGTAGGTTTCGAGCTTGCAGGCGCGCTGCCAGTGCGCCATCCAGGACAGGTCGCGCCGCGACAACGGCCAGCGCAGCTTGATGGCGCCGTGCGTGGAGAACAGTGAGCGCAGCACCTTGCCGCGCATGCCCGGGCCGGCCCAGGGCGTGACATAGCCGGGTGCGACCACGCCGGCATTGGCAAAACTGGATTCCTCTGCGGCGGCGCCGCGGCGCTCGAAAACGACCACTTCGTGCCCGTCCGACGCCAGCTCCCAGGCTGTGGTGACGCCGATGATCCCGGCGCCCACGATCGCGATTTTCATTCGATTCTTTGCGGTGAAATGTATGCCGGCGCCTGCCTGCGAGGCGCGCGGCCGCTAGTGCTGTCGTTGTAACTCGCGTTCGGCCTGCAATGCGATCGCGAGCAGCGCGTCGTCGTGTAGGGCGCCATGCCAAAGCATGAGGCCGACGGGCAATTCGCCCTCGACGTGGCAAGGCAGCGAGATCGCACAGCCGTCGAGCATGTTGACGACCGACGGGTTGCGCAGCAGCAGCGCGTTGATGCGGAAAAAGGCCTCGTCGCGTTCTGCGCCGGGCGCCACGCTGGCGATGGCCGGCGCCCTGATCGGCACGGTGGGCGAGAGCACGGCGTCGAAGGGCGCGAGCGCCCGTTCCATGCCGGCGATCCAGTCCCGGCGCGCGTGGACCAGGTCGATGTACTCGTGCGCCTTCATGGTCGCGCCCTTGAGGATGCGCTGCGCCACCCGCGGGTCGTAGCCGGCGCCGCTGCGCTCCAGCAGCAGGCGGTGCCAGGCATAGGCCTCGGCCGCGGAGAAGCCGCCGGTGGCGTTGATCGAGCGCAGGTCGGCCAGTTCGGGCAGCGCAATCTCGTCGATGCGGGCACCTGCCGCGCGCAGCGTCCGGATCGTGCGCTCGAAGGCGCTCGCCACCGCGGGCTCGATTTCGTCGAAGAAGAGATCCTTGACCACCGCCAGCCGGTACGCGGACAGCGGTGCGGTGCCGGCGGTGACGCGTCGGGCGGCGAGGATTTCGTGCGCGGTGATTGCATCGCGCACCGAGCGCGTCATGGCGCAGACGGTGTCGAGCGTGGTCGACAGCGGCAGCGCGCCGTCCGCCGGCACCAGCCGCGCGGTGTTCTTGAAGCCGACGATGCCGTTGAGCGCGGCCGGGATACGGATCGAGCCCCCGGTGTCGGAGCCCAGCCCAATGAAGGCGGCGCCGCTCGCCACCGAAACCGCAGCCCCCGACGACGAGCCGCCCGGGATACGCGGCGTGGCGGCATCGCTCGCGTTGGCCGGCGTGCCGTGGTGCGGGTTGACGCCCACGCCCGAGAAGGCGAACTCGGTCATGTTGGTCCGGCCGATGAGCGCGCCGCCGGCGGAGCGCAGGCGCGCGACTGCGGGGGCGTCCGCCTTGGCCGCCGGCGCATGGGCCAGCACGACCGAGCCGGCCGGCGTCGGCTGGCCGGCCAGGTCGAACAAGTCCTTGGCGGAAAAGGCAAGACCGGCCAGGCGTTGCTGCGGGCTCGCGGACGCCGCAGCATGGCGCGCCTCGTCGAACAGGGTGCGCGTAAAAACGTGCCGGCAGGCCGGAGACTGGGCCTGCGCAATGGAGTGCTCCATTTCGGTGCGCGCATCGGAGGCGCCCGCCAGCAGGGCGAGGCGGGTGGCGTGCAGGTCAGGGCGCATGGTGAGGGTGGCTACAGAGGAGGGGATGGGGTGGTGCGTGCTATACTCCTTGGGTTTCGCCATGGGCATTTTCCCGAGGCGAGATACATCCGCAAACCAGCCCATTCAAGGTGTTGTGAGCCTCTCTTCCTTTCGAAGGAAGGTGCACAAAACGGGCTGGATTTTAGACCCAACCTTTGGAGTTATTTCTATGTCGACGACCATGCGCGAAATGCTGGAAGCCGGTGTCCATTTCGGTCACCAAACGCGCTTCTGGAACCCCAAGATGGCCCCGTACATCTTCGGCCATCGCAACAAGATTCACATCATCAACCTGGAAAAGTCGCTTCCGATGTTCCAGGAAGCGATGAAGTACGCCAAGCAGCTCACCGCCAACCGCGGCACCATCCTGATGGTCGGCACCAAGCGCCAGGCCCGCGAGATCGTCGCAGCCGAGGCCCGTCGCGCCGGCGTGCCCTTTGTCGATACCCGCTGGCTCGGCGGCATGCTGACCAACTTCAAGACCGTCAAGACCTCGATCAAGCGCCTGAAGGACATGAAGGCCCAGCAGGAAGCCGGCCTCGACAGCTTGAGCAAGAAAGAGCAGCTCACCTTCACCCGCGAGATCGAGAAGCTCGAGAAGGACATCGGCGGCATCCAGGACATGACCTCGCTGCCCGACGCCATCTTCGTGATCGACGTGGGCTTCCACAAGATCGCCGTGGCCGAAGCCAAGAAGCTCGGCATTCCGCTGATCGGCGTGGTCGATTCCAACCACTCGCCTGAAGGCATCGACTACGTGATCCCGGGCAACGACGACTCGTCCAAGGCCGTCACGCTGTACGCCCGCGGCATCGCCGACGCGATCATCGAAGGCCGCTCCAGCGCGGTCAACGACGTGGTGAAGGCCGTGGCCGAAGGCAGCGGGGATGAATTCGTCGAAGTCGAAGAGGGCGCTTCCGCCTGATCGGCGCTCTCACGAGCCTGAAGAAGGGGCTTTGTTGCCCCTTTTTTTTAACTTGATTTTCGCGGCGCCCGGTGCGGGCCGCCGCAACTGACAAACCGAACGGAGAAACGACATGGCAACAATCACCGCAAGCATGGTCGGCGAACTGCGTGCAAAGACCGATGCCCCGATGATGGAATGCAAGAAGGCCCTGACCGAGGCCGACGGCAACATGGACAAGGCCGAAGAGCTGCTGCGCATCAAGCTCGGCAACAAGGCCGGCAAGGCCTCGGGCCGCATCACCGCGGAAGGCGTGGTCACGGCTTTCGTCGGTGGCGATGCCGGCGCGATGATCGAAATCAACTGCGAAACCGACTTCGTCACCAAGAACGACAGCTTCCTCGCCATGGCCAATGCCGCGGCGATGCTGGTCGCCAAGCACAACCCGGCCGACCTGGCCGCGCTGGGTGCGCTGCCCTACGAGCAGGACGGGTTCGGCCCGACGCTGGAAGACGTGCGCAAGGGCCTGATCGGCAAGATCGGCGAGAACATGAGCTTCCGCCGCTTCAAGCGTTTCGCCGGCAACGGCAAGCTGGCCTCGTACCTGCACGGCACGCGCATCGGCGTGATGGTCGAGTTCGAGGGCGACGACACGTCCGCCAAGGACGTTGCGATGCACATCGCAGCGATGAAGCCGGTGGCGATCTCCAGCGCCGACGTGCCGGCCGATCTGATCGAGAAAGAGCGTGCGGTCGCCGCCGGCAAGGCCGAGGAAGACCGCAAGGCCGCCGAAGCCGAAGGCAAGAAGCCGCAGCCGGCCGACATCGTGGCCAAGCGCATCGAAGGCGGCGTTCAGAAGTACCTGAAGGAGGTCTCGCTGCACAACCAGGCTTTCGTGAAGAACGACAAGCAGACAGTGGAGCAGATGCTCAAGGCGGCGAACACCTCGATCAAGGGCTTCACCCTCTACGTGGTCGGCGAAGGCATCGAGAAGAAGGTCGACGACTTCGCGGCCGAAGTGGCGGCGCAGGTCGCTGCTGCCAAAGCGGCAGCCTGAGTGCCGCCCCCAGGCGACGGCGCGCACCGCGCGCTGCCGCTTTTTCGCAATCACGTTTTACACTCGCCCCGCCAACCCCAAAGGAACCCACCCATGTCCGACGCCCGACCAGCCCACAAGCGGATCTTGTTGAAGCTGTCGGGCGAGGCATTGATGGGTGACGACGCCTTCGGCATCAACCGGGCGACCATCGTGCGCATGGTCGGCGAGGTGGCCGAGGTGGTGAACATGGGCGTCGAGGTCGCCGTCGTGATCGGCGGCGGCAACATCTTCCGAGGCGTGGCCGGCGGTTCGGTGGGCATGGACCGCGCCACCGCCGACTACATGGGCATGCTGGCGACCGTCATGAACGCGCTGGCGCTGGCCGATGCGATGAACAAGCAGGGCCTGATCGCCCGCGTGATGTCGGCCATCGCGATCGAGCAGGTCGTGGAGCCCTACGTTCGCCCCAAGGCGCTGCAGTACCTCGAAGAGGGCAAGGTCGTGATTTTCGCGGCCGGCACCGGCAACCCCTTCTTCACGACCGACACGGCTGCGGCGCTGCGCGGCGCCGAGATCGGCGCGGAGCTGGTGCTCAAGGCCACCAAGGTCGACGGCGTCTATACCGCGGACCCCAAGAAGGACCTGAGCGCGACGCGCTACTCGCGCTTGAGCTTCGACGAAGCCATCGCGCAGAATCTCGGCATCATGGACGCCACGGCCTTCGCGCTGTGCCGCGACCAGAACCTGCCGATCAAGGTGTTCTCGATCTTCAAGAACGGCGCGCTCAAGCGCGTCGTGATGGGCGAGGACGAAGGCACGCTGGTGCATGCCTGAAGAGGACCAAGAAGATGACCATTGCCGAAATCCGCGATGCGACCGACACCAAGATGAACCAGTCGCTCGCCGCATTCCTGAACAACCTGACCAAGATTCGCACCGGCCGCGCCAATCCGGCGCTGCTGGACTCGGTCCACGTCGAGTACTACGGCTCCTCGGTGCCGCTGTCGCAGGTGGCGAACGTGTCGCTGCTCGATTCGCGCACCATCAGCGTCCAGCCCTGGGAAAAGGGCATGGGCGCCAAGATCGAAAAGGCGATCCGCGAAAGCGACCTGGGCCTCAATCCCGCGTCGATGGGTGACCTGATCCGCGTGCCGCTGCCGCCGATGAGCGAAGAGCGCCGCAAGGAGATGACCAAGCTGGTGCGCAACGAGGGCGAGACCGCCAAGATCGCGACCCGCAACCTGCGCCGTGACGCCAACGATGCAATCAAGAAGCTGGTCAAGGACAAGCTGGCGTCCGAAGACGATCAGAAGCGGGCCGAGGCCGAGATCCAGAAGGTGACCGATCGCCACATCGGCGAGATCGACCGGCTGGTGGCGGCCAAGGAAGCGGAGATCATGGCAGTCTGATGGCAACCTCGCCCGCCATACCCCACCACATTGCCATCGTCATGGATGGCAATGGCCGCTGGGCCACGCGCCGCTTTCTGCCGCGCGTCGCGGGGCACAAGCAGGGCGTCGAGTCCTTGCGCCGCTGCGTCAAGGCCTGTGTCGATCGCGGCGTCGCGGTTCTCACCGTGTTCGCCTTCTCCTCCGAAAACTGGAACCGTCCCGTCGAGGAAGTTTCCGGGCTGATGGACCTGATGGTCGGTGCGCTTGGCCGCGAGGTGCCGAAGTTGAGCCATGACGGCGTGCGGCTGCATTTCATCGGCGAGCGCGGCGGCCTGTCCGAAAAAATCGCCGCCGGCCTGCTGCAGGCGGAGGCGACGACGGCCCACAACACCCGGCTGGTGCTCAACGTCTGCTTCAACTACGGCGGCCGCTGGGACATCGCGCGCGCCGCGGCCCAGCTTGCCGCGCGCGGCGAACCGCTGACCGAGGCCAACCTCGATGCGGCAATGGCGCTGTCGCACGTGCCAGATCCCGATCTGTTCATCCGTACCGGCGGCGAGCAGCGGCTGTCGAACTTCTTGCTGTGGCAGAGCGCCTATGCCGAGCTGTTCTTCAGCGATCGCCTCTGGCCCGAGTTCGACGAGGCCGCCCTCGACGAAGCCATTGCCGTCTTCCAGCGCCGCGAGCGCCGCTTCGGCCAGACTTCCGCGCAGGTCGCGGGCAATGCATGGCGCGATCCGCAGGCAGCCTGAGCGAATGCTCAAACAACGCATCATCACTGCGATCGTCCTGCTGGCGATCCTGCTGCCGGCGCTTTTCTATCCGTCGCACGTACCCTTTGCCTGCGTGATGCTGGCGCTGATCGCCGCGGCGGCCTGGGAATGGGCGCGGCTCAACGGCTACGGGTCGAGGTTGTCGTTGTTCGTGGGACTGGAGACGCTCGTGCTTTGCGTCCTGTCCTGGTGGTTGGGATTGCTCGAGCAGTCGCTGCTGCCGGTCTGGATCTTCGCCAGCGCCGCCTGGGTGCTCGGCGGGGCTGCGCTGCTGCGCGTCGCGGTGCCCGGTTGGCCGCGCGTGCCGAGGGGTCTGCGTCTGGTCGGCGGCCTGCTGGTGCTTTGGGTCGCCTGGCTCGCCGCGGTCAAGGCACGCATGATCGGCATCAACTTCCTGCTGTCGATCCTCGTGCTGGTGTGGGTGGCCGACATCTTTGCGTACTTCGCGGGGCGCGCATTCGGGCTCAGGTTCACGCGCAACAAGCTCGCGCCCGCCATCAGTCCCGGCAAGAGCTGGGAGGGTGTCTGGGGCGGCATGGCTGGTGTCGTCGTTCTGGCCCTGGCCTGGGTCTGGGCCGACGCTGCCGCCCAGCCCGCGGTGGCCAGCCTCTACACGCGGCTGGCCGAGCGCGGATGGTGGCTGCTGCTGATCGGCGTCGTATTTCTGGCGGCGATGAGCGTGGTGGGCGATCTGGTCGAGTCGCTGATCAAGCGCAGCGCTGGCGCCAAGGACAGCAGCGCCCTGCTGCCGGGCCACGGCGGTGTGCTGGATCGCGTCGATGCCTTGCTGCCGACGCTGCCCATTGCCATGATGTTGGCCTTCCTGTGAACACGACAAGACAACGCATCACGGTGCTCGGCTCGACCGGCTCGGTCGGCGTCAGTACGCTCGACGTGATCGCCCGGCATCCCGAGCGCTTCGAGGTGTTCGCGCTCTCGGCTGCGACCAAGGTCGACGAACTGCTGGCCCAGTGCGCGCAGTTTTCGCCGAAGTTCGCGGTCATGGCGAGCCCCTCGCATGCCCGGCTGCTGGCCGACAAGCTGAAGCTGAGCGGCCTGCCCACGCGCGTGCTGCAGGGCGCGGACGCCATCGAGACGATCGCCTCGCACGAGGAATGCGATGCCGTGATGGCCGCCATCGTCGGCGCGGCCGGGCTCGGGCCCTGCCTCGCCGCCGCCCGCGCGGGCAAGCGGCTGCTGCTCGCCAACAAGGAAGCCCTGGTGGTCGGCGGCGAGCTGTTCATGCGCACGGTGCGCGAGGGCGGGGCGACGCTGCTGCCCATCGACAGCGAGCATTCGGCGATCTTCCAGTCGCTGCCGGAAGATCCGGCCACCTGGCCGCGGCGCATCGACAAGATCATCCTGACCGCCTCCGGCGGCCCGTTCAGGACCCGTTCGCCCGATACGCTCGGCACCGTGACGCCCGAGCAGGCCTGCGCGCACCCGAACTGGGTCATGGGTCGCAAGATCTCGGTGGATTCCGCCACCATGATGAACAAGGCTCTCGAGGTGATCGAGGCGCGCCACCTGTTCGGCGTGGCGCCCGAGCAGATCGAGGTCGTGATCCACCCGCAGAGCGTGGTGCATTCGATGGTGCAATTCACCGACGCCTCGGTGATCGCACAACTCGGCACGCCCGACATGCGGGTGCCCATCGCAGTCGGGCTGGCCTGGCCCGAGCGCATCCAGAGCGGTGCCGCCAGGCTCGATTTCCGGCAGATGGCGGCGCTGACCTTCGATGCGCCCGACGCGTTGCTGTTCCCCGGCCTCGGGCTCGCCTGGCAGGCGCTGCGCGCCGCCCCCGGCACGACCGCAGTGCTCAATGCGGCCAACGAGGTCGCGGTCGAAGCATTCCTGCATCATCGCCTGCGCTTCGACCGCATCCATGCGGTGAACATGGAAACTTTGGAGGCGGTGCTGCCCTCCAACCCGGCATCGCTGGCCGATCTGCTGGCACTGGATGCCAGCGCCCGGGCTGCTGCCAACGCCGCAGCGCTACGCTTCGCAGCCTGACTTTTCCATACGCCGGGGGTCTCCATGCTCACAGTCGTTGCCTTCATCGTCGCGCTCGGCTTGCTGATCGCGGTACACGAGTACGGCCACTATCGGGTGGCAGTTGCATGCGGGGTCAAGGTGCTGCGCTTTTCGGTCGGCTTCGGCAAGACGCTGTATCGCTGGCAGCCCAAGCGCCAGCACCCGGGGCAGGACACGGAGTTCGTGATCGCCGCGTTCCCCCTGGGCGGCTACGTGAAGATGCTCGACGAGCGCGAGGGCCCGGTGGCACCCGAGGAGCGGCACCGCGCCTTCAACACCCAGCCGCTGCGTTCGCGCGCCGCCATCGTCGCCGCCGGCCCGATCGCCAATCTTCTGCTGGCGGTCGTGCTCTACACCGTGGTCAATTGGATCGGCGTCGAGGAGCCTGTCGCGAAGCTGGCCCGGCCGGTGGCCGCTTCGCTGGCCGAGCAGGCCGGTCTGCGCGGCGGCGAGCACATCACGCGCGCCGGTTTCGACGGCGACCTGGAGCCCGTGCAATCCTTCGAAGACCTGCGCTGGCGCATGACGCGCGGTGCGCTCGACGGCCGTGATCTGACGCTCGAAATCGCGGGCGAGGGCACCCGGTCTGCGCGCGAGATCGTGCTGCCGCTGAGTCGCATCGAGGCCAAGGATGCCGACGCGCAGATGTTCCGCAAGATCGGCGTGGTCGCACCGCTGACGCGACCCGAGATCGGCGAGGTGATGGCAGGGGGCGCCGCGGAGCGCTCGGGCCTGCGTCGTGGCGATGTGGTGCGCTCGGTCGGCAGCATGGCCATCGTCGACGGCCAGCAATTGCGTGACGTCATCCGCGCCTCGGTCGATGGCGGCCAGCCGCGCGCTGAGACCTGGGAGATCGAGCGCGGCGGCCAGATGCTGCGCATCGAAGTCACGCCGGAGGTGCGCGACGAAGCTGCGACCAAGGTCGGCCGTGTCGGCGCCTATGTCGGTGCGCCACCCGAGATGGTGACGGTGCGGCTGGGCGTGGTGGACGGGGTCTGGCGCGGCGTGGTCCGCACCTGGGAGGTGTCGACACTCACCGTGCGCATGATGGGCAAGATGCTGATCGGCGAAGCCTCGATCAAGAACCTGAGCGGGCCGTTGACGATCGCCGACTACGCGGGCAAGTCCGCCAGCATGGGTCTCACGCAATACCTGGTGTTCCTCGCGCTCATCAGCGTGAGCCTCGGCGTGTTGAACCTCATGCCGCTGCCGGTCCTCGATGGAGGGCACCTGATGTATTATCTTTGGGAGGGCCTGACCGGTAAGAGCGTCTCCGATGCATGGATGGAACGGCTCCAACGCGGGGGTGTCGCGTTGCTGCTGGTCATGATGTCGATCGCACTCTTCAACGATGTGACTCGACTCTTTGGTTAACTTTCTGCCGGCCCATTCCGCGCCGGCTCAATTCACAGATGAACAATAAATTCAGTCGCTTTCGCCTGCGCAGCGTTGCCGCGGTGGTCGCCAGTGCACTCGCCGCCACGGCCGCCTGGGCCGTCGAGCCCTTCACGGTACGCGACATCCGGGTCGAGGGCCTGCAACGGGTGGAGCCCGGCACCATCTTCGCCTCGCTGCCGCTGCGCGTGGGCGACACCTACAGCGACGAGCGCGGCACCGCCGCCATCCGTGCGCTGTTCGACCTGGGCCTGTTCAAGGACGTGCGCATCGACGTCAGCGGCAACGTGCTGGTGGTGATCGTCGAGGAGCGCCCCACCATCGCCGACGTCGACTTCGTGGGCACCAAGGAGTTCGACAAGGCCGCGCTGCAGAAGGCGCTGCGCGAAGTGGGGCTGGCCGACGGCCGCCCCTACGACAAGGCCCTGGCCGACCGCGCCGAGCAGGAGCTCAAGCGCCAGTACGTCAGCCGCAGCCTCTACAACGCCCAGGTCGTCACCACCGTCACGCCCATCGAGCGCAACCGCGTCAACCTCACCTTCACCGTCACCGAAGGCGAGGCCGCGCGCATCCGCGAAGTGCGCATCGTGGGCAACAAGGCCTTCAGCGAGGGCACGCTGCTGGACCTGTTCGACCAGGACGCGGGCGGCTGGATGAGCTGGTACACCAAGAGCAACCAGTACTCGCGCGCCAAGCTCAACGCCGACCTGGAGACGCTGCGCTCCTACTACATCACGCGCGGCTACCTGGAGTTCCGCATCGACTCCACGCAAGTGGCGATCTCGCCGGACCGCCAGGACCTCGCGATCACGGTGAACCTCACCGAGGGCGAGAAGTTCGTGGTCGCCGGCGTCAAGCTCGAGGGCAACTACCTCGGGCGCGAGGAGGAGTTCAAGTCGCTGGTGACGATCAGGCCCGGCGAGCCCTACAACGGCGAGCAGGTGACGGAGACCACCAAGGCTTTCACCGACTACTTCGGCACCTTCGGCTACGCGTTCGCGCGGGTGCAGGCCGAGCCGGACATCGACCGCACCAACAACCGGGTGTCGCTGACCTTGAAGGCGGAGCCCTCGCGGCGCGTGTACGTGCGGCGGGTGGCCATCGGGGGCAACAACCGCACGCGCGACGAGGTGATCCGGCGCGAGTTCCGCCAGTACGAGGCGTCCTGGTACGACGGCGACAAGATCAAGCTGTCGCGCGACCGGGTGGACCGCCTGGGCTTCTTCACCGAGGTGAACGTGGAGACGCAGGAGGTGCCGGGGTCGCCGGACCAGGTCGACCTGACGATCAATGTGGCCGAGAAGCCGACCGGTACGCTGCAGCTGGGCGCAGGTTTCTCGAGCGCCGAGAAGGTGTCGCTCACCTTCGGCATCGCGCAGGAGAACGTGTTCGGCTCGGGCAACTACCTGGGCTTGCAGGTCAACACCAGCAAGTACAACCGGGCGCTTTCGCTGACGACCACGGATCCCTACTTCACGAAGGACGGCATCTCGCGCACCTTTGGCATCTACCACACGACCACGCGGCCCTACTACAGCGTTGACGGCGACTACAAGCTGGTCAACGAAGGCGCCAGCATCCGCTTCGGTGTGCCGTTCAGCGAAGTCGACACGGTCTTCTTCGGCGTTGGATTGGAGCGCTACAGCTTTGACCCGGGCGGCAATGTCGCCTTCCTGACGCCGCAGTCGTACCGGAACTACTTCGGTTGCAGCACCAGCGCCTCGGGCCTTGTCACCGCCTGTACCAACGACAGCGTCTGGGGCGTGCCGTTGACCATCGGCTGGTCGCGCGACGACCGCGACAGCGCCCTGGTTCCGACCCGCGGCCGCCTGCAGCGCGCCAACCTCGAGGTAGGCGTGGGCGGCGACATGAAGTACCTGAAGACCAACTACCAGTATCAGCAGTTCTTCCCGATCAGCAAGCAATACACCTTTGCGATCAATGGCGAGCTCGGCTACGGCAAGGAATACGGCGGCAAGCCGTACCCGATCTTCAAGAACTTCTACGCGGGCGGCCTGGGATCGATCCGCGGTTTCGAACAGAATTCGCTGGGGCCCCGCGACGTGCCGCTGCTGGGGCAGACCGAAGGCGCGGCGCTCGGCGGCACCAAGAAGGCGATCTTCAACGCCGAGCTCAGCACGCCGTTCCCCGGCGCGGGCAACGACCGCACGCTGCGCCTCTACGGCTTCTTCGACATCGGCAACGTGTTCGGCACGCGCGACGCGTTCTCGACCGACGCCCAATGGAAGGCGGCGAAAAAGGTCCGCGCCTCCGTCGGCCTGGGCATCAGCTGGATCTCGCCGCTCGGGCCGCTGCGCCTGGCCTATGCCGTTCCGGTCAGGAAGCAGGACGAAGACCTGAGCGACCCGTTGCATCCGATCCCGAAGGATAGAATCCAACGCCTGCAATTCCAGATTGGAACCTCTTTCTAATGAATCCCTTGCTTCGTGCCGCCGGTGCGCTGCTGATCCCCGCTTTCGCGCTCGCGGGCATGCCTGCGCACGCACAGGAAACTTTCCGCATCGGTTTCGTCAATCCCGATCGCGTATTGCGTGAAGCGCAGCCTGCCAAGGCCGCGCAGGCGAAGCTCGAGTCCGAGTTCCTGAAGCGCGAAAAGGACCTGACGGCGCAGGGCGAGGCGCTCAAGGCGGCATCCGAAAAGTTCGAGCGCGAGGCGCCGACGCTTTCCGAGAGCCAGCGCGTGGCCCGCCAGCGCTCCCTGGTCGATCAGGACCGCGATTTCCAGCGCCGCCGCCGCGAATTCCAGGAAGACCTCAACGCGCGCAAGAACGAAGAGCTGCAGCAGGTCTACGAACGCGCCAACCGCGTAGTCAAGCAGGTGGCCGAGGCCGAGAAGTACGACGCGATCCTGCAGGAAGCGATCTACATCAATCCGAAGCACGACATCACCGAGAAGGTGATCAAGGCGCTGAACGCGTCCACTTCTGCCGGCGGCAAGTAGCGCCGCGAACCGGCGTGGCACTGCGGCTAGGCGCAATCGTTGAAGCCCTCGGGGGCGAACTGCAGGGTGACCCCGCGTTGTCGATCGAGCGGCTTGCGCCGCTGGCGACGGCGCAGGCCGATGCGCTCGGCTTCCTGAGTCATCCCAAGTACCGCAAGGAACTCGCTGCCTCGCAGGCCGGCTGCGTCATCGTGTCGCCCGCCATGCGGGAACTCGCGGCCCAGCGCGGCGCCTTCATCGTGACGGCCGACCCGTATCTCTATTTCGCGCGGCTGACCCAGCTCTGGAAGAAGTCTCACGCCAGGCCGGCCAGCGCGCGCATCCATCCGAGCGCAGTGATCGATCCCGATGCGCAGATCGACCCCAGCGCCCGCATCGGCGCGCTGTGCGTGGTCGAGCGCGGCGCGCGCATCGGCGCGGCGACGGTGCTGAAGTCCAGGGTGACGGTGAGCGAGGACTGCACAGTCGGCGCGCGTTGCCTGCTGCATCCCGGCGTGGTAATCGGGGCCGACGGCTTCGGGCTCGCGCCGCACGAAGGCGCCTGGGTCAAGATCGAGCAGCTCGGCGCGGTGCGCATCGGCGACGACGTGGAAATAGGCGCCAACACCTGCGTCGACCGCGGCGCGCTCGAGGACACCGTGATCGAGGACGGCGTCAAGCTCGACAACCTGATCCAGATCGGCCACAACGTCCGCGTCGGCAAGCACACTGCGATGGCGGGCTGCGTCGGCGTGGCGGGCAGCGCGGACATCGGTGCGAACTGCACCATCGGCGGCGGCGCGATCGTGCTCGGCCACCTGAAGCTGGCCGACGGCGTGCACATTTCGGCCGCGACGGTGGTTACCCGGTCCATTCTCAAGCCCGGCCAGTACACCGGCGTGTTTCCCATCGACGACAATGCCGCCTGGGAGAAAAACGCCGCCACGCTCAAACAACTGCACGCTCTGCGCGAGCGCCTGAAGGCGCTTGAAAAACCGGTGGTGCAAGACAGAAAATCATGACGCTCGACATCCATCAGATCCTCAAACTCCTGCCGCACCGCTACCCCTTCCTGCTGGTAGACCGCGTGCTCGAGATGGAAAAGGGCAAGCGCATCACCGCGCTCAAGAACGTGACCATGAACGAGCCGTTCTTCAACGGCCACTTCCCGCACCGTCCGGTGATGCCCGGCGTGCTGATGCTCGAGGCGATGGCCCAGGCCGCCGCCTTGCTGTCCTTCCATTCGCTGGACATCGTGCCGGACGACAACACCGTGTACTACTTCGCGGCCATCGACGGCGCGCGCTTCAAGCGTCCGGTGGAGCCGGGCGACCAGCTCACGCTCGAGGTCGAGATCGAGCGCATGAAGGCCGGCATCTCGAAGTTCAAGGGGCGTGCGCTGGTCGGCAGCGAGCTGGCTTGCGAGGCCACCCTGATGTGCGCGATGCGCCAGATCAATTGATCGTGCTCGAGGCATGACGCAGGTTCATCCGACGGCCATCGTCGACCCCAAGGCCGAACTCGACCCGACGGTCAGCGTCGGCCCCTATGCCGTGATCGGCCCGCATGTGCGAGTCGGCGCCGGCACCACGATCGGGGCGCATTGCGTGATCGAGGGCCGCACGACCATCGGCCGCGACAACCGCATTTTCCAGTTCGCATCGCTGGGCGCCATCCCCCAGGACAAGAAGTACGCGGGCGAGCCGACCGAGCTCGTGATCGGCGACCGCAACACGATCCGCGAGTTCTGCACCTTCAACATCGGCGTGCCGGGTGCCGGCGGCGTGACGCGCGTGGGCAGCGACAACTGGATCATGGCCTACACGCACATCGCGCATGACTGCCGCGTCGACGACCACACCACGCTCGCCAACAACACGACGCTCGCGGGCCACGTGCACCTGGCGGACTGGGTGACGGTGGGCGGTCTGACCGGCATCCACCAGTTCGTCTCGGTCGGCGCCCACGCGATGATCGGCTTCGCCAGCGCGGTGGCGCAGGACGTGCCGCCTTTCATGCTGGTCGACGGCAACCCGCTCGCAGTGCGCGGCTTCAATGTGGTCGGCCTGCGTCGCCGCGACTTCTCCGCGGCGCGGATCGCAGCGGTGAAGCAGATGCACCGGCTGCTCTACCGCCAGGGCAAGACGCTCGAGGAAGCCCGTGCAGGGATCGAGGCGCTGGCCGTCGAGGTGCCCGAATCGGCCGCCGACGTCGCGCTGTTGAGCGGCTTCCTGTCCAGCGCCACGCGCGGCATCGCGCGCTAGTAGCTGCATGTCCGACACACAGCGGCAGTTCGCACTGGTCGCAGGCGAGCCCTCGGGCGACCTGTTGGCGGGACTGTTGCTCGACGGCCTGCAGGCGCGCTGGCCGGCCATGAAGTCGATCGGCATCGGCGGCCCGCAGATGCTCGCGCGCGGCTTCGAAAGCTGGTGGCCGCAGGAAAAGCTGGCTGTGCGCGGCTATGTCGAGGTGCTGCGCCATTACGCCGAGATCGCCGGTATCCGGCGCCAGCTCCGCGCCCGGCTGCTGCTCGAGCGGCCCGAACTCTTCATCGGCGTCGATGCGCCGGACTTCAACCTGGATCTCGAAGCCGCCTTGCGGGCCCGCGGCATGAAGACGGCGCATTTCGTCTGCCCTTCGATCTGGGCCTGGCGCCCGGAGCGCGTGCAGAAGCTGCGCACGGCGGCCGACCATGTGCTGTGCATTTTTCCGTTCGAGCCCGCGCTGCTGGCCGAACACGGGATCGAGGCAAGCTACGTCGGCCATCCGATCGCCAATGTGATCCCGATGACGCCCGACCAGACCGGCGCACGCGCCTCGCTGGGACTGGACGCGCAAGCGCCGGTCGTCGCCTTGCTGCCGGGCAGCCGGCGTTCGGAAATCCGCTACCTCGCTGCAAGCTTCTTCGAAGCGGCCGCGTTGATGCTGCGCGCCCGGCCTGAACTCCAGTTCATCGTCCCCGTGCTGCCGGGCCTTCGGGACCAGGTCGAGCAACTGCTGCAGGCCAGCGGCATGGCCGGCCGCGTGAAACTGCTCGACGGCCGTTCGCACGCCGCGCTCGCGGCCTGCGACGCCACCCTGATCGCCAGCGGGACCGCGACGCTCGAAGCCGCGCTGTTCAAGCGGCCGATGGTGATCGCCTACAACATGAACAAGCTTTCGTGGGCGCTCATGCGCCGCAAGCAGCTGCAGCCCTGGGTGGGCCTGCCGAACATCCTGTGCGGCGAATTCGTCGTGCCCGAGCTGCTGCAGGAGGCGGCGACCCCGCAGGCGATGGCCGATGCGACGCTCGCCTGGCTTGCTTCCCCGGACAAGGTTCACGCCTTGCAACAACGTTTTTGCGCGCTGCATGCCGAATTGCAGCGCGATACGCCGACACTGTGCGCCGATGCGATCCAGAAAGTTCTTGAAGGCTGAGCAGGCCAGGCTGGCGTGGGATGCTCCCGGGCTCCTGGCCGGCGTCGACGAAGCCGGCCGCGGCCCGCTGGCCGGGCCGGTCGTGGCCGCGGCCGTGATCCTCGACGACCTGCGGCCGATCCGCGGCCTGGCCGATTCGAAGACCCTGACCGCGCTGCAGCGCGAGCGCCTGAACGACCAGATCCTGGCCAAGGCGCTGTGCTGCTCGGTCGCCCAGGCCAGTGTCGAGGAGATCGACACCCACAACATCCTGCAGGCCACGATGCTCGCCATGCGGCGGGCGGTCGAAGGCCTGCGGCTCAAGCCGGCCAAGGTGCTGGTCGACGGCAACCGGCTGCCCACGCTCGACGTGCTGGCCGAGGCCGTCATCGGAGGCGACGCGCGCGTGAAGGCGATCTCAGCCGCCTCGATCCTGGCCAAGGTGCACCGCGACCGGCTCTGCCAGGATCTGCACGCCGAATTCCCGCACTACGGCTTCGCGGGCCACAAAGGCTACGGCACGCCCGAGCATCTGGAAGCGCTGCTGCGTCACGGCGCTTGCGTGCACCATCGCAGATCCTTCAGCCCAGTCGCTGCCGTGCTCGCAGGCGCGGCGGGGCAGGCGGAGCCCATAACGGCGGCGATGCTGAGCGAGATGGTCGCGGAAACGACCCAGATCGAGGTGCGGATCGCCCCATGACCGCGGACGAGGTCAGCCACATCACGTCGCGGGACAACCCGCTCCTGAAGGAATTGCGCAAGCTGGCGCACGACCCGGGCGCTTACCGCAAGGCGGGCCGGGTCTGGCTCGAAGGCGATCACCTGTGCCGGGCAGCGCGCGAGCGCGGCGTCCGGCCGGCGGTGGCGGTCTTTGCCGAGACGCTGTGGCCTTCGGCGCGCTCCGAATGGAGCGGGGCGGCGGCCAAGACCGTGGTGCTGGCCGATGCCTTGCTCGCCGGCGTGAGCGGCCTGGAGTCGCCTGCGCCGATGGGCTTCGTGCTCGATCTGCCGGCGCCGTCGCCGGTCGCGCCCGATGCGCCCACCGTGGTGCTCGACCGCCTGCAGGACGCCGGCAATGTCGGCTCCATCCTGCGCAGCGCGGCGGCCTTCGGTTTCGGCCAGGTGATCGCGCTCAAAGGCACTGCTGCGCTGTGGGCGCCCAAGGTGCTGCGCGCCGGCATGGGCGCGCATTTCGGCCTGCGGCTGATCGAGGGCGCGGACGTCGAGACGCTGGATGCGCTCGCCGTGCCCTGGATCGCCACCAGTTCGCATCGCGGCGACTGGCTGCATCGCGCGCAATTGCCGTACCCCTGCGCCTGGCTGATGGGGCACGAAGGGCAGGGCGTCTCCGCCATCCTGGAGGCGCGCGCGGCCCGGCAGGTGCGCATTGCGCAGCCGGGCGGCGAGGAGTCGCTCAACGTCGCGGCAGCGGCGGCGATCTGCCTGCATGCGAGTGCCGCCGCGCGCAAGGGATAAGCCTGCGCCGGCTATAATTAAGGGCTTTCCCGCTCACACCCCGCCCACAGCGCACGCAAGCCAACTCCTCGACGGAAGTCGCAGCCCAAAGTCATTTCTTGGGTTCGCTTTGGGCGTCATCCATCCGGAGATCCCAGTGCTTTTGTCTCTCAAGGGAAATTTCCCGCCCGCCATCCTGGCGCTTGCAGACGGCACGGTCTTTCTCGGCAACTCGATCGGCGCCCAAGGCGCCACCACCGGCGAAGTGGTGTTCAACACCGCCATGACCGGTTACCAGGAAATCCTGACCGACCCGAGCTATTGCCAGCAGATCGTGACGCTCACGTATCCGCACATCGGCAACTACGGCGTCAACGAGGAAGACATCGAGGCCGACAAGATCCATGCCGCGGGCCTGATCATCAAGGACCTGCCGCTGCTCGCGTCCAACTTCCGCAAGACCGCCACGCTGACCGACTACCTGGTGCGCGGCAAAACGGTCGCCATCGCGAACATCGACACGCGCAAGCTCACCCGCCATCTGCGCACAAACGGCGCCCAGAACGGCTGCATCCTCGGCCTCGCTGCCGGCGAAAGCGTGACGCAGGCGCTGATCGACAAGGCGGTGGCCAGTGCCAAGGCTGCACCCAGCATGTCCGGCCTCGATCTGGCCAAGGTGGTATCGGTCAAGCAGACCTACGAATGGACGCAGACCGAGTGGAAACTCGTGCATGTGGACGGCAAGCCGGGCTACGGCGTGCAGATCACGCCCAAGTTCCACGTCGTCGCCTTCGACTACGGCGTCAAGAAGAACATCCTGCGCATGATCGCCCAGCGCGGCGCGCGCATCACGGTGGTGCCGGCTGAGACGCCGGCGGCCGACGTGCTCAAGCTGCGTCCGGACGGCATCTTCCTGGCCAACGGCCCGGGCGACCCCGAGCCCTGCGACTACGCGATCGAAGCTACGCGCCAGCTGATCGAAACCGGCATTCCGGTTTTCGGCATCTGCCTCGGCCACCAGATCATGGCGCTCGCCTCCGGCGCGAAGACCTTCAAGATGAAGTTCGGCCACCACGGCGCCAACCATCCCGTGAAAGATCTGGACAACGGCCGCGTGAGCATCACCAGCCAGAACCACGGTTTCGCGGTCGACGAGAAGACGCTGCCCGCGAACCTGCGGCCGACCCACATCAGCCTGTTCGACAACACGCTGCAGGGCCTGGCGCGCACCGACAAGCCGGCGTTCTGCTTCCAGGGCCACCCCGAGGCCTCGCCCGGGCCGCACGACATCGGCTACCTGTTCGACCGCTTCACGGCACTCATGCAAAGTCACAAAGAAGGACAGAAGAATGCCTAAGCGCACCGACCTCCAGAGCGTTCTCATCATCGGCGCCGGCCCGATCATCATCGGCCAGGCCTGCGAGTTCGACTACTCCGGCGTTCAGGCCTGCAAGGCGCTGCGCGAGGAGGGCTACAAGGTCATCCTGATCAACAGCAACCCCGCGACGATCATGACCGACCCGGCCACGGCCGACGTCATCTACATCGAGCCGATCACCTGGCAGACGGTCGAGAAGATCATCGCCAAGGAGCGGCCCGACGCCATCCTGCCGACCATGGGCGGGCAGACCGCGCTCAATTGCGCGCTCGACCTCTGGCGCAACGGCGTGCTCGACAAGTACAAGGTCGAGTTGATCGGCGCCACGCCCGAGGCCATCGACAAGGCCGAAGACCGGCTGAAGTTCAAGGACGCGATGACCAAGATCGGCCTGGGCTCGGCGCGCTCGGGCATCGCCCACTCGCTCGACGAGGCCTGGGCAGTGCAGAAGACGGTCGGCTTCCCGGTGGTGATCCGCCCCAGCTTCACGCTCGGCGGCACCGGCGGCGGCATCGCCTACAACCCGGAAGAGTTCGAGACCATCTGCAAGCGCGGCCTCGAAGCCTCGCCGACCAACGAGCTGCTGATCGAGGAGTCGCTGCTCGGCTGGAAAGAGTACGAGATGGAAGTGGTGCGCGACAAGGCGGACAACTGCATCATCGTCTGCTCGATCGAGAACCTCGATCCGATGGGCGTGCACACCGGCGACTCGATCACGGTCGCCCCTGCCCAGACCCTGTCGGACAAGGAATACCAGATCCTGCGCAACGCCTCGCTGGCCGTGCTGCGCGAGATCGGCGTCGACACCGGCGGCTCGAACGTGCAGTTCTCGATCAATCCGAAGGACGGCCGCATGGTCGTGATCGAGATGAACCCGCGCGTCTCGCGCTCCTCCGCGCTGGCCTCCAAGGCCACCGGCTTCCCGATCGCCAAGGTCGCAGCCAAGCTGGCCGTGGGCTACACGCTCGACGAGCTGCGCAACGAGATCACCGGCGGCGCCACGCCCGCGAGCTTCGAGCCCAGCATCGACTACGTGGTCACGAAGATTCCGCGCTTCGCCTTCGAGAAATTCCCGCAGGCCGATTCGCGCCTGACGACCCAGATGAAGTCGGTGGGCGAGGTGATGGCCATGGGCCGCACTTTCCAGGAATCGTTCCAGAAGGCGCTGCGCGGCCTGGAGGTCGGCGTCGACGGCCTCAACGAGAAGACGCAGGACCGCGAAGTCCTCGAGAAGGAACTCGGCGAGCCGGGCCCGGACCGCATCTGGTACGTCGGCGATGCCTTCGCCATGGGCCTCTCCGTCGATGAAGTGTTCGCGCTGACCAAGATCGACCCGTGGTTCCTGGTCCAGATCGAGGAGATCGTGAAGATCGAGCTCGAACTCGAAACCAAGTCGCTGGACGACATCGACAAGAACACCTTGCTCGCGCTGAAGAAGAAGGGCTTTTCGGACCGCCGTCTCGCCAAGCAGCTCAAGACCACTGACACCGCAATCCGCGAGAAGCGCCGCGCGCTCGGCGTGCGCCCGGTCTACAAGCGGGTCGACACCTGCGCGGCCGAGTTTGCGACCAATACGGCCTACATGTACTCGACCTACGAGGACGAGTGCGAAGCCGCGCCGACGGACAGGAAGAAGATCATGGTGCTCGGCGGCGGTCCCAACCGCATCGGCCAGGGCATCGAGTTCGACTACTGCTGCGTGCATGCTGCACTCGCGCTGCGCGAGGACGGCTACGAGACCATCATGGTCAACTGCAATCCCGAGACTGTCTCGACCGACTACGACACCAGCGACCGCCTGTACTTCGAGCCGCTCACGCTCGAGGACGTGCTCGAGATCGTCGACAAGGAAAAGCCGACCGGCGTGATCGTGCAGTACGGCGGCCAGACACCGCTGAAGCTCGCGCTCGATCTCGAAGCCAACGGCGTGCCGATCATCGGCACCAGCCCCGACATGATCGACGCGGCCGAAGACCGCGAGCGTTTCCAGAAGCTCTTGAACGAGCTCCAGCTGCGCCAGCCGCCAAACGCGACCGCGCGCACCGAGGCGGAAGCGCTCGAGAAGGCCGCTCAGCTGGGCTATCCGCTGGTGGTGCGCCCGAGCTACGTGCTTGGCGGCCGCGCGATGGAGATCGTGCACGAGCAGCGCGACCTCGAGCGCTACATGCGCGAAGCCGTCAAGGTCAGCAACGATTCGCCGGTGCTGCTGGACCGATTCCTGAACGACGCCGTCGAATGCGATGTCGACTGCCTGCGCGATGCCGAGGGCAACACCCTGATCGGCGGCGTGATGGAGCACATCGAACAGGCCGGCGTGCACTCGGGCGACTCCGCCTGCTCGCTGCCGCCTTACAGCCTCAAGGCCGACACCGTGGCCGAGCTCAAGCGGCAAAGCGCCGCCATGGCCAAGGCGCTCAACGTCGTCGGCCTCATGAACGTGCAGTTCGCGATCCAGGAGAAGGGCGGCCAGGACGTCATCTACGTGCTCGAAGTGAATCCGCGCGCCTCGCGCACGGTGCCCTATGTGAGCAAGGCCACCGGCATCCAGCTGGCCAAGGTGGCGGCGCGCTGCATGGCAGGCCAATCGCTGGTGGCGCAGGGCGTCACGCGCGAGGTCACGCCGCCGTACTTCAGCGTCAAGGAAGCGGTGTTCCCCTTCGTCAAGTTCCCCGGCGTGGACACCATCCTCGGCCCCGAGATGAAGTCGACCGGCGAAGTGATGGGCGTGGGCAAGACCTTCGGCGAGGCCTTCGTCAAGTCGCAACTCGGCGCCGGCACGCACCTGCCGAAGTCGGGCAAGGTCTTCATCTCGGTCAAGAACAACGACAAGGCACGCGCGGTGGAAGTGGCGCGCGGCCTGGCTGCGCTGGGCTTCGAACTGATCGCGACCAAGGGCACCGCCGCCGCCATCAACGCGGCCGGCATCGCCTGCGCCGTGGTCAACAAGGTCACCGAGGGCCGGCCGCATATCGTCGACATGATCAAGAACAACGAGATCGCGCTGGTCATCAACACGGTGGAAGAGCGCCGCAACGCGATCACCGACTCGCGCCAGATCCGCACCTCGGCGCTGCTGGCCCGCGTGACCACCTTCACCACCATCTTCGGCGCCGAAGCTGCGGTCGAAGGCATGCGGCACATGGACGAACTCGACGTGATCTCGATCCAGGAGATGCACGCGCAGCTGGCGCAGTTCGCCCTCGCCTGAAGAGTTGTCGATGGAAACGCAGCTCGTCGAGCTCGACCTGGCCGACTGGAACGGCGCTGCGCCTAACGAGGCGTGGATCGCCGCGCTCGAGGCCGGCAAGGTGCTGTATTTCCCGCGGCTCCCCTTCGAGCTGCGGCCCGAAGAACGGGCCTTGTTCTCGCCCTCGGTGCTGTCGCCAGGCGTCCGCAACATCAGTCTGGATGCCGAAGGGCGCCTGAAGGGCGTGGCGGGCGACGAGGGCATGCAGCAGGCGGTGGCGGCGATGGTCGGGCGCTTCCGCGCGCAGTCGCAGCAATTGATCCACGGCTTGCTGCCGCACTACACGCCGGCCCTGCGGCTGGCGCCGACCAGCTACCGCCCGGCGCAGGTGGAAACACGCGTTCAGTCTTGGCGCGCCGACGATCGGCGGCTGCATATCGACTCGTTCCCGTCGCGTCCCAACTACGGCGAGCGCATCCTGCGCGTCTTCACCAACGCCAATCCCGAGGGCGCCCCGCGCGTCTGGCGGGTCGGCGAGCCCTTCGAGGCCGTGGCGAAGCGCTTCCTGCCGCGCGCCAAGCCTTACTCGCGCTGGCAGGCCCGCCTGCTGCGGGCGCTGCGCGTCACCAAGTCCTTGCGCAGCGAATACGATCACCTGATGCTGCAGTTGCACGACGGCATGAAGTCCGACCTGGAATACCAGAAGAACGCCCAGCAAGAGACCGTTGCCTTTCCGGCCGGATCGGTATGGGTGTGCTTCTCGGACCAGACCTCGCATGCCGTGATGTCCGGCCAGTACATGCTCGAGCAGACGCTGCACCTGCCCGCCGCAAGGCAATACAATCCCGATTCGAGCCCGCTCGCCATCCTGAGCCGGCTCACTGGACGTCAACTCGTCTGATCATTTCCCTTCCATGAACCGCCGAACGGCAGCGTTCGGCGGTTTCGCTTTCTGGAGAGACAAAACATGGCTACCACCATTCCGATTACCAAGCGCGGCGCCGAGAAACTCCGCGACGAGCTGCAACGCCTGAAGTCCGTCGAGCGGCCCGCCATCATTACGGCGATCGCCGATGCCCGCGCCCAGGGCGACCTCAGCGAGAACGCGGACTACGACGCTGCCAAGGAGCGCCAAGGCTGGATCGAAGGCCGCATCAAGCAGATCGAGGGCATGCTCTCGAATGCCCAGATCATCGATCCCTCCGACCTCGATGCGGGGGGCAAGGTCGTGTTCGGCTCCACCGTGGAGCTCGAGGATGAGCACACGGGCGAGGCCGTAAAGTACCAGATCGTCGGCGAGGATGAAGCCGACCTGAAGCTGGGCCTCATCAACGTCTCCAGCCCGATCGCGCGCGCGCTGATCGGCAAGGAGGAAGGCGATACCGCCGAGGTGCAGGCGCCGGGTGGCGTGAAGCGCTACGAGATCGTCGGCGTCAGCTACCTCTGATTCGCCTTTCGTGAAAGACCGCATCGCGCTGCTGCTGGCCGCCCTCTGGTGGGGCAGCCTGACGACGATCGGCTTTCTGGTCGTGCCGATGCTGTTCGCCCAACTCGGCAATCCGAGCCTTGCGGGCAATTTTGCGGGACGGCTGTTCGCGGCCCAAAGCTGGGTTGCGCTGGCCTGCGGACTGGCGCTTTTGACCTATTTCAGGTCGAAGATCCAAGACCTCGCGGACCGGTCGTCACGTACTGCCGTCGCCTGGATCGTCGTGGCGCTGCTGCTGGCTTTGCTGCAGGAATACGCCGTCGCGCCTCGGATCCTCGCGCGCGAAAACCTCCGGCTCTGGCACTCGCTCGGCAGTGCCATGTACCTCGGCCAGTGGCTCTGCGCCGGCGTGCTGCTCTGGCGCATGGGGCGCCGCCCCGATTGATCAAGCCTTCCAGAAGCTGGTGATCCAGCGCGCCGGCCGGATGAAGCGGAAGCGCCGATTGCGCCGCCCCGCCAGCGCGTCCGGCGGATTGCATTCCCCGTGGAACACCATGATCCGCGCGCCCTCGGGCACGAAGGGCTCGCGCCAATAATTGGTGGGCCAGGTCGGAATGCCGTGGTACTTGAAGCTCGGGCACCATTCGGCCGGCCAGTAGGCGAGCTTGCCCTTGCGGTCCATGAAGTCCGACAGGTAGGCCTGCTCATTGCGGTATTCGGCCTGCACCGCGTCCATGTTCCGGCGGAAATGCGCCAGCACGTCGGGGTGTGCGCCCAGCTCGAAGCGGTATACCGACGAGTTGCCGGTGATGCGCCGGCGCCGCCAGGGCCGGGCGTAGTCATGGATGATCAGGAACTCGCCCGGATGCTCGAAAAAGGCGTCCAGGCTGCCCACGACGACCACGTCGAGATCGATGAAGAGCGCGCGGCCCCTCAGGCCGTAGAGGTCCTGCTCGAAGGTGGTCAGCTTCTTCCAGGCGCGGTCCACCTGTCCCGGCTTGAGCTCGAGGTCGAGCGGCGGGATCGGAAAGCACTGCACCTCGCTGCGGATGCCCTGGCTGTCGTCGGTCAGGCAGACGAAGTTGAAGTCGCAGCGGAGGTGGCGCCGCACCATGGCATAGAGGCGGTTGACGTACTCGGGCCCGTACTTGGTGCCCCATTTCATGCAGAGGATGTGACGCTGCGGCGCTGCCGTCGGCTCGATCGGCATCCTCAGTCCGCCTGGCGACGTTTCTTGACCGACAGCGGCTTCTTGGCCTTGGCGCGCTTGATGGTGCCGCTGGGCGTCAGCCGCTGGTTGCCGAGCACGCGCAGGGTCTTGATCTCCGGACGCTGTCCTCCGCGCTTGCTGTACTTGATCACCTTGACGTCGCGCGGACCCGGCATGCGGTCCTCGTCGATCTCGCGCGCTTTTTCAGGGATGGGGCGCCAGAGCACGAGCAGCTTGCCGATGTGCTGGATCGGCGCCGCGTTCAGTTCGTTGGCCAGGGTCTGGAGCATGGCTTCACGGGCGGGCCGGTCATCGGAGAAAACGCGCACCTTGATCAGGCCGTGGGCCTTGAGCGCGGCATCGGCTTCTTTCTTGACGGCTGGTGTGAGCCCGTCGCCGCCGATCATGACGATCGGGTCCAGATGGTGCGCTTCGGAGCGGTGCACCTTGCGCTGCGCAGGGGTAAGTTGAATGGGGGGCATCCCCGTATTATCGAGCGTCAATGAATCCCAAACCCAAAGCCAAGAAGCTCACCAAGGCGTGGCTGCATGACCACATCAACGACCCCTACGTGAAGCTGGCCACGCGGGAGGGATACCGGGCCCGCGCGGCCTACAAGCTCAAGGAGATCGACGAGACGCTGGGCCTGATCCGGCCCGGTCACCTGGTGGTCGACCTGGGCTCGACGCCCGGCGCCTGGAGCCAGTACGTGCGGCGCAGACTGTCGCCGAGCGGGGCAGCGGCCGGCGAACTGGACGGCACCATCATCGCGCTCGACATCCTGCCCATGGAGCCGATCGAGGGCGTGACCTTCCTGCAGGGCGACTTTCGCGAGGCCGAAGTGCTGGAGCGGATCGCGCAAGCCATGGACGGCCGGCTCGCCGACGTCGTCGTGTCCGACATGGCGCCCAACCTGTCCGGCATCGCCTCGGCCGACGCAGCCCGCGTCGCGCATCTGGTCGAGCTTGCAATCGACTTCGCGCGCCACCACATGAAGCCGGAAGGCGCACTGGTCGCCAAACTGTTCCACGGCGGCGGCTACAGCGAGCTGACGCAACTGTTCAAGAGCAACTTCAGGGTGGTAAAGCCGCTGAAACCCAAGGCTTCGCGCGACAAATCGTCGGAGACCTTCATGGTGGGCATCGGGCTCAAGAACGTCGATACGAATTGATACCCGGGGCGCCGACCGGCATTGGCATCCCAAAACCGTGCGCGTCCTATGGCTGCTATAGGGAAATTCCGGCATTTCGCAGGTTGAAAAGCCTAAAATGAACGCCAATTGCGTGCCCTAGCGCGTTTTTTGTTTTTCGTGTCACGCGCTTTCGACTGGAGCTTCGTTTGAACAATCAGTGGTTTTCCAAAGTTGCCGTCTGGCTCGTCATTGCGATGGTGTTGTTCACTGTGTTCAAGCAGTTCGACACCCGCGGTGTCGCCGGTGCCGGCAATGTCGGTTACTCCGACTTCCTCGAGGAAGTCCGCAGCAACCGCATCAAGAGCGCAACCATCCAGGAAGGCCAGGGCGGCAGCGAGATCGTCGCGATCACCAACGACGACCGCAAGATCCGCACGACGGCCACTTACCTCGATCGCGGCCTGGTCGGCGACCTGATCGCCAACAACGTCAAGTTCGACGTCAAGCCGCGCGAAGAAGGCTCGCTCCTCATGACGCTGCTCGTGAGCTGGGGCCCGATGCTGCTGCTGATCGGCGTCTGGGTCTACTTCATGCGCCAGATGCAGGGCGGCGGCAAAGGCGGCGCCTTCAGCTTCGGCAAGAGCAAGGCGCGCATGCTCGACGAGAACAACAACCAGGTCACCTTCGCCGACGTCGCGGGCTGCGACGAGGCCAAGGAGGAAGTCAAGGAGGTCGTCGACTTCCTGAAGGATCCGGCCAAGTTCCAGAAGCTCGGCGGCCGCATCCCGCGCGGCCTGCTGCTGGTCGGCCCCCCCGGCACCGGCAAGACCTTGCTGGCCAAGGGCATCGCCGGCGAGGCCAAGGTGCCCTTCTTCTCGATTTCCGGTTCGGACTTCGTCGAGATGTTCGTCGGCGTGGGCGCGGCCCGCGTGCGCGACATGTTCGAGAACGCCAAGAAGAACGCACCCTGCATCATCTTCATCGACGAAATCGATGCCGTCGGCCGCCAGCGCGGTGCCGGCCTGGGCGGTGGCAACGACGAGCGCGAGCAGACCCTGAACCAGATGCTGGTCGAGATGGACGGTTTCGAAACCAATCTCGGCGTGATCGTGGTCGCTGCGACCAACCGTCCCGACATCCTGGACGCCGCGCTGCTGCGCCCGGGCCGTTTCGACCGCCAGGTCTACGTGACGCTGCCGGACATCCGCGGCCGCGAGCAGATCCTCAACGTGCACATGCGCAAGGTGCCGCTCGGCCAGGACGTGAACCCGAGCATCATTGCGCGCGGCACCCCGGGCATGTCGGGCGCCGACCTGGCGAACCTGTGCAACGAGGCCGCGCTGATGGCTGCGCGCCGCAATGCGCGCGTGGTCGAGATGCAGGACTTCGAGAAGGCCAAGGACAAGATCTTCATGGGCCCCGAGCGCAAGAGCATGGTCATGCCCGAGGAAGAGCGCCGCAACACGGCCTACCATGAGTCCGGCCACGCGCTGATCGGCAAGCTGCTGCCCAAGTGCGACCCGGTGCACAAGGTCACCATCATTCCGCGCGGCCGCGCGCTGGGCGTGACGATGAGCCTGCCGGCGCAGGACCGCTACAGCTACGACCGCGAGTACATGCTGAACCAGATCAGCATGCTGTTCGGCGGCCGCATCGCCGAAGAAGTGTTCATGCACCAGATGACCACAGGCGCCAGCAACGACTTCGAGCGCGCCACGCAGATCGCGCGCGACATGGTGATGCGCTACGGCATGACCGAATCGCTGGGCCCGATGGTCTACGCCGAGAACGAGGGCGAAGTCTTCCTCGGCCGCTCGGTCACCAAGACCACCAACATGAGCGAGTCGACCATGCAGAAGGTCGATGCCGAGGTGCGCCGCATCATCGACGAGCAGTACGCCCTGGCGCGTCGTCTGATCGAGGAGAACAGCGACAAGATGCACGCCATGGCCAAGGCGCTGCTCGAATGGGAAACCATCGACACCGAGCAGCTCGACGACATCATGGCCGGCCGCGCACCGCGTCCGCCCAAGGACTGGACGCCGCGCATCCCGCCCTCGGGCAGCGGCGGCGGCAGCGGCGGTACGCCGGCGGTGAATCCGGATCCGGCGCCGACAGCGGCTTGAGCATGACGCTTTGGCAATCGACGGGGCCTCTGGCCCCGTTTTTTCTTGGGAAGAGCGTATGACGATCTGGCGCACGACGCGCTTTGCCATCGACCTCGCGCAGCCGCGCGTGATGGGCATCGTCAACGTCACGCCCGATTCCTTTTCCGACGGCGGCGCCCATGCCTCGACCGGGGCTGCGGTGCGGCATTGCGTTCAACTGGTGGAAGAGGGCGCCGACATCCTCGACATCGGCGGCGAGTCCACGCGGCCCGGAAGTCCTGCCGTGCCGCTGGTGGAGGAACTGGATCGGGTGCTGCCGGTGGTGCACGAGGCAGTGAAGCTGGGCGTGCCGGTCTCGGTCGATACCTACAAGCCGGAGGTGATGCGCGCGGCGCTGGAACTGGGCGCCGACATCGTCAACGACGTCTGGGCGCTGCGGCAACCAGGCGCTCGCGAGGCCGTGGCGGCGCATCCCTCGTGCGGTGTCTGCCTGATGCACATGCACCGCGATCCGCAGACCATGCAGGCGGCGCCGATGGCGGGCGACGTGCTTCCAGCGGTCCGCGCCTTTCTGGAAGAGCAGGCGCAGCTGCTGCTGGCATTGAAGGTCGACGCAAGCCGCATCGTGCTCGACCCGGGCATCGGCTTCGGCAAGACCGTGGCGCAGAATTTCTCCTTGCTCGCACGCCAGCAGGAGTTGCTCCCCGCCGGGTGGCCGCTCTTGATCGGCTGGTCGCGCAAGTCCTCGCTCGGCGCCGTCACCGGCATCGAGTCGGCGGCCGGGCGCATGGTGCCCAGCGTGGCGGCGGCGGTCCTGGCCGTCGAGCGCGGCGCCTCCATCGTGCGCGTGCATGATGTGCGCGAAACGGTCGCCGCGCTGGCCGTATGGCGCGCCATGAGGCAAGAACAACAAGCACAACAGGAGCCATATCCATGACAAGAAAATACTTCGGTACCGATGGCATCCGCGGCACGGTCGGCCAGGCGCCGATCACGCCCGACTTCGTGCTGCGGCTCGCGCACGCTGTAGGCCGCGTGCTCAAGAAGACGGAGCCGCGTCCGACGGTGCTGATCGGCAAGGACACGCGCATCTCGGGCTACATGCTGGAGTCGGCGCTCGAATCGGGCTTCAACTCAGCCGGCGTCGATGTGGTCCTGCTGGGGCCGCTGCCGACACCGGGCGTGGCCTACCTGACGCGCGCCCAGCGGGCCAGTCTGGGCGTCGTGATCAGTGCCAGCCACAACGCCTATCCGGACAACGGCATCAAGTTCTTCAGTGCCCATGGCACCAAGCTCAGCGACGAGTGGGAGCTGGCGGTCGAAGCCGCGCTCGAAGAGCCGCCCGTCTGGGCCGATTCGGCACAGCTGGGCAAGGCGCGCCGGCTCAACGATGCGCCGGGCCGCTACACCGAGTTCTGCAAGAGCACTTTTGCCAACGACCTCACGCTGCGCGGTCTGAAGCTGGTGGTCGACGGCGCCCACGGCGCGGCCTACCAGGTGGCGCCGCAGGTGTTCCATGAGCTCGGTGCAGACGTGGTCAGCATCGGCTGCGCGCCGGACGGCCTGAACATCAACAAGGGCTTCGGTGCCACGCATCCCCAGGCGTTGATCGACGCAGTGCGGGCGCAGGGCGCGCACTACGGCATTGCGCTCGATGGCGATGCGGATCGCCTGCAACTCGTGGATGCGAGCGGCCGCCTGTTCAACGGCGACGAGCTGCTGTACCTGATGGTGATGGAGCGCATCGCGCGCGGCGAGAAGCCGTCGGGCGTGGTCGGTACCCTGATGACCAACAAGGCCGTCGAAATGGCGCTGCGTGGCCAGGGCATCGAGTTCGTGCGCGCCCGCGTGGGCGACCGCTATGTACTGGAAGAGCTCGAAAAGCGCCATTGGCTGCTCGGCGGCGAGGGCTCCGGCCACCTGCTCGCGCTCGACCGTCACACGACCGGCGACGGCATCGTGAGTGCGCTGCAGGTGCTGCAGGCCTGCCAGCGCAGCGGCAAGCGCGTGGACGAGCTGCTGGCCGCCGTCACGCTCTTTCCGCAGACCCTCATCAATGTCCGGTTGGCGGAAGGGCAGGACTGGAAATCGAATCAGGCACTGGCGGCCGAAACCCAGCGCGCCGAGGCCGAACTGGGCGATGCAGGGCGCGTGCTGATCCGCGCCAGCGGCACGGAGCCGCTGCTGCGCGTGATGGTCGAGGCGCGCGACGCGGCGCAGGCCGAAGCCTGTGCAAAACGCCTGGTGGCGGCTGTCGAGGCGGGCTGAAGCTCATGATCGACATCCTGCTCGCGGACTACCGCAACCCCGCGCATGCGCGTGCGCTGGTCGATCTGCTGGACAGCTATGCGCGCGATCCCGCCGGCGGTGGCACGCCGCTGGCGCCAGAGGTGCTGGCCGAACTGCCCGAGGCGCTGGCGGCACGGCCGCAGGCCTTCAGCGTGCTGGCCTGCGACGGCGATCTGCCCATCGGCCTCGTCAACTGCATCGAAGGCTTCTCGACCTTTGCCTGCAAGCCGCTGGTCAATGTGCATGACGTTGTCGTGCTGGCCAGCCACCGCGGCCAACGGGTCGCGCAGCGCATGCTAATGCGCGTCGAGGAAGAGGCCCTCGCGCGCGGCGCGTGCAAGCTCACGCTCGAGGTGCTGTCGGGCAACCGGAGCGCGCTGCGTGCCTACAAGCGCGAAGGCTTTGCCGGCTACCAGCTCGACCCGGCCTTCGGCTCGGCCATGTTCCTACAGAAGAAGCTCTGATCAGAAGCGCGTGACGGGCATCTCGGCGTCGCCCTTGGCGGTGCCGTACTTGCCCAGCTCCCATTTGGCGATCGCATTGCGGTGCACCTCGTCCGGACCGTCGGCAAAGCGCAGGGCGCGCGCGCCCACATAGGCGTAGGCGAGCGGGAAGTCGTCGGACATGCCGCCGCCGCCGTGCACCTGCATGGCCCAGTCGATCACCTGGCAAGCCATGCTCGGCGCGACCACCTTGATCATCGCGATCTCGTTCTTGGCGACCTTGTTGCCGGCCACATCCATCAGCCAGGCGGCCTTCAGCGTGAGCAGGCGCGCCATGTCGATCTTGCAGCGCGCTTCGGCGATGCGTTCCTGCGTCACGGTCTGCGAGGCGACGGACTTGCCGAAGGCCACGCGCGACGACGCGCGCTTGCACATCAGCTCGAGCGCGCGTTCGGCCAGGCCGATCAGGCGCATGCAGTGGTGGATGCGTCCCGGGCCCAGGCGGCCCTGCGCGATCTCGAAGCCGCGCCCTTCGCCGAGCAGCATGTTGCCGGCCGGCACCCGCACGTTCTCGAAGTACATCTCGACATGGCCGTGCGGCGCATCGTCGTAGCCCATCACGTTGAGCGGGCGCACGATGCGGATGCCCTTGGCATCGGCCGGCACCACGATCATGCTTTGCTGCGAATGGCGCGGCGCCTCCGGGTCGCTCTTGCCCATCGTGATGAAGACCGCACAGCGCGGATCGGCCGCGCCAGAGATCCACCACTTGTGGCCGTTGATCACGTACTCGTCGCCCTGGCGCTCGACGCGCGTCGCGATGTTGGTGGCGTCGCTCGACGCGACTTCGGGTTCGGTCATCGCGAAGGCCGAGCGGATCTCGCCCTCCAGCAGCGGCTTGAGCCAGCGTGCCCTGATCTCGTCCGAGCCGTAGCGCGCGATGGTTTCCATGTTGCCGGTGTCGGGCGCCGAGCAGTTGAAGGCCTCGCTGGCCCATGGCACGCGGCCCATGATCTCGGCCAGCGGCGCGTATTCCTGGTTGGTGAGGCCGGCGCCTTCGTAGCCCGATGCAGCGGCGCTGTCGACCGGCAGGAACAGGTTCCAAAGGCCCTGGGTCTTCGCCTTCTGCTTGAGCTTTTCGACGGTCTTGAGCGCGGTCCAGCGCTTGCCGGCCGCGGTGTTGGCAGCCAGTTCGGCCGCGTACTCGGCTTCCGCCGGGTAGATGTGATCTTCCATGAAGGCGGTGACGCGCTTCTGCAAGTCCTTGGTCTTGGCCGAATACTCGAAATCCATGGTGTCTCCTGGGTGAGTGAACGTTTAGGCGGCCGCCGCCGGGCCGCCCCAAGGCGAGCCGCGCCTCCCCCTCGGGGGGTGGCGAATTACACGCAGCGAAGCGAAGTGAAAAGCCGGGGGGCTCATGCTTTTTCTGCGAATTGCCAGGCCATCTCGGCCATCGGTCGCGCACCGCGGCCCGAGGCCACGGCTTGCTCGCTCGATGCGGTACCGGCCTCGACCCGCTTGGCAATGCCTTGCAGGATCGCGGCCATGCGGAACAGGTTGTAGGCCTGGTAGAAGTTCCAGTCGGTCGCGAGCGCCTCGGGCGTCGTGATCCCGGTGCGGTCGCAGTACTTGCGGATGTATTCGCTCTCGGTCGGGATGCCGAGGCTCTCGAGGTCAAGGCCGCCGATGCCGCGGAACGAACCCGGCGCGATGTGCCAGGACATGCAGTGGTAGCTGAAGTCCGCCAGCGGATGGCCCAGCGTCGAGAGCTCCCAGTCGAGCACCGCGATCGCGCGCGGCTCGGTGGCGTGGAACATCAGGTTGTCGAGCCGGTAGTCGCCGTGCACGATCGAGGTCATCTTCTCGTCGCGTGCACTGGCCGGAATGTGCGCGGGCAGCCATTCCATCAGGCGGTCCATCTCGGGGATGGGCTGCGTGATGGAGGCCACGTACTGCTTGCTCCAGCGGCCGATCTGGCGCTCGAAATAGTTGCCCGGCTTGCCGTAGTCGGCCAGGCCGCGCTCGGCGAACTTCACGGTGTGCAGCGCCGCGATGACGCGGTTCATCTCGTCGTAGACGGCGGCCCGCTCGGCATTGCTCATGCCCGGCAGCGACTGGTCCCACAGCACGCGGCCGGCCATGAATTCCATGACGTAGAAGGCGCGGCCGATGACGGCTTCGTCTTCGCACAGGCAGTACATCCGAGGCACCGGCACGCCGGTGCCGGCCAGGCCGCTCATGACCTTGAACTCGCGCTCGACCGCATGCGCCGAAGGCAGCAGCTTGGCGACCGGGCCGGGCTTGGCGCGCATCACGTAGCTTTGCGTCGGCGTGACCAGCTTGTAGGTCGGATTGGACTGGCCGCCCTTGAACATCTCCACCGTGAGCGGCCCCTTGAAGCCGTCGAGGTTCTTGTCGAGCCAGGCGGTCAGCGCATCGACGTCGAAGAGGTGCTGCTTGGAGACGGCACGGGTGCCGACGAAGTTGTCGAAGTCCTGGGTCATGTCTCTGCGGTCTTTTATTGATCTGCTTCGGAAATGCGCATCAGCGCCGCGCGGTCCAGCACCACCAGGCCGCCGGGCTCGATGCGGATCGCGTCCTCGCGCTCCATGGCCTTGAGCTCCTGGTTCACGCGCTGGCGCGAGGCGCCGAGCAGCTGCGCCAGCTCTTCCTGCGCCAGGTGCAGCCCGATGCGCATCTGGCTGCCGTCCGCCAGGTTCGGCACGCCGTAGCTGCGAACCAGGTGGATCAACTGCTTGGCGAGCCTGGCGCGCAAGGGCAGCGTGTTGAGATCCTCGACCAGCCCGAAGAGCTGGCGGATGCGGCGTGCCTGCAGGCGCATCAGCGCCTCGTAGAGCTCGACGTGGTTCGACAGGATCTTCTGGAAATCGGCGCGCGCCACGCAAAGGATCGTGGTCTCTCCATGCGCGTAGGCGTCGTGGGTTCGCCGGTCGCCGTCGAACATCGCTACGTCGCCGAACCAGATGCCCGGCTCCACATAGGTCAGCGTGACCTGCTTGCCCGAGACCGCCGTCGAGCTCACGCGCACCGCGCCCTTGGCGCAAGCGATCCACTGCTCGGGCGGATCGCCGCGCGCAGCAATCAGCTCGCCGTCCTTGTAGCGTTTGACGAAGGCACATCGGAGGATGTCGTGACGAAGAGATGGGGAAAGGGAAGAGAACCAGCGACCACCATTGATCGCTTCTCGTTCTTCGATGGTAAGAATGGGGTCGTCCATGGACTGTCCTGTGCGTGACTGAAAGGCTGAGGGTTGTCGCGGGAGCGACGCGTCGCTACTCGTAGCGCGGCGTCTCCTTGGCGAGGAACGCGGCGATCCCGATGCCGGCGTTGCGGTGGTGCAGGTTGCGCACGAAGTGGTCGCGCTCCTGCGAGAGTTGCGAGGCCAGCGTGGCGCCTCGCGCCTCGCTCAGCAGCTCCTTGATGCTGGCCAGCGAGTTGGGCGCGCGTGCGTTGAGGCGGTTCGCCAGCGCGAGCGACGCACTCAAGGCCTGGCCGCTCTCGGTGATCTCATTCACCAGGCCGAGCGCATGCAGGCGCTCGGCCTCGATGCGCCCTCCGAGCATGAGCCATTCGCTCGCGAGCTGGCGAGGCAGTGCCTGCGCGAGATGCCAGCTCAAGCCGCCGTCCGGCGACAACGCGACGGTGCTGTACGAGGCGGCGAATACCGCATCGCGCGCGGCGACGATGAAGTCGCAGGCCGCGGCGAGCGAGAAGCCGGCGCCTGCCGCAGCGCCTTCGACGGCGGCAATCACCGGCTTGGGAAAGGCGCGGATCGAATCGATCCAGTTGTGCAGCGCCTCGATGCTCTCGGCCTGCACTGCGGGATCGCGCTCTCGATTGGCCGAAAGGCGCTGCAGGGACCCACCGGCGCAGAACCATGCGCCTTCGCCCACCAGCACGACGCTGCGGATCTCGTCGCTGTTCTCGGCGCCGTTGAGT
Organism: Variovorax paradoxus; assembly: GCF_018614955.1. Taxonomy (GTDB): domain Bacteria; phylum Pseudomonadota; class Gammaproteobacteria; order Burkholderiales; family Burkholderiaceae_C; genus Variovorax; species Variovorax paradoxus_J. Next base: position 159,428 of record NZ_JAGGNV010000066.1, read on the forward strand.
GCCTCGATGCCGGCGGCGTACATCTCGGGGCTCAGCGCATTGCGCTGCGAGGGGTTGGAGAGCGTGAGGACCATGGTGTGTCCCTCGCTCGTGCTTTTCAGTTCTGCGCTCATGGTCGTTGTCTCTTACTCTTCTTCATGCGTGAGGCTCAGGCCGAGCGCGCCGCGGCGGCGCAGCCATGGGCTCGGGCGGTAGCGAGGGTCGCCGTAAACGGTCTGGAGGTTGAACAGCACCTCCAGCACATTGGTCGGCCCGTAGAGATCGCCCATGGCCAGCGGGCCCTGAGGGTAGCCGAGGCCCAGGCGCACGGCGACGTCGAGATCGGCGGGCGAGCAGACGCGCTGCTGGCACATGTCGGCGGCGATGTTCACGATGGTGCCGATCACGCGCTGGGTGACGAAGCCGCCGCTGTCGCGGATCACGCTCACCGCCTTGCCGTCGCGTGCGAACAGCGCATGAGCCGTATCGCGCACATCGCGCCGTGTCGCGGGATTGGTGGCCAGCACGCGGCGCTTGGTGGCCGCGTCGTCCACCATCAGGTCGATGCCGACCGTGCGCGTGGCGTCGAGCCGCTCGACGGCGGCCACGGTCGTGACGTCGAAGCCCAGCGGCGCGACCAGGATCAAGGCGGCGGACGAGGGCGTGGCGCCGCTTTCGAGCTGCGCGCCCAGCGTGTGCACGAGCCGCAGCAGCTCAGGGCGCCGCGCTGCGCGGGGTGAGACCCAGACCGCCGGATTCGCGTCGATGGTCGGCGCGGGTGCTTCGGGCGCCAGCTGGGCTACGCCGTCGACATAGCGGTAGAAGCCTTCGCCGGTCTTGCGGCCGAGCGCGCCGGCGGCGAGCCGCTGCGCGGTGATCACGCTGGGCCGGAAGCGCGGCTCCTCGTAGTACTGGCGGTAGATCGACTCCATCACGGGATGGGAAACATCGAGCGCCGTCAGATCGAGCAGCTCGAAGGGCCCGAGGCGAAAGCCCGCCTGGTCCTTGAGGATGCGGTCGATGGTGGCGAAGTCCGCCACGCCTTCACCGGCGATGCGCAGCGCCTCGGTGCCGTAGCCGCGTCCCGCGTGGTTGACGATGAAGCCGGGCGTGTCCTTGGCCTGCACCGCGGCATGGCCCATCTGCGCGGCGTAGCCGGCGAGCCGGTGGCAGACCTCGGCCTCGGTCTTGAAGCCGGCCACGACCTCGACCACCTTCATCAAGGGCACCGGGTTGAAGAAATGAAAACCCGCCATGCGCTGAGGCTGCGCCATCACCGCGGCGATGGCGGTGACCGAGAGCGAGGAGGTGTTGGTCGCCAGCACGGCGGAGGGCGCAACCACCGCTTCGAGTTCGCGGAACAGCTTGCGCTTGACCTCGAGGTCTTCGACCACGGCCTCGATCACGAGCTCGCAGCCGGCGAGCGCCTGGACCGATTCGACGGCGCGGACTCGCGCGGACAGCGCGTCGCGCTGCGCCTGGTCCAGCTTGCCCTTCTCGTGCTGCTTCTGCCACTGTGCGAGGATGGCATCGCGTCCGCGGACCGCGGCTCCTTCGAAGCTGTCGAGCAGCAGGACCTCGCTCCCGGCCTGGGCGGCGATCTGCGCGATGCCGCGTCCCATCGCGCCGGCACCGATGATGCCTACATTGGAAAAGTTCACAGTCATTTGATAATTGTCTCTCTGAGGATGGCTGGCACGGATGCCCATGCCAGAATGTGTCTACTTTCGATTAAGTTTTTCGAACCATTTTGCAACTCCCACGCCTGGCGGCGGCCCTGTTTCTATTCGGGTTCGCACTTGACTCGACTGCCTTGACGATCGGGCGGCCCCAAGGGGCTGTCTGGATCGGCAAGCCGCTCGATGTGGTGATTCCGCTTTCACTGGATGCTGCCGAAGACGGTGGCGCGTTGTGCCTCGGGGCCGAGGTCGTGCAGGGGGACACCCGCATTGCCGATCGGAGCCTGACTGTATCGCTGGAGCCGGGGCCGAACGCCAGCAGCCCGCGCATGCACATCCGTTCCACCGTCGCCGTGGACGAACCCGTGGTCAATGTGAGCGTGCGTGCCGGCTGCGATACGAAGTCGACGCGCAGCTATGTGCTGCTGGCCGACGTTCCGTCCGAACCCGCGCTGCCCGTCCTTGCGCCGCCTTCGGGTGCGAGGGCATCGTCCGAGACCCCGGTGCGAGCGCCAGCGCGCGCACCGTCGCGTGCTGCTGCAGCGGGCGCATCGTCCGGCCTCGAAGGCCCGACCGCAGGGCCGGTGCGGCGCAGCGCCGCAGCGGCGGCTGCCGCACGCACGCGCGATGCCGACGCGCAGTCGCCGCGTCCCAACACTACTCCTG
>NZ_JAGGNV010000067.1 GCF_018614955.1 Variovorax paradoxus
CGTTGATCAGGTTGTCGAAGTTCTGCATGGCAGTTCCTTGGAGGTCGGTCGAGAAAAAAATGAAGGGCCGCAAGAGCGGCCCCGCGCAGTGGGGAACTCTACGCTCACTGCAACGAGCGCACTCGGAAACGGCCTATTGCGGACCGAGCTTGTCGATCAGCACCGCCAGCGCGTCGTACTCCTGGAGCTTGAGCTCGGTGAGCGGCGTGCGCACCGGGCCGGCGTCGTGTCCCACGATCCTGGCGCCGGCCTTCACGATGCTCACCGCATAGCCGTGGCCCTTGTTGCGGATCTCCAGGTAGGGCATGAAGAACTCCTTGAGCAGGCGGTGCTGGGTGGCCATGTCGTCGTCGGCCACCGCCTTGTAGAAGTCCATCGCGGTCTTCGGGATGAAATTGAACACGGCCGAGGAATACACCGGCGTGCCCAGCGCCTTGTAGGCGGCCGCATAGACCTCGGCCGTCGGCAGGCCGCCCAGGTAGGCGAAGCGGTCGCCCATGCGCAGGTGGATGGAGCTCATGAGCTCGATGTCGCCGATGCCATCCTTGAAGCCCACCAGGTTGGGGCAGCGCTCGGCCAGCTTCTCGAGCGTGGCCGGGTAGAGCTTGCTCTGGCCGCGGTTGTAGACGATGACGCCGAACTTCACGCTCTTGCACACGGCTTCGACGTGCGCGGCCAGCCCTTCCTGGCCGGCTTCGGTCAGGTAATGCGGCAGGAGCAGGATGCCGTGGGCGCCGGCCTTCTCGGCCGCCTGCGCGCACTGGATCGCGAAGCGCGTCGGGCCGCCGGCGCCCGCGATGATCGGCACCTTGCCGCGGCAGGTGTCGACCGCGGTCCGGATGATCTGGGGATACTCGTCTGCGGTCAGCGAGAAGAACTCGCCGGTGCCGCCGGCCGCGAACAACGCGCTCGCGCCATAGGGCGCCAGCCATTCGAGGCGCTCGATGTAGCCCTTCTTGTGGAAGTTGCCCTCGGCGTCGAAGTCGGTCAACGGGAAGGACAGCAGGCCGGAGCCCATGATGGATTTGAGTTCTTGCGGATTCATGCGATTGAAGTGAGGGAAAAAAGAGGCGGATCAGTCCAGCTTGATCTGCGCCGCATCGACGACCTTGGCCCAGCGCGCGCGTTCCTTGTTGAAGAACTGCTCCTGTTCCGTCGGCGCCATGGTCACCACCTCGGCGCCCTGCCCGGCCAGGCGCGAACGGATGTCGGGCGAGCGGATGATCGAAACCAGTTCCTTGTTCAGACGCTGGATCACCGCATCGGGCGTGCCGCGCGGGGCCAGCATGCCTTGCCAGGTACCGGAGTCGAAGCCGGGCACGCCCTGCTCGGCGATGGTCGGCACATCGCCGATCAGCGGCATGCGCGTGGACTTGGAGACGCCGAGGATCTTGAGCTTGCCGCTCTGAACATGGGGCAGCGTCGCCAGCATGCCGTTCATCAGCACCTGGGTCTGGCCGCCCACCGTGTCCTGGATGGCCTGCACGCCGCCCTTGTAGGGCACGTACTGCCAGCGCGCGCCGCTGGCGCGTTCGAGCGCCACGCCGGCGAGGTGCGGCGCGCTGCCGGTGGCGGTGACGGCGAAGTTCAGGTCGGACTTCTTCGACAGCGCGACCAGTTCCTTGAGGTTGCTCGCCGGCACCGAAGGATGCACGACCAGCAGGTGCGGCGAGTAGGCCAGCATGGTCACGCCGCGCAGATCCTTCGACGGATCGAAAGGCAGTTTCGTGTAGACCGACGGGCTGATCGCCAGCGCGCCGACATCGCACAAGAGCAGCGTGTAGCCGTCGGGCGACGCCTTGGACACCAGGTCGGCGCCGAGGTTGCCGTTGGCGCCGGCACGGTTCTCGACGATCACCGATTGCTTGAGCGCTTCCGACAGCGGCTGGCTGATCGAGCGCGCAATGATGTCGGACGACCCGCCGGGCGGGTACGGCACCACGATGCGGATGGGTTTCGAGGGCCAGGCGTCGGCCGCGTGGGCGCCGCCTGCGGCCAGCAGGCCGGTGCCGAGTGCGCCGAGCACGAGATCGCGTCGATTCATGGTCATGTCTTGTGTCTCCTGAGGATGGAAATGGGCGATCGCCGGGCCGACACGCACAGGGGTGCGCAGGCAGGCATCGTTATCAGTCATCGTACAACTAGTCGGGCGCGATGTCCAGCCTTGCGGGCCGGCTTGTTCAGGCCGAGGGCGTCGTGCCGGCAGGATCGGCCGGCGGCGCGGCTTCGGCAGCGGCGCTCCTGGCCGCTTCCTGCGCGATCCGCAGCCGCTCACGGCTGTTGGTGAGATGGACGCGCATGGCCGCGCGCGCCGATTCGGGATCGCGCCGCGCGATGGCGGCGTAGATCTCTTCATGCTCGCGGTTCACGCGGCTCAGGTATTCGCCGCGGCGGTCGTGGTTGCGGATGGCGGTGATGCGCGTGCGCGGAATGATCGTGGTGCCCAGGTGGCTCATGATGTCCGCGAAGTACGGGTTGCCGGTGGCCTGCGCGATCTGCAGATGGAAGCGGAAGTCGGGCGCCACCGTGTCCCCCGCCACCGCCACGTTGCGCTCGAAATCGTCGAGCGCCTCGCGCATCGCAGCCAGCTGCTCGTCGGTGCGGCGCGTCGCGGCCAGGCCGGCGGATTCGGTCTCCAGGCTGATGCGCAGCTCGAGCACCGCGAGCACGTCGACCGAGGTTGCGATGTCCGAGGGATCGAGGCGGAACATGCCGGCGGCCTTGGGCTGCAGCACGAAGGTGCCGATGCCGTGGTGCGTCTCCACCAGCCCGCCGGCCTGCAGCTTCGAGAGCGCCTCGCGCACCACCGTGCGGCTCACACCGTAGGCCTGCATGATGGCCGACTCGGTCGGCAGCTTGTCGCCCGGCTTCAGCTGCTGGCTGCGGATCTTCTCGCCCAGATCGTCGACCAGGCCATGGGCCAAACCGCGCCCGCGGCGGCGCGGGCTGCCAGTGAAGGTGCCGGCTTCGGCGCTAGCGGTTGACCCCGTTGACAGGTTCGACATGCGATGATGATAATCGTCATCTCGTTGTACGACAACCGATAACTTACCACCAGAGACAAACAAGAGATGAGTGAGATTTCCAGAGCCAATCCGCCCCGCGTGGCCCGCCTGCTCCTGACGGGAGCCGCCGGAGGCCTGGGCAAGGTGCTGCGCGAACGGCTGCGCCCTTATGCGGATGTGCTGCGCGTCTCCGACATCGCGGCGCTCGCGCCGGCCGAGGGCAAGCACGAGGAAATCGTGCCCTGCGATCTGGCCGACAAGGCCGCGGTCGACGCGCTGGTTGCCGGCTGCAACGCGATCGTGCACCTGGGCGGCGTCTCGGTCGAACGCCCTTTCGAGGAGATCCTCGAAGCCAACATCAAGGGCATCTTCCATCTCTATGAAGGCGCACGCCGGCACGGCGTGAAGCGCGTGATCTTCGCGAGCTCGAACCACGTGATCGGCTTCTACAAGCAGAGCGAAACGATCGACGCCCACGCCGCGCGCCGGCCCGACGGTTACTACGGCCTGTCCAAATCCTTCGGTGAGGACGTGGCGCAGTTCTACTTCGACCGTTACGGCATCGAGACCGTGAGCATCCGCATCGGCTCCTCCTTCCCCGAGCCGGCCAACCGCCGAATGATGAGCACCTGGCTCAGCTACCGCGACCTGACGACGCTGGTCGAGAAGTCGCTCTTCACGCCCTCCGTGGGCCATACCGTGGTCTACGGCGCGTCGGCCAACCGCGATGTCTGGTGGGACAACAGCGCGGCCGCGCACCTGGGCTTCCAGCCGCAGGACAGTTCCGAAATCTTCCGCGCGAAGATCGATGCGCAGCCGCCCGTCGCGCCGACCGACCCGAACGCCATCTACCAGGGCGGCGCCTTTACCGCCCAGGGCCCCTTCGGCGACTGAAGCCATGTCCAGCAGCAAGGCCGAGCTCGTGGTCGATGCACGCTGCGGCACGGGCGAGAGTCCCGTGTGGTCGGCGGCCGAGGAGGCGCTCTATTGGGTCGACATTCCGGGCCGCGCGTTGCACCGCTGGTCCGCGGCCGGCCACACGCACTGGACCGGCGAGGAGATGCCGGCCTGCATCGCGCCCCGCGCCGATGTGCCGGGCGCCTGGATCGCAGGCATGGAAAGCGGCCTGTTCTCGATCGTGCCGCAGGACGACGGCACGCTCGCCGCGACGCGGCTCGCGCAGGTGGCGCATGCCCTGCCCGGCATGCGCTTCAACGACGGCCGCTGCGACCGCCAGGGCCGCCTCTGGGCCGGCACCATGCTGATGGACATGGCGGCCGGTTCGCGCGTCGGGCGCCTCTATCGCTATGACAAAGGCGCCGAAGCACCCACCGCACAGTTCGACGACCTGATCGTGCCCAACGGCCTGGCCTTCAGCCCCGACGGTCGCACCATGTACCTCTCGGATTCGCACCCGAGCGCGCAGACCGTCTGGGCCTTCGACTACGACACCGCCAGCGGCACGCCCACGAACCGCCGCGTCTTCGTCGACATGAAGCCGCTGCCCGGCCGGCCCGACGGCGCCGCGGTCGATGCCGACGGCTGCTACTGGATCTGCGGCAACGACGCAGGCCTGGTGCATCGCTTCACGCCCGAAGGCCGGCTCGACCGCTCGCTCGAAGTGCCGGTCAAGAAACCCGCGATGTGCGCCTTCGGGGGCCCGAAGCTCGACACGCTGTTCGTGACCTCGATCCGCCCGGGCGGCGACCTCTCCGACCAGCCGCTCGCCGGCGGCCTGTTCGCGCTGCGCCCCGGCACCCAAGGCATCGCGGAGCCCGCGTTCGGCAGCTGACGACGTTCCAATTTCCATAAACCACCACCAAAGAGGAAGACAAAATGAAATTCACCCGCACCCTGATCGCCCTGGCGGCCGCCGCCTTGGGCGTGGCCGCGCACGCCGTCGAATTCCGTTCGGCCGACGTGCACAACAGCGACGACTATCCGACCGTGGCCGCGGTCAAGTACATGAGCGAGCTGCTCGACAAGCGCAGCAACGGCAAATACAAGATCAAGGTCTTCAACAAGGGCGCGCTGGGGACCGAAAAGGAAACCATCGACCAGGTGAAGATCGGCGCGCTGGAAATGACCCGCGTCAACATCAGCCCGCTGAACTCGCTGTGTGCGAAGACGCTGGTGCCGACCATGCCTTTCCTGTTCGACTCGATCGCCCACATGCGCAAGTCGCTCGACGGCCCGGCCGGCGAGGAGATCCTGAAGAGCTGCGAACCCGAGGGCCTGGTCGGCCTCGCCTTCTACGACAGCGGCGCGCGCTCGATCTACGCCAAGAAGCCGGTGAAGTCGCTGGCCGACACCAAGGGCATGAAGATCCGCGTGCAGCAATCCGACCTGTGGGTGTCTCTGATCAACGCCATGGGCGCCAATGCCACGCCGGTGCCGATCGGCGAGGTCTACACCGGCCTCAAGACCGGGCTGATCGACGCCGCGGAGAACAACATCCCGTCCTATGACGGCTTCAAGCACTACGAAGCGGTCAAGTTCTATTCGCGCACCGAGCATTCGATGGCGCCCGAGATGCTGGTGATGTCCAAGGCCGTCTACGACAAGCTGCCCAAGGCCGAGCAGGACATGTTCCGCGCCGCGGCCAAGGAATCGGTCGCGTTCCAGCGCAAGAAGTGGGACGAGCAGGAGGCCAAGTCGCTCGAGGTGGTCACCAAGGGCGGCGCCACCATCGTGTCCGACGTCGACAAGGCATCGTTCCGCGCCGCCATGGCGCCGGTGTACGCCAAGTTCATCTCCACGCCGGACCTGCAGCGCCTGGTCAAGGCGATCCAGGACAACAAGTGATCGACGGGCTGGCCGAACCCGAAAGCCCGCGCCCGCCCTCGCGCCACGCGTACTCGCGCGTGTGCGCGCTGCTGTCCAAGGCCAGCCTGATGCTGGCGGTGGTGCTGCTGATCGCCATCATCGTGTGCGTGCAGTACCAGGTGGTCGGGCGCTACCTCTTCAACGACACGCCGGTCTGGGCCGAGGGCCTTGCGCTGCAGCTGGTGCTGTACGTGACCGCGCTGGGCGTGGCGGTCGGCGTGCGCGATGCGGGCCACATCGGCCTGGATTCGCTGGTCGCCCTGCTGCCGGAGTCGATGCGCCTCAAGATCGAGATCCTGATCCACGCGCTGGTGGCGCTGTTCGGCGCCATCATGGTTTCCAGCGGGTGGCTCTGGACCCGGCTCAAGTGGAGCGACATCAAGCCCATGCTGGGCATTCCGGTGGGCATGGACTACCTGGCGCTCGTGATCGCGGGCATGTTGATCGTTCTGTTTTCGGTTGAACACATCGTGGCACTGCTGCGTGACGAGGAAGTGGTGCCGGCGTGGAATTGACTGTTCTCTCTCTTAGTTTTCTCGCGTTGCTGGTGCTCGGCGTGCCGGTCGCGTTCTCGATCGGCCTCGCCTCGATCGCGACTGTGGTGTACGCCGGCCTGCCGGTGGCGGTGGTGTTCCAGAAGATGGTCGGCGGGATGCAGATCTTCTCGTTCCTGGCCATCCCCTTCTTCGTGTTCGCCGGCGAGTTGATGCTCTACGGCGGCATCGCGCAACGCATCGTGCGCTTCGCCAACAGCCTGATCGGCCATGTGCGCGGCGGACTCGGCATGAGCAACGTGATCGGCTGCACGCTGTTCGGCGGCGTGGCGGGCTCGCCGGTGGCCGACGTGTCGGCCATGGGCTCGGTGATGATCCCGCTGATGAAGCGCGAGGGCTACGACGCGGACTATGCGGTCAACGTCACCACCCACGCGGCGCTGGTCGGTGCGCTGATGCCGACTTCGCACAACCTCATCATCTTCACGCTGGCCACCACCGGCATCGCCTCGGTCAGCGTGCTGAGCCTGATCCTGGCGGGCCTGATCCCGGCGCTGCTCCTGACGCTGTGCAACCTGGCGGCCGCGTACTACGTGGCGATCAAGCGCGGCTACCCGATCCGCGGCGCTTTCCCCGGCTGGGGCGAGGTGCTGGCGGCCTTCATCGGCGCGCTGCCCGGGCTGCTGATCGTCGCGATCATCCTGGTCGGCATCCTGTCGGGGGTGTTCACGGCCACCGAGTCGGCGGCCACCGCGGTGCTGTGGGCGCTGGGCGTCACGGTGCTGGTGTACCGCTCGCTCAGCTGGAAGGATTTTCTGAAAGCCTGCGCCAAGGCCTGCAAGACCACCGGCGTGGTGCTGCTCTTGATCGGCATCTCCTCGGCCTTCGGCTACTTCATGGCGCTGTACGAGGTGCCGCAGAAAACCGGCGAACTGATGACCTCGTTCTCGAGCAGCCCCTGGGTCATCTTCCTGATGATCAACGTGCTGCTGTTCGTGCTCGGCACCTTCCTCGACATGGCCGCCACGATCCTGATCTGCACGCCGATCTTCCTGCCGATCGCGATGCAGTTCGGCATGAGCCCGGTGCAGTTTGGCATCGTCATGCTGATCAACTGCGCGCTCGGGCTGAACACGCCGCCGGTCGGCACCACGCAGTTCATCGGCTGCGCGATCGGAGGGGTGTCGGTCGGGCAGGTGATGCGATCGATCTGGCCCTTCTACGGGGCGCTGCTGGTGTGCCTGATGCTCGTCACCTACGTTCCGGCCTTCTCGCTGTGGCTGCCCGAGCTCTTCTCCGCACCGAAATGAGCGACCCTCTCTACATCACCATGCACGAGCGCGACAACGTCGCGATCGTGGCCAACGACGGGGGGCTGCCGGCCGGCACCGTATTCCCCTCGGGCCTGACGCTGCGTGAGAAGGTGCCGCAGGCGCACAAGGTGGCGCTGGTCGACATCCCCGAAGGCGGCGAGGTGCGGCGCTACGACGTCGTGATCGGCTATGCGCTGAAGCCGATCGCCGCCGGCAGCTGGGTGCACGAGCGCCTCCTGAAGATGCCCGCCGCGCGCGAGCTCGAAGGCCTGCCGATCGCCACCGTCAAGCCGCCGCCGCAAGCGCCGCTCGAGGGCTACACCTTCGAGGGCTATCGCAACCCGGACGGCTCGGTCGGCACGCGCAACATCCTGGCCATCACCCAGACTGTGCAATGCGTGGCCGGCGTCACCGAGTTCGCCGTGCAGCGCATCAAGGCCGAGCTGCTGCCGAAGTTTCCGAACGTCGACGACGTGGTGGCCCTGGAGCACGGCTATGGCTGCGGCGTTGCGATCGACGCGCCCGACGCGATCATCCCGATCCGCACGCTGCGCAACATCAGCCTGAACCCTAACTTCGGCGGCGAGGTGATGGTGGTGAGCCTGGGCTGCGAGAAGCTGCAGCCCGAGCGCCTGATACCGCCCGGCACCATACCGCTCATCGACGAGCGCAATGTGGCCGACGTCGGCGAGAACGCCGACAGCAGGCTCGACGTGGTGTGCCTGCAGGACGAGGCGCACGTCGGCTTCATGTCGATGGTCGATTCGATCCTGCGCCAGGCCGAAGAGCATCTCGAACGCCTCGACGCCCGCCGGCGCGAAACCGTGCCGGCCAGCGAGCTGGTGGTCGGCGTGCAGTGCGGCGGCAGCGATGCCTTCTCGGGCGTCACCGCCAACCCGGCCGTCGGCTTCTGCACCGATCTGCTGGTGCGCGCCGGCGCCACCGTGATGTTCTCCGAAGTGACCGAGGTGCGCGACGGCATCGACCAGCTCACCTCGCGCGCCACCACACCCGAGGTGGCCGAGGCCATGATCCGCGAGATGGCCTGGTACGACGCCTACCTGGACAAGGGCCGCGTCGACCGCAGCGCCAACACCACGCCCGGCAACAAGAAGGGCGGGCTCTCCAACATCGTCGAGAAGGCGATGGGCTCGATCGTGAAATCGGGCAGCTCGCCGATCTCGGGCGTGGTCGCGCCGGGCGAAAAGGCGCGGCAGAAGGGCCTGCTCTATGCCGCGACGCCGGCTTCCGACTTCATCTGCGGCACGCTGCAGCTCGCCGCCGGCATCAACCTGCATGTGTTCACAACCGGCCGCGGCACGCCCTACGGGCTGGCCGAGGTGCCGGTGATCAAGGTCGCCACGCGCAGCGATCTCGCGCGCCGCTGGCACGACCTGATGGATGTCAACGCCGGCCGCATCGCCGATGGCGAAGCCACCATCGAAGACGTGGGCTGGGAGCTGTTCCGCCTGATGCTCGACGTGGCAAGCGGCCGCAAGAAGACCTGGGCAGAGCACTGGAAGCTGCACAACGCGCTGGTGCTGTTCAACCCGGCGCCCATCACCTGAAAAGGAGAAACGCATGGAAGACCTCAAAGGCAAGACCGCCCTCGTCACGGGCGCCAGCACCGGCATCGGTGCCGCCGTCGCGCGGGCTTACGCAGCGCGCGGCATGCGTGTCGCGGTGCACTACAACCAGTCGGCCGGCCCGGCGCAGAAAGTGGTCGACGCGATCACCGCAGCCGGCGGCGAAGCCTTCGCGCTGCAGGGCGATGTGCGCGACGCCGAAGCCATCCGGCGCGTGGTACGCGAAACCATCGCGCGCTGGGGCGCCATCGACGTCCTCGTCAACAACGCGGGCAGCCTGGTCAAGCGCGTGCCGATCGCCGAATTCGACGATGCGCTCTTCGACGATGTGCTGCATATCAATGCGCGTTCAGTGCTCGCCTTCTGCCGCGAAGTGGTGCCGCTAATGCGCGCGCAAGGGCGAGGCGGCAGCATCATCAATGTCTCGTCGGTCGCGGCGCGCCACGGCGGCGGCCCAGGCGCCTACCTGTATGCCGGCGCGAAAGGCTTCGTCAGCACCGCGACGCGCGGCCTCGCGAAGGAACTCGCGGCCGACCGCATCCGGGTCAACGCGGTCGCGCCGGGCGTGATCCAGACACCTTTCCACGACCAGTTCTCGACGCCCCAGATGCTCGAGTCCTTCAGGGCCACGATCCCGATGGCCCGCATCGGCGAGCCCGACGACTGCGTGGGCGCTTTTCTCTATCTCGCCTCGGAGCAGCTCTCGAGCTACGTGACGGGCCAGATTCTCGAGGTCAACGGCGGCCAGTACATGCCTTGAACCGGCTGAACCCCCAAGGAAAAAGAACATGCATCCAGCCATCACTTCGCGCGGGCTGCGCCGTCTCGCCCTGCTGCTCGTGCCCGGACTCGCCGCCATCGGCGGCAGCGTTTCGGCCGCCACCTGGGTTTATGTGTCCAATGCGGACAGCCAGGAAATCTCCGTTCTCGAGCTCGACCGCACCCAGGGCACGCTGAAGCCGGTGGAATCGGTGAACGTCGGCGGCGCGGTGATGCCGATGGCGGTAAGCCCCGACAAGCGCTTCCTGTACGCCGCACTTCGCTCGCAGCCCTTTCGCGTCGCGAGTTTCGCGATCGATGGCGCCAGCGGCAAGCTGAAGAAACTGGGCGAGGCGCCGCTGGCCGACAGCATGGCCAACATCGACACCGATGCCACGGGGCGCTGGCTGTTCGCGGCCTCCTACCCGGGGCACAAGATCACGGTCAACAGCATCGACAAGGCGGGCAACGTCGGCCCGATCCAGCAGTTGCTTCCCACGGCACCCAACGCGCACGCGATCCATGCCGATGCCGGCAACCGCTTCGTGCTGGCGACCAGCCTGGGCGGCGACAACGTCTCGAGCTGGCGCTTCGACGCCCAGACCGGGGCCTTGTCGCCCAACGACCCGCCGCTGACGACCGGCGCCGCGAAATCAGGACCGCGCCACTTCGTCTGGGACAAGGCACAGCGCAACGTGTACCTGCTGAACGAGCTCGACGCCGGCCTGCATGTGTATGCCTGGGACGTCGCCCGCGGCACGCTGCAGCTCCAGCAGAGCAGCACCGTGCTGCCCGCGGGCTTCACCGGCAAGCCCTGGGCCGCCGATCTTCATCTCACGCCCGACGGCCGCTATCTCTACGCATCCGAGCGCACGTCGAGCACGCTGTCGGGCTTCAAGGTCGACGCCTCGACCGGCCGGCTGCAAGCGCTGGGCCAGACGCCGACCGAGAAGACGCCGCGCGGCTTCGCCATCGATCCGAGTGGCCGTTTCCTCGTCGCCGTCGGCCAGGAGTCCCATAGCGCCTCGGTGCACCCGATCGACGCTGCGAGCGGCGCCCTCGGCACGCCTCAGCGACTGCCGCTGGGCAAGAACCCGAACTGGGTCGAGATCGTCGAGCTGCCGTGAACTCGCGCTGAATTTTTTACATGAACGCCAAGGAGACACTTTTTATGCAACGCCGCACCCTCATTCACACCGCGCTCGCCTCGCTCGCCGCAGGCCTGCCGGCCCTGCCCGCCTTCGCACAGAGCTCGTGGCCGACCGGCAAGGCCATCACCTACCTCGTGCCCTTTCCGGCCGGCGGCACCACCGACGTGCTCGGCCGCCTGATCGGCCAGAAGCTCGGCCCGGCGCTGGGCACCAGCGTCGTGATCGACAACAAGGGCGGCGCCGGTGGCAGCGTGGGTTCGGAGATCGCGTCGCGCGCCGCACCCGACGGCTACACGATGCTGGGCGGCACCATCAGCTCGCACGCGATCAACGTGAGCCTCTATCCCAAGATCGGCTACGACCCGCAGAAGTCCTTCGCGCCGGTCACGCTGATCGGCACCAACCCGGTGGTGCTGGTGGTCAACCAGGCGAGTCCCTACAAGACACTGAAGGACGTGCTCGAGGCCAGCAAGACCAAGTCGGGCGGGCTCTCGTCCGCCTCCGCCGGGACCGGCACCTCGCAGCATCTGACGCTGGAGCTGCTGTCTTACAAGTCGGGCGTCAAGTTCACGCATGTGCCCTACAAGGGCAGCGGCCCCGCGATCCAGGACGTGATCGGCGGCCAGGTCGACATGATGTTCGACACCACGGTAGTCGCCGGGCCGCACATCCAGAGCGGCAAGCTGCGCGCGATCGCGGTCAGCTCGGCCAAGCGGCTGGCCTCGATGCCGGACGTACCGACGGTGGCGGAGTCGGGCCTGCCGGCCCTGAAGGACTTCGAGGTGCTGTCCTGGCAGGCGATCTTCGTGCCGGCCGGGACTCCGGCGCCGGTGATCGATCGCCTGCACACCGAGATCCGCAAGATCCTGGCGCAGCCCGAGATGCAGGACAAGCTCAAGGGCTTCGGCATGGAGCCGGCCGACATGACGACCGCCCAGATCGCCGCCTTCCAGAAGGCCGAGGTCGAAAAATGGGCGCAGGTCATCAAGGCCGCCAACATCAAAGCGGAGTGAATAGCCCCCACGCTCCGTCACTTCGTGTACTCGCTGCCCCCCGAGGGGGCCGCAGGCCGCCTTGGGGCGGCCCGGCGTCCGCCTGATCGCGCCCGCTCGATAGAATCGCCTTCCCCTTTTTGGAAGCGCCTTCTTGTCCGACCGCCTCTTCGTCCTGCCCCAGTACCTCTTTCCCAAACAGGCACTGACTTCGTTTGCCGGCTGGGTCGCCGGCAAGGAGCGCGGTGCGGTCACGACCTGGATCATCCGCCGCTTCGTCGCCAAGTACGGCGTCGACATGGGCGAGGCGCTCAACAGTGACATCGCGAGCTATCCGAGCTTCAACGAGTTCTTCACCCGGGCCCTGAAGCCCGGTGCGCGCCCGATCGCGCAGGCCGATCTGGTGTCGCCAGTCGACGGCGCGATCAGCCAGTTCGGCCCCATCGAGGGCGAACAGATCTTCCAGGCCAAGGGCCACCGCTACAGCATCACCGCGCTGGTCGGCGGCGATGCGGCGCTGGCGGCGCAGTTCGCCCACGGCAGTTTCGCCACGCTCTATCTGAGCCCGAAGGACTACCACCGCATCCACATGCCCTGCGACGGGCGCCTGCTGCGCATGATCTACGTGCCTGGCGAGCTGTTCTCGGTCAATCCGACCACGGCGCGCGGCGTGCCCGGCCTCTTCGCGCGCAACGAGCGCGTGGTGTGCGTCTTCGAATCGGCGCGCGGCCCCTTCGTGCTGGTGCTGGTCGGCGCCACGATCGTCGGCAGCATGGCGACCGTGTGGCATGGCGTGGTCAACCCGCCGCGCGGCGGCGAGGTGCGCGAATGGCACTACGCCGACCAGCAGATCGTGCTCAAGCAAGGCGAGGAGATGGGCCGTTTCCTGCTCGGGTCCACGGTGGTGATGCTGTTCCCCCCGCCACCGCTCGCCTTCAACCCGACATGGTCGCCGGCAGGCTCGATCCGGCTCGGCGAACTCATGGCCAACTATTCGAGCTCTTGAAGGGGCTGCCTCTGCGACCCGCAGCCGGCTTCATTGCACAGCTATAAAACTTGTAGCAAGCCGCCTTCTGGGATATAGTCGCCGGCCCGATCCGAGTGGTCCAGCACCCAACATAAAAAAACGCGCGGCGCCACGGCGTCGTGCAGCCGCCGCCCCGAGGAGATGTTGTTCGATGAGTAGCAAGGAAAACGCGGCCGTCAGCCAATTGCTTGCGATGCTGGAAGCCCGCTACGCACTGCGCGTGCTCTGGGCACTGCGCGACGGCCATGCCCAGACCTTCCGCCTGCTGCAGGACAGCGTCGGCAACATCACGCCCAATACGCTCAACACCCGCATCAAGGAGTTGCGCGAAGCCGGCATCGTGAGCCACGGCAGCGAGGGCTACAGCCTCACGTTGAGCGGGCAGGACCTGCTCAAGCGCCTGTCCGACCTGCAGGCCTTTGCCGTGAAGTGGCAGGTGAACCAAGTCAAGAAAACGGCGCCTGCAGCGCCCACGCCCCTCAAGCAGCTCGGGCCGAATCCGACGCCTCGTTAAACTGCGGGGCTTTTTTTCTTCATCCCAAAGGAGCATTCCATGCCCACCACTCCCTCCGGCCTGCAGTACGAAGACACCGCCGTCGGCGACGGCGCCGAAGCCAAGGCCGGCCAGCACGTGCATGTGCACTACACCGGCTGGCTCTACAACGATGGCGTGCAGGGCGCCAAGTTCGACTCCAGCCGCGATCGCAACGACCCCTTCGCCTTCTCGCTGGGCGCCGGCCAGGTCATCAAGGGCTGGGACGAAGGCGTCGCCGGCATGAAGATCGGCGGCCAGCGCACGCTGATCATCCCGCCCGCACTCGGTTACGGCGCGCGCGGCGCCGGCGGCGTGATCCCGCCGAATGCGACCCTGAAGTTCGACGTCGAGCTGCTCGACGCCCACTGAGCGGGCGGCACCGCCGCCCCGAGCGAAATGCGCCTGGATGGGCGCATTTTTTTGCCTTGAAAACCCCGCGGCCAGCCCCATCTGGCCCGCTATTGTTTTGTTTTCCGGCGTGGCCGCCGGCTTTTTGAGCATGTCAGACCCGCAAAACCCCCAATCGAATCCCGAAAACTTCCTGCAGGGCGAGCCCAGCCCGGAAGAGCTGGAGGCCGCGCAAGCCGCCAACGAGGCCGACGCCCTGGCGACCGCCACGGCCGAGATCGCCGCGCTGCAAGCCAAGAACGCCGAGCTGAACGACCAGTACCTGCGCGCGCAGGCCGATGTGCAGAACGCACGCCGCCGCGCCGACGAGGAGGTCAGCAAGGGCCGCAAGTTCGCGATCGAATCCTTTGCCGAAAGCCTCCTGCCGGTGCTCGACAGCCTCGAGGCCGGCCTGGCCCACACGGACGCCACGCCCGAGCAGATCCGCGAAGGCGCCGAAGCCACGCTGCGCCAGCTCAAGAGCGCGCTGGAACGCAACAAGGTGATCGAAATCGCGCCGGCGGCCGGCACCAAGTTCGACCCGCACCAGCACCAGGCGATCTCGGTCGTGCCGGTCGAGGGGCAGGAGCCCAACACCATCGTGGGCGTTCTGCAGAAGGGCTACACGATCGCCGAGCGCGTGCTGCGACCCGCGCTGGTGACCGTCAGCGCCCCTAACTGAATCACACGAAACCCACAGGAAATCCCCGCTCCGTCCCTTGAATCGAGCCGGGTTATCCACAAGTTCACAACAACATATTCTTCGCATTCAGGAGCAACAACATCATGGCCAAAATCATCGGCATCGACCTCGGCACCACCAACTCGTGCGTGTCGATCATGGAAGGCAACACGACCCGCGTGATCGAGAACTCGGAAGGCGCGCGCACCACGCCGTCGATCGTTGCGTACCAGGAAGACGGCGAAGTGCTGGTCGGCGCCTCGGCCAAGCGCCAGGCCGTCACCAACCCCAAGAACACGATCTACGCCGTCAAGCGCCTGATCGGCCGCAAGTTCGAGGAAAAGGAAGTGCAGAAGGACATCGACCTGATGCCCTACACGATCACCAAGGCCGACAACGGCGATGCCTGGGTCGAGGTGCGCGGCAAGAAGCTCGCTCCCCAGCAGATCAGCGCGGAAATCCTGCGCAAGATGAAGAAGACCGCCGAAGACTACCTCGGCGAGCCCGTCACCGAGGCCGTGATCACCGTTCCCGCCTACTTCAACGACAGCCAGCGCCAGGCCACCAAGGACGCCGGCCGCATCGCGGGCCTGGACGTCAAGCGCATCATCAACGAGCCGACCGCAGCCGCCCTCGCCTTCGGCCTCGACAAGCACGACAAGGCCGACCGCAAGATCGCCGTGTATGACCTGGGCGGCGGCACCTTCGACATCTCGATCATCGAGATCGCCGATGTCGACGGCGAAAAGCAGTTCGAAGTGCTGTCGACCAACGGCGACACCTTCCTCGGCGGCGAAGACTTCGACCAGCGCGTGATCGACTACGTCATCACCGAGTTCAAGAAGGACAGCGGCGTCGACCTCGGCAAGGACGTGCTCGCGCTGCAGCGCCTGAAGGAAGCGGCCGAAAAAGCCAAGATCGAACTCTCGAACGGCGCGGCCACCGACATCAACCTGCCCTACGTCACGGCCGATGCCTCGGGTCCCAAGCACCTGAACATCAAGCTCACGCGCGCCAAGCTCGAAAGCCTGGTCGACGAGCTGATCGAACGCACCATTGCGCCCTGCCGCACCGCCATCAAGGACGCGGGTGTCAGCGTCAACGACATCAGCGACGTGATCCTGGTCGGCGGCATGACCCGCATGCCCAAGGTGCAGGAGAAGGTGAAGGAATTCTTCGGCAAGGAGCCGCGCAAGGACGTGAACCCCGACGAGGCCGTGGCCGTCGGGGCCGCGATCCAGGGCCAGGTGCTCTCCGGCGACCGCAAGGACGTGCTCTTGCTCGACGTGACTCCGCTGTCGCTCGGCATCGAGACCATGGGCGGCGTGATGACCAAGATGATCACGAAGAACACCACGATCCCGACCAAGTTCGCGCAGACCTTCTCGACCGCGGAAGACAACCAGCCGGCGGTGACGATCAAGGTGTTCCAGGGCGAGCGCGAGATCGCCGCGGGCAACAAGCTGCTCGGCGAGTTCAACCTCGAGGGCATCCCGCCGGCCGCGCGCGGCACGCCGCAGATCGAGGTGAGCTTCGACATCGACGCCAACGGCATCCTGCACGTCGGCGCCAAGGACAAGGGCACCGGCAAGGAGAACAAGATCACCATCAAGGCGAACTCGGGCCTCTCCGAAGACGAGATCCAGAAGATGGTGAAGGATGCCGAGCTCAACGCCGCCGAGGACAAGAAGAAGGTCGAGCTCGCCCAGGCCCGCAACCAGGGCGAGGCGATGGCGCACAGCGTGAAGAAGTCGCTCGGCGAGCACGGCGCGAGCCTGGATGCGGGCGAAAAGGAAAAGATCGAAGCCGCGATCAAGGAGCTGGAAGAAGTCCTGAAGGGCGACGACAAGGCAGCGATCGAGGAAAAGACCAACACGCTGATGACGGCCAGCCAGAAGCTCGGCGAGAAGATGTACGCCGACGCCCAGGCGGCCGCCGGAGCCGCGGGCGGCGCGGCGGGCGCTGGCCCGGAAGCTGCAAGCGCTCCGGCCGACGACAACGTGGTCGACGCCGAGGTCAAGGAAGTCAAGAAGGGTTGATTTTTCGACCCTGATGCAAGGCTGGATCTCCTGACGAGGCGGTCCGGCCTTTTTCCGTTTTCGCTCCCCCAGCCCACCGACCATGGCCACCAAACGCGACTACTACGAAACCCTCGGCGTCCCGAAGAACGCGAGCGAGGAAGAAATCAAGAAGGCTTATCGCAAGCTCGCGATGAAGCACCACCCCGACCGCAACCATGGCGACACCGGCAAGGAAGCCGAGGCCAAGTTCAAGGAGGTGAAGGAAGCCTACGAGATGCTGTCGGACGCGCAGAAGCGCGCCGCCTACGACCAGTACGGCCATGCCGGCGTCGACCCCAACATGCGCGGCGGCCCGGGCGCGGAAGGCTTCGGCGGCTTCGCGGAAGCCTTCGGCGACATCTTCGGCGACGTGTTCGGCGGCCGCGCCGGCGGTCGTGCGGGCGGACGCCAGGTGTTCCGCGGCAGCGACCTGAGCTATGCGATGGAAGTGACGCTCGAGGAGGCGGCCGAGGGCAAGGAAGCGCAGATCCGCATTCCGAGCTGGGACGATTGCGGCACCTGCAAGGGCACGGGCGCCAAGCCGGGCACCAAGCCCATCACCTGCACCACTTGCCACGGCCAGGGCGCCGTGCAGATGCGCCAGGGTTTCTTCAGCGTGCAGCAGACCTGCCCGACCTGCCACGGCACCGGCAAGATCATTCCCGAGCCCTGCACCACCTGCCATGGCCAGGGAAAGATCAAGAACAACAAGACGCTCGAGGTCAAGATCCCGGCTGGCATCGACGACGGCATGCGCATCCGCAGCACCGGCAACGGCGAACCCGGCACCAACGGCGGACCGCCCGGCGACCTCTATATAGAGATCCGGCTCAAGAAGCACGAGCTGTTCGAGCGCGACGGCGACGACCTGCATTGCGTGGTGCCGGTCAGCATCACCACCGCCGCGTTAGGCGGCGAGATCAACGTGCCCACGCTCAAAGGCGCGGCCGCGATCGACATCCCCGACGGCACCCAGAGCGGCAAGCAATTCCGCCTGCGCGGCAAGGGCATCAAGGGCGTGCGCTCCACCTACCCGGGCGACCTCTACTGCCACATCCGCGTGGAGACGCCGGTCAAGCTCACCGAGCACCAGCGCAAGCTGCTGAAAGAGCTCGACGAATCGCTCAAGAAGGGCGGCGACAAGCACAGCCCCACGGACAAGGGCTGGTTCGACAAGGCAAAGGAATTTTTCAGCTGAGCCTCGGGGCCGCCAAATTGGTTCTAATTGGTATCTATCGATACCAGAGCCTGCGACCAGCTCAGTAGTTGTTCATCGGGCAGGCCCGACCCCGGCGCATGAAGCATGGGGTGCGGGTAGTGCTTCTTAGTAGCCCAGCAGATTGCGCCGCACGTGCGTCAGATGCTGCAGGCAGAGCTGCACGGCGCGCGCGCCGTCGCGGTCCTTGAGCGCGGCGACCAGTTCGCGATGCTCGCGCTGGTAGTCCAGCCTGCGCTCCGGCGTGGCGCTGCGGCGCTTGAGCGTGCCCCACTCGCTTTGCGCGCGCACCTCGTTCATGCGCTGGAACACGGCCGCGATGAAGGCGTTGTGGGCGGCACCGGCGATGGCCTCGTGCAGCCTGCCGTCCCATAGCTCGAATTCCTCGAGGCTCGCCGCCGCCTCGCCCCGGTCGCAGCACTCTTCCATCCGGGCGAAATCGGCGGCCGTGGCATTGCCGACGACCATGGCGATGATGGCGGGCTCGAGCACCAGGCGCGCGCTCATCAGCTCGGCAGGACTGGTCGCGAGCGGCGACTCGCCATGGCTGAGTTCCGCCAGCGCCTGCACGACCTCCTCGCTGACATAGGTCCCGCTGCCCACCGTCTGGGTGATCAGCCCCCGGCCCTTCAGGTCTGCCAGCACGCGGCGCACCGCCCCGCGGCTGAGCCCGAACTGTCCGCTCAGTTCGCGCTCGGTCGGCAGGCGGTGGCCGGCTCGCCAGGTGCGCGATTTCAGGTTCTCGAGAATGGCTTCCCGCAGGGTCAGGGCGCTGTACACGGTCGCAAGGCTGGGTGAATGGAATGGAGCAGCGCACCGATCGTATCAACCGCGGCGCCGGCGACTCTATTGTGCGTTTGGTACTCCATTGGTAGCATTTGGTCTCATCAAGGAGATCATTTTGCGCATAGCCACCTATCAATATCAAGGCCGCCGCCAGGTCGGCCTGGTTTCGGAAGACGGGGCGACCGTCAGTCCGCTCCAACTCGGCGATGCCCAGGTGCAGCGCGGTGCGCTGTCCCTGATCGAAGATCGGGCTTCCGGTGCAGCCTTGCCTCCCGCAGGTGCGGCGCTTGCCCTCAGCGAGGTGAGGCTCGAAGCTCCCCTGCCCCTGCCGCGCCGCAACATCTTCTGCGTCGGACGCAACTACCACGCGCATGCCGAGGAACTGTCGGCCTCGGTCTTCAGGAACAACACGGCCAAAGCCGATGCCTGGCCGATCGTGTTCACCAAGGTGCCGGAATGCGTGATCGGGCCAGAGGACAAGGTCCGGCTGCCGGGCGAGTCGATTTCGGCGCAGATCGACTACGAGGCCGAGCTGGCCGTGGTCATCGGCAAGGGCGGCCGCAACATCGCGCGCGGCGAGGCCTTGTCGCACGTGTTCGGTTACACCATCGTCAACGATGTCACCGCGCGCGACGTGCAGATGCGCCACCAGCAGTGGGATCTGGGCAAGTCCTTCGACACCTTCTGTCCGATGGGCCCCTGGATCGTGAGCGCCGACGCGCTCGACGGCACGCAGACGCGCGTGCGCTGCTGGGTCAACGGCGAGCTGCGCCAGGATGCGCAGACCGCCGACTTCATCTTCGACATTCCGGCGCTGATCGAGGCCTGTTCGCGCGGCATCACGCTGTATCCCGGCGACGTGATCGCCACCGGCACGCCGGCCGGCGTCGGCATGGGCATGTCGCCGCCGCAGTACCTGAAGGCGGGCGACACGGTCCGCATCGAGATCGACGGCCTCGGAACGCTGGAAAACCGCTTCGTCTGAAAAGCGCATCCCAAAACAAATGGAGACAAGCTCATGCATGCATATCCACACGCGCTGCTGCGCGCCGCGTTCCTCGCGGCCGCCTGCTGCGCCACGGTCACGGCGGCGATCGCGCAGTCGGGCTGGCCCGACAAGCCGATCACGATGGTCGTGCCATTCCCGCCGGGCGGCGTTGCGGACACGGTCGCACGGCCCGTGGCCGAGGCCTTGTCGCGCGAACTGAAACAGTCCGTGATTGTCGAGAACAAGGCCGGCGCGGGCGGCGCGGTAGGCATCGGCTTCGCGGCCCGCGCACCGGCCGACGGCTACACCGTGCTGCTGAGCCTGTCCTCGATCTCCATCCTGCCGGAGGCCGACGCCATTCTCGAGCGCAAGCCCGCTTACCAGACGAGCCAGTTCAAGCCGATCGCGCGCTTCACCGCCGATCCCACGGTCCTGGTCGTGCGCGCGGACGCGCCGTGGAAAACGCTGGCGGAGTTCATCGCCGACGCGCGCACCAAGCCCGGCGCTTACAACTACGGCAGCTCCGGCAACTACGGCACGATGCACGTGCCGATGGAGATGCTGAAGAGCGCCGCCGGTTTTCGCATGACCCACATCCCCTACACCGGCGCGGGGCCGGCGGTGGTCGCGCTGCTAGCGGGGCAGGTCGACGCGCTCGCGAGCGGGCCGCCGACCGTGGTCCAGCAGATCAAGGCCGGCAAGCTGCGCGCGCTCGCGCACTGGGGCGAGCGCCCGTTGGCCGCGCTGCCCGAGGTACCGAGCCTCGATCAGTCGGGATTCAAGGTGAGGTTCGCGCAGTGGTCGGGGCTTTTCGTTCCCGCTGCGACGCCGGACGAGATCGTGCGGCGGCTGCGCGCGGCGTCGGCGAAGGCGGCTGCGGACCCGGCGGTGGTGCAGGTCATCGAGAAGGCGGGCAGTCCCATCGCCTACCTCGACGCGCCCGAGTTCCAGTCGTACTGGAACGCCGATGCCGCCATGATGACCGAGGCCGTCCGGAAGATCGGCAAGGTCGAGTAGCGGCTGGCGGTTTTCCTCGCGGCCGTTCGAGCAACCGGCCTACTACTGATGCGTTCACGTCGCGCGTAGCCTATAACCGAAGGTAGGACGTTGTGTCCCGACTGTGTTTCAAGGCATAAGAAAAGAACTTGCGTGCACATCGACGAAGAGCCTGGCCCGGCCGACTTCGTGCGTCACACATTTTTCGGTCGTTCTGACTATTGCTTCCGGTTTCGCGTTGGAACTTTTAAACAACGCGCCAATTCTTATTTGAAAAGCAATTTGCTGGACGCGCTCTTTGTTCTATGCTTTGACCAAGTTCCTGCTTGAGGAGTGAATCCGAAGCGTGCACACCATACCTGGCACCATTCCTGCGAACGATGCAACGTGTGCAGCACGGAAACTCCGGGCAGCGCCCCGCTGACTCGATGGAGGTGTCTATGGATGTCGTCAGTAACTTCGCCGCCCGCTACGAGCGGACCCGCGAAGAGGTCCTGTCCCTGCAGGAGTATCTTGAGATCTGCAAGCGCGAGCCCGGGGCTTACGCCACGGCCGCCGAGCGCATGCTGCAGGCGATCGGGGAACCCGAGCTCGTCGACACGCGCAACGATCCGCGCCTGTCGCGCATCTTCGCCAACAAGGTCATCAAGATCTACCCTGCGTTCAGGGAGTTCTATGGCATGGAAGATGCAATCGAGCAGGTGGTCTCGTACTTCCGGCACGCCGCACAGGGCCTGGAAGAGAAGAAGCAGATCCTCTACCTGCTCGGCCCCGTCGGCGGGGGCAAGAGCTCGATCGCGGAGCGCTTGAAGCAGCTGATGGAGCAGGTGCCCTTCTATTCGATCAAGGGATCGCCGGTCAACGAGTCGCCGCTCGGTCTCTTCGACGCCGCGGAAGACGGCGAGATCCTCGAGAAGGAGTACGGCATTCCGCGCCGCTACCTGCAGCGCATCCTGTCGCCCTGGGCCGTGAAGCGGCTCGAGGAGTACGGCGGCGACATCCGGCAGTTCCAGATCGTCAAGCGCTTTCCCTCGGTGCTGCGGCAGATCGCCGTGGCCAAGACCGAGCCGGGCGACGAGAACAATCAGGACATCTCCTCGCTGGTCGGCAAGATCGACATCCGCAAGCTCGAGACCTTTGCGCAGGACGACCCCGACGCCTACGCCTACTCCGGCGGCCTGTGCCTGGCCAACCAGGGCCTCTTGGAATTCGTCGAGATGTTCAAGGCGCCCATCAAGGTGCTGCATCCGCTCCTGACCGCCACGCAGGAAGGTAACTTCAAGGGCACGGAAGGCTTCGGCGCCATCCCGTTCGACGGCATCGTGCTGGCCCACAGCAACGAAAGCGAATGGAAGGCCTTCCGCAACAACAAGAACAACGAGGCTTTCCTCGACCGCATCTACATCGTCAAGGTGCCGTACTGCCTGCGCGTCTCCGAAGAGATCAAGATCTACGAGAAGCTGGTGCGCAACTCCTCGCTCTCGCTCGCGCCCTGCGCTCCCGGAACGATGCGCATGATGGCCCAGTTCTCGGTGCTGACACGGCTCAAGGAGCCGGAGAACTCCAGCATCTTCAGCAAGATGCAGGTCTACGACGGCGACAACCTCAAGGACACCGATCCCAAGGCCAAGTCGATCCAGGAGTACCGCGACTACGCCGGCGTCGACGAGGGCATGAGCGGCGTCTCGACCCGCTTCGCTTTCAAGATCATCTCCAAGGTCTTCAACTTCGACAGCAGCGAGGTCGCCGCCAATCCGGTGCACCTCATGTATGTGCTCGAACAGCAGATTGAGCGCGAGCAGTTCGCGCCCGAGACCGAGCAGAAGTACCTTTCCTACATCAAGGAACTGATGGCACCGCGCTATGCGGAGTTCATCGGCAAGGAGATTCAGACCGCCTACCTGGAAAGCTATTCCGAGTACGGCCAGAACATCTTCGATCGCTACGTCACCTACGCCGACTACTGGATCCAGGACCAGGAGTACCGCGACCAGGACACCGGCGAAGTCTTCGACCGCGGCTCGCTCAACGCCGAGCTCGAGAAGATCGAGAAGCCCGCGGGCATCAGCAATCCCAAGGACTTCCGCAACGAGATCGTCAACTTCGTGCTGCGTGCGCGCGCCGGCAATGCGGGCAAGAACCCGTTGTGGACCAGCTACGAAAAGCTGCGCACGGTGATCGAGAAGAAGATGTTCTCCAACACCGAGGAGCTTCTGCCCGTCATCAGCTTCAATGCCAAGAGCAGCGCCGACGAGCTGAAGAAGCACGAGGATTTCGTCAATCGCATGGTGCAGAAGGGCTACACCGCCAAGCAGGTCCGCCTCTTGTGCGAGTGGTATCTGCGCGTTCGCAAGAGCTCATGATGAGCTGAAAGGAGTTCCTGCCGTGGCCATGCTGCAGCAGATCATCGACCGCCGTCTGTCGGGGAAGAACAAGTCCATCGGCAACCGCGAGCGTTTCCTGCGGCGTTATCGCGAGCAGATCGGCGAGGCCGTGCGGCGCGCCGTCAGCGGCCGCAGCATTCGCGATCTCGAGCAGGGCGAGGACATCACCTTGCCCAAGCGCGATGTCTCCGAACCGGTGTTCGGCCATGGCCAGGGTGGCGACCGCGAGTACGTGCATCCGGGCAATCGCGAGTACGTCAAGGGCGACCGCATCGAGCGGCCGCAGCAGGGCGGCGGCGGCGCGGGCAGCGGCTCGCAGGCCGGCGACGGCGAAGGCGGTGAAGACGACTTCGTCTTCCGCCTCACCAAGGAAGAGTTCATGCGGGTCTTCTTCGAAGACCTCGCCCTGCCCCACCTAATCCGCACCCAGCTGGCCGAAGTGCCGGAATGGAAAAGCCACCGCGCAGGGTTCACGAGCGACGGCATGCCCACCAACCTGCACGTCGTGCGCTCGATGCGCGGCGCGCTGGCGCGGCGCATCGCGCTCGGCGGCGCCCCGCGGCGCGAGATCCGCGAACTCGAGGCGCACCTGCTGCACCTCAAACGCAGCCCGCGCGTGGCCGATGCGCTGGTGCAGCGCGAGATCCGCGAAACCGAGGCCCAGCTCGAGGAGCTTCGCGCCAAGGCCAAGCACATACCCTTCCTGGACCCGATCGACCTGCGCTACCGCAACCGCGTCAGGGTGCCGGTGCCCTCGGCCAAGGCGGTGATGTTCTGCCTGATGGACGTGTCGGGATCGATGGACGAGGCGCGCAAGGACATGTCCAAGCGCTTCTTCATGCTGCTGTACCTGTTCCTGACCCGGCACTACGAGAAGATCGAGTTGGTCTTCATCCGCCACCACACCCAGGCCAGCGAGGTGAGCGAAGAGGAGTTCTTCCATGCCACCGAAACCGGCGGCACCGTGGTGTCCAGCGCCCTGACGCTGATGCACGAGATCATCCGGGCGCGCTTTCCGAGCAGCGAATGGAACATCTACGGCGCCCAGGCAAGCGACGGCGACAACTGGCACCAGGACAGCGGCCGCTGCCGCGAGCTGCTGACCGACCACCTGCTGCCGCTGGTGCGCTACTACGCCTACGTGCAGGTCGCAGATGCCGAGCAGAACATGTGGGAAGAATACAGCCAGCTGGTCGGCTCCCACAAGAACTTCGCGATGCGCAAGGTCGCCGATGCGCAGGACATCTATCCGGTGTTCCGAGACCTGTTCAAGAAAGAGGGGGTGCCGACGTGAACGCAAAGAAACAGAAGCGGGAGCCCCTGCCCAGCCCCTCGGACTGGACCTTCGAACTGATCGAGCGCTACCACAGCGAGATCGCCCGCGTGGCGCGCGGCTACAAGCTGGACACCTACGCCAACCAGCTCGAGATCATCACGGCCGAGCAGATGATGGACGCCTACGCGTCGGTGGGGATGCCGGTCATTTACCGCCACTGGTCCTACGGCAAGCAGTTCATCTCGACCGAGAAGAACTACCGCCGCGGCCACATGGGCCTGGCCTATGAGATCGTCATCAATTCCGACCCCTGCATCGCCTACCTGATGGAAGAGAACACCATGGCCATGCAGGCCTTGGTGATCGCCCATGCCGCCTACGGCCACAACAGCTTCTTCAAGGGCAACTACCTCTTCAAGATGTGGACGGACGCCTCGTCCATCATCGACTACCTGGTCTACGCGCGGAACTACATCAGCGAGTGCGAGGAACGCCACGGCGTGGCCGCCGTCGAAGACCTGCTCGATTCCTGCCATGCGCTGATGAACCATGGGGTGGACCGCTATCGCCGTCCGCAGAAACTGTCGCTGAACCAGGAACAGGTGCGCCGCGAGGAGCGCGAGCACCATCTGCAGCAGCAGGTCAACGACCTCTGGCGGACCCTGCCACGCAAGAGCGGGCGCAGCGCCGACGACGAGGAGGCATCCAAGCGCTTTCCGTCCGAGCCGCAGGAGAACCTGCTCTATTTCATCGAGAAAAATGCACCATTGTTGGACCCTTGGCAACGCGAAGTGGTGCGTATCGTGCGCAAAATTGGGCAGTACTTCTATCCGCAGCGCCAGACGCAGGTCATGAACGAGGGCTGGGCCACCTTCTGGCACTACACCTTGCTCAATACGCTCTACGACGAAGGCCTTTTGGCCGACGGTTTCATGATGGAGTGGCTGCAGTCGCACACCAACGTGGTGTTCCAGCCGCCGGTCGGCCACCGCGCCTACAGCGGCATCAACCCCTATGCGCTGGGTTTTGCGATGTACACCGACCTACGGCGCATCTGCGAAAACCCGACCGAGGAAGACAAGCGTTGGTTCCCCGACATGGCCGGCTCGCCGTGGCTGACTTCGCTGGATTACGCGATGCGCAATTTCAAGGACGAGAGCTTCGTCGGCCAATTCCTCTCGCCCAAACTGATGCGCGACTTTCGCTTTTTCGCGATCCGCGACAAGGAGGGCGAGCCCGAGCTCGAGGTATCGGCGATCCACGACGACAGCGGCTACCGCCAGCTGCGCGAATCGCTGTCGCGCCAGTACGACCTCAACCACCGCGAGCCGAACATCCAGGTCTGGAGCGTCAACCTGCGCGGCGACCGCGCGCTCACGCTACGCCACACGCAGCACAACGACCGCCCGTTGCACGACGATGCGCAGGAGGTGCTCAAGCACGTCGCCCGCCTGTGGGGCTTCGACGTGCATCTCGAGAGCGTCGACAGCCAGGGCCGAGTGAACCACCGCAAGGTGGCCGGGCCGCAGGCGACCTAGCTAGCGCGGCAGGCGAAGCTTCGCGCGCGCCGCCAGCGCGAGTTCACGCGCGTGGCAATCCTCGACGTGGTCGTTGACCAGTCCCATGGCCTGCATGAAGGCGTAGACCGTCGTCGGGCCGACGAAGCTCCAGCCCCTCTTCTTCAGGTCCTTCGACATCGCCACCGATTCGGGCGAGGTGCTCATGGTCTGCAGGGCGGCATGCGTGATGCGGCGCGGCCGCGATGCGGGGTCGGGTTCGAAGCCCCACGCGTAGGCCGCCAGCGAACCGAATTCCTCGCGCAACGCCAGCACGCGCTGCGCGTTGTTGATGGCCGACTCGATCTTGCCGCGATGCCGCACGATGCCTGCATCGCCGAGCAGGCGCTCCACATCCTTGGCGCCGAAGCGTACGACGCGCTCGGCATCGAAGTCGGCAAAGGCGCGCCGAAAAGCTTCGCGCTTGTTGAGGATGGTGAGCCAGCTCAGCCCGGCCTGGAAACCTTCGAGGCACAGCTTCTCGAACAAGCGTCGATCGTCCGTGACCGGGAAGCCCCATTCCTTGTCGTGGTAGTGCTGGTAGGCCGGCGTGGATTCGCACCAGCGGCAGCGCAGCGTGCCGTCGGCGCCGGTGAAAAGCCCAGGAGGTACTGGCATCGGCGACTACACAGCTTCGCTCACGCGCACCAGCGCTTCGATCGCGAGCGGATAGCCCTTGACGCCGAAGCCGACGATGATGCCGCGTGCCGCCGGCGAGATGTAGGAGCGATGGCGGAACTCCTCGCGCGCATGCACGTTGGAGATGTGCAGTTCGACCAGCGGCACGCTCGCGCCCTTGATCGCATCGTGCAGCGCGATCGAGGTGTGGGTGTAGGCGCCGGGATTCATCACCACGCCGAACATGCGGCCGGCGGCGACCTCGCGGCCGGCTTCTTGGATCCAGTCGATCAATTGGCCCTCGTGGTTCGATTGGCGGCACTCGATCTCGACGCCGAGCTTCGCGCCCGCCTCCTGGCACAGGCGCTCGACGTCGGCCAGGGTTTCGTAGCCGTACTGCGCGGGCTCGCGTGTTCCGAGCAGGTTGAGATTGGGACCGTTGAGAACGAGGATCTTTTTCATGGCCCGTTTGTAGCAGGTGTTCGGCAGGGCAGCTACCGCCGAGAATCCAGGCATGAACGACAGCCTTTTCGAGCGACTCGCCGGTCCGCTGCGCCTGGGACTGGGTGGCGCGCCGCTGGGCAACCTCTATGCGCCGCTCGACGACGAGAGCGCCGAGCGCACCATCGAGGAGGCCTGGCGACAAGGCCTGCGCTGCTTCGACACCGCCCCGCTCTACGGCCACGGACTCAGCGAACTGCGCCTGGGCCGCGCGCTGCGGCAGAAGCCGCGCGACAACTTCGTCCTCTCGACCAAGGTCGGCCGCCTGCTGCGTCCCGACCCGGCCGCGCCCGAGGAGCGCGACGGCTATGTGCAAGGCCTCCCGTTCGCGCCGCACTTCGACTACAGCTTCGACGGCGCGATGCGATCGATCGAAGAAAGCCTGGAGCGCCTTGGCCTGGCGCGCATCGACATCGCCTTCATCCACGACATCGACCGCCACACCCATGGCGAGCGGCAACCCGCACGCTTCCGCGAAGCGATGGACGGCGCCTATCGCGCGCTGGACCGCCTGCGCGCCGAAGGCGTGCTCGGCGCGATCGGCGTCGGCGTGAACGAGTGGGAGGTGTGCCGCGATGCGCTGGCCGCGGGCGACTTCGATTGCATGATGCTGGCCGGCCGCTACACCCTGCTCGATGCTTCGGCCGCGCGCGAACTGGTTCCGCTGTGCGTCGCGCGAAAGGTCCGCCTGATCCTGGCCGGTGTCTTCAACTCCGGCATCCTCGCGAGCGGCGCCACGTCGAATGCGCACTTCGACTACCGGCCTGCGCCACCGGCCGTGCGCGAGCGCGTCGAGCGCCTCGCTGGCATCTGCGCAGACTTCGGCGTTGCGCTGCCGGCCGCGGCGCTGCAGTTCGCGCTGGCCTGCCCCTGCGCCGCCGCCGTGGTGGTCGGTGCGCGCAGCCCCGCGGAGATCGCGCAGAGCGTGGCGCACAGCCGGGCGCCCATTCCCGCGGCACTGTGGGACGCGCTGGCCAGGGAACAATGAGCCATGGCGACGATCTGCATCGATGCGCACCAGCACTACTGGTCGCTCGCGCACCAGGACTATGGCTGGCTTCAGGACACGCCCGCGCTGCACGCGATCCATCGCGACTTCTCACCCGAGGACCTCGCGCCGCTGATGGACCGCGCGGGCATCGACGGCACGGTGCTGGTCCAGGCCGCGCCGAGCGAAGCCGAAACCTGGCGGCTGCTGGCTCTGGCCGCACATCCCGCCAGCCGGGTGCGCGCGGTCGTCGGCTGGACCGATCTGGCCGCGGCCGACGCGCCGCAGCGCATCCGCAGCCTCGCGCAGGAGCCGCTCTTCAGGGGATTGCGGCCCATGCTGCAGGACATCGCCGATCCGAACTGGATCCTCGGCACGCAGTTGCAGCCTGCCATCGAGACCATGATCGAGCTGGGTCTCAGCCTGGACTTCCTGATCAAGCCGCAGCAACTCGACGCCGCACTGGCCTTCGCGCTCCAACACCCGGACTTGCGCATGGTCATCGACCACGCCGCCAAGCCCGACATCGCGGGTCGAGCCTTCGAGCCCTGGGCCACGCAGATGGCGCGTGTCGGCAACGAGACGCGGGTGTGCTGCAAGCTCTCGGGCCTCGCCACGGAGGCGGGGCCGGGCTGGGACGCAGACGCGTTGCGCCCCTGTGTCGATCACCTGCTGGCCTGCTTCGGCCCGTCGCGCCTGATGTGGGGAAGCGACTGGCCCGTGCTCGAGCTGGCGGGCGACTACCTGCAATGGCAGGCCGTGTCCAGGGAATTGCTCAAAGCCCTCTCGCCATCCGAACAAGAGCAGGTATGGGGCACGAACGCGGCGGGCTTCTATGGCATAAAGTGACGCGCGGGGACCGTCCTCCGCGCTTCTCCACTTCCTGCCCTCCCCATGAAAACCAAAGCCGCC
>NZ_JAGGNV010000068.1 GCF_018614955.1 Variovorax paradoxus
GTCGATGCCAGGCACCACTTGATCGTGGCGCACGAGGTGACCAACGCCGGCCACGACCGCGCGCAACTCAGCAAGATGGCCATGGCTGCGCGCGAGGCGATGGGCAAGACCAAGCTGCAAGCCCTCGCCGACCGGGGCTACTTCAACGGCACGGAGCTCAAAGCCTGCGAGGACGCGGGCATCACGACCTACGTGCCCAAGCCGATGACCTCGAACGCCAAGGCCGAGGGGCGCTTCGACAAGAGCGACTTCATCTACATCGCGAAGGCTGACGAGTATCAGTGCCCTGCGGGTGAGCGGGCCATCTACAGGTTCACCACGTTCGAGAAGAACGGCAACAAGCTTCTCGTTTATTGGACCAGCGCCTGCCCCACGTGCCCACTCAAAGGTCAGTGCACAACCGACGACTACCGTCGCATCCGCCGATGGGAGCACGAAGAGGTGCTTGAGCGCGTCCAGCAACGCCTGGACCGCAAGCCTGTCGCAATGACGCTGCGAAGGTGCACCGTGGAGCACGTGTTCGGGACTGCGGATTCAACCGGTCGATGCAACACACTAAAAGCTGCTCGAGCAGAAGGAGTGTTGCAGATGAAGTATCGAACGCGGACCTTCTACACAGACAGTCAGAAGGCGCTCATGTGAGAGCGGTGGAAGCGAGGTGAGACCCTCCATCAGATTGCCCAGTTGTTTGATCGACCGCATTCATCGATCCAAAAGATTCTGGCTGACACAGGCGGGATCCGACCGCCAGAGCGTCACCGTTCCCGCTCGGCGCTGACCTTGGCCGAGCGGGAGGAGATCTCGCGTGCTGTGGTGGCGGGCTTTTCGATCCGCGCAATCGCCACCATCCTTGGGCGAGCGCCGTCCACCGTCAGCCGTGAGATCAAGCGCAATGGTGGTCAAGGATGCTATCGGGCGACCCAGGCCGACCAGGCAGCGTGGGATCGGGCCCATCGCCCCAAACGCTGCAAACTGGCCGAGAACCGAGCCTTGGCGTGCGTCGTGACAAGCAAGCTTCAGCTGCAGTGGTCGCCGGAGCAGATTGCAGGATGGCTCAAGCATACTTACCCGCGCGACGAGAACTGCCACGTGTCACACGAGACCATCTACCGCAGCCTGTTCATTCAAGCCCGTGGGGCCTTGAAGAGGGAACTGCTGCAGCATCTGAGGCGCACGCGAGGCATGCGCCGCTCGCGCCACTACACGCAGAAGACAGACACCCACGGGAGAATCGTCGGCGCCGTTTCGATCAGCGAGCGCCCGGCCACGGTTGAAGATCGGGCGGTGCCAGGACACTGGGAAGGTGACCTGCTGTTCGGAGATCGGAACAGCCAGATCGCAACCCTGGTCGAGCGTCAGACACGCTACGTGATGCTGGTGAAGGTCGCTGGCACGGATACCGAGACGGTCGTCAACGCCCTGATCAAGAATGCTCGCAAGCTCCCCCAGGAGCTCTACAAATCGCTGACCTGGGATCGAGGATCAGAGATGTCGGGCCACAAGCACTTCACAGTGGCGACTGACATCAAGGTCTTCTTCTGCGACCCTCAGAATCCTTGGCAGCGCGGCACCAATGAGAATACAAATGGACTGTTGCGGCAGTACCTCCCCAAGGGCATCGATATCTTGACCTACTCACAAGCCAAGCTGAATGCGGTGGCGAGAAGGTTGAACGAGCGCCCAAGGAAGACGCTCAACTTCCAGACACCGGCTGAAATGTTCAGTCAATGTGTTGCATCGACCGGTTGAATCCGCAACGTCAACCCTCGACCAGAAAGCTTGGCAGCAGCCTGGCTGCGCTCTGCAGAAGCTCGAATTCGTCATCGGAGAGCGGCAGAGGTGCCATGTCGGTCCACGAAGGTCCCACCTTCGCAGGCGTCGTCGCCATACTGCACCTTATCCGAGAGCGAATCCGCAGGGCGGTCGCTGGACCCAAGGCACCTCGATGTCATCACACATCCATTAAGCATCCTATGCTTTTGCAGCGTGAAGAACACCCTCTAGATGGAGGATGCGCATGATGTTCGGTGAAGCAGCTTCATGCGTGGATTTCAGTGCCCGTGGTCAGAGGGAACGTCTATGCCAAACAGCCGTCTTCCAGGAAGCGGGCCTTGCTGACATACTCGCCGCGCGGCTCTGAACGAAAAAATCAAGAAACCCCTGCCAGATGTCGCGCAGCTGGAGGGACCGCCGTGAACAAGCTAAAAGAGCAAGTTGTTGCGCGTCGCATCGCGTTGGGCCGCGCAAAGCTACCTGACAACGGGTCCCACCTCTGGGGACTGGCGCTTTCCGGCGGGGGCATCCGAAGCGCGACTTTCTGCTTCGGCCTACTAAGGGCGTTCGCCCGAGCAAAATTACTTCTTCGATTTGATGTGCTGTCCACTGTCTCGGGGGGAGGCTACATCGGCGGCATGGTCGGTCGGCTGTTCTCAAGGGCGTCTACGCGCATGGACGCCCGCAAGGTCCAAGAAGCGCTCGGGGAGGCGCGTGCCAATTGGTTTGTATGGTGGCTTCGCGCCAACGGGCGTTACCTAATACCGCGAGGTGCGAAGGACACCACGTTCGTCATAGGCCTCTTCCTTCGCAACCTGGTTGCTGTTCATTTCGAACTCGCACTAGTTGCCCTGGGCCTGGGCGCACTCTTGGCTATGGTGACACTCCTTGCCTGGCAACTTGTCGCCTGGCTAGGCTACTACCAACCCAACTACCTGTTTCCATTCCTCCAGGACTTGCCGGATTGGGCGCTGCTTTGGTTTCCAGCCGTCTGGCTGGCGTTGCCCTTTGTCGCAGCTGTGGGCGCTGCTCAGGCGGCGGCCTATTGGTTAGTTCCATGGGTCAGCAGACGCAAGGGGGTCTTGGTTGGATGGTCGCTCGTAATGGCAAGTACCGTAACTCTCATCGCAATCTACGCGTTCTTGAACGTCGGGGACAGCCCAGTCGGGCAGGTTCTGAGAACGACCCTCTATCGGGTCACCGCCGCGTTGCTCCTGCTATGGCTTCTAGGCGTGCCGATAGCGAAGAGATACTCGGACAAAGCAGACAAAGGAGACCTGCAAGCTGCTGAAGAGGCACGAACCAACCTTACACGGGCGCTGGCCAATTCCTTCAGGTGGTTCACAGTGATAGCGCTCGCCGGCGTTATCGATAGATGCGCCTGGTTTCTCGCCTTCGAACTCGAGCCACTAACCGAAACGGGACAGGGCGCAGCGGCACTCTGGTTGGCAGGTGCCGCAGCTTTCGTTCGCGCGGCCCTACCCGTGGCGTCTAAGCTGATACCGGGCCGCGCGGGGACTGGCAGCATTCTGTTCGTGGGCCGGGTGCTCGGCTACGCGCTAACATTTCTGCTCTGCGTTTGGTGGGTATCCCTGGTCCACAAGGCTGTCCTGGGTGCCGCCTTTACCAACCGCGGCGTTTCATTCGTCGACTCGTGGGCAACGCTCGTGCTCCTCGCAGTTCCTCTTTGTGGTTTCATCCTCGTCAGTGGACGGAACGTGGGATTCCTCAACCTTTCATCCCTGCATGCGTTCTATCGGGCGCGCATTGTTCGGAGCTATCTGGGTGCCGCCAACGGCGCCCGGTTCAAAGAGACGCCGGCTCCCTTGAGCGCCCTAGCTAGACGAAGTTCCTGCTGTGCCCCCCGCAGGCCACCGGCACAAAATGGTCGAGGAAATCGACCCGGACGACGACCTTCCTCTGGACCAGTACATTCCACAACTCCATGGTGGCCCCGTCCATATCTTGAGCGTCTGCGTCAATCAGACCAAAGACCCGCGCGGGGGCCTGTTCAATCAGGACCGCCGCGGATTGGCGATGTCTGTTGCTTCAGGCGGACTCCTCAAGGTCTCTCAACGCGATTGGGCACCGTTGACCGGCCCCGCCTCTCTGACGCTCGGCAGCTGGTTGGCAATATCTGGCGCCGCCTTTGCTCCTGGGCTGGGAACCTTAACCCGGGGTGGCTTATCAGCTCTTGCCACGTTCGCTGGCGTCCGATTGGGGTTCTGGTGGAACAAGGCTACTCGGACCAACTCGACTACCAATAAGCCCAGCGTCTTTGCGAAGTCGTACGGAATCCTTTGCGAAACCTTCGGCGTTTTCGAAGGCACGGACGAACACGATTGGTTTCTGACGGACGGTGGTCACTTCGAGAACACGGGTGCCTATGCGCTGCTAGGAGTCTGCGCGGCAGAAGGATTGAAAAATGAACCGCAAAATTTTGACCTCTCAGAATCGCGCAGGAGCGTTTTTTTTGAAGTACCTAAGGGGTCAAGGACCCCTCAAACTGCCACTTTTTCGGGCGCACAGCTTCTGCCGCGCAGACTCCTAGCGGAGCGAGCGGAAGTCATCGTCATTGCCGACTGTGGCGCGGACCCGAAGTATGGTTTCGAGGACCTCGAGAATCTTGTGCGCAAGGCACGCATCGACCTCCATGCGGAGATACTATTCCAGAGGCCCAAGGCCTTTGGGCAGTTTAGGTCTGCATCAGGCGGTAGCTCCGCAAGAGGCTTCAAGGTGGCGAAGCCGCCGCCGTCCGCGCCTCTCCCTGAGGCTCTCACACGGTTCGGCTCTCTCAACGACCTTGCATCGTCTACCAGCACTGCATGCCTCGCCCTTGCAAAGGTGAATTACGCGGGTCAAGGTCCAGGCACCGGTATCCTCATCGTGATTAAGCCGAACCTGTGTTCAGGATTGCCGGTCGACTTGGTGAACTTCAAGAAGAAGAACCCAGAATTTCCGCAGGAGACCACGGCTGACCAGTTTTTCTCTGAGGCTCAGTGGGAGAGCTACTTTCATCTGGGTACGTTCCTTGGCCAAAACTTGACGAAAGAGTTCCTCTACGAGTTAATTTCAGATTCGAGCACCTACTTCGAGAATGACGATTGTTCGCCATTTGAGGCTACCGTTCGGGACATACAGGCGGGCGAATCCAATCCTACTGCAGGACAAAGCGGACGCATCCCGGCGCGCATTGGCGCAACGGCGGCAGCGGTTGGCACCACTCTCAGCTTGGGTGCAGCCGCGACCTTGGGCGTGACTGCCTGGCAGGCCATCGAGACCACCAAAGACTCGTACTCGAAGCGGACGGCAGACGAGCGCGCTGCCTTGAGGGAGCTTGCCGACCTGTGGGCAAAGGCGACGTCGCATGGCTCGGCGGCCCCCGACGCTATTGCGGCGGGGAACTTAGCCGCCGCGCTTCTACGAACGGCGGACAACCTGTGTCCGACGAAAGAAGAAGGCTGGTTCATCCATTCCGACTTGGCCAGAAGGATTCATCAATCAGCCTTTGGTGAGTGCAACTTGGTCCCCGAACCTCAGCGCCCATTGGCGTGCAAAGCACTGTTGGCCACGAATGACCCCCGCGCCGCTAACCAAGCCACGACCTGCTTGATGGCCGGTCCAGAGGTTTTGGGCGTGCTGCCGCCGCCGCGCTACTGGGTCTATGACTACACCGGCGACGGGAGTGCAACCAACGCCCATCCGTGCGACAAGGTGGTGGTGGAAAGAGAGGGGGGGGCCAAAACGGCCCTTTCCCTTGATATCTCACCCGCCACAACGCCGCCCGAGACAGCGTGCCACTACACAGGACGTTTTGACGCCGCTCTCAAACCACCGCCGCTGGCGCCCGCACCCGCACCGGGGCCGGCACCGAGGACCGAAGAATGCAAGGACATTACGGTCTATCGGCAGATTTATGGACCTGAGCAGCGTAAGGAAGCGAGAGCCTACCGGGAACCCTGGGAGCGCATGGGAGCCAACCTACCTCGCAGCGAAGATGTTGTGGATACGGCCCGGTCTCGCGGATACTCGAGTCCGATACCGGTCGCGACAACGACCGTGCGATTTCACGACGCCCAATCCTTCCCCTGCGCCTACGCGCTGGGCCCCAGTGTCGGCAGGCTGGATTGGAACGTCGAGCCACTTTCGGCAAAATTCCGACCGAGGGCGCGAACCATCGAGGTATGGGTTGCCCCGAAGCCTGGAGGAGCACGCGCAGCCGAACCATCTGCTCAAAGAGGGTCAATGGAGGCGACTCCGCCGCCAGTGCGCGAGTCGCAGATTCCCAAGTGAGGGTTCGTAAGCGGCGTGCGCCTGCGCCGCATGCAACGACAGTGAGCACCACAAGCGAGGCCGCGCCGACAGCGCTCACTGGCCAAAGGCTGACGCGCATGCCCAGGCCCACGACGAGACCAAGCAAGGCACCGCACGCGAACCGAACTTTCATCTCGAATGCGTCGGGCTTCCTGCCGGTATGGATTCTTGATTCCATGTGCATAAGCGTGCTGGTGCGAATTCCGTTCCTGGTCGCCTTCTGCCCGTCGAGGGCAATGCCCAGGCGGCGGAAACATCGAGCTAGGTAGGTACGCGGACGGACCGGATTACCTGAGGACGGCTCGGCCGTTGCTTTTGTGCGTAAGTAAAGTATTTATGCCTATTGCGCACTGGCGCAGTGCGTTTTACCTTCACCGCATAGCAAATTGAGGACAGCTCCAACACAGAAAGCATTTACATCGAGGTGCCGCCATGTTGTTGATTGCAACGTTCATTTTGATTGCCCTGGCGCTTCGAGCGCTTTACCTGCAGGCTTGGCTCGGCAGTTCGGTGCGAATCAGGACGGAGCGAAAGGGCTGGCTCACCTGTGAGGTGCGACGCCGGGTCGGCATGGAGAAGATACCCCACTACGTCTCGGAATTTCCAGTTCCACGCGAGGAGCGAATCCAGGTTTTTCGACTACTCGGCATCGTGCTTTGGCATAGCGAAATGAGCGTTGCCTTGCCGAACGATGCTTGCGAAGGCATCGAAAACATCGCACCGCAGGACTTTGACCTGCAATTCCCAAGCTGGCTTCGGCTGGCGAAAAGCGCGGGCTGAATTGATGAAACCTCGCCGCGAAGTCGTTGAACATCGCGAGCTCTCCAAATACGAAATCGTAGCGGTTCGGGCTCGCGATCATCGCGCGCGGGTTGTCGGGGACGATGAGCTGTGGCACGCCGCCGATGAAGCTCAGGGCGCGTGCGCATCCCTGCAGCCAGTCGACCATGGTCTCGCGCGGGGTTGCGCAGGCGAAGGTGTAGCTGGACGCGCCGAGTGCGGCCACGAAGATGTGGGCCGATCGCCGTCGGCGAGTTCGACCGTGGGGCCCGCGTAAGTCGACGAAGAGCTTCTCGCCGGCGCGGTGGATCTGGCGCATCGAGCGCTTCAGCCGCAGCGCGTAGCGCCGATACCTTTCGCAGAACTGGCTGTAGCGGTAGGTGGGCTGCCCGGGGTGGGCGGCGACGTACTCCTCCCAAAGCAGCATGAGCGTCATGCCTTTGCGCCGCAGCTCCTGGTGGGCGCGGCCATAGTCAGGCAGCACGTAGTGGGTCGGCCGGTCCAGACGGCCTTGCACGACCCGGCGCTCCAGCGCCGTGTCGCTCAACGTCTGAACGGTGGCCCAGTCCAGGCCCGCGACGGTCGCCAGGCTGACGTACTTGGCCACGACGCCCTTGGAGATGCCCAGAGAGACGGCGATTCGCTCGTGGGAGAGGCGGGCTTCGAGTTTGAGACGTAAGACGTCTCTGATCTTGCGCAGGTTGATCCTTGGTGCGGGCACGCCTGTCTCCGGCAAAGCCCGGCAGGCTACCCCGCATGGGGTGGATGAAATGCGCAACACCAACACGCTGACATACGGCAGCGTTCCGCTGCCGTGACCGTCGATTCCGGCATCGTGACCGGTGATTCCGGGCCACCCGGAAATCGGTCAAGTTGAGCCCGGAATCGCCGGTCACGTTCGATCGGAATGCTCGGTCACGATGGCCCGGAATGGGCGGTCACGTTGCTCCGGAATACCCACTGACGCCCTGTTTCGGTCATCGGGCCTCCATCCTAGGATGTTCGACGAAGGCATGATATGCGCGCTCTTCAATCGCGAACAGCCGCGCCAGCCCCATCTCTGTAGAGTTCTGATGTACGGGCTTGATAAAGTCCTTGGGCAGATCGGCCGGCGCCAGGTTGACCGCGATGCGCTTGTTATTGGGGAATTCGAGCCCGGCGTTCTGGATCGCCGAACGAACGCGCTCGCGCGCTTCCTTCACTTCCACATCGGCTAGGCCCACCAACGTGAAGCTGGGCAGCCCGCTGGGCCAGATGCACCTCAACCGTGACACTGGCGGCCTCCAGGCCGAGCAAAGCACGGCTTTGCACCAAAGATAAGCTCATTTCTCTCCCTTTCCCCAAGATGGTGCGCCCATCTTTTGCTCATTGTTGCAATGTGCACCTGTCCCAGGCCCTTCTCAACGCGGAATGGCCGGTTTGGCACGCTCCCTGCTTTGAGATGGCTTCCATTCCATTCCAAAACCTCCGAGGAGTCTCTCGATGATGCACCGTAAAACCGCCTCTGCCCTGGCCGTGTTCGCGCTGGCTGCCATGCCCCTGATCGCGAGCGCCCAGCTCACAGGCAACGTTGCGCTCACCAGCAACTACAAGTTTCGCGGTCAGGATCAGGACGTGCTCGGCAGCAA
Organism: Variovorax paradoxus; assembly: GCF_018614955.1. Taxonomy (GTDB): domain Bacteria; phylum Pseudomonadota; class Gammaproteobacteria; order Burkholderiales; family Burkholderiaceae_C; genus Variovorax; species Variovorax paradoxus_J. The sequence goes on from NZ_JAGGNV010000068.1 coordinate 8,496, forward strand.
CGGCTTCGCCAAGACCAAGGGCTTCAAGCCCGCCATCCAGGGCGGCTTCGACTACGCCTTCGGCGAGAGCGGCTTCTACATCGGCAACTGGAACTCCAGCGTCAACTGGCTCGCGGGCAACGACATCGAGAGCGACATCTACGGCGGCTACAAGTTCAAGGCCGGCGTGTTCGACCTCGACTTCGGCGCGCTGAGCTACATCTACCCGGGCAACGCGCGCGGCAACACCACCGAGCTGTACGGCGCGGCCACCTATGCCAACGAGGCCATCGGCGCCTTCACCCTGAAGTACTCGCACACGGTGTCCAAGGACTACTTCAACTACGCCGGCGAGCGCGACGGCTCGGGCCTGAAGGGCCGCAACACCGGCTACTTCAATCTCGCCTACACCAAGGAGATCGTGCCCAAGGTCACGCTCAAGGCGGCGCTGGGCTACACCCACATGAGCAGCGACATCCGCAGCCTGGGCTACAAGAGCTACGTGGACTACAACGTGGGCGCTGCCTACGACTTCGGCAACGGCCTGTCGCTGGCCGGCTCGGTGCAGGGCGCCAACAAGAAGAGTTCGTACCTGCTGGTGTCGGGCCCCGACCTGGGTTTCGGCGCACCCACCTGGTCGCCCAACAAGGCACGATTCATCGTCACGTTGACCAAGACGCTCTGATCCATACAGTGCGCAGACCTGTTCCATCCAAAGGAGAAACATCATGAAGCTGGTCACAGCCATCATCAAACCGTTCAAGCTCGACGAGGTGCGCGAAGCGCTCTCGGCGATCGGTGTGCAAGGGATCACCGTGACGGAGGTCAAGGGTTTCGGTCGCCAGAAGGGCCATACCGAGCTCTACCGCGGCGCGGAGTACGTGGTCGATTTCCTGCCGAAGGTCAAGATCGAGGCCGCCGTGGCCGACGAACTGGTCGAGCGCGTGATCGAAGCCGTCGAAAGCGCAGCGCGCACCGGCAAGATCGGCGACGGCAAGATCTTCGTCTACAACCTGGAGCAGGTCGTTCGCATTCGCACCGGAGAAACAGGCCGCGAAGCTCTTTGACTTCGAGGCACGAAAGAAAAATCGACATGAAAAAATTGCTCGTCTCTCTCGCGCTCGGCCTGAGCGTGCTCGCTGCCGGCACCGCCGGCTTTGCCCAGACGCCGCCGGCGGCGCCCGCGGCCGAAGCGCCCGCAGCCTCGGCGCCGGCCGCCGCGCCTGCTGCCCCCGCTGCTGCACCGGCCGCAGCCGCACCCGCCGCCGAAGCCGCGCCGGCCGCTGCGCCGGCACCTTCGTTCAACAAGGGCGACACCAGCTGGATGCTGCTGTCCACGCTGCTCGTCATCATGATGACCATCCCCGGCCTGGCGCTGTTCTACGGCGGCCTGGTGCGCAGCAAGAACATGCTGTCGGTGCTGATGCAGATCATGGTCACCTTCTCGATGATCGTGGTGCTGTGGCTCATCTACGGCTACAGCCTCGCCTTCACGGAGGGCAATTCCTTCATCGGCGGATTCGACCGGCTCTTCATGAAGGGCGTCTTCGATCCGGCCACCGGTGCCTTCGCGCCGGGCGCGACCTTCAGCAAGGGCGTCTACATCCCCGAACTGCTGTTCGCTGCCTTCCAGGCCACCTTCGCCGGCATCACCTGCTGCCTGATCGTCGGTGCCTTCGCCGAGCGCATCAAGTTCTCGGCCGTGCTGCTCTTCATGGCGCTGTGGTTCACCTTCAGCTATGCGCCGATCGCGCACATGGTCTGGTTCTGGATGGGCCCGGACGCCTATGCCAGCAAGGACGTGGTCGATGCCATGAATGGCAAGGCCGGCCTGATCTGGCAATGGGGCGCGCTCGACTTCGCGGGCGGCACCGTGGTGCACATCAATGCCGCCGTCGCCGGCCTGGTCGGCGCCTTCCTGGTCGGCAAACGCATCGGCTACGGCAAGGAAGCCTTCACGCCGCACTCGCTCACGCTCACCATGGTCGGCGCCTCGCTGCTGTGGGTCGGCTGGTTCGGCTTCAATGCCGGCTCCGCGCTCGAAGCGGGCACCAGCGCCGTGCTGGCCTTCATGAACACCTTCTCGGCCACCGCAGCCGCCGTGCTCGCATGGTCCATCGGTGAGGCGCTGATGAAGGGCAAGGCCTCGATGCTGGGCGCCGCCTCGGGCGCCGTCGCCGGCCTGGTCGCCATCACGCCGGCTGCCGGCAATGTCGGCCTGATGGGTGCGATCGTGATCGGCTTCGTCGCCGGCTTCGCCTGCCTCTGGGGCGTCAATGGCTTGAAGAAGATGTTCGGCGCTGACGACTCGCTCGACGTGTTCGGCGTGCACGGCGTCGGCGGCATCGTCGGCGCGCTGCTCACCGGCGTGTTCAACACCCAAGCGCTCGGTGGCCCCGGCCTGGTGGGCGACTGGGTCACGGCCAGCGTGGTGTCCAACGGCATCGGCGCCCAGGTCTGGATCCAGCTCAAGGCCGTGCTTCTGACCATCGTGTGGTCGGGCGTGGTGTCCTTCATCGCTTTCAAGATCGTCGACCTCACCATCGGCCTGCGCGTGAGCGAGGAAGAAGAGCGCGAGGGCCTCGACATCTCGTCCCACGGCGAAACCGCCTACAACCGCTGATCGAACAAACGGATCATTTCTAGCAAGCAAGGTCTCCCTTGGATGTTCGACCCGCGAGCGCTTCGGCGCGAGCGGGTCTTTTTTTGGGGGGAATGTTGGCCCCCCGGCTTTTCACTCCGCTTCGCTGCGTGTAACTCCACCCCCCGAGGGGGAGGCGCGGCCCGCCTTGGGGCGGCCCGGCGGCGGCCGCCTCGCGATGCACAATCTGGTCGCATGTGGACCACGCTCGACGACAGCCTCTGCCAGCTCGGTGAATCGCCGTTCTGGCATCCGCATGAACGATCGCTCTACTGGCTCGACATCCCGGGCCGCGCCGTGTTGCGAACCCGTGGCGAGATCGGCAGCCACACCGTCGAGCGATGGCATCTGCCGACCGAGCCCGGCTGCATGGCGCCGGCCGTGAGCGGCGGCCTGGTGATCGCGCTGCGCGACGGCATCTATCGCGCGCGCGAGTGGGGAGGCCCGCTCTCGGTCATCGCGAAGGTCGACCACGACGCGCGCACCATGCGCTTCAACGACGGCAAGTGCGACGCATGGGGCCGCTTCTGGGCCGGCACGCTGAACGAGGCCAAGGACCGGCCGAACGCCGCGCTCTACTGCCTCGATGCGCAAGGCGGCGATGCGCCGCAGCTCATGCAGATGGCGAACGAGGCCACCACCGGCAACGGCCTGGCCTTCTCGCTCGATGCCGCGACGCTCTACTGGGCCGACACCGCGGCGCACCGCGTGCGCGCCTGGGACTGGGCGGCCGAGGCCAATAGGCTCTCGCGGCCACGCGTGTTCCGGCAGTTCGACGCCAAGCCCGGCGGCTGGACGCCCGAATCGCCGCTGCGCTACGAAGGCCGGCCCGACGGCGCCACCATGGACGCCGAGGGCCACTATTGGGTGGCGATGTTCGAGGGCGGCCAGCTGCTGCGCTTCGCGCCTTCGGGCGAGCAGGTGGATGCGCTTCCCACACCCGTGCAGTGCCCCACCATGCCTTGCTTCGGCGGTGACGATCTGCGCACGCTGTTCGTCACCAGTGCCCGCAAGGGCCGGTCCGCGGCCGAGATCGAGCAGCGGCCCGCTTCCGGCCAGGTGCTGGCGATACACACCGAAGTGTCAGGACTGCCCGTCCATTTCTTCAACGATTGATGTAGGCCCCACGCTCCGTCACTTCGTGTACTCGCTGCCTTGGGGCGGCCCAGCGCCGGCCTGGACCGCGGGCGGTACCATCGCCCGATGGATCCAGCCCTTCGCCAGATCGCCGAGCGCATCCGCGCCGCAGCCGCCGACGGCACGCTTTTGCACATCCGCGGCGGCGGCACCAAGGACTTCTATGGCGAGCCGCCGCAGGGCGAGCCGCTTTCCACCGCCGCGCTCGCGGGCATCACGAGCTACGAGCCGAGCGAGCTGGTCGTCACCGTGCGTGCCGGCACGGCGTTGGCCGAACTCGAAGCGCTGCTTGCGCAGCAGGGCCAATGCCTGCCCTTCGAGCCGCCGCACTTCGGCGAAGGAGGTACGGTCGGTGGCATGGTCGCGGCGGGCTTGAGCGGCCCGGCGCGGGCCAGCGTCGGTGCCGTGCGCGACTACGTGCTCGGCGCCACCTTGATCAACGGCCGCGGCGAAGTGCTCAGCTTCGGCGGCCAGGTCATGAAGAACGTCGCCGGCTATGACGTCTCGCGCGTGCTGGCCGGCTCGCTGGGGACGCTGGGCGTCATCGCCGAACTCAGCCTCAAGGTGCTGCCGCTGTCGCCAGCCGAGGCCACGCTCGCATTCGAATGCAACCAGGCCGATGCGCTGCGCCTGCTCAACGGCTGGGGCGGCCAGCCGCTGCCGCTCAGCGCGAGCCGCTGGCTGGAAGAGGGCGATACGGGACGTCTCTGGCTGCGATTGCGCGGCGCGGTGGCGGCGGTCGCGGCCGCCTGCGCTCACCTCGGCGGACAGCGGCAGGATCCCGCGCAGGCCCAGGCCGACTGGCAGGCCGCGCGCGATCAACGCTCGCCATGGTTCGGCGAGCGCGCTGCGCGCGATCTGTGGCGCCTGTCGGTGCCGCAGACCGCATCGGTTCTGGCGCTCGAGGGCTCGCCCCTGATCGAATGGCATGGCGCACAGCGCTGGTATCTCGCGTCGCCCGACGAAGGCCCGAAACTGCGCGCGGCAGCCCGCGCGGTCGACGGGCATGCGACGCTGTTCTTGCCCTCGGCCGAGCGTCGCCACCGCGTGCTCGGCCGCTTCGACGCGCTAAGCCCGCCGCTCGCGCGCATCCACCGTGCGCTGATGCACGAGTTCGACCCTCATGCCGTCTTCGATCGCGCACGGCTCTACCCGAACTGACCGAGCCCATGCAAACCGAACTCGCTCCCGAATTCCAGGGCACCGCCGACGGCCGCGAGGCCGAGGCGATCCTGCGCAAGTGCGTGCACTGCGGCTTCTGCACCGCCACCTGCCCGACCTACCAGCTGCTCGGCGACGAGCTCGACGGCCCGCGCGGGCGCATCTACCTGATCAAGCAGGTGCTCGAAGGCAAAGCGCCGACGCGCAGCACGCAGCTGCATCTCGATCGCTGCCTCACCTGCCGCAACTGCGAAAGCACCTGCCCCTCCGGCGTGCAGTACGGCCACCTGGTCGACATCGGCCGCAGGATCGTCGACGAGAAGGTGCCGCGCCCGGCCGTGGAAAGCGCGCTGCGCTGGACCTTGAAGGAAGCGCTGCCTTCTCCGCTCTTCGGCCCCGCGATGAAGCTGGGCCAGTCGGTGCGCGGCCTGCTGCCGGCCAAGCTCAAGGCCAAGGTGCCGGCGCCGCAGCCCGCCGGCGAGTGGCCCATGCGCACGCATGCGCGCAAGATGCTGATGCTGGCCGGCTGCGTGCAGCCCTCGATGGCGCCCAACATCAACAGCGCCACCGCGCGCGTGCTCGACGCCGCCGGCATCGAGGCCGTCGTTGCGCCCGGCGCGGGCTGCTGCGGTGCCGTCAAGTTCCATTTGAACGACCAGCAGGGCGGCAAGGCGCAGATGCGCGTCAACATCGATGCCTGGTGGCCGTATGTCGAGGGCGGCGCGGTCGAGGCGATCGTGATGAACGCATCGGGCTGCGGCGTCACCGTGCGCGAATACGGCCACATCCTGCGCGAGGACCCGGCCTATGCGGCGAAGGCCGAACGCATCAGCGCGCTCACCAAGGATCTGAGCGAGTTGCTGCCCGAGCTCGTGCCGCTGCTCAAGGATCGCGTCAACGCGCCGCCCGGCGTTGTCGGCTACCACCCGCCCTGCACGCTGCAGCACGGCCAGAAGCTGCGCGGCGGCGTGGAAGCGAACCTGCGCGCGCTCGGCTTCGACGTGCAGACCGCGATGAACGAATCGCACCTGTGCTGCGGTTCGGCCGGCACCTACTCGGTGCTGCAGCCCGAATTGGCCTATCCGCTGCGCGACCGCAAGCTCGGCCACCTGAATCAGTTGAAGCCCGCGACCATCGTCTCGGCCAACATCGGCTGCATCACGCACCTGCAAAGCGGCACCGAGACGCCGGTGCGGCACTGGGTGGAACTGCTCGACGAGGCGCTGGGCACGGCCTGAGCGCACACGGGGAAGGGGCGCGGTCCGACCCGGCATCGCGGGCGGCGGCGCGAACATGCCGGACTGTTCATTCCGGGAGCCGTCGATGCAGACCACCCTTCGATCCTTTCTTCGCGGCGGGTTTCTTTGCGTGTGCGCCGCAGCGCCGTGGATCGCACAAGCCCAGTCCACGCCCATGCCCGCCATGCGAAGCCAGGGCGCCGTGCAGTACGTCTGCGGCGGCATCGGCTCGGACGAATCCACCGCGATGCGCGCTGCGATGAAGGACCATCCGCTGTCGCTGCTGTTCGCGCGCGCGGACGGTGCCTACCTGGCCGAGGTCGCGGTGACTATCAAGGATGCCAATGGCGCCACGGCGCTCGCCATGCGCGCGTCGGGGCCGGTATGCCTGATCAACTTGCCTGCCGGCCGCTACACCATCGAGGCAGCGACCGAAGGCGTGACGAAGAACCAGAACGTGACGGTCGGCAGCGGTCCGAAGACCGCGGACTTCCGGTTCTGACTCAGGTCGCCAGCGCCGCCTCGATGTCGCGCGTCATCGAGGCCGGCGTGTCGAGCGGCGCATAGCGCTTGATCACCCGCCCGTCCTTGCCGACCAGGAACTTGGTGAAGTTCCACTTGATCGCGGTGCTGCCCAGGAGGCCCGGCGCTTCCTTGGTGAGCCACTGGTAGAGCGGCGCCGCGCCGGAGCCGTTGACCTCGATCTTCTCCATCATCGGAAAGCTCACGCCGTAGTTCTCGACGCAGAAGGCGCCGATCTCCTCGTTGCTGCCGGGGTCCTGGTTGCCGAACTGGTTGGAGGGAAAGCCGAGCACCGCGAGGCCCTTGTCGGCGTACTTCTCGTGCAGCGCTTCGAGCCCCTCGAACTGCGGGGTGAAGCCGCACTTGCTGGCCGTGTTGACGATCAGCAGCACCTTGCCCTTGTACTTGGAGAGCGGCACGGCCTTGCCGTCGATCTGCCGGGCTTTGAAGTCGTAGACGCTGGTCATGGCATGTCCTTCAGGAGGGGGGAGCGACGATCATCCTCGCCGTTGGGCGTTCGCGCAAACGAGGACCACAGCGCCGCCAGCACGATCAGCGCGCCGCCGATCCAAATGCGCGTGTCCATGCTGCCGGCGCCGAACGCCACCGACGAGACGCTCGCGAACAGCACTTCCGACAGCATGATGACCGAGGTGGCGCTGGCCGTGAGCCGCGCGGCGCCGTACTGCAGGCAGACATTGGCGAAGACGAAGCCCGCGCCCAGCAGCGCGGCCCAGCCCAGCCAGCCCGGCGCGCCTAGCGGCGGCGCAGCGATGGCCCCGAGCGCGGTGCCGGCCAATGCGGTCGCGCCCGCCACCAGCGCACAGCCGCCGAACATGGCAAGCGCACGCGATTCGCCGGGCGCGGCGCGCAGCCGGCGCAAGAGGATGTTGGTCACGGCGAAGGCGAAGCCCGCCGCGACGCCGAGCCAGTCCGGCAAGCTCGCCGGCACCGGCCAGTCGACCTCGGGCGTCTTGAGCACCACCGCCACGCCCACCAGCGCCAGCGCCACGCGCGCAAGCGCCGAAGGCGTCGGCCGCTCGCCGAGAAAGAGCCAGGCCAAGAGCACGCTCCACAGCGGCATCAGGTAGAAGAGCAGCACCACGCGCACCACGTCGCCCTGGGTCACCGCCCAGTTGAAGCCGACGTTGGTGAAGCCGGCTGCCAGTCCCAGCAGCACCAGCGCCGGATAGGCAGCAAAGGCCCGCCATGTGTGGCGGCGCAGCCATCCCATGGCCACGAAGATCAGCGCATAGATCAGTGCCGTGGCCCACACCGGATGCAGGCCGTGGGCCTCGATCTGCCGGAAGGGAAACCACGAGACGCCCCAGACGAAGGCGTTGAAGATCAGCGCAAGTGCAGGCAAGGCGATCGCATCAATGATGCTTGTCGCTGCGGGCGATGGCCAGCAGGTGCTCGACCTCTTCGGGGTACTGGTGCAGGTTGTTGCTGTGCCAGCGCTTGATGAGCCACATGAAGCCGGCCACCACGAGCCCGAAGGCGGAGATGGCCGAGTAGGCCGAGAGGCCGAGTCCGGTGCAGGCGCTGTAGAAGGCGCCGAGGATCAGGATGCAGGCCTGCTCGTTGAAGTTCTGCACCGCGATCGATCGGCCGGCGCCCATCAGGTTGTGGCCGCGGTGCTGCAGCAGCGCGTTCATCGGCACCACGAGGAAGCCGCCGAGGCCGCCGAGCAGGATCAGGAAAGGCACCGCGACCCAGATGTTGCCGATGAAGTTCATCCCGATCACCAGCACGCCCATGCTGATACCCATCGGGATCACGCGGGTCGCCATGTCGAGCCGCATGCGCAGCGACGCGACGATCGCGCCGACTGCGGTGCCGATCGCGACCACGCCGGTCAGCGAGGAGGCTTGTGCGGTGTTGTAGCCGAGCGCGAGCGAGGCCCAGGCCAGCACGATGTACTTGAGGTTGCCGCCCGCGCCCCAGAACAAGGTGGTGGTGGCCAGCGAGATCTGCCCGAGCTTGTCGCGCCAGAGCCGCGAATTGCAGTGCCAGAAGTCGGGCAGGAGCGCCGCCATGTTGCGCACGAAGCCGTGCTGCGGATTGGCGCGCAGCGGCCGCATCTCGACGCCGGTGTCGGGGATGCGGGTGTTGAACCACGCGGCCAGCATGTAGACGAAGATCAGCGCCGCGATTGCGGCCTCGGGTGCCGTGTCGATGCCCGTGTTGACGACGGGCAGGTCGATCGCGAGCAGATGGGTAGACAGCGCATGCCCCACCAGCTGCCCGCCGAGCACGATGCCCAGGATGATCGAGGCGATCGTCAGGCCTTCGATCCAGCCGTTGGCCTTGACCAGCTGCGAGGCCGGCAGCAGCTCGGTCAGGATGCCGTACTTGGCCGGCGAATAGGCCGCGGCGCCCAAGCCGACGACCGCATAGGCCAGCAGCGGATGCGTGCCGAACAGCATCATCAGGCAGCCGACCACCTTGATCGCGTTGCTGATGAACATGACCCGGCCCTTGGGCAAGGCATCGGCGAAGGCGCCGACCAGCGGCGCCAGCGCGACATAGAAGATGGTGAAGATCGGCACCAGCGCGGCGCGCTGCCACTCGGGCGCGCCGTCGCTTCGCATGAGTTCCACCGCTGCAACGAAAAGCGCGTTGTCGGCCAGCGACGAAAAGAACTGGGCCGACATGATGGTGTAGAAACCGCGCTTCATCGATGGGCTGGCTGGCCAGAGAATGGGGCTGCTGGCGATAGTGGAAAAAGGCCGCGGTACTGGCGGAATGCGCGGTTATAGCATGGGGGTGCAGTGTCAAAATGACGCCACACGCCGGCTTTTACGGCGTGTTCGTGCGAATGTTTTCAGCTCAGCCATCGGGTTCATCGTGCCTCGTCCCATCCTCGCCACCATCCATACCGCAGCGCTGCGCCACAACCTCGATCGCGCGCGTCGCTCGGCGCTCGAAGCCCGCGTCTGGGCCATCGTCAAGGCCAATGCCTACGGGCACGGCATCGAGCGCGTGTTCGACGCCTTTCGCGGCGCCGACGGCTTCGCGCTGCTCGACCTGGCCGAGGCCGAACGCGTGCGCGCGCTCGGCTGGCGCGGCCCGGTGCTGCTGCTCGAAGGCGTGTTCGAGCCGCGCGACCTCGAACTCTGCTCGCGGCTCGATCTGTGGCACACCGTGCACTGCGACGCGCAGATCGACATGCTGGCCGCTCACAAGACGCAGGCGCCGCAGCGCGTCTTCCTGAAGATGAATTCGGGCATGAACCGGCTGGGCTTCGCGCCCGAGCGCTTCCGCTCCGCCTGGACACGCCTGAACGCGCTGCCGCAGGTCGACGAGATCTCGCTGATGACGCACTTCAGCGACGCCGACGGCCGCCGCGGCATCGACCACCAGCTGGAGGTCTTCGAGCGCGCCACGCAGGACCTGCCGGGCGAGCGCTCGATCGCCAACAGTGCCGCCACGCTGCGCCATGCGGCCGCCACGCGCGCCGACTGGGTGCGCCCCGGCATCCTGCTCTATGGCAGCGCGCCCGACTTCCCCGAACACGATGCGGCGCACTGGCAGCTGCAGCCGGCGATGACGCTTTCCACGCGGCTGATCTCGGTGCAGACCTTGCAGGCCGGCGACACCATCGGCTACGGCTCGCGCTTCACCGCCGACGGGCCGCTCACCGTCGGCGTGGCCGCGGTCGGGTATGCCGACGGCTATCCGCGGCACTGCGACACCGGCACGCCGGTGCTGGTGAACGGCGTGCGCACACGCATGGTGGGCCGGGTGAGCATGGACATGATCACCGTCGACCTCACGCCGGTGCCCGATGCCGAATTCGGCAGCGAGGTCACGCTCTGGGGCCGCGCCTCGACCGGCACGCTGCTGCCCATCGACGAGGTCGCCCAGGCCGCCGGAACGGTGGGCTACGAGCTCATGTGCGCCGTCGCGCCGCGGGTGCCGGTGGCTGTCGATTGAAGATCCTTTCGGACTGGCGCTCGGTACGCCTCTGGGAAACGCAGGTCGAGCGCGACCTGCACCGCAACTACCACCTGCGCACGCACGGCCTCCTGATCGGCAGCTTCACGCTGCTCTTGATGTGGGGGGTGTCGTACCTCCAGATGCGTGCCGGCGTCGACTCGCTGGCGCTGCGCTATTTCGTGACGCTGGGCGTCGGCTACCTGGGCTACCTGCTGGTGCTGCGCTGGTGGGCTGCGATGCTGGTCCGGCAGAACAAGCAGGTCGACCTCGACGTGCCGGACCCCGGCATCGGCGACTGGCCCTCGGGGCATGGCGCGGCGGTCGATCTCGACGCGGGCGGCGTGGGCGACCTGGCCGGCGGTGCGCTCGAGGCCGCGGCCGGGGCCGACGAGGGCGCGGTCATCGTGGTGCCGGTGGTTGCGATCTTCCTGATCGGAGTGGCGATCGTGTTCGGCGCCGGCGCGCTGGCGCTGCTCTACTTCGGCTCGGAAGCGCTGCTCGCGGTGGCGATCGAAGTCGCCTTCTCCTATGTGTCGGCCCGCGCCGCGGTGCGGGTGGCCCGCGAGGGCTGCCTCACGGCGGCGGTGCGCCTGACCTGGAAGCCGCTTTTGGGCGCGCTGTTCTGTGCCGTGGTGCTGGGCGCGGTGATCGACCGCTTCATGCCGCAGGTGAACTCGCTGCCCGAGGCGGTGCGGATGCTGCTCAAGCGCTGAGCGAGCCATTCGGGAAACACCGCGGAACCGGCTGCGCCGGGCCGCTGGTGTTGCCCCCGGAGAGGGCTGAAGGCCAGCGGCTCCAAGCCTGCCTGCGCAGGCTTGGACGGCCTGAAGAGCCAAGGCCTCCGGCCGCGGCACGTTTGGCGGACCGCACGAAGTGGGGGAGCCTGGGGGTGAGCTAATACAGCCCGAGCTGCCGCGCGCGCAGGCGCGACAGGCCCAGGAGCGCGTCGGTGAAGGGCGTTTCGACCTTGGCGAGCTGGCCCAGCTCGCGCACCACCGACACCAGCGCATCGAGCTCGACCGCGCGGCCGGCTTCCACGTCCTGCAGCATCGAGGTCTTGAAGGCGCCCAGCTTGCGCGTGACCGCATGCCGGTCTTCCGGCGTCTCCGCGATCGGGATGCCGATGCGCGCGCCGATCTCGCGGGCCTCGAGCATCACGGCCGAGATGAAGCCGCGCACCAGGTCGTCGGCCAGGATCAGGTCGGTGGTGGCGCCCGTGATCGCGCTGATCGGGTTCACGGTCATGTTGCCCCAGAGCTTGTACCAGACGTCCTTCTGGATCCGGGCCGAGAGGCGGGCCTCGAAGCCGGCCTGCTTCAGCAGCGCCTCGAGCCGCGTCGCGCGCGGCGTCGCTTCGCCCGAAGGCTCGCCGATGATCAGCCCGTTGCCGAAGTGATGCCGCACCACGCCGGGCGCATCGAGCGAACAGCTCGCATGCACCACGCAGCCGATCACGTGCCGCGCGGGAATCGCCTCGCCGATCTTTCCGCCCGGGTCGACGGCCTGCAACTGCGTGCCGGCCAGGCTGCCGCCGAAGCCGCCCTGCAGGAACCACCAGGGCACGCCATTCATCGCGGTCAGCACGATGGTGTCGGGGCCGAGCAGCGGCGCGATCTGTTGCGCCACGGCCTGCAGCGCGGGCGCCTTGACGGCGATCACCACCAGGTCCTGCTCGCCCAGCGTGGCAGGATCGGCCACCGCATTCACCGGCACGCGCGTGCGCTCTTCGCCGCGCATGACGCAGAGGCCATCGCGCTGCAGCGCTTCGAGCGTCGCGCCGCGCGCGACCACGTTGAGCCGATTGCCAGCCTGCGCGAGGCCGGCGCCGATCCATCCGCCGATCGCGCCGGCGCCGTAGATGCAAGTTTTCATGTGAATGCGTTGGCTTGCCGTCACGCCGTCAAGTTGTACCAGGAACACCGCGGAACCGGCTTTGCCGGGCCGCTGGTGTTGCCCCCTGGAAGGGGGTGTGCGGCCACACGAAGTGGGCAAGCCTGGGGGTCATTTATATCCATCGTCGATGCGGTCGACTTGCCGCACCAGCGCGTCGAACACGTCCTGGCCGCCGCCGTGCTTGGGATTGAACTGCAGGGCGTCGCGCGTGCACTTGCGCGCGATGTCTTCCGGCACCGGAATCGCCGCGCCCATGGAGAAGGTCGCCATCTGGATCTCGCAGGCGCGCTGCAGCGTCCAGAGCACCGCGAAGGTCTGCGGCAGTGTCTGGCCCCAGGCCAGCAGGCCATGGTTGCGCAGGATCACGGCCTGCTTGTCGCCGATGCTCTTCAGGAGCCGCGGTCCTTCGTCGGCATGGATCGTGATGCCCTCGAAGTCGTGGTACGCCACCATGCCGTGCAGCTGCGCGGTGTAGAAGTTGGTCTGTTGCAGGCCGCCCTGCAGGCAGGCCACGGCCACGCCGGCCGTGGTGTGCGTGTGCATCACGCAGTGCGCATCGGGCAGGCCGTCGTGGATCGCGGCATGCACCGTGAAGCCGGCCGGGTTGACCGGATGGGGCGAGCCGTCGAGCACCTTGCCTTGCAGGTCGATCTTGACCAGGTTGCTCGCCGTGACCTCGCTGTAGTGCAGGCCGAAGGGATTGATCAGGAACTGCTTCTCGCCACCCGTCACGCTGTCGGGCAGCCGCACCGTGATGTGGTTGTAGATCATCTCGGTCCAGCCCAGCATCGCGAACACGCGGTAGCAGGCGGCGAGCTGAAGGCGCGCCTCCTGCTCGTCGGGATGGATGGCGGGGCGGGCCGGCGTGGCCGGCGCAGCGAGATGGGTGGTCATGGGCAATTCCCTTTCATGTCTAGCCTTCCGCGGTGAAGCCGACCTGTTTCACGATCGGCGCCCACTTGGCGGTGTCTTTCTTGATCAGCTCGGTCAGCTCCGCGGGCGTCGAAGACATGGCTTCCAGGCCGAAGGTCGACAGGCCGTCGATCACTTCCTTGGTGGCCAGCGCCGTCTTCATCGCGGCATTCAGCTTGGCCACCACCTCGGGCGAGGCCTTGGCCGGCAGCAGGAAGGCGAACCACTCGCTGTGCGCCATGTCCTTGATGCCCTGCTCGCCGAAGGTCGGCACCTCGGGCGCGAAGCGGCTGCGCTTGCTGCCCGAGACGCCCAGGATGCGCACCTTGCCCGTCGGCAGGTGCTGCGAGATGTCGCCGATCGGTCCCGACACGGCGGAGATGTTGCCGCCCAGCAGGTCGAGCATCGCCGGCTGGGTGCCGCGGTAGGCCGCATGCTTGAGCTCCACGCCGGCGCTCTTGCCCAGCAGCGCGCCGATGAAGTGCGGCGTCGAGCCGGCGGCTGGCGAGCCGTAGTTGGCGCCGGTCGGATTGGCCTTGGCCCAGGCGAGGAACTCCGGCACCGTCTTCACGCTGGCCGGCACGGCCGGGCCGACCGCGAAGCCGAAGTCGAAGATGCAGGCGACGGTTACCGGCGTCAAGTCGACGAGCGGGTCGTACGGCAGCTTCTTGTAGATGTGCGGATAGATGGTGAGGATCGAGGTCGGCGTCTGCAGGATGGTCGCGCCGTCGGCCGGCTGGCTCTTCACGTAGGTGACGGCGATCTGGCCGCCGGCGCCGGTGCGGTTCTCGACCACGGCCGTGTTGGCATAGCCCGGCGCCAGCTTGCTGGCGACGCGGCGGCACAGCGTGTCGGAGGTGCCGCCGGCGGCGAAGCCGGTGATGATCTTGGCGGTCTCGATCTGCGCTTGCGCGAAGGCCTGCTGGCCGATGCTCGCGAGCAGTGCCGAAGCGCCGGTGGTTTGCAGCAGGTGGCGGCGGGTGAAGTTCATGGTGGCGATGTCTCCAGGGTGAGTGGTGCTTCGGAGTTGAAGCGCACGGTGAGCGCGTATTCTTCCAGCAAGCCGCCGTGCAGCAGCTCCGCGTTTACCTTCAATCAGTAGGTCTTGCTCGCCGGCAGCGCCTGCGCGTTGTCCTTGAAGCGTGCGGCCAGCGCGCTGGTGCTGCGTGCCAGCAAGTTGGTGTCGAGCCCGACGGCAACGAAGAGGGCGCCGAGCTCGAGGTACTTGCGCGCCTGCGCTTCGTCGGGCGTCAGGATGCCGGCGGCCTTGCCGGCGCGGTTGATGCGGGCGATGGCATCTTCGATGGCCGCCTGCACCTCGGGGTGGTTGGGGTTGCCGACGTGGCCCAGCGACGCCGAGAGATCTGCCGGGCCGATGAAGACGCCGTCGATACCGTCCACGGCCGCGATCGCATCCAGATTCGCCAGCGCCTCGCGGGTCTCGGCCTGCACCAGCAGGCAGACCTGCTCGTTGGCCTCCTTGGCATAGCCCGGGTAGCGGCCCCAGCGCGAGGCGCGCGCACCGCCCATGCCGCGGATGCCGTGCGGCGGATAGCGCATCGCGCGCGCGATCGCCTGCGCCTGCTCGGGCGTGTCGACCATCGGCACCAGGATGGTCTGCAGGCCGAGGTCCAGATACTGCTTGATCAGCGCCGTGCCGACGTCGCCATGGCCGACCGGCACGCGCGCAATCGCGTTGGCGCCGGGGTAGGCGGCGATCGCTTGCGCCTGCTGCAGCACGCTGCGCAGGCCGTTGGGCGAATGCTCGCCGTCGATCAGGAGCCAGTCGAAGCCGGCGCCGGCGCAGATCTCCGCACAGTAGGCATCGGCGAGGCCGAGCCAGAGGCCGATCTGTGTGCGCTTTTCGGCGAGGGCCTGCTTGAAGGGGTTCGTGGGTGTTTGCATGAGAGCTTGCTTTCAGACGAAGCGGAAGGAGATTGAACCCAGAGGGCCGTAGTCAGCGTGAAAAGTATCGCCCGGCAGCCCGGTGGTCGGCCGCGTGAACGAACCGCCAAGCACCACCTCGCCCGGCTCCAGGCATTCGCCCCAGGGCGCGAGCTTGTTGGCGAGCCAGGCCACGCCGGTGGCCGGGTGGTTGAGCACGGCCGCGGCCACGCCCGATTCCTCGATCACGCCGTTCTTGTAGAGCAGGGCGCTGACCCAGCGCAGGTCGACCGCGTCGGGCTTCACCGGCCGCCCGCCGGTCACGATGCCGGCATTGGCCGCGTTGTCGGCGATGGTGTCGAAGACGCGGCGCGGGGCCTTGGTCTCGCGGTCGAACTGCTCGATGCGCGCATCGATGATCTCGATGGCCGGCACCACGTAGTCGGTGGCTGCCAGCACGTCGAAGATCGTGACGTGCGGCCCCTGCAGCCGCTTGCCGAGCACGAAGGCCAGCTCGACCTCGATGCGCGGCGCGATGAAGCGCGTGAACGGAATGTCGCCGCCTTGCTCGAAGAACATGTCGTCCAGGAGCGTGCCGTAGTCGGGCTCGGCGATCTGGCTGGACAGCTGCATCGCGCGCGAGGTGAGTCCGATCTTGTGGCCCTTGACCACGCGGCCCTCGGCCAGCTTGGTCTTCACCCATTCGCGCGAGATCGCGTAGCCGTCCTCGATGGTCATCTCGGGGAAGCGCTGGGAGAAGTGGCGCAGCTGCACGCGCGACTTCTCGCTTTCGTGCAGTTCGGCGGCGAGCTGCTGGATGACGTTCTTCGCGAGCATGCTTGTCATTTGTTGAACAGGGGATGCAGGTTGCCGCACTTGCCGTCGTAGACCTGGCCGGGCGCCTCGTCGATCTGCAGCGTGATGCCGATGTGCCGCTTCGCGAGCAGCGGCTCGAAGTGCTGCCTCACCTTTTCCAGCAAGGCGTTCCCGATGCGCTTCTTCACTTCTTCGCTGCGTCCGGCCGCCATGCGCACGTTGAGGTAGACGAAGGCGTAGTCGCCCTTGCCGTCGGCCACCGCGTAGTGCGCGGCCGGAAAGGCCAGCACGCGGGTGCCGCCGGTCGGATAGACCTGCCGGCCCTCGTCGTCGCGCTGCTCCAGCATGGCGTCGGCCATCGTGCGGCAAAGCGCCGGCATGTCGGTTTCGAGCTCGATGTTGGGGGTGTAGAGGATCACCAGATGCGGCATCTTTCTTTTCCTCAGGCGGTGGCTGCTGCAGGCAGTGGCGTGACCGGAAAGATCGCGTTGATCTGCCCCGTGCCCGAGCTGCCGAAATAGGGCGTGACGATCTCCACCGGCGCCTCGTAGCGGTCCCAGCCCAAGAGGCCGAGCAGCATCGCCGTATCGTGCATGTCGCCTTCGCCCCAGCACTTGTCGGCGTACATCGGCAGCATGCCGACGAAGGTCTTCCATTCACCGGCTTCCCAGAGCTGGACCACGCGCCGGTCGACCTGCTCGAGGAAGGGGTCGTAGACCTTGTGCATGAACTCGGGCGCGCGGCCGTTGTCGGCGAAATGATGCGACAGCGAGCCGCTGGCGAACACCGCCACCGTGCCCTCGTAGCGCTCCTCGATGGCACGCCGCACCGCGAGCCCGAAGCGGCCCGATTCGGTGAGGTCGTGCCAGTCGCACCAGCCGCTGATGCTGATCACCTTGTAGTGCTGGTCGGCGTTCATGTAGCGCATCGGCACCAGGGTGCCGTATTCGAGCTCCAGCGTGGTGTCGCTGTGGGCGCGGCTCTTCACGCCCATCTCGTTGGCCATGTCGGCGATCAGGTGGCCCAGCGCCGGGTTGCCCGGGTAGGCATAGGGCATGTTCTTGATGAAGTGCGGCAGCTCGTTGCTGGTGTAGGTGCCGCCGAACTCGGGGCCGCAGTTGATGTGGTATTCGCTGTTGACCTGCCAGTGAACGTCGAAGACCACGATGGTGTCGACGCCGAGCGCGCGGCAGCGACGATCGATCTCCTTGTGGCCGTTGATCGCGGCGTCGCGGCAGCCGAAGTTCGGGCCGGGGAATTCCGACAGGTACATCGACGGCACGTGCGTGATTTTGGCTGCGAGTGCAAGCTTGCCCATGGTCAGACTCCCCAGTGAGGGATGTGATGCGATCCCAGCGAGACCGCGACGTTCTTCGGCTCGCAAAAAACCTCGTAGCTCCAGGTGCCGCCTTCGCGCCCGGTGCCCGAGGCCTTGGTGCCGCCGAAGGGCTGGCGCAGGTCACGCACGTTCTGGCTGTTGACGAAGCACATGCCGGCCTCCACCGCGGCCGCGACGCGGTGCGCCCGGCCGATGTTCTCGGTCCAGACGTAGCTGCTCAATCCGTATTGGATGTCGTTCGCGAGACGGATGGCATCGGCCTCGTCCTTGAACGGAATGAGGCAGGCGACCGGGCCGAAGATCTCGTCCTGCGCGATCTTCATGCGGTTGTCGACATCGGCGAAGACGGTGGGCGTCACGTAGTTGCCTTTCTTCACGCGGTCCGGAAGATCGGGCGTTTCCAGCCCCCCGCACAGCAGCGTCGCGCCTTCCTTCGGACCGAGTTCGATGTAGCTGCGCACCTTGGCCAGGTGCGCCTGCGAGATCATCGGGCCGACGATGGTCTTCTCGTCGAGCGGGTCGCCCACCACGATGCGCTTTGCGCGCTCGGCGAACCTGGCGGCGAAGTCGGCATAGATCGACTGCTGCACCAGGATGCGCGAACCGGCGGTGCAGCGTTCACCGTTGTTGCTGAAGATCATGAACACGGCCGCGTCGAGCGCGCGCTCGAGGTTCGCGTCCTCGAAGATCACGAAGGGGCTCTTGCCGCCGAGCTCCATGCTGAACTTCTTCAGGCCCGCGCTCTTGACGATGCGGTTGCCGGTGGCGGTCGACCCGGTGAAGGAGATCGCGCGCACGTCCGGATGCGCGACTAGCGGCTCGCCCGCGTCCTTGCCGTAACCGTGCACCAGGTTCAGCACGCCGGGCGGGATGCCGGCTTCGAGCGCCAGCTCACCGAGCCGCGCGGCCGTGAGCGGCGAGAGCTCGCTCATCTTCAACACCGCGGTGTTGCCGAAGGCCAGACAGGGCGCGACCTTCCAGGTCGCGGTCATGAAGGGCACGTTCCACGGCGAGATCAGCGCGCACACGCCGACCGGATGGAACAGCGTGTAGTTCAGATGCGTCTCGCTCGGGTAGGTGTGGCCGTCGACGCGCGTGCACATCTCGGCGAAGTAGTAGAAGTTGTCGGCCGCGCGCGGCACCAATTGTTTGCCAGTCTGCGCGATGACCTGGCCGCAATCGTCGGTCTCGGTTCGCGCGATCTCGGGCACGTGGGCAGCGATCAGGTCGCCGAGCTTGCGGATCAGCCTGGCGCGCTGCGGCGCAGGCATCGCCGCCCACTTCGGAAACGCTTCCTTGGCGGCCGCGACGGCCGCGTTCACTTCGGCCTCGCCGCCGGCGGCGACCTCTGCCAGCACTTCCTGCGTGGCCGGGTTGACGGTCTGGAAGTAGTCGCGGCCGGCGACCGGCTTGCCGTCGATGAGGTGGTCGATCTTCATGAGTGTCCTAATCCAATTTGATGTCGCGCGCCTTGATCAGCGCGTGCCACTTCTTGCGCTCCGCCTCGGTGTATCGGGTCATCGCGGCCGCATCGGCGGGGGTTGCATCCCATCCGGCGTCGAAGAGCTTCTGCCGCACCCCGGCGTCGCTCACGGCCTTCTGCAGCTCGGCGCCGAGCCGGGCCTGCACCTCCTTGGGCGTGGCCGCCGGCGCGACGAGGCCCTGCCAGGCGTAGGCTTCGACGCCCGCATAGCCGAGTTCCTTGGCCGTCGGCACGTTGGGCAACTGCGGCATGCGCTCGGCCGACATGGCGATCAGCGGCACGGCCTTGCCGGCCTTGACCGCGCCGACGCCGCTCGGCAGGTCGAGCACCATCAGCGGCACCTGGCCGCCCATCAGGTCCTGCAGGGCCGGCGCGCCGCCCTTGTAGGGCACGTGCAACAGCGAGACGCCGGCCTCGCGCTGGAACAGTTCGAGCGCCAGGTGATGCGGGCTGCCCAATCCAGGCGTCGCGATGCTGTACTTGCCCGGCGAGCGCTTGAGCTCGGCGATCAGCGCCTTCGCATCGGTGAAGCCGGCGGTCGGCGATGCCGTGATGATGAGCGACGAACGCCCCATCATGCCGAGCAGCGCGAAGTCCTTCTCGGCGTCGTAGGGCAGCTTCTTGTAGAGCGCCTGGTTGTAGACCAGCACGCCGTTGTCGGCCGAGAACACCGTGTAGCCGTCGGCCACGGAGCGCGCCACATGCTCCGACGCGATGATGGCGCCGGCGCCGGGCCGGTTGTCGACGACCACCGGCTGGCCCAGCTGCTGCGAAAGCTGCGCGCCCGTCGTGCGGGCGAGGAAGTCGGTGCCGCCGCCGGCCGGGTAGCCGACCACCCAGCGCACCTGCCTGGCCGGGAAGGATTGCGCGGGCGCATCGAAAGCGACGAGCGATGCGAAGAGGGCCACCAGGGCCGCAGCGAGCCGGGATGTCTTGATCATGTTGTCTCCTTGTCGTGATGTCGGGTCGGGTGCTGCGCTCAGGCCGCCGCGATGGTGTTGGCCAGCGCGCCGATGCGCTCGATCTCGGTCACGACCACGTCCCCGGGCTTGCAGTCGACCACGCCGTCGGGCGTGCCCGTCAGGATCAGGTCGCCGGGCGAGAGCGTCATGAAGCTCGAGAAATACTCGATGAGGAATGGCACGTCGAAGATCATGTCCTTCGTGCTGCCCGACTGCGTGACTTTGCCGTTGACGGTGGTCTTGAGCGCGAGCGCCATCGGATCCGGCACGTCTTCTGCATCGACCAGCCAGGGGCCGATCGGCGTGCAGGTGTCGCGGTTCTTCACGCGCAGGTTGGGGCGGTACCAGTTCTCGAGGTAGTCGCGGATCGCATAGTCGTTGGCCACCGTGTAGCCGCCGATGAAGTCGTAGGCATCGTCGCGCCGCACCTTGCGCGCCGTCTTGCCGACCACGATGACCAGCTCGCATTCGTAGTGCATGAACGAAACGCCCGTCGGTCGGTAGGTGATCTGGCGATGTCCGGTGAGCGTGCTCTCGCCCTTGACGAAGACCAGCGGCTCCTCGGGCGCCTTGAACGCCAGTTCCTTGGCATGGTCGGCGTAGTTGAGGCCGAGCGCGAGGGTGGTGCGCGGCCGCGGCGTGGGTGCGAAAGGCGGCAGCCACATCACGTCGTCGAAGCCGACGAGACGGCCGTCGGCCAGCAGCAGGCGTCCGTCGCGCTCGGTCGCGTCGTGCTCCGCGCCTTCGAAGGTGATGCGCGCGTGCTTCATGGCTGTTCCCCCACGAGCGTGTTGACCAGCGTCTCGAAACCCGGCGCGCTGATCTCGATGCGATCCCCGGCGCGCGCCAGCGGCCGGCCGGCATCGCAGCCGAGCATCAGCACATCGCCGTGCGCGAGCGTCATGAAGGCGCCGACCTCGACCAGCAGCTGCGCCGCGCTGCGCACCGTCTGCGAGAAATCCACCGACTGGCGCAGCTCGCCGTTGATGCGCACGTCGAGCCTGAACTGCGCCGGGTCGGCGACCTCCTGCGCATCGCGCATGGCGGGCCCGATGCCGAGAAAGCCGTCCACGCACTTGAACTTGACGGGTGGGCGGAAGAAGCTCGCATGCGGGATCGAGAGGTCGTTCATCAGCACGAAGCCTTCGACGTCGCTGTCGGCGCCGATGACCATGCCGATGGTGGCGCCGACTTCGACCTCGGGCACCTGGGCCGGCAGCACGATCGTGCTGCCGTGCGGACTCCAGGTGTTGGCCGTCTTTACGTAGAGCACGGGTGCCTGCGGAGGGGCCTTGTAGGGCGGCTGGCTCATCTGCGGCGCCAGTGCCTCGACTTCGGCGCGGAAGTTGAGCAGCACGCCATAGACGGTGCCGGTGGGCATGAAGCTCATGGCTGCTCCAGTTCGATCACTTCGTCCAGCAGCACGTAGAGCTGCGAGAGCTTCTGCTTGCCGAGCGACTTTTCCATCCAGTCGTAGTGCGACTCGATCGCGCGCGAGAGCTTGCTCACCATGCGCGTGCCCTTGGGGGTGGCCTCGACCACGGTGCGGCGCTGGTCGGCCGGGTCGCGCTCGCGGCGGATCAGGCCGTCGCGCTCCATGCGCGCGAGCACGCCGGTCAGGCTGGGGCCGAGGATGAAGGCCTCGCGCGCGACGCGGCCGGTCTCGACCACGCCGAGCTCGCCCAACACGCGCAGCACGCGCCATTGCTGGTCGCTCAGGCCATGCTCGCGCAGGCTGGGCCGGGTGTGCGCCATGACGGCTTCGCGTGCCTGAAGCAGCAGGCGCGGCAGATTGCGGTGGACGAAGGGGGTGCTCATGAAGGCCTTGATTATTTAACATGTTAAATTAATTGCAAGTGCCTTCCGGGCGGGCTTCGGCGGGGTTTTCCCTGAGCCGGGCTGGCGCCCTCCCTACACTCGGGCGATGGCCAAGGAAAAAACCCTCTTCGTCTGCTCCGAATGCGGCGGCACCAGCCCCAAGTGGCTGGGCCGCTGCCCCAGCTGCGGCGCCTGGAACACATTGATCGAGCAGGTGGCGGCTCCCGCGGGCGGCAGCGCCAACAACCGCTTCGGCACGCAGTTCGCGGCGCTCGCCGGTTCGGCCGAGCTGGCCACGCTGTCCGAGATCGAGGCCACCGACATCGAGCGCACGCCCACCGGGCTCGACGAGCTCGACCGCGTGCTGGGCGGCGGCATCGTCGACGGCGGCGTCACGCTGATCGGCGGCGATCCGGGCATCGGCAAGTCGACGCTCCTCTTGCAGGCGGTCGATGCACTGCAGCGCGCCGGCCGCAACGCGATCTACGTCACCGGCGAAGAGAGCGGCGCGCAGGTGGCGCTGCGCTCACGGCGGCTGGGACTCCCGCAATCGCAGGTGCAGGTGCTGGCCGAGATCCAGCTCGAGAAGATCCTCGCCACGCTGGACGCCACGCGGCCCGCGATCGCGGTGATCGACTCGATCCAGACCGTCTACTCCGACCAGCTCACCTCGGCGCCGGGCTCGGTGGCGCAGGTGCGCGAGTGCGCCGCACACCTCACTCGCTTCGCCAAGGCCAGCGGCACGGCGGTGGTGCTGGTGGGCCACGTCACCAAGGAAGGCGCGCTGGCCGGCCCGCGCGTGCTGGAGCACATGGTCGACACGGTGCTCTACTTCGAAGGCGACACGCACTCGAGCTTTCGGCTGGTGCGGGCCATCAAGAATCGCTTCGGCGCGGTCAACGAGATCGGCGTGTTCGCGATGACCGAGCGCGGCCTGAAAGGCGTGGCCAACCCGAGCGCGATCTTCCTGAGCCAGCATGCGGAGCCGGTCCCGGGCAGCGTGGTGCTGGTCACGCTCGAAGGCACGCGGCCGATGCTGGTCGAGATCCAGGCGCTGGTCGACAACGGCGGGCCGAGTCCGCGACGCCTCTCGGTGGGACTGGACCGCGACCGGCTCGCGTTGCTGCTCGCGGTGCTGCACCGCCATGCGGGTGTGGCCTGCATGGACCAGGACGTGTTCGTCAACGCGGTCGGTGGCGTGCGCATCAGCGAGCCGGCGGCCGACCTGGCCGTGATGCTCGCCATCACCTCCAGCCTGCGCGGCAAGCCGCTGCCCAAGGGCTTCATCGCCTTCGGCGAAGTCGGCCTCGCCGGCGAGGTGCGGCCCGCGCCGCGTGGCCAGGAGCGCCTGCGCGAAGCGGCCAAGCTGGGCTTCAGCGTGGCCGTGGTGCCGAAGGCGAACGCGCCGCGCAAGGGCGCGAAGGAGATCGAGGGGCTGACCATTCACGCGGTAGAGCGGATCGAGGAAGCGATGGACGTGGTGCGGCAGCTCCAGTAGGCGGGGGCGCGACAATACAAGCCATGAATTTCGGCAAAGTCCTCGTTCCGCTCGCCGGCCTCCTGCTGCTCGCCCTCGCCTATCGCGCCTATGGATGGGCCGGCGTCGCGCTCGCCGGCGGCGCCATCGTGATGTTCCTCTTGATGCATTTCAACCGCACCATGCAGGTCCTGAAGCGCGCCGCCGACCGGCCCATCGGCACGGTCGCGAGTGCGGTGATGCTCAACGCCAAGCTCAAGCCCAAGGCGACCCTGTTGCACGTGATCGCGATGACGCGCGCTCTGGGCGAGCAGCGCTCGCCCAAGGACGAGCAGCCCGAGGTCTTCCGCTGGACCGACGGCGGCGGCTCCTGGGTCGATGCCACCTTCGCGAACGGCAAGCTGATCGAGTGGAAGCTGGTGCGGCCCGAGGTGCCCGACGAGGAGCCGGCCCAGGCCGACGCGCCGAGCGCCGATGCCGTCAAGCCCGGCGCGGCCGACGCGCTGCGGCCGCCGGTCTAGAACGGCGCCGATTCGTCGGCGAGCTCTTCGGCCTTGGACTCGGCCGGCGCCGCATCCGCCGCCGCCGCGCCCAGCTTCATCTCCCCACCCAGCGCCTCGATGAGCTCCGGCACCAGCTGGCCGAGCTCGCCGGTCGCGATCGCGGCATCGGCATCGAAGTTGTCTTCCTTGCCCGAGGCCGGCGCATCGTCGAGCGTGCCTTCGAGGAACACGATCTTGCGCAGCTGCAGGCCTTCGGTCAGCTCGAAGGACACGCGGTCGTCCCAGGTCATCGCCAGCCGGGTCGGGCGCTTGCCGTCGGCGATGTGCTGGCGCACCTCCTCGATGTCGAGCGGGTGCTTGGCGTAGCGCACCACGGCCTTCGACTCGTCGCTGGCCTTGAGCTCGCACTCGCGGTCGATGGTGAAGCCGGCCGGCGGCTCCTGGGTCGAGAGCCAGTCCGACATGGCGGCCGCCGGCTCCACCTGCGTATTGATCTGCGCGACGGCGAAGCCTTCCAGCGCCTTCACCAGGCTGGTCACCACCTCGTCGGCGCGCGCGACATTGCTCGCATTCACTACGAGACGGCGGGCCGCCGGGTCGATCCAGACTGCGATGCGCGCGTGGCGCGTGAAGGCCAGCGGCAGCAGCTCGTGCGTGACGTCTTCCTTGAGCTCCTTCTTTTCCTTCTTGCCCGGCTTGCGGCCGGTGGTGGCCTCGATCTGCGCGGCGCGCTCCTCGACCTTGCGGCGCACCACCGAAGCCGGCAGCGTCTTGCTTTCGATCATGTATTCGAGCAGCCACTGGCCGCCGATGGATTCGACCAGCGGGCCGTGTTCCTCGCCGCGGGGCTCGACCCAGCCGGCGGATTTCTCTTGCGAGGGGCCGCAGGGGACGAAACGCAGCGGGTCGAGGGCCTGCTCGACCTGGCCGTGCGACTGCGACCACGATGCTTCGATGCGGTAGACGATGACGTTCTTGAAGACGGACACTGAAACGAACCCTTTTCTGGCTGATTGGCAAAGCCGTGCATTGTCGGCGGGACGAAGTCGGTCGCCGCCGTAAAATCGCAAGCTTTTGCGACATACCCCCTTCCCCAAAGGACAAAGAACATGAGCGCGCTCCCCGCATTGGACGACCGTGACGGCAAGATCTGGATGGACGGCGATCTCGTGGACTGGCGCGACGCCAAGATCCACGTGCTCAGCCACACGCTGCACTACGGCTGCGGCGCTTTCGAGGGGGTGCGGGCCTACAAAACCGTCAACGGCACCGCGATCTTCCGCCTGGCCGAGCACACCGAGCGCCTGTTCAACAGCGCCAAGATCCTGCGCATGAAGATCCCGTTCTCGCCCGAGCAGCTCAACGAGGCCCAGAAGCAGGTGGTGCGCGAGAACAAGCTCGAGAGCTGCTACCTGCGCCCGCTGGTGTGGATCGGCTCCGAGAAGCTCGGCGTCAGCCCCAAGGGCAACCGCATCCACGCCATGGTCGCGGCCTGGGCCTGGGGCGCCTACCTGGGCGACGAGGGCATGAAGCGCGGCATCCGCGTCAAGACCTCGAGCTACACGCGCCACCACGTCAACATCACGATGACGCAGGCCAAGGCGGTCAGCAACTACAGCAACTCGATCCTCGCCAACATGGAGGCGCTGGACGACGGCTACGACGAGGCGCTCCTGCTCGACGCGAGCGGCTTCGTCTCCGAGGGCGCGGGCGAAAACATCTTCGTGGTCAAGGGCGGCGTGGTCTACACGCCCGACCTGTCGGCCGGCGCGCTCAACGGCATCACGCGCAACACCATCCTGCACATCTGCAAGGATCTCGGCATCGAGGTGGTGCAGAAGCGCATCACGCGCGACGAGGTCTACATCGCCGAGGAAGCCTTCTTCACCGGCACCGCGGCCGAGGTGACGCCGATCCGCGAGCTCGACCGCATCGAGATCGGCATCGGCTCGCGCGGGCCCGTCACCGAAAAAATCCAGAGCGCCTTCTTCGACATCGTGAACGGCCGCAATCCCAAATACGCCCACTGGCTCACGAAGGTCTGACGAGATGTCCAACGCTGTGATCGAACTGCTGGCCAAGGACCTGAACCATCAGGGCGGCGTGTTCTGCCCGAACCCCAAGGCCGACATGAAGCTGTGGAGCGCGCATCCCAAGGTGTATCTCGACGTCGCGCGCACCGGCGAGGCCAAGTGCCCTTATTGCGGCACGGTCTACCGGCTCAAAGCGGGCGAGGCCGTGGCGCATCGCCACTGAGAGCGACCGCATCGCGGCGCGGGATCAGCCCGCGCCATGAATCGCCCGGCTCCTGCGCGAGCCGCAGGTAGATCGCCGCCACCCACAGCAGGCTGAGCCCGATCTGCGCATCGCGCAGTGCCGAGTTCGCGTTGGTGGCGATCAAGAGGATCAGCTGCGCGACGAAGGCGTAGCGTCCGATCAGGTCGTCGCGGCGCCAGGCCAGCCAGATGCCGGTCAGGATGATGAGGAGCAGGCTCAGCGCGCCCGGGATGCCGGCCTGCGAGCCCATCCACAGGAAGTCGTTGTGCGGCATGTTGTAGTCGGCCAGCAGCTTGGGGCCGCGCAGATGCCACTGCTCGGTCCAGCCGCCGATGCCCCAGCCGGCGAACGGGCGGTCGATGATCATGCGCCCCGTGTCGCGGTACATGTAGTAGCGCACCACCCAGCTGCCTTCGGACACCGCGCCGCCTTGCGCCTGCTCCAGCTCGTGCGCGCCGAGCTCGAACTTCCGCTGCACGGCTGGCGAACTCCAAAGGCCCGCGGCCACGACCGCTGCGCCCAACACCATGGCAAGCGAGAGCACGCCGAGCCTGCGCCGCCACTGGTGAAGACAGGCCGCCGGAATGACCAGCAGCATGGCCAGCAGCGAGGTGCGCGAATCCAGCTTGAAGAAGATGATCACCACCACGGCCAGCGTGATCGCGAACGCGGGTACGGCCTGCCAGCGATGGCGTTCCGACAGTGCCGCGAGCCCGAACACGGCCGCCGTCGCACCCACGACGGTGAACAGCAGGGCGTTGCTGATGGACTTGTTGCCGACCGGCATCACCACGCCGCGCCAGGCCTCCGGGACCTGGAAGCCGAACGCATGGGACGCCGCGATGAGCACGATGTTCGCCAGCGCCATCAGCAGGAAGCCGCGCAGCGCCCACAGCGCCTCCTCGCGCGTGAGCGCCAGCGCCATCAGCAGCGTGGCCGCGATGCGCAGCCCGTGCACCAGGTTCGACGGCGTTTGCGGGTAGTGGGGCCCGAGCGCGAGCACCGCCAGTGTCCACACCACGTAGACGATGACCGGCCACCACAGCGGGTTGCTGCGCAGGCGGACGGCGCGTTCGCGCCAGTCACCGGCTGCCAGCAGCGCGACGAGCAGCAGGAAGAACGCGAGGTAGGGGACGCCGACCGGCATGAATACCGTCAGCCCCCAGAACATGGCTGCGGGGCGGACGATTTGCGATCTCTGCATGGGGGCGGATTTTAGGTGCCGCCGCCGCACCGTTTCCTGACCGGCCCGGTCAGCTTCGGCGGCCGCCGCCGGGCCGCCTCAAGGCGGCCGCGCCCTGAGGCGCCGCCAGAGGCGGACGCCTCTTCAGCCCGTCCAAGCCTGCGCAGGCGGGCTTGGAGCCGCGGGCTTCAGCCCCTCGGGGGGGAGTTACACGAAGCGAAGCGCAGTGAAAAGCCGGGGGGCCTCAGTTCGGCAAAGCGATCACGAAGCTAGCGCCACCGCCGGGCCGGTCTTCGCAGCGCACGCTGCCGCCATGGCGTTCGGTGATCGATTTGACCAGCGCGAGGCCGAGGCCCACGCCGCCGTTGCGCTCGCTCGCGCCCGGCAGCCGGTAGAAGGGCTCGAAGATGCGCTCGCGCAACGCGGCCGGCACGCCGGGGCCGCGGTCGTTGACGCGGATCTCGGCGGCGCTGCTGGTGCTGTCGAGCTGCACACTGATCTCGCCCGCCCCGTAGCGCCGCGCGTTCTCGAGCAGGTTGCGGATCGCGCGGCGCAGCAGGCGGGGCACGCCGCGTACCGTGAGCGCGTCGCTGCTTGCGTCTTCGGCCACGTCGAGCTCGGCGTCGACGCGCGCGCACTCTTCGGCCGCCAGGCCGGTGAGGTCCACCGTTTCGATGGTGCCCATGTCGGCTTCCTTGGCGTCGAGCCGGCTGGCGAGCAGGATCTCGTCGATGAGTTGGTCGAGCTCGGCGATGTTGCGCGCAATTTCCTCGCGCGCGGCCTCGCTCGGCCGCTCGCCCATCAGTTCCAGCCCCATGCGGATGCGCGTGAGCGGCGAGCGCAGCTCGTGCGAGGCATTGGCCAGCAGCGACTTGTGCGAGCGCACCAGCTGCTCGATGCGGGCCGCCGCCCCGTTGAATCGATTGGAAAGATCGGCCACTTCGTCCTGCCCTTCTTCGGCGACGCGCACCGACAAGTCTCCTTCGCCCCAGCGCTGCACGCCGCGCTGCAGCGCTTCGAGGCGCTTGGTCAGCCGGCGCACGATCGGGTAGACGCCCAGCGCCACGGCGATGCCGACCAGCGCGACCATCCAGCCCAATCCGAACGGCGTGCGCCAGGCCGCCAGGCCGCTGGTGCCGCTCGGGCGCGGGCGCGGCGCCACGCGCAGCGACATCGCGCGGCCGTCCTCGAGCGTCACGTCGAATTCGAGGCCCTGGCCGGGCACGCGCACGGCGCTGCCGGTGCCGATGGCGCGGTCCTGGTTGTTGAGCACCACCACTTCGCGCGGCACCGCCGACAGGCGCTCGCGCTCGTTCTCGGCTGCCTCGCGCACGATCCAGTTGGCGGTGAGCGTGAGGATGACGACGCCGGCCACCACCGCCAGCCAGATGCGGACGTAGAGGTGGCGCCGGTAGAGATTGCGCAGCATCAGTCTTGTTGTTTCGCGAACACGTAGCCCACGCCGCGCACGGTGAGGATGCGCTTCGGATTCTTGGCGTCGACTTCGATCGCCGCACGGATGCGGCCCATGTGCACGTCGATCGAGCGGTCGAAGGCCTCGAGCTCGCGGCCGCGCACGGCTTCCATGATCTGGTCGCGCGTGAGCACGCGGCCGGCGCGTTCGGCCATCGCGACCAGCAGGTCGAACTGGTAGGAGGTGAGATCCGCCGGCGCGCCGCCGACGGTGACGGTGCGCGCGTTGCGGTCGATCTCCAGCGTGCCGAAGCGCATCACGGTGGCGGCCGCCGCCGCGCTCGTGGTTTCGCTGCGGCGGCGCAGCACGGCGCGGATGCGCGCCAGCAGCTCGCGCGGCTCGAAGGGCTTGGGCAGGTAGTCGTCGGCGCCGATCTCCAGGCCGATGATGCGATCCATCGGGTCGCCCTTGGCGGTCAGCATCAGCACCGACACCTTGGCCAGACCGTTGGGCAGGGCCCGGATCCGGCGGCAGACCTCGAGGCCGTCGGTGTCCGGCAGCATCAGGTCGAGGATCACGAGGTCGGGCGAGCGCTGCTGCAGCAGCTCGAGCCCGCTGGCGCCGTCGGCGGCATGGCTGAAGCCGAAGCCCGACTGGGTGAGGTACTCGCCCACCATTTGCGCCAGGCGGGCGTCGTCTTCGATCATCAGGAGTTGGGGGGTGCTCATGGCTGTAGGTTCTCCCTGTGGCGCCAAGCAGGCTTGAACGCTCCGTAAAGTTGGCGTAAACCTCGAAGCGACTGGTATCGGTCAGTTCGGCGCGAAGAGCATGGAGGCGGGCGCCGGGCTAGGCGGGGCGGCCGTCATTTTCTCGGATAGCACGGCGCGCAGGACGAGGCCGTCGAGGCCAGGGTGCTCCCGGGTGGCGCGGACCAGGATCTCGCAGGCCAGCGCGCGCAGCTGTTCGACCGAGGCCCGCATGCGCGTGCGGAAGGCCTCGTCGTCGAGTCGGTCGTTGAGGCTGCGGTTGAGTTCGGCGAACCACGGCAGCGCGGCCTGGTCCAGCATCACGGCCGGATTGCGCTTCTCGCTCAGGGCCGACCAGGCGCGCAGGAAGTCCTGCACCGCGAAATTGAGCCGCTGGCCATGCTGGAGCTCGTCGCGCAGGCTGCCGAGCAGGGCGAGGTCGGTCAGCCGCTGCTGGAAGAAGATCTGCGAGAGCACGCCCCAGTAGTAGGTGTAGTCCCAGATCACCTTCACCGGCAGCACCTCCGGATCGCCGAAGAGCGGGTACTGGTCGGTGTAGAGCGCGAGCGTGCTCTCGTAGAAGGAATGGTAGATCTGGTCGTAGAGCTGGGCGCGCGCCTCCACCGAGTGCCCGGCGCGGTCGTGCGCGATCAGGTCGGTGATGTAGGTGTTGCTCATCGCGATGAAGTCGCTGCCCGGGGAATAGAAGGGGTCGAGGAAGAGCCCCGCCTCGCCGGTCAGCGCCCAGCGCCGTCCCGAGAACACCTGCTTGCAGCCGTAGGAGAAGTCGCGGAAGAAGGCGAAGTCCTGCAGCAGGTGGCGCTTGCCGTCGAGCTCGTCGAAAAGGCGCGGCTGCCAGGTCTGGAACCACTGCATCGCCTTGTCGAAGCTGTCGATGGTCTCGATCGGATGCAGCCGCGGGTCGGCCACGATGCCGACCGAGTGCGAGCCCGAGGCCAGCGGGATCAGCCAGACCCAGTAGCCCGCGCCGACCAGGTGGTTGGTCGAGAGCCAGCGCGCCTGCGGCTCGCAGCGGGCGCGCCATTCGGCGTTGTCGGACCAGTCGTCGATGGTGATGCGCTCGCCAATGCGGAACCACACGGCATTGCATTCGTGCGCATTGGGCTCCGCCAGCCCGAGCTTGCGCTTGAGCAGGCCGGCGCGCCCGCAGGCGTCGATGAGCCAGCGCGCATGGACGAGGTGCGTCTCGCCCTCCTGCGTCCAGCTGAGCCGGTGCGGCTCGCGCGGGTCTTCGGCCAGGTCGATGCGGCGCACCAATGCGCTGTCGACGAAGCGCACGCCGCGGCGCGTCGCCTCCTCGGCCAGGTAGTTCTCGAAGATGCCGCGGTCGATCTGGTAGCTCGGCACCGCGAGGTAGCGGCTGGCGCCGATCTCGGTCACCTGGTCGATGTCGCGCCGGCCCTCGCTGAAGAAGAAGCGGAAGCCGAACTTGCGCAGCTGGGCGCCGTGCATGTGCGGTTTGAGGTCCAGCACCGTGTCGAAGTAATGGGCGCCGATCTCGACCGAGGATTCGCCCACCTTGTGCGCCGCATGCGGCACGGGATGGGCGCGGCGCTCCAGCACCACGATGTCGATGTCGGCGAAGCGCCGCTTGAGCTGCAGCGCGAGCGTGAGCCCCGCGAGTCCCCCGCCCATGATCACGACGTCGTGCCGGCGGAGGATCGGATCCATGGCAGGTTCAGCCTTGCGGTTCGAGCCGCAGTTGCAGCGACAGCGTGCCCGACAGCGGCAGGGCGAGTGCCTCGGGTTTGCCGCGCGCCAGGGTTTCGAACAGGGGCAGCGCATCGGCCATCGCATTGGCCTTCAAGGCGCGCGCCGCATCGGAAGGCGGGCGCGGCGCGGCCTTCTGCGCGCCGCTCGCGAGCGACCATTCGAAGGAGGCCACTGTGCGTTCGGTGCGCGCCGGCGCGATCACCAGCGCCACGGCCAGCAGGTCGCGGCTGGTGATCACCGAGGCGAGCGCGCCCACGGCGGGCACGTCGAAGCCGGCCAGGAGCACCGCCTCCCGGTCGGCCGCACACTGCGTCGCGGCCTCGAGCAGGCCGGTCGCGAAGCTGCTCTCGTAGGCCGACACCGAATTGCTCGCCGCCATGCAGCCGGTGCCGATGGTCCAGTAGCCCACCGCCGCGTTGTGCACCGAGTTGTGGAACTTGATCGGCGACAGCAGCTTGGGGTCGCTGGCGAGCGTGCTGGACATGTAGTCGTTGATGCCGAGGTCGCCGTGCGCCGAGGCGAACACGCAGGGCAGCTGCGCGGCGTCACGGCCCGAAGCGGCGATCGCGGCCGCCGCGACCTCCAGCGCGAGCGCCACCGTGTCGGGCGCGCGCCGCCGCTCGGCCGGCGCCAGCAACTGCGGCGAAGGCCGCTTGGCCGGCGGATCGGCCGGCTGCGCCTCGCCGCGGAACACGGCGCGCGCCGTCTCCCAGCCCGGCAACGTCGGCGCCCAGAAGGCCGGGCCTTCGATGTAGAGGGTCGGCGTCCTGCTCATGCGCCTGCTCCCTTGCCGAACACCAGCGAGCAGTTGTTGCCGCCGAAGCCGAAGGAATTGGAGAGCGCGTAACGCACCTCGCCGTGCGCCGGCTGCAGCCTGACCTGCGGGCCGCAGTCGGCGTCGAGTGCGGTGGTGTTGACGGTTCCCGGCTTCAGCCCGCGTTCGATGGCCAGCAGGCTGATCACGGCCTCGACGATGCCGGCCGCGCCCAGCGTGTGGCCGGTGAAGCCCTTGGTCGAGCTCGCATGCGTGGCCGCCGGGAAGCGCCGGGCGACCAGCGCGCCCTCGACCTCGTCGTTCTTCATGCTGGCCGTGCCGTGCATGTTGATGTAGTCGATGGCCTCGGGCGCGAGGCCGGCGCGCGCCAGTGCCTCGTCGAGCGCGCGCTCGGCGCCCAGGCCCTCGGGATGGGGCGTGGACATGTGGTGGGCGTCGCTCGCCTCGCCGTAGCCCAGCAGTTCGAGCCTGCCGGCGCCGCGTTCGAGCAACGCGAAGCCCGCGGCCTCGCCCAGGCTGATGCCGCTGCGGGCCGCATCGAAGGGCCGGCAGGGCTCGGGCGAGACCAGCTCGAGCGAGTTGAAGCCGAACAGCACGCTGCCGCACAGCGTATCCACGCCGCCGACCACGGCTGCGTCGACCAGGTCCAGGCGGATCAGCCGCTCGGCCGAAGCGAAGACCTTGGCGCTCGACGAACAGGCGGTCGAGATTGTCTCGGCCGGGCCTTCGAGCCCGAGCGCCTGCTGCACGAACATCGCGAGCGAGTGAGGCGTATGGATCAGGGGCCGCCGTTGATCGGCCGGGAAGCTGCCGTCGGCATCGAGCTGCGTGTAGGCCAGTTCGGTCTCGCCGATGCTCGAGGTGGAGGTGCCGAGCACCAGCGCGATGCGCGCCGCGCCGTAGCGCTCGCGCGCCGCCGCCACCGCTTCGATAAAGCCGTCGGCCTGCAAGCCGAGCCAGGCCAGGCGGTTGTTGCGGCAATCCCAGCCGGCCAGGTCTTCCGGCAGCCGGAGTTCTTCAAGGCCGTCGACGCGGCCGATCCAGGTGGGAAGCGGCGTGGCGCCGAAATCGTTGGCGCGCAGGCCGCTCTTCGATTGTTCGATTGCGGCAACGAGGGATTCCTTGCCGATGCCGACGGCCGACGTGGCGGTGTAGGCGCTGATCTGGAGAGGAGGAATGCGGGAGGACACGGTGCTGGGGAAGGCGGTGGGATGGACGAGGCGCAAGACTACCAGTTGGCTGCCGGATCGCGATGTCGGTCAATCCCCCGGCTCAAGGCGGTCCGTTGAGGTGCGCCTGGGCGGCGGCGGCGAGCTTCGGGTCGAAGGTGGCGAGCGGGGCCCGGAGTTCGGCCGCAAGCCACAGGTAGGCGGCATCGTAGGCAGAGATCTGGTAGCGCTGCGCCAGCTCGAATTGCGCCGCGATGTCGACCGGGTGCAGCTGGATGTCGTAGGCGCGGTAGTCGGCCAGCGCCAGCGCGACGGAGTCCGCAGGCCAGTCCTGCCGCAGCTTCTTGAGCGCGACGCTCGCGATCTCGTGATCGAGCAGGTTCGGCGCGTGCAGGTTGTGACCGACCAGGCGTGCCAGCGCTGCATCGCGCATCGGCTCGTCGAACAGCACGGCGCTGAGCGCACTGCAGTCCACCACCATCGGTGGCCGGATCAGGTAGGGCACCGGCGGTTCGGTGGCGCGGGGAGCGGGTGCTGCCGGCGAACTCACCGGACGTCCCGTTCGCTGCGAATGATGTCGACCGCGTCGGGGCCGCGGGCGATGGGCTGCGGAAAGCGGATGCGGTGCTCGGCCGCGATCTGTTCGATGGACTTGCTCGCGCGCTGAAAGGTGTGGGCGGCCTCGGGCTTCAGCTCGCCGGCGGCCTGTTCGATGATGGCCATCAGCTCGCCCTGCAGCGAGCGGTGGTTGCGTGCGGCGCGTTGCCGCAGGCGCTCGGCGATGTCGTCAGGAACGCCTTTGATCGACAGATTGGCCACCGGAATGCCTCCGAAATGGAACCATTATGGCGCCGTTTTGAAGGCTCGGGAGGCCAGCGCCACCAGCAACAGCACCGGCGCGCCCAGCGCCGCAGTGCCGACGAAGAAGGCGCCGTAGCCATAGTGATCGACGAAGACCCCCGAGTAGCCGGCAATGAACTTGGGCAGCAGCAGCATGAGCGAGCTGAACAGCGCGTACTGCGTGGCCGAGTAGCTGATGTTGGTCAGGCTCGACAGATAGGCGATGAAGGCGGCCGACGCGATGCCGCCGGCCAGGTTGTCGGCCGAGACCACCAGCACCAGGCCGGTGAGATCGTGCCCGCGCGTTCCGAGCCAGGCGAACAGCAGGTTGCTCGCGGCGCTCAGCACTGCGCCCAGCATCAGCACGCGCATCACGCCGAAACGCATCGACAGCACGCCGCCGACGAAGGCGCCGACCAGCGTCATCACCACGCCGTAGATCTTGCTGACCGTCGCCACCTCGTCCTTGGTGAAGCCCATGTCGACATAGAAGGGGTTGGCCATGATGCCCATCACCACGTCGCTGATGCGGTAGACCGCGATCAGCGCGAGGATCAGCGCGGCCTGCCACTTGTAGCGGCGGATGAAATCGGCGAAGGGCTCGATCAGCACGCTTTGCAGCCACTCGGCCGCGTTCTTCGCCTTCGGCAGCGCCACGCGCACCGGTTCGGGCGACAGCAGCACCGTGATCACGCCGACCGCCATCGACGCCGCCATCACGAGGTAGGCAGCTTTCCAGGCGCCGTTCTGGTAGCCCGCGGCGCCGGCGATCTCGGCCCAGGCCGCGATCCACAGCACGCCGGCGCCGGCCCAGATCATCGCGAGCCGGTAGCCGGTCTGGTAGGCCGCCGCCAGCGCGGCCTGCTTGCGCGTGGCGGCCGATTCGATGCGGAAGGCGTCGAGCGCGATGTCCTGGGTGGCCGACCCGAAAGCCACCAGCAGCGCGCACCAGATCAGCGGCGCGAGCCCGGCGCGCGGGTCGTTGAAGGCCATGCCGACGATGCCGGCGATCACCATCGCCTGCGCCAGCAGCAGCCAGCCGCGGCGGCGCCCGAGCAGCGTGGTCAGCGGCGGGATCGGCAGCCGGTCCACCAGCGGCGCCCAGACCCACTTGAAGCCGTAGGCCAGGCCGACCCAGCTCAGGTAGCCGATGGTGGTGCGGTCGATGCCGGCCTCGCGCAGCCGGAAGCTCAGCGTGCCGAGCACCAGCAGCAGCGGCAGGCCCGCGGAGAAGCCCAGCGCGAGCATGCGCAGCGTGGCCGGTTCGAGATAAACCTTGAGCGCGTCGCGCCAAGGCAGGGCAGGGGAGGCTTCGTCAGCCGGGGGTGCGGACATGAATGAGGGTCTTTGGGGCTCTCTTATTATTCCCGCATGTGTTTGCGCTGCACTTCTCGCTCCGGAACCTGGCAAGCCCGCCGCGCATTTCTGCTGGCCGCGAGCGCGGCCGCGGTGACGCCGGCGCTCGCGCAGGTCGAGGTCGGCAAGTCCTCGGTGGCGCGCAACCTTGTGCCGGCCGAGAACGTCGAGCAGGCGGGCGTGCAGCAGTACGGCCAGCTGATGGCGCAGGCCAAGGCCAAGGGCGCGCTGGCGCCGGAGGGCCATCCGCAACTGCAGCGGCTGCATGCCATCTCGGCACGCATCATCCCGTTCGCGGCGCAATGGAACGAGCGCGCCGCGCGCTGGAAGTGGGAGCTCAATCTGATCGGCAGCAAGCAGATCAACGCCTTCTGCATGCCGGGCGGCAAGATCGCCTTCTTCACCGGCATCCTCGACCAGCTGAAGCTGACCGACGACGAGGTCGCGATGGTCATGGGCCACGAGATGGCGCATGCGCTGCGCGAGCACGCGCGGGCCCGCCTGGCCAAGAGTGCGGGCACCGGCGCCGCGCTGTCGATCACGGCCCAGCTGCTGGGCCTCGGGCAAGCCGGCGACCTTGCGGCGCGGGCCGGCACGCAGCTGCTCACGCTCAAGTTCAGCCGCAGCGACGAGACCGATGCCGACCTGGTCGGGCTCGAACTCGCCGCGCGCGGCGGCTACGACCCGAAGGCTTCGGTCTCGCTGTGGAAGAAGATGGCGCAGGCCTCGAAGAATCAGGGCGGGTTGAGCTTTCTCTCGACGCACCCGAGCGGGCCCGACCGCATCGCCAAGCTGGAGGCCAACGTGCCCAAGGTCGAAGGGCTCTACCGCGCGGCGAAGCGCGGCTGAGCTTAATTCGCTCTATTCCACCGGATAGGGGCCGTCCGCAAAGACGGTCGCGTGGTAGCCCTTGGAGCCGATCGCCTGCGCCAGCGCGCTGCGATGGTCGCCGCCCGTGCGCAGGCGCTCGATGACTGCGCGGAAGTCATGCCGCGGCCGCCACCCCAGCTCGGCGCGTGCGCGCTCGTTGACGTAGACGCGATCGATCTCGGGGAACATGCGCCACCCGCGCCGCGCGTACTCGGCTTCGAAATGCGGCACGTGGCGCGCCACCACCGCGGGCAGGTCGGTGCGCAGCAGTTGCAGGTCGTCGCGCGTGAAGGGCGAGCTCGCGCTGATGATGTAGCGGCCGAAGCCGATCCCGGCCGCCCGCTCGGCGGCGAGCAGATGCGCCTCGACCACGTCCTCCACGTCGACCCGGCGATGCAGGAACTCGTTGACCTTCGCGTTCGCATCCTCGTAGCGTTCGCGAACATGCCGCTGGTCGTCCTCCTCGGGAAAGAAACGCGAGGTGCGCAGCACGATGCAGGGCAGCCCCTGCTGGCGCTGGAACAGTTCGCACAGGTCCTCGGCCGCGACCTTGGTGGCGCCGTAGATGTTCTTCGGCACCGGCGCCACGTCTTCGGTGACCCAGGCGGCCGGCGCGCCCGGCGGCGGCGTCAGCGCACGGCCGAAGGCGCTGGTGGTGCTGGTGAAGACGAAGGCGCCGACGCCTGCGGCCGCCGCCTCTTCCAGCAGGTTGAGCGTGCTCGTGATGTTGGTGTCGACGAAGTCCTGGCGGCTGTGCGTGGCGACGTGGGGCTTGTGCAGCGTCGCGGTGTGGAGCACGGCATCGACGCCCTGCATGCAGCGGGCCACGAGGGCGCGGTCGGTGATCGAGCCCACGTGGCGGGTGAAGGGCGATGCCAGCACGTCGATGCCGGCGGCGTCATGCGCCGTGTGCTGCAGGCGGCGCATCAAGGCCTCGCCGAGATGGCCGGAACTGCCGGTCACGAGAATCTTCACGGTGGACCTTTCATGAATGCATGAGCGCGGATGATGATGTCCGGATATGGCCGGTCAAGCGCACCGCGCTTCACGATCATCGCTGCGCCATCCCAACGAAAGCGACCTGACCATGACCGATGCAGAGATCCAGGATTTCATCACCCGATTCGCCGCCGCATGGGCCGCGAGGGACGGCGAGGCATTTCTTGCGCTCTGGCATCCGGACGGGGTGCTGCGCACGCCGCTGGTCGATCGTCCCATCGCCGGTAGTGAGCTCGGCCGCTTGAACGAGGTGCAGCGCGAAGCCGCGCCCGACCTCGTCTGGCAGCTGCTGGACTGGACGTCGCGCGGCGATGTCGTGATCATCGAATGGCAGTGCACGCGCCAGGTCGGCGGCAAGCGCTTCGATTGGCGCGGCGTCGACAAGTTTCGGCTCCGGGACGGCAAGATCGTCGAGGAGCGTGTCTACATGGACACCGCGCTGCTGCGCGCGCTGCGCGCCGGCGTCGATCCTGAGCCGATCAGGCGGGCGGCCGGCCAGGGCGTCGCGTTCGAACCGCTCTCCGTGCTCTGAAGCTGCGTATTGCAGGATCAGGCAAGAAGCGCGGGCGAATCGGCTACCGCCTGATGCCCCCTCGTTCCTAGACTTCGTTCCACTCCCCGCAGTCAAGGAACGCAACATGTCAGGCATCGAAGGAAAAGTCGTCGCCATCACCGGCGCGAGCAGCGGCATCGGCGAAGCCACCGCCAGGCTCCTGGCACAGCGCGGCGCGCGCGTGCTGCTCGGCGCGCGCCGCATCGGCCGGCTGAACGCGCTCGCCAACGAGATCCTCGAGGCCGGCGGCTCTGCGCGCTACCAGGCGCTCGACGTCACGCGGCGCGCCAGCATGCAGTCTTTCATCGACGAGGCGACCGAGGCTTTCGGCCGCGTCGACGTGATCGTCAACAACGCCGGCGTGATGCCGCGGTCGGCACTGGAGGAAGGGGAGGTCGACGAGGGGGACCGCACGCTCGATGTCAACGTGCGCGGCGTGCTGCACGGCATCGCGGCCGGCCTGCCGCGCATGCGTGCGCAGGGCAGCGGGCAGTTCATCTATTGCGCCTCCAAGTTCGCGGTGCACGCGATCTCCGAACGGCTGCGCCAGGAGGCGGGCGGCGACATCCGCGTCACCGTGATCTCGCCGGGCGCGACCGAGTCGCCCACGGCCATCGCGCGGTCCATCGCCTTTGCGATCGAGCAGCCGGAGGACGTCGACACCAGCGAAATCATCGTGCGCCCGACAGCGAGCCCCCACTGAAAAGGAGCCCGACCATGCACGGCCATCTGCTTCTGCTCAGCCTGGCCATGGGCGTCATGTCGGCGTCGCCCGCAGACGCGCAACGCGTCCCCGACCCGATTCAAGGATCCAAGGCCATGACGAACAACAACCGATCGAACGACCAGAACGCCTACGTCGGCATGTGGGTGACCCGGGACGGCTACATCCGCCACGAGCTCCTGCCCGGCGGACGCTACGACGAGGCCCGCGGCAAGCGCCAGAGCGCCTACGAGGGCCGCTATGTGCTGAGCGGCGGCAATCACATCGACTACGTGGACGACACCGGATTCACCGCCGACGGCGAGTTCCGTGACGGCGTGCTCTATCACGGGGGCATGGTGCTGTTCCGCGAACACCGGCGCTAGGAGCCTGCGCGGCAGAAGCGTGACGAGCGCGCAGAGGCTTGATAGATTTGGCGCATGCCCATCAGCTACCTGCCC
>NZ_JAGGNV010000006.1 GCF_018614955.1 Variovorax paradoxus
ACAAGGAAGAGATCTTCGGCCCGGTGGCCAGCGTGATCCGCGTGAAGAACTACGAGGAGGCGCTGGCGACGGCGAACGACACCGAGTTCGGGCTGTCGGCGGGCATCGCGACGACGAGCCTGAAGTACGCGACGCACTTCAAGCGCCACAGCCAGGCGGGGATGGTGATGGTGAACCTGCCGACGGCGGGGGTGGACTATCACGTGCCCTTCGGCGGGCGCAAGGGGTCGAGCTATGGGCCGCGCGAGCAGGGGCGCTATGCGCAGGAGTTCTTTACCGTGGTGAAGACGGCCTACACGCTGGCTTGAGCGTCCTTATTCCCTCCCCCGCTGGGGGAGGGTTGGGGTGGGGGCCCTCGGGCCTTTGATTTGTACGTTGCGCTTTGTTGAGGCTGGAGCCGGGAATTCGCCCCGGCGGGCGAGTCACTTTCTTTGCTTCGCCAAAGAAAGTAACCAAAGAAAGGCGACCCCACTGTCTGCGACCCGCAGCGAAGCTGCGGGCAACCTGCGGTGCTCGCTTTTCGCGGGGTCTCGCTCGAACTCGCCTTCGGCTCAGACAATCGCGAGCCCTGGTCCGCGAAAAGCTGCGCTCCTCGCGCAGCCAGAGGGGAGGGGAACGGGGACAGGGACAGGCCTTCGCTTCGCTCGGCCACTTCAAATACCGACAACCCAAAGGCCAAGTACGCGCCATGGCGCGTACTTGTTCAATCCCCTCTGGGCGTGCCGAGGAGCGCAGCTTCAGGCGGAAGAAGGGCCGCGCGTGTTTGAGCGAAGCGAGTTTGCGCGGACCCCGCCTGAAGCGAGCACCGCAGGTTGCCCGCAGCTTCGCTGCGGGACACGCACAGTGGGGTCGCCTTTTCTTTGCTTACTTTCTTTTGGCGAAGCAAAAGAAAGTGAGTCGCCCGCCGGGGCGATATCCCGGCTCCAGCCCTCAGCAAAGGATGCAACCGAATCAAAGGCCCAGTGCCCCCACCCCAACCCTCCCCCAAAGGGGGAGGGAGCAACAGGCAAGGCCCTCTCAAGAAGCCTGCCGCTGTCCTCTGCGCAGCCAGTACTCGATCAGCTCGAACACCCCTTCGCTCAACAGCGCCAGCACCGCCGCCGGCACCGCACCCGCCACCAGCAATTCGCGGTCGTTGAGCGCAAGGCCGGTCACGATGCGTTCTCCAAAGCCCCCGGCCCCGATGAATGCCGCAATCGTTGCCGTGCCGATCGCGATCGTCGTCGCCGTCCGCACACCGGCCAAGAGCGTCGGCAGCGACAGCGGCAGCAGCACCAGCCGCAGGCTCTGCCCGCCGGTCATCCCCAGCGCCGTGCCCGCCTGCCGCAAGCCCACAGGCACCTCGGCCAGCCCGGTCACCGTGTTGCGCATGATCGGCAGCAGCGAATAAAGCGTGAGCGCGACCAGCGCCGGCAGGGTGCCGATGGCGCCGATCAGCGAGATCAGCACCGCCAGCATCGCGAGCGATGGCACGGTCTGCAGCAAGCCTGTCAGGCCGAGCACCACGGCGCGCAAACGCAGGTGCGGAAACACGAGGATGCCCAAGGGCACCGCGATCAGGATCGCGAGCCCGACCGAGACCGCCACCAGCAGCAGGTGCTGCCGTGCCAGCCGGCCCAGGTCGGAGCCGAAGAGCTTGGCGGCAAAGCCCCGGGCGGCGCTCTCGGCGCCCGCCGGCCCGCTGTGCTTGCCCTGCGCCAGGAAGTCGCGCGCGATCACGTCGAAAGCCACGCCCTGCAGTTCGGCACGCGCGTTCATCGCGATCATCGCGCGCTCGTCGATTCGGCCTTCGAGCTTCTGCAGCGCGGCCCAGGCCTGCGGAAAGCGCGTGGGCACGTCCAACCGGTAGAGGAGCACCGCGTCGTAGCGCGGGAAATAGCGGCGGTCGTCTTCCAGCACGCGCAGGCCGAGGTGGTCGATCTTGGCGTCGGTGGTGTAGATGTCGATCACGTCGATCTGCTTCGCCGCGATCGCGTCGTAGGCCAGGCCGTGGTCCAGGCCGGTCGGCTTCTGGCCGAAGCCGTAGCGCGCGGCCAGGCCCTGCCAGCCGTCGGCGCGGCCGATGAATTCGTTCGAGAGCCCGAGCTTCAGCTCGGGGTGGCGTGCCAGGTCGCTCAGGCTGCGCACGCCGAGCCGATCCGCATCGGCGGCGCGCATCGCGAGCGCATAGCCGTCGTTGAAGCCCAGCGGGATGGCGGCGCCGAGCCCGAGCGGCGCGAGCGCGGCGTTCATGGCCTCGCGCGTCAGCGGCTGCGGGTTCTTGAGGATCTCCAGTCCGATGGTGCCGGTGTATTCGGCGTAGAGATCGATGCCGCCCGAGCGCAGGGCTTCGTAGACGATGGCCGTGTTGCCGAGGCCCTGCCGCACCACGGGCGGGCTCGCCGTATGAGGCGATGCGGTCTGCGCCAACACCTCTGCCAGGATGTACGACTCGGTGAAGCGCTTGGAGCCGATGCGCAGGCTTCCCTCCTGCGCGTGCGAGGACGCGGCCGCGCAGAGCAGCAGGCCCAGGCAGGACAAGGCGGTCAGCCACGCGCGGCGCGAGGGATGCATCGAGCGCAGTGTATCGGCGTGACAGGCCGGTTTCCTACAGCAGCTGGTGCGCGGGGCTGATGCTGCGCCGCACCAGATGAATGCAAGCTGAATCCATGCTGATCAACTACGTCCGCCACGGTGAGGGAAAGCCGCTGCTGCTCGTTCATGGGCTGGGCAGCAGCTGGCGTTCGTGGCAGACCATCATGGCGCCCCTGGCTGCCAAGCGCGCGGTGGTCGCGATCGACTTGCCCGGCTTCGGCAAGAGCCCGCCGCTGGCGGGAGAAGTCTCCTTGCAGACCCTCGCCAACGCGGTCACGCAGTTTCTGCGCGAACACGACCTGATCGGCATCGACGCCGTCGGCAGTTCGATGGGCGCGCGCCTGGTGCTCGAGCTGGCCCGCCGCGGCGGCGTCGTGGGCTCGGTGGTTTCGCTCGACCCGGGCGGCTTCTGGGCGGGCTGGGAGCGTCATGTGTTCCATGCCTCGATCTTGCTGTCGGTGCGAATGGTTCGTGCGCTGCAATTCGCGTTGCCGCTGATCGCGACGCATGCAAGGCTGCGTGCGCTGCTGCTGGCGCAGTTTTCGGCCAGGCCGGACGCGCTGGCGCCATCGCTGGTTCTGGAGGAAATGCGCGGCTATGCGACCGCGCCGTGGTTCGACGGGGTGCTCAACGATCTGGTGCGCGCTTCGCCGCCGCAGGGCATCGCCCCTGGCAGCCTGACCAAGCCGCTCGTGATCGGCTGGGGCCGCCTCGATCGCCTCTGTTTTCCGCGGCAGGCGGTGCGTGCCCAACAGGCCTTCCCCGACGCGCGCCTGCACTGGTTCGAGCGCTGCGGCCACTTTCCGCACTGGGACGCGCCGGAGGAAACCGCGCGCCTGATTCTCGAAACCACGGCCGATTGAATCGCATCTTCGAAAGACGCAATGGCATCCCACAAGAGAAAGAAAAAAGCTTCGCTTCCCCCGCCCGAGATCCACGGCGCACGAGAACTGCCTACGGTGCTCGTCGAGGGCTACAGCCTCCAGTTGCGCGACAAGGACGGCTTCATCGGCGACCAGGCCAGCCAGACGGCCTTCAGGGAACTGCTGGAGCGCTGGCGCCGGCGCCGCCGGAAGAAGGGCAGGGACCCGCTGGGCGCCAAGCATTCGAAGGACCTGTCCAAGGGCACGCTGGACGCCGCGCTGAAGACACGGCAGAGCTCCGAGGCCACCGACGTGGTTCATGGCGCCATCGAGGAATTCGCCGAGGAACTGGCGTGGGTCATCGAACGCTTCCTGCGCCAGCCGTCATGGCAGGGCGTGGAGCGCATCGTGATCGGCGGCGGCTTCCCGGAGAGCGATGTCGGCGAGCGCGCGGTGCTGCAGGCGGCGGCCATCCTCCAGCACATGGGCATCGACGTGCAGCTGGGCCGCATCGGCCACGAGACCGACGACGGCGGACTGCTCGGCTGGGTGCACCTGGCACCGCCGCCGCTGCTGAAGGGCCGTGACGCGATCCTCGCGATCGACATCGGTGGCACCAACGTGCGCTGCGGCATCGTCAAGCTGCGCCGCAGGCGCGCCAAGGACCTGTCGAAGGTGAAGGTGCTGCGGCGCGAAAAGTGGCGCCATGCGGATGACGGTCCGGCGCGCAAGGTGCTGGTCGAGCGCCTGGTGGACATGCTGCACGACCAGGTCCGCTACGCCACGAAAAAAGGCATGCGCCTCGCGCCCTTCATCGGCATCGGCTGCCCGGGCCTGATCCGCAAGGATGGCTCGATCTCGCGCGGCGCGCAGAACCTGCCGGGCGACTGGGAGAGCGAACACTTCCACCTGCCGACCGAACTGAGCAAGAAGATTCCGACGATCGGCGGCGAGCCCGCCCTGGTCCTGATGCACAACGATGCCGTGGTGCAGGGCCTGAGCGAACTGCCTTTCATGCGCGACGTGAAGCGCTGGGCGGTGCTGACCATCGGCACCGGACTGGGCAACGCCAGCTACACCAACAAAACCTAGAGCTGGAACGCGATGGTCAGCAGCAGTCCTTCGGCCACGTCGCGCACGATGCCCGGACGGCGCGCGCGGTAGGTCTCGCCAGCGGAGGCGGTGGTCTCGATCCATTGCGCGAGCCAGTCGATCTCGTTGCGGTCGTAGAACACCACCGCCGCCTCGTGGTTCAGGAGCAGGCTGCGCATGTCGAGGTTGATCGAGCCGCACAGCGCGAGCTCCTCGTCGACCACCACCGCCTTGGCGTGCGCCATGAAGGGCAGCATGCGGAAGATCACGCCGGCACGCGCGAGATCGCGCATGGCGCGGGCGCGCACGAAATCGGCGAGCCGGTGGTTGGACTGCTGGGGAATCGCGATCGTGACCTGCACCCCGCGCCGCGCGGCCAGGCGCAGCGCATCGCGCAGGCCGTCGCCGGGCACGAAGTAGGGCGTGATCGCGAGCACCCGGTGCTCGGCGCGGAAGCAGGCGTCGATCAGGAGTGCGTGCGCCGTGTCTTCGGTCTGGTCGGGGCCGCTCGGCAGGAACTGCGCCAGGCCGCCGTGCGGCGGCGCCACCGCGGCCGCGATGGCGCGCGGCTTGCGCCCGCGCACCGAGGCCCAGTCGTGATCGAACTGGCGCGCCGCCGCGGTGGCCACGCTGCCCTTCAAATCGAAGGACAGGTCGCGCCAGCCCAGCGGGTAGTCGTGGTTGCCGAGGAAGTATTCGCCCGCCATGTTGCGGCCGCCCGACCAGAGCCAGCCGTCGTCGGCGATCGTGAGCTTGCGGTGATTGCGCAGGTTGCGCGGACCCGCGCGGCGCAGGCTGAAGATCGGGCGGAACACGGCCACCTCGGCGCCGGCATCGCGCAGCGTGTCGAAGTGGCTTCGCGGCAGCGACAAGGCGCCGAAGCCGTCGAGCAGCACCCGCACCTTGATGCCTTCGCGCGCCCGCCGCGAGAGCCGGTTGATCGCCTCGTGCCCGAGCGCGTCGTCGCCGATGATGAAGGTGCAGACGTCGATGCGCGTGCGCGCGCCCTCGATCAGATCCCACAGCGCATCGCGCGCGGCGCCGCCGTCGGCATGGAAGCGCACCGCGCAAGGTCCGGGCGCTGCGAGGCCGAAGCTTTCGACCAGGTCGGCGGCCCAGTGCCCGGCGGGTACCGAGCGCCGCGGCCGCGGCGAGCCCGCCGGCCGCAGCTTGCGCTGGCCGAACAGCAGGTAGATGGGCAGGATGAAGTAGGGCAGCAGCACGAGCCCCATCACCCATGAAATGGCGGTGCTGGGCGCGCGCTGCTCGCGCCTTGCGCGCGTCGTCAGCACGTAGACGAGCAGCGCGAAGGTGACGACCAGCAAATGCTGCGACGGCGAGGGCAGCCAGTCGAGCAGGTCGTCGATGCGGTTCACGCGAGGTGCGACTGGAGAGCCAGGGGCACCGGGCGTCCCTCCGAGGCCAGGAACCTCATCATCGGCCCGACCACTTCGCGCACCGCCGGCCGCGCGCCCACGCGTTCGCGCCAGGCCAGCA
The DNA here is from genome assembly GCF_018614955.1 of Variovorax paradoxus. Lineage (GTDB taxonomy): Bacteria > Pseudomonadota > Gammaproteobacteria > Burkholderiales > Burkholderiaceae_C > Variovorax > Variovorax paradoxus_J. The sequence goes on from NZ_JAGGNV010000006.1 coordinate 6,027, forward strand.
GGCGCGGCGTGGCATCGGTCATGCCGGCGCCCTTGCGGTCGGCGAACACCTGCGCCATGTAGAAGGCGATGTCGGCAAACGAATAGGAGCCGGCGAGGTGGTCGCCATGTGCCAGCCTGTGCTCCATCTGCACATAGAAACGGGCGCAGGCGGCGCAGGCCGCCACCGCGGCCTCGCTTTGCATGTCGTGCTGCAGGCCCATGAGCTTGATCACGTGCGGGAAGAACACCTCGTCCGACATGTGCTCGAGCTGGCGCGCCCGCGCCCGCTCCGCGACGCCGCTGGGCCACAGCGGCGGATCGGGCTCCCGGTCTTCGAGGTATTCGAAGATCTGCGTCGAGTCGAAGATCTCGACCTCGCCGTCGATCAAAACCGGCACCTGCCGCTTGGGGTTGATGCGCAGCACCTCGGGGTGCTTGGGCTCGTAGTTGTCGTCGCGATCGAAGGGCACCATGACGGCTTCGATCGCGATGCCTTTTTCGAGCGCCGCGATCTGCGCCTTGGCGCCGAACATGCTGAGGGGGCCGGTGAAGAGCTTCATGCCCCGAAGCCTACTTCACCCGAACCCCGAATCAAACCGGCCGGCGTAGCCAGGCCCGTTGGTGAGCTTATTCTCCCCAGACTTCTTGTGCCGTCTCGATCACCAGGCGCAGCTTGGCGCGCTGCGCCTCGACCGCGATGTTGTTGCCGTGCACCGTGCTCGAGAATCCGCATTGCGGCGACAGCGCGAGCTGCTCCAGCGGCACGTACTTGGCGGCCGCCGCGATGCGCTCCTTGAGCTCGTCCTTGTCTTCCATCTCGCCGAACTTGGTGGTCACCAGGCCCAGCACCACGGTCTTGCCCTTGGGCAGGAAGCGCAACGGCCGGAAGTCGCCCGAGCGCGCGTCGTCGTATTCGAGGAAGTAGGCGTCGAGGTCCATCTCCTTGAGCAGCGCCTCGGCCACCGGCTCGTAGTTGCCGGCCGCCGCGTGCGTGCTCTTGAAGTTGCCGCGGCACAGGTGCATCGCGAGCGTCATGCCGGCGGGCTTTTGCGCCACCACCTTGTTGATGAAGGCGGCGTAGCGGTGCGGCAGCTCGTTCGGGTCGTCGCCGCGCTGGCGGGCGGCTTCGCGCATCTTCTCGTCGCAGAGGTAGGCGAGGTTGGTGTCATCCATCTGCACGTAGGTGCAGCCGGCCGCGGCCAGCGAGCGCAGTTCGTCGCCGTAGGCCCTGGCCACGTCGTCGTAGAACGCCGGGTCGAGCTCGGGGTAGGCCACCTTGCTGATGCCGGCGCGGCCGCCGCGGAAGTGCAGCATGGTGGGCGAGGGGATCGTGACCTTGGGCGTGTTGCCGGCCGACACCTGGCTCTTCAAGTACTCGAAGTCCGCGAGCTGGATGCACTTCGCGTGCGTCACTTTGTCGATGACGCGCATCACCGGCGGCGCCAGCTCCTCGGTGCCGTCGGGCTTCTTGACGGTGACCGGGATGTCGGTCTTGACGCCGCCGAGCTGCTCGAGGAAGTCGATGTGGAAGTAAGTGCGGCGGAACTCGCCGTCGGTGATGCTCTTGAGGCCGATGTCCTCCTGGAATTTCACGATCTCGGTGATGGCCTTGTCTTCGACCTTGCGAAGCTGTTCGGGCGTGATCTCGCCCTTGGCTTTTTGCTCGCGGGCTTCGAGCAGGTATTTGGGGCGCAGGAAGCTGCCGACGTGGTCGTAGCGGGCGGGCAGGCGGGCGTGCTGGGACATGGGGTGCTCCGTCGAAATCAGAAAAAGTACGGTCGATCGTAATCTCATGCCGATGGACCATGATGGATACAGTGAGATCCGTATTTACCCTAGTTTTAGCCAAAAAGTGTTGGAAATTTCGATGTGAATGTATACATTGAGTATCCCATGAGCACCTCACCCAGCCCTTTCCCGCTCAACGCCTGGTACGCGGCCGCCTACGACGTCGAGCTCAAGCATGCGTTGTTGGCACGCACCGTCTGCAATCAGAAACTGGTGCTGTACCGGCGCACCGACGGCCAGGTCGCCGCGCTGGAAGACGCCTGCTGGCATCGGCTGATGCCGCTGTCGATGGGCCGCCTCGACGGCGACGAAGTGGTCTGCGGCTATCACGGCCTGGTGTACAACAGCCAGGGCCGCTGCACCCACATGCCGAGCCAGGAGACGCTGAATCCCTCGGCCTGCGTGCGGTCCTACCCGGCGGTCGAGAAGCATCGCTTCGTCTGGATCTGGCCCGGCGATCCGGCCAAGGCCGACCCGGCGCTGGTGCCGGACATGCACTGGAACGACGACCCGGCCTGGGCCGGCGACGGCAAGATGATCCGCGTGGCCTGCGACTACCGGCTGGTGGTCGACAACCTGATGGACCTCACGCACGAGACCTTCGTGCACGGCTCCTCGATCGGCAACCGCGCGGTGGCGGAAGCGCCTTTCGTCGCGACCCACGGCGACCGCTCGGCCACCGTCACGCGCTGGATGGAGAACATCGATGCGCCGCCCTTCTGGGCCGCGCAGATCCGGCATGCCCGAGGCTACCAGGGCAAGGTCGACCGCTGGCAGATCATCCGCTTCGAGGGCCCTTGCACCGTCAACATCGACGTCGGCGTGGCGCCGGCGGGCAGCGGCGCGGTGCCGCGCGACGGCGCGCCCGGCGATCGCAGCCAGGGCGTCAACGGCTACGTGCTCAACACCATCACGCCCGAGACCGACAAGAGCTGCCTCTATTTCTGGGCCTTCGCGCGCAACTACTGCATCGGCGAACAGCGCCTCACGCACGAGCTGCGCGAAGGCGTCGCCGGCATCTTCCGCGAGGACGAGCTGGTGCTCGAGGCCCAGCAGCGCGCCATCGACGAGCGGCCCGACTACAGCTTCTACAACCTCAACATCGACGCCGGTGCGATGTGGGCGCGACGGCTGATCGATCAGTTGATCGCGAAGGAAAGGCCGCGAACGGCGACCATCCCGATCCGGCCTGCGGCCGAAGCCGTGGAGCGCACATGAGCACTGCAGCGGCCGAGCCTTCGGAAGTCGGCAGCTCGCAAGCCGTCAAGGCCCAGTTGCGGCTGCGCGAGATGGTGCTGGCCGGCGAACTGCCCGGCGGCGCGCGCATCGCAGAGGTGGCGATCGCCGAGCTGCTGGGCGTCTCGCGCACGCCGGTGCGCAGCGCGCTCATGCGGCTCGAGCAGGAGGGCCTGCTCGAAGCCCTGCCCAACGGCGGCTACGCGGTGCGCACTTTTTCCGAGCGCGACGTGTCCGACGCCATCGAGCTGCGCGGCACGCTCGAAGGCCTGTCGGCGCGGCTCGCGGCCGAGCGCGGCGCGGCTCCGGTGGTGCTGCGCGAGGCGCGCGCCTGCCTGAAGCGCATCGACGAACTGCTGCGCGAACCTGCGCTCGACGATGCGGCCTTCTCGCGCTATGTGAGTTTCAACGAGCAGTTCCACCGGCTCCTGTCCGAGATGGCGGGCAGCCCGCTGATCGCGCAGCAGCTGGAGCGCGTGATCAACCTGCCTTTCGCTTCGCCCTCGGGCTTCGTGGTGGTGCAGGCGAACTCGCCGGCCGCGCGCGACATGCTGGTGATCGCGCAGGACCAGCATGGCCAGGTGCTCGATGCGATCGAGAACCGCGAAGGCTCGCGCGCCGAGGCGCTGATGCGCGAGCACAGCCGCCTCGCGCAGCGCAACCTGCGCGAAGCGCTGCACGGCGCGCAGAACCACCCCTTGCCCGGCGTGCAATTGATCCGCCGCAGAGCCTGATGAAAAGTGATACCCACTGGATGCCCGCGCGCATCACCGCCTTGCGCGACCTGACGCCGACGGTGCGCGAGTTCGAGATCACGCCCGAGTCGGGCATCGCGGCCACGCACGAGCCGGGCGCGCATCTGCAGGTTCAGGTGCTGGTCGGCGCACCGGGCTCGGGGCGCATGCAAACCCGCTCCTACTCTGTGATCGGCGCACCCGACGGCCGCGCCTGGCGCATCGCGGTCAAGCGCCTGGACGACGGCCGCGGCGGCTCGCTCGCGATGTGGCGGCTGGCGATCGGCGACCGCCTGCTGGTCGCCGAGCCGCAAAGCCACTTCGGCCTCGACACCACGGCACCGGGCTATCTGCTGGTGGCGGGCGGCATCGGCATCACGCCCCTGGTCTTCATGGCGCAGCGCCTGGGCGCGCTGGCCGAGCGCAACGGCGTGCGCGTGCGCATGCTCTACGGCGCGCGCAGCGTGGACGAACTCGCTTACCTGCCCACGCTGCAGGACGCGTTGGGCCCCGACGTGCAGGCCCACACCGGCAGCGCGCCGATCGACTTCGCCGCCGAGATTGCAGCCATGCCGCCCGGCGGCCAGCTCTACACCTGCGGGCCGGTGCCGATGCTCGAAGCCGTCAAGCGCGCCTGGGCGGCGGCCGGCCGCGCGCCCGCGGACCTGCGTTTCGAGACCTTCGGCAGCAGCGGACGCCTGGCGGCGCAGGCCTTCGAGGTGCGCATTCCGCGCCACGACCTGGCGATCACCGTGCCGGCCGACGGCACCCTGCTCGAGGCGCTCGAGGCCGCCGGCGTGCAGACCCTCTGGGATTGCCGGCGCGGCGAATGCGGACTGTGCGCGATGGACGTGCTCGCGGTCGAAGGCGAGATCGATCACCGCGACGTGTTCCTGAGCGAGCACGAGAAGACAGAGGGCCGGCGCATCTGCGCCTGCGTCTCGCGTGCAGTCGGCCGCATCACCATCGATTCCGCGTGGCGGCCCGACAGTCCATAGCTCCGTCGAAGCTTTGCGCGATCATCGCGCGCCTTGTTCGAATATCGCGCAGAAACGCGCGCTCCGCTGGCGGCGCTAGGTGTTTGCCTCGGCGCGAGCCCGGTTTCGTTTGTTCACAATAACCCTCGTTCTGCTTTCATCGAAATAGGAGACTCCATGCAACGTCGTCACCTCATCCAGGCCGCAAGCCTCGCGGCCATTGCGTTGGCCATGCCGCTGGCCCAGGCGCAGGGCAACACCTTCAAGATCGGACTGGTGCTGCCGATGACCGGCCAGCAGGCCACCACCGGCCGCCAGATCGAGGCCGCCGCCCGGCTCTACATGGCGCAGAACGGCGATACCGTGGCGGGCAAGAAGATCGAGCTCATCGTCAAGGACGACACCAGCCTGCCCGACGTGACCAAGCGCCTCGCGCAGGAACTGGTGGTGAACGACAAGGTCAACGTGCTGGCCGGCTTCGGCATCACGCCTTCGGCGATGGCCACCGCGCCCATCGCCACCCAGTCGAAGACGCCGATGGTCGTGATGGCGGCGGCCACTTCGAGCATCACCGAGGCCTCGCCCTACATCGTGCGCACCAGCTTCACGCTGCCGCAGGTCTCGGTCGCGATGGGCGACTGGGCGCCGAAGAACGGCATCAAGTCGGTCGTCACGCTGGTTACCGACTACGGTCCGGGCAACGATGCAGAGAAGTACTTCAAGGAGCGCTTCCAGCTCAACGGCGGCAAGGTGCTCGATTCGCTGCGCGTGCCGCTGCGCAACCCCGACTTCGCGCCCTTCCTGCAAAAGGTGCGCGATGCCAAGCCCGATGCGCTGTTCGTGTTCGTGCCCTCGGGCGCCGGCGCGGCCGTGATGAAGCAGTTCATCGAGCGCGGCATGGACAAGGCCGGCATCAAGATGATCGCCACCGGCGACGTGACCGACGACGACCAGCTCAACGACATGGGCGACGGCGCGCTGGGCGTGGTCACCACGCACCACTACTCGGCCGCGCACCCCTCGGCGCTCAACAAGAAGTACGTCGAGGCCTTCCAGAAGGCCAACAAGAACATGCGTCCCAACTTCATGGCCATGGGCGGCTACGACGGCATGCGCGTGATCTACGAAGCGCTCAAGATCACCAAGGGGCAGGGCGGCGGCGATGCGCTGCTGGCCGCGATGAAGGGCCAGATCTTCGAGAGCCCTCGCGGCCCGGTGCTGATCGACGCGCAGACGCGCGACATCGTGCAGGACGTGTACCTGCGCAAGGTCGAGAAGAAGGACGGGCAGCTCTACAACGTGGAGTTCGATGTGATCAAGGCGGTCAAAGACCCGGGCAAGGCGAAGTAAGGCTCAGTCGGAGTTCTGGACAGCCGCATGCTCACCATCCTCTTCGACGGCATCGCCTACGGCATGCTGCTGTTCGTGCTCGCGGTCGGCCTGGCCGTGACGCTGGGCCTGATGAACTTCATCAACCTCGCGCATGGCGCCTTCGCGATGGCCGGCGGCTATCTCACGGTGTTCGCGATGCAGAAGCTGGGCCTGCCCTTCCTGGCCTGCCTGCCGCTTGCCTTCATCGTGGTCGGCCTGGCGGGCGCGCTGCTGGAACGCACGCTCTACCGGCCGATGTACGGCAAGCCGCACCTGGACCAGGTGCTGTTCTCGATCGGCCTCGCGTTCATGGCGGTGGCCGCCATCGACTACTTCGTCGGTTCCTCGCAGCAGAACATCCATCTGCCGGAGTGGCTGCGCGGCCGCACCGAGATCGGCGAGGATCCGTGGCTGCTGGGCATGGGCCACTACCGGCTCTTCATCATCGCCGTGTGCGCGCTGCTCACCGTGGTGCTGCAGCTGATTCTTTCGAAGACGCGCTTCGGCAGCCGGCTGCGCGCGGCGGTGGACGATCCGCGCGTGGCGGCCGGGCTGGGCATCAACGTCAACGTGGTGTTCCTCCTGACCTTCGCGGTCGGCTCCGGGCTTGCGGGCCTGGGCGGCGCGCTCGGCGCCGAGATCCTCGGCATGGACCCGACCTTCCCGCTCAAGTACATGATCTATTTCCTGATCGTGGTCTCGGTCGGCGGCACCTCGTCGATCACCGGCCCCCTGCTGGCCGCGCTGCTGCTCGGCATTGCCGACGTGGCGGGCAAGTACTTCATTCCGAAGATGGGCGCCTTCACGGTCTACCTGCTGATGATCCTGATCCTGATGTGGCGGCCGCAAGGCCTGTTCACGCGCAGGGGAGGGAAGTGATGGATTTCCAGAAATCCCTCCTGCACAAGACGCGCTGGCGGCCGTGGGAGTTCGCGGCTTGGGGCCTGGCCTTCGTGCTGCCGGCTTTCTTTCCTTCGCACGCGCTGCTGATCAACGAGATCGCGATCGTCGCGCTGTTCGCGATGTCGCTCGACCTGATCCTGGGCTACGCCGGCATCGTGTCGCTGGGGCATGCGGCCTTCTTCGGCTTCGGCGCCTACACGGCCGCGCTGTTCGCCAAGCTCGTGATGCCCGATCCGACCGCGGGCCTGGTGGTCGCGGTGCTGCTCTGCGCGGTGCTGGGCGCGCTGGCGAGCGTCACGATCCTGCGCGGCAGCGATCTCACGCGGCTCATGGTCACGCTCGGCACGGCCCTGCTCTTGCTCGAACTCGCCAACAAGCTCGACTGGCTGACCGGCGGCGCCGACGGCCTGCAAGGCGTGGTGATGGGGCCGGTGCTGGGCCTGTTCGAGTTCGATCTCTACGGCCGCACGGCGGCCTGGTATTCGCTGGCCGTGATGCTGGCCCTGTTCCTGCTGATGCGGCGCCTGGTGCACTCGCCCTTCGGCGCCACGCTGAAGGCCATCCGCGACAACCGGCTGCGCGCGATGGCGATCGGCATTCCGGTCGTCTCGCGCATCGCGGTGATCTATACGGTGGCCGCCGCGGTCGCCGGCGCGGCGGGCGCGCTGCTCGCGCAGACCACCGGCTTCGCCTCGCTCGACGTGCTGGCATTCGACCGCTCGGCCGACGTGCTGCTGATGCTGGTGATCGGCGGCGTGGGCTGGCTCTACGGCGGCGTGGCCGGTGCGATCGTCTTCAAGCTGCTGCAGAACTGGCTCTCGGCGGTGACGCCGCAGTACTGGATGTTCTGGATCGGCCTGATCCTTGTGCTGCTGGTGCTGGTGGGCCGCGACCGCTTGTTGAAGCCCTGGACCTGGTTTGGCGCGCGCAAAGGAGCGGGGTCGTGAACGACATCGTTCTCTCGGCCACCGGCCTCGTGATGCGCTTCGGCGGCATCACGGCCACCGACAACGTGAGCTTGAACCTGAAGCGCGGTGCGCGGCACGCGCTGATCGGCCCCAACGGCGCCGGCAAGACCACGCTGATCAACCTCCTGACGGGCGTGCTCACGCCGACGGCCGGCCGCATCGTGCTGGAGGGCGAGGACATCACGCGCCTCGCGCCGCACCGCCGCGTGGCGCGCGGCATGGTGCGCACCTTCCAGATCAACCAGCTCTTCGATTCGATGACGCCGCTGGAGACGCTGGCGCTCGTGATCTCGCAGCAAGCCGGGCTGGCTGCGCAGTGGTGGCGCCCGCTGGGCTCGACATCCAGGGTGACGGAACGCGCTGCGCAACTGCTCGAGCAATTCCATCTCGCTGACGTCGCGCAGCAGCAGACGCGGCAGCTCGCCTACGGCAAGCGCCGCCTGCTCGAGATCGCGATCGCGCTGGCCTGCGAGCCGCGCGTGCTGCTGCTCGACGAGCCGGTGGCCGGCGTGCCGGCCGGCGAGCGCGAGGAGCTGCTGCAGACCGTGGCGGCCCTGCCGGCCGACGTGTCGGTGCTCTTGATCGAGCACGACATGGACCTGGTGTTCAGCTTTGCGGACCGCATGACGGTGCTGGTCAACGGCGCTTTGCTGACCGAGGGCGACCCCGACACGATCGCGAATGATCCGAAGGTGAAAGAGGTGTACCTCGGTCAGGGAGCAGACATGGACCCCCACGCTCACATTCGTTCGCTGCCCCCCGAGGGGGCGCAGGTCTCCCTTGGGGCGGCCCGGCGGGAGACCTGACATGTCTGAGCTTCTTCGCATCGAGAAACTCAGCGCCGGCTACGGGGAGGCCGTGGTGCTGCACGACATCGCGCTCACCCTCGGCGAAGGTCAGACCTTGGCGCTGCTGGGCCGCAACGGCACCGGCAAGACCACGCTCATCAACACGCTGGCCGGCGCGACGCGCCAGCACGGCGGCAGCATCGCGCTCGGCGGCGTGGCGCTGCACAAGCTCTCGCCGCACCAGCGCGCCGCGGCCGGCATCGGCTGGGTGCCGCAGGAGCGCAACATCTTCAAGTCGCTCACGGTGCACGAGAACCTCACGGCGGTGGAGCGGCCCGGCAAGTGGAATCCGCAGCGCGTCTACGAGATGTTCCCGCGCCTGGCCGAGCGCAAGAGCAACCTCGGCACGCAGCTCTCGGGCGGCGAACAGCAGATGCTGGCGGTGGGACGCGCGCTGGTGGTCAACCCGCGGCTGCTTCTGCTCGACGAGCCGCTGGAAGGCCTTGCGCCGATCATCGTGGAAGAGCTGCTGCGCGCGATCCGCCGCATCACGCAGGACGAAGGGCTGGCGGCGATCATCGTCGAGCAGCATCCGCAGGCGATTCTCACGATCTCCGACGAAGCGGTGGTGCTCGACCACGGCACGGTGGTGCATGCCGATCGCGCGGCCGCACTGCGCGCGCAGCCCGAGGTGCTGGAGCGGCTGCTGGGCGTCGCGCGCTGAGTCGTCTTCGGGCCTAAACTGGCCCGATCATGATCACGACAACGGCACTGCATCAGGGATCGATCTCGGTCATCGACTACCGCTGCGATGCGGGCCCGTCCGACCCGGCCTTCGCCGAGCTGCATCGCAACAACTCGGTCTCGTACGTGCGCCGGGGCAGCTTCGGCTACCGCTGCGGCGGGCGCTTGTTCGACATGGTCGCGGGTTCGGTGCTGGTCGGCCGTGCGGGCGACGAGTACGTCTGCACCCACGAGCACCATGCGTGCGGCGACGAATGCCTGTCCTTCCATCTGTCGCCGGCGCTCATGGACGAGATCGGTTCACGTGCCGGCGTCTGGCACACCGTCGGCTTGCCACCCCTGCCCGAGCTGATGGTGCTGGGCGAGCTGGCGCAGGCCGCGGCCGAGGGCGGCAACGAGCTCGGGCTCGACGAGGTGGCGCTGCTCTTCACCATGCGCTTCGTCGCGCTGGCTGGCCGGCGGGAGGCGGCGGCGTTTCGGGTGGCCGGCCGCGACCGGCGCCGCGCCGTGGAGGCGGCGCTCTGGCTCGAAGCGCACGCGCATCAGCCGGTCGATCTCGATGCGGCCGCGCAGCAGGTCGGTCTCAGCCCTTTTCATTTCCTGCGCCTCTTTGCGCGCGTGCTCGGCGTCACGCCGCACCAGTACCTGGTGCGCACGCGCCTTCGGCATGCCGCGCAACTTCTGGCAACAGACGAGCGGCCGGTCACGGAGGTGGCGCTAGACGTCGGCTTCAGCGATCTCTCGAACTTCGTGCGCAGCTTTCATCGCGCGGCCGGCGTGTCGCCGCGGCGCTTCAGGCAGGCGGCGCGCGGCGACCGCAAGATTTTCCAAGAACGCCTGGCCCTGCACGCCTAGGATCGGTTCATCCGTCTGGAGGATTCATGAGCTCGTCATCCGAAAGCGCGGTGCGCGAGGTTGTCAGGCGCTACGCAGACGCCTGGGCGGCCAACGATCTGAAGACCATATTCGACTGCTACCACGACGAGGTGGTCTTCCACTACTTCGGCGGCGGGCCGCTGGCTGGCGTTCACCAGGGCAAGGCGGCCTGCCTGGCCTTGCTCAAGCAGGTGAAGGAGAAGACGAACCGGCGGCTTGTGTCCATCCGCGACGTGCTCGCGGGTGAGCACTTCGGGGTGATCGTCGCGGTCGAGCAGTTCGAGCGCGATGGCGCGACGCATGTGCTGGAGCGGCTGCTGCGGTACAGCGTGCGCGACGGCCGGCTCGCCGAGTGTTGGATCTACGACGAAGACCAGCGCCTGGTCGATCAACTGCTGGCCTGAGGGAGAGACACCATGGCATCCATTCGACGCGAAATGCAGGTCGCCGCGAGCGCCGAGCAGATCTGGGAAGTCGTGCGCGACATCGGCGAAATCCACCACCGGTTGGTGCCGGGCTTCGTGGCCGACTGCCGGCTCGAGGGCGAGGGCGAAGCCCGCATCGTCACCTTCGGCAACGGCCTGGTGGTGCGCGAGGCGATCGTCGATCTCGACGATGCCGCGCGCCGGCTGGCGTGGTCGGCGACCGGCGGCCAGCTCACGCACTACAACGCGTCGATGCAGGTGTTCGCCGAGGGCGACCAGCGCAGCCGCATGGTCTGGATCGCCGACCTGCTGCCCCATGAGGCGGCAGGCGCGATCGGCGCAATGATCGACGAGGGGATGCGGGTCATGAAGAAGACCCTCGAAGCAACCCCCGCCGCCGCTCAATAGCCTACGGTGAAGCGCCGGCGCGAGTGCGCCGGTTTCTCGATCTCGTCGGCCATCGCGATCGCGTAGTCCTCCATCGAGATCCAGCTCTTGCCGTTCGCATCGGCCAGCAGCTGGTCGGCGCCGAGGCGGTAGCCGCCGGTGCGCTCGCCGGGCTCGAAGAACGCGGAGGGCGAGATGAAGGTCCAGTCAAGCTCCTTCTCGGCGCGCAGCGTTTCGAGGAACGCACGGCCGGCCAGTGCTTCCGTCTTGTAGGCAGCGGGGAATTCGGGCGTGTCGACCAAGGCCTTCCCCGGTGCGACTTCGAGGCTGCCGGCACCACCGACCACCAGCAGGCGCGGCACGCCGGCCTTCTTCGCGGCGGCGATGGCCGTGGCTGCGTCGATGCCGCCTGCGAAGTGGGTCGAGCTGATCACGGCGTCATGGCCGCGCAGCAGCGGCACGAGCGCGTCCAGTTGCATGGCGTCGGCCTGTTGGAGGTTGAGGCTGGGCTTGGCTTCGGCCTTCGCGGTGTTGCGCGCGATGCCGGTCACCCTGCGGCCGCGCTGCAGCAGTTCGGTGGCGATGCGCGAGCCGGCGCGGCCCGTGATGCCGAGGATGGCGATGTTGCTCATGAGAGGACTCCTGGTTGAACGAAAAAAGAAAAAGTGGGGCGCGCTCAGGCGGCTTGCTGCGCCGTCTGCATCAGCTGCTGTTGCCAGGCCTCGGGCCGGCCCAGCCAGGCGCTGGCGTCGATGCGTTCGAGACGGCCGTCGCCGCGCGTCAGCGCGAAGGTCGGAAAGCCGCCGCCGCCGACGCGTGCCAGCAGCGCACGGCTGTCGGCGATGTGTTGCCGGGTGGCTTCGCCCGCCTGTTGTGCAAACAGGGCAGCGAACGCATCGCCGTCGAGCCCGACGTCGATCGCGAGTTCATGCAGCACCGCCGTGTCGGCGATGCGGCGTCCCTCGACGTAGTGGGCACGCTGCAGGCGCTGGAGCAGATCGAGCCCGCGGCCGCCGAGCGCTTCGGCCGCGAGGATCGCGGTCGTCGGCGGTTCGGAATCCATCACTGCCGTGGTGTCGCGCAGCAGGCCCTCGAAGTAGGCCTCGCCGAAGGGCTGGCCCGTGAGTTGCGCGATGCGCCGGTCGTGCGGCATCACGTAGTCGCGCCATTGCAGCGTGATCGGCCGGCGGTTGGCGCCGGTCATCATGCCGCCGCCGTGCAGCGCGATCGCGAGACCCGGCACCGTGCGTGCCGCCCGGACCAGCGGCGCGGCCGCGTAGCACCAGCCGCACAGCGGGTCGAACACGTAGTGCAGGGTGGAGCCGCTCATTGCGCCGGCCACTTCATCTCGCCCTTGATCACCTTGGCGCTCAGCTCGAGCGAGGACAGCTGGCCCAGGCTGGGGTAGTGCCTCTTCATGGCGGCGATGAGCTCTGCCGAGTCCTTGGCCTGCGCGGCTTCGCGCTCGAAGGTCTCGAGGTAGCCGTCGGTGAACTTCACGGCCTGCAGCCCCTTCGGCGCCTGGCCCAGGTAGTGGCCCGGCACCACGGTCGCGGGCTTCCGCGCAGCGATGCTGTCGAGCGTCTTGCGCCAGGCCTCGCGCGAGGCCGGCGTCTGGGTGTCGGCGATCCACACATGGGTGTTGTTGAACACGGGCACGCCGCCGGCCACGGTCTTCAGCGACGGAATCCAGACGTAGCTGCGCGCCGGGCTCGCACCCTGGAGGCCCTTCACTTCGAGCTTGCGGCCTTCGAGCAGGATGGTGTCGCCTTCCAGCGGCTCGGGCAGCACCAGCGCCTTGGGCGCGTTGTCCTTGAGGATCGGCGTCCAGTAGGCGAGCTTGCCGTCCATCGAGGCCTTGATGGCCGCCACCGTTTGCGGCGTGGCCACGATCTTCGCGTCTGGAAAGGCGGCCTTGATCACGTCCAGGCCGAAGTAGAAGTCGGGGTCGCTGTGGCTGATGTAGACGGTGCTGAGCTTCTTGCCGCCTGCCTTGATCTTCTGCACCAGGGCTTCGGCGTCGTTGCGCTGGAACTGCGCGTCGATCAGCACGGCCTCGTGGCGGCCGCTCACGATTTCCGAAGACACCGGGAAGATGGCCTTGTCGCCCGGGTTGTAGACCTCGAGCTGCAACGCAGCTTCGGCGGCCGAGGCCGGCAGGGTGTGAACGGCTGCGAGCGAGGCCATGCCTGCGGCGAGGAGGGTTCTGCGAATCATGTGGAAAGTGCCCGATGGGTTGGAATGGATCGAATCTTATGTTTCTCAATTCGATCAAAAAACCGCATACGATGCAAATGTTTGTTGCTTCAATCGATCAGATAATGGACCGAATCACCGCCGCCAAAGTGTTCGTGAACGTCGCCGAGCGCGCCAGCATGACGGCCACCGCCGAGGCGCTCGACATGTCGCGCGCCATGGTCACGCGCTACCTCGCGCGCATGGAAACATGGGCCGGTGCGCGCCTCCTGCATCGCACGACGCGGCGCATCAGCCTGACTTCCGCAGGCGAGCAGACCCTGTCGCGCTGCCGGCAGATGCTCGAGGTTGCCGAGCAGATGCAGGTCGCCGTGGATGCGCAGGCCGATGTGCCGCACGGGCTGCTGCGCCTGACCTGCGCCCAGTCGATCGCGCAGGACGTGCTGGCCGCGGCCGTGGCGGACTTCCTGCGCCGCCATCCGCAAACCGCCATCGACCTGCACATCAGCGACCGTACCGTCAACCTGGTGGAAGAGCGCATCGACCTCGCGATCCGCATCACGAACGACCTCGACCCCAACCTGATCGCGCGGCCGCTGGGAAGCTGCGGCTCGGTGGTGTGCGCGACGCCGGCCTACCTTGCCGAGCACGGCACCCCGCGCGCGCCCCAGGAGCTTGCCCTTCACAACTGCCTGACCTATTCGTACTTCGGCAAGAGCCTGTGGCAGTTCGAGCACAAGGGCCGGCAGATCGCGGTGCCGGTGGGCGGCAATCTCAGCGCCAACGAATCGTCGGTGCTGCTGACGGCGGTGCTCGAAGGCGCCGGCATCGCGATGCAGCCCGTGTACTCGGCCGCGCCGCTGGTGGCGAGCGGCCGGCTGGTGGCGCTCCTGCCCGACTGGCGACCGCAGACGATGGGGGTCTACGGCGTCTACGGTTCACGCCGCCAGATGCCGGCCGCGCTGCGCGCGATGCTCGACTTTCTGGCGGCGCGCTTTGCCGACGCGCGCTACTGGCCGCCGGCCGCGGGCGCGCAGCTCAGGAAGAAGCGTTGAGCGCAGACGCCGCAGCACGGTCGCGCAGATGCGCAACCAGCAGCTTGGCGGCGGGCGACAGGTTGGCCTCGCTGCGAAAGCAGATCGCGAAGCTGCGCTCGGCCCAGGCGTCGGAAAGCGGAACCACGCGCAGGCCGAAGCTGGCCGCGAGCGGATCGATCACCTCGCGCGGCACCACGGCGATGCCGAGGTTCGCGCGCACGCAGCGCAGCGCCGCATCGAAGGTCGACACCGCCGCGCGGTAGCTGAGCGGCCGGCCGATGATGGCGGCCGCCCGCGCCAGCATGGTGTGGACCGCGGTGGAGGCGGGCAGGCCCACGTGGTCGAACGCCAGCGTCTCTTCGAAGCTGCAGCGCCGCCGGCGCGCGATGGCGTGCGAAGGATGCGCAACGATGGCCAGCCGGTCGCGCCGGTACGGCCAGGCCTGCAGCCCTTCGAGATCCGCCGCATCCCAGCACACGCCCACCGGCGCCGAGCCTTCGCGCAACGCGCGCACCAGGTCGCGGCTCAAGGCTTCCTCGATGTCGACGCGGATGTCGCGGTGCGCCGGCGTCTGCAGGAAGTCCGCGATGTCGTCTGGCAGGAACTCGGCGATCGAGGACATGCTGGCCAGCAGGCGCACCTGTCCCTTCACGCCGCGGCCATGGTCGGCCATGTCGCGCGCCACGCGGTCGGCACTCGCGAGCATGGCGCGCGCGTGTTCCAGCAGGATCTCGCCGGCGGCGGTCGGCGTCACGCCGCGGCGGCGGCGCTCGAAGAGCGTCTCGCCCACGACGTCCTCGAGCTGCGCCAGGCGCTTGCTGATCGCCGAGGCCACGATGTGCTGCTGCTCGCCGGCGCGGGCGATGTTGCGGGTTTCGCAGACGGCGACGAAGAGGCGCAGGCTGGTGAGGTCCAGGTCGCGCATGAAGTTCCGATTCGGAATGTTGAGCGTTCCAGATTACCGCTTTTGCAAGCAATACGGAATGTCTAAAGTCCGGGCATTGCGTTGGCGCAGTGCCGATGCGTGGAGACAAGCCCTCATGCCAGCATCCAACCAGCAGCTGCCGCGCGCCGCCGTCATTCGCGAAGTCGGTCTGCGCGACGGCCTGCAGAGCATCGCAACCGTCCTGCCCACCGAGCACAAGCGCGAATGGATCCGCGCGGCGCATGCCGCCGGCCAGCGCGAGATCGAGGTCGGTTCCTTCGTGCCGGCGCGGCTCCTGCCGCAACTGGCCGACACGGCCGAGCTGGTGGCCTTCGCCAAGACGCTGCCGGCCCTTTTCGTCTCGGTGCTGGTGCCCAACCTGCGTGGCGCCGAGAGCGCGATCGAAAGCGGCGCCGACCTGATGATCGTGCCGCTGTCGGCCAGCCATGCCCACAGCCTCGCCAACCTGCGCAAGACGCCCGACGAGGTGGTGGCGGAAGTTGCCCGCATCCGCGCGGCGCGCGACGCGGCCGGTTCCGCGACGCTGATCGAAGGCGGCGTCGGCACGGCCTTCGGCTGCACGATCCAGGGCCGGGTCGAGAAGAGCGAGGTGCTGCGCCTGATGCAGGCCCTGCTCGATGCCGGCGCCGACCGCGTGAGCCTGGCCGACACGGTCGGCTATGCCGATCCGGCCATGGTGCGCGCGCTGTTCGAGGAGGCCCTGAAGATCGCGGGCGATCGCTTCTGGTGCGGCCACTTCCACGACACGCGCGGCCTGGGCCTGGCCAACGTCTATGCGGCGCTCGAAGTCGGCGTTGCGCGCTTCGATGCCTGCCTGGCCGGTATCGGCGGCTGTCCGCATGCGCCGGGCGCGAGCGGCAATGTCTCGACCGAAGACCTGGCCTACATGCTGGGCAGCATGGGCATCGCCACCGGGGTCGACATCGATGAGCTGCTCGCGCTGCGCCAGCGCGTGGCCGAGTGGCTCAGCGGCGAGACGCTGCACGGCACGCTCTGGCGCGCCGGCCTGCCCAAGACCTTCGCCCCCGAAACCGCGCTCGCCTGACCGAAAGCCCCTCATGAACGCTGAAGACAACAAGCTCCCGCTCGCCGGCGTCCGCGTCGTCGAGTTCACGCACATGGTGATGGGCCCGACCTGCGGCATGATCCTGGCCGACCTCGGCGCCGAGGTGATCAAGATCGAGCCGCCCGGCGGCGACAAGACGCGCAAGCTGCCGGGCCTGGGCATCGGCTTCTTCCGCTCCTTCAATCGCAACAAGAAGAGCGTGGTGCTCGACATCACGACCGAAGAAGGCCGCGCCACGGCCACCGAGCTGGTCGGCCAGTGCGACGTGGTGCTGGAGAACTTCCGCCCGGGGCTGATGAGCAAGCTCGGCCTGGACTACGAGACGCTCTCGGCGAAATCCCCGCGCCTGATCTACGTCACGCACAAGGGCTTCCTGCCCGGGCCCTACGAGAAGCGGCTGGCGCTCGACGAAGTGGTGCAGATGATGGGTGGGCTCTCCTACATGACCGGCCCCGAGGGTCGGCCGCTGCGCGCCGGCACTTCGGTCAACGACATCATGGGCGGCATGTTCGGCGCGATCGGCGTGCTGGCCGCGCTGCGCGAGCGCGAGCGTACCGGCAGGGGGCAGGAAGTGCAGAGCGCCCTGTTCGAGAACTGCGTGTTCCTCTCGTCGCAGCACATGCAGCAGTTCGCGATGACCGGCGAGCCGCCGCCGCCGATGCCCTCGCGCGTGTCGGCCTGGAGCGTCTACGACGTCTTCACGCTGGCCGAAGGCGAGCAGCTCTTCATCGGCGCGGTGAGCGACAAGCAGTTCCTGACCTTGTGCCGCGTGATCGATGCGCCTGAACTCGCCGCGGATCCGGCGTTGGCCAACAATGCGTTGCGCGTCGCGGTGCGGCCGGCGCTCTTGATGCGGCTGGGCGAAATCCTCGCCCGACATCGCGTCCAGGAACTTGCGCCCAGGCTCGAGGAAGCCGGCATTCCCTACGCGCCGATCGTGCGGCCCGACCAGCTGATGGACGATCCGCACCTCAAGGCCAGCGGGGGCCTGGTGCCGATGGAGTGCGACGATGGCGGCATGACCGAGGTGGTGCTGCTGCCGCTCATGATGGGCGGCCGCCGGCCGGGCGTGCGGCAGGCGCTGGCGCGCGTGGGCGAGCACACTGAGGAAGTGCTGTCGCAACTGGCGGCACGCGAAACTGCCTGACATAAGTTTTCGAAGACCAAGGAGACAAAAGATGAACCCCACCCTTTCGCGCCGAACGGTGCTCGGCCTCGGCGCTTCCGCACTGGGCCTGGCCGCGATTCCCGCATTTGCCCAGGGCACCGACAAGCCGGTGCGCATCGTCCTGCCGATCAGCGCCGGCTCGGGCGTGGACACCATTGCGCGCGCCGCCGCACCGGCGCTCGGCAAGGCCTTCGGCCAACCGGTCGTGATCGAGAACCTGCCGGGCGCCGGCGGCCTCACCGGCACCTCGGTCGTCGTCAAGGCGGCACCGGACGGAATGACGCTCGGCATGGTGTCGAACAACCATGTGATCAACCCGAGCGTCTACAAGAAGATGCCCTTCGACGCCATCAACGACATCACGCCCATCAGCGTGGTCGGCGCGACGCCGCTGGTGCTGCTGGTGAACCCGAAGGTGCCGGCCAAGAACGTGAGGGAACTGGTCGCGCTGCTCAAGGCCAAGCCCGACGGCTACAACTACGCGTCCTCGGGCAACGGCACCATCATTCACCTGGCCGGCGAGATGTTCATGGACGAGGCGGGCGTCAAGGCGCGCCACATTCCCTACAAGGGCACCGGTCCGATGGTGACCGACATGATCGCGGGCCAGGTCGAGATGGGCGTGGTCGCGCTGCCGGCGGTGCAGCAGCACATCAAGAGCGGCGCCCTGCGCGCGATCGGCCTGTGCGGGCCCGCGCGCTCGCCGGCGGCGCCCGAAATTCCGACCATCGCCGAGCAGGGGCTGCCCAACTACAGCGTCGAAGGCTGGTTCGCCGTCATCGGGCCGGCCAAGCTGCCGGCGGCAGAGGTCAAGCGCGCACACGATGCCGTCGTCGCCGCGTTCTCCAGCGCCGAGGTGCAGGAAGCGATGGCCAAGCAGGGCAACATCATCAAGCCGAGCACGCCGGAAGAGGCCGCGACGTACTTCCGCAGCGAGGCGGCGCGCTATGCGGCGCTGGTGAAGAAGGCGAATGTGACGCTGGAGTGAGACTCAGACTGCGCTGGTGAGCTTGAGCCCGAGGATGCCGGCGATGATCAGCGTCACGCAGGCCAGCCGCGCGACCGTGGCGGGCTCGTGGAACAGCACGATGCCCTGCGCCACGGTGCCCACCGCGCCGATGCCTGTCCATACTGCATAGGCCGTGCCCACGGGCAGGGTGCGCATCGCCCAGCCCAGCAGCACCACGCTGAGCACCATCGACACGGCGGTGCCGACCGAGAGCCACAGCCGCGTGAAGCCTTCGGTGTACTTCAGGCCGATGGCCCAGCCGACCTCGAGCAGGCCTGCGACGAACAAGACGATCCATGCCATGCGGCGTCTCCTGAGTATGAGGCGATCAGTTTTCCGGCCGCACGGCACGGTATAACGCGCGCACGAAATCGGACTGCGTGATCATGCCCGTGAGTCGCCTTTCACCATCGATGATGGGGATATGGTGGTGGCCGCCCTCGGAGAAGAGCGGCACCAGCTCGACCATCGGCCGCTCCTCGCTGGCCACACGCACCTGCCGCGTCATGATCTGGCCGACCACCTCGGGCTTGCTCGACATCACGGTTCGCGTCGCGCGGACGAAGTCGCGCAGCCGCCCGCCCAGCCCGTCGTGATGCTTCAGGTCGATCTGCCGGAAGAAATCGGCCTGCGTCACGATGCCGACCACGCGGCGCGTGCGGTCGATCACCGGAAGCGCCTTGATGCGCCGCTCCTGCATCAGGGACCATGCTTCCTGCAGCGGCGTGCCGAACTCGGCGACCACCGGGTCGCGCGACATGATGTCGGCGCAGCGCACGGTGCCGAGGCGGCGCTTGTACGACTCGAGCTCGGTCTGCTGGATCAGCGACTCGAGGTCGTCGCGGCTGATGTCGAGCACCTGGTTGTAGCGCGCGAGCACCGCATCGATGTCGGCCGAGCTGAAGCGCGCGTCGGCCCTGGGTTCGCGCGGCGCGAGCTGCACATGCGGGTAGCGCCGGCCGGTCAGGCTGTTGTAGAGCACGCCGGCCAGCACCAGCAGCACGGAATTGGTCAGCACCGGGTAGAGCGAGAAGGGGAAGTGCGTCGTCTGGCTCAGCACGGCGAACAGCGCCACCGCGCCGCCGGGCGGGTGCAGGCAGCGCATCGCGAACATCAATGCGATGGCCAGCGCAGGCGCGATTGCGCTGGCCCACACCAGGTCCGGCATCCAGCGTGCGCAGGCGACGCCGACCAGCGCCGAGAACGTGTTGCCGGCAACCACGGACCAGGGTTGGGCCAGCGGGCTGGCCGGCAACGCGAACACCAGCACCGCGCTGGCACCCAGCGGCGCGACCAGCCAGCGGCTGTCGATCGCAGAGCCCGCCATCTGGGAGAGCAGGGCGGTCAGCAAGAGACCGATTCCGGCGCCGGCGACGGCGCGCAGCCTTTCGCGTGCGTTGACATTGGTGCGCGCCGGCAGCCAGGCGCGCGCGAAGGTCTGCAGATCGTCCCAGCGCATCGCCGTCAAGCCGCTTCGCCCGCGACCCTGCGCCCGATCTCGGGCCAGCGCCCGTGCAGCCAGACCCAGGCGACCAGGCCTACGCTCATCATGAGGAGCGAGGTCAGCGCCAGCGCCAGCGTCGAATGCATCACCAGCGGCGCGATCACCCCGGCCACGATGCCGTTGGCGGTCGAGCCGATCACGGCCTGCAGAGAGGAAGCCATGCCGCGCCGCTCGGGATGCAGGTCGAGCACCAGCAGCGTCACCACCGGCACCATCAGCGCCCAGCCGAAGGCGAACACCGCGATCGGCCACAGCGCCCAGGCCGGGTGCGGCTCGAACAAGGCATTGGCCATCACGTTGAGCAGCGAGGTCGCCAGCATGATCACGAAGCCGTCGCGGATCTGCCGCTTGGGCGCCACCTTGCCCGCCATGCGGCCGCTGGCCCAGGCGCCGGCCATGATGCCGCCGATGGTCAGCAGGAAGAACCAGAAGAACTGCGTGGGCGCGAGCGCCAGGTGGTCGCCGAGAAAGGCGGGCGCGGCCAGCACGTAGAGGAACATGCCGTTGAAAGGCACGCCGCTCGCGAGCGCCAGCAGCAGGAAGCGCGGGTCGGAGCACAGGTCCCAGTAGCCGCGCATCAGGTGCCGAACCTCGAAGGGCTGGCGCTGGCTCAGGTGCAGCGTCTCCGGCAGCAGTTTCCAGTTGGCGGCGAACAGCACCACGCCCACCGCCACCAGGAACCAGAACACGCTGTGCCAGCCCAGGTGCACGAACAGGAAGCCGCCCACGATCGGCGCGATCGCGGGCGCGATGCCGAAATAGATCGTGACCTGGCTCATCACCCGCTGCGCTTCAGCGGGCGGGAACATGTCGCGGATCACGGCGCGCGAGACCACGATGCCGGCGCCGGTCGACAGGCCCTGCAGGGCGCGGAAGAACACCAGCTGGCCGATGGTCTGCGCGAGCGCGCAGCCCAGCGAGGCGATGGTGAACACGGCCAGGCCCCACAGCACCACCGGCCGGCGGCCGAAGCTGTCCGACAGCGCGCCGTGGAACAGGTTCATGAAGGCGAAGCCGAACAGGTAGGCCGAGAGCGTCTGCTGCATCTGGGCCGGCGTCGCGCCGATGCTGCTGGCGATGCCCGAGAAGGCCGGGATGTAGGTGTCGATCGAGAAGGGCCCGAGCATGCCGAGCACCGCCAGCAGCACGGCCAGCGCCCAGCGCGGGGCGTGCCAGAGTTTGTCTGCGTCGGGGTTCATGCGAGAGGTATCCGTTCTTGCTTGTTGTGCGCGGGAACAGAAAACGCCCGCCGCCGGTGAAGGCAAGCGGGCGTTCGGGCTCGAAGATCCGCTGAAGGATCAGAGCGTATCAATAAAGCTGCGCAGCTTGTCGGAACGCGAAGGATGCTTGAGCTTGCGCAGCGCCTTGGCTTCGATCTGGCGGATGCGCTCGCGCGTCACGTCGAACTGCTTGCCGACTTCTTCCAGCGTGTGGTCGGTCGACATCTCGATGCCGAAGCGCATGCGCAGCACCTTGGCTTCGCGCGGTGTCAGGCTGTCGAGGATGTCCTTGACCACGTCGCGCAGGCCGGCCTGCATCGCGGCCTCGATGGGCGCGGTGTTGCTGCTGTCCTCGATGAAGTCGCCCAGGTGCGAATCGTCGTCGTCGCCGATGGGGGTTTCCATCGAGATCGGCTCCTTGGCGATCTTCATGATCTTGCGGATCTTGTCTTCCGGGATCTCCATCTTCGCGGCCAGGATGCCGGCGTCGGGCTCGAAGCCGAACTCCTGCAGGTGCTGGCGGCTGATGCGGTTCATCTTGTTGATGGTCTCGATCATGTGCACCGGAATGCGGATGGTGCGCGCCTGGTCGGCGATCGAGCGCGTGATCGCCTGGCGGATCCACCACGTCGCGTAGGTCGAGAACTTGTAGCCGCGGCGATATTCGAACTTGTCGACCGCCTTCATCAGGCCGATGTTGCCTTCCTGGATCAGGTCGAGGAACTGCAGGCCGCGGTTGGTGTACTTCTTGGCGATCGAGATCACGAGGCGCAGGTTGGCCTCGATCATTTCCTTCTTGGCATCGCGCGAAGACGATTCGCCTTCATTCATGCGCTTGTTGATGTCCTTGAGCTCGGCCAGCGGCACTACCACGCGCGACTGGATGTCGGCCAGCTTCTGCTGCAGCTCCTGCACCGGCGGGATGTTGCGCGCCAGCACCGTGCTCCAGGGCTTGCCGGCGGCGGCCTGCTTCTCGACCCACTTGAGGTTGAGCAGGTTGGAGGCCACGCGGTTGCCGTTCTTGTCGTAGCCGCTGAAGTCGCGGATGAACTCTTCCTGCGGGAAGCCGCACTTGTCCACGATGATGCGGCGCAGCTCGCGCTCCTTCTTGCGGACGTCGTCGACCTGCGTGCGCACCAGGTCGCACAGCTTCTCGATCGTGCGGGCCGTGAAGCGGATGGTCATCAGCTCTTCGGACAGCGCGTGCTGCGCCTTCTGATAGGCCGGCGTGCCGTAGCCTTCCTTGTCGTAGATCTTGTGGACCTTCTCGAACAGCGCGGCGATGCGATCGAAGCGCTCCAGCGCGTCGCGCTTGAGTTCCTCGAGCTTCTTGGTCAGAGCCTTGGAGCCGCCCTTGCCGTCGTCGTCGTCTTCCTCGTCGAACTCGTCGAAGTCTTCTTCGGCAACGTAGTCGTCGGCCTCGTTCGGGTTCGAGAAGCCGTCGACGATGGTCGAGATGACGACCTTGCCGTCACGGATTTCCTGGCCCAGGCGCAGGATCTCGGCGATGGTCGCGGGCGAAGCCGAAATGGCTTCCATCATGGCCATCAGGCCGCCCTCGATGCGCTTGGCGATCTCGATTTCGCCTTCGCGCGTCAGCAGCTCGACCGTGCCCATCTCGCGCATGTACATGCGCACGGGGTCGGTGGTGCGGCCGAATTCGCTGTCGACGGTCGAGAGGGCCGCTTCGGCTTCCTCTTCGGCTTCTTCGACCGTGGTGGCGGTGGGAGCCGTGTTGTTCAGCAGCAGGGTTTCGGCGTCCGGCGTCTGCTCGTAGACGGCCACGCCCATGTCGTTGAGCATGGTGACCACGACTTCCATGGTCTCGGCGTCGACCAGCTTGTCGGGCAGGTGGTCGGAGATTTCGCCGTGCGTCAGGTAGCCGCGCGTCTTGCCCAGCGTGATCAGGGTCTTCAGGCGCGAGCGGCGCTTGGCCAGGTCTTCCTCGGAGAGCACGGTCTCGTCGAGGCCGAACTCCTTCATCAAGGCGCGTTCCTTCGCCTTGCTGATCTTCATGCGCAGCGGCTTGACCTTTTCTTCGGTCGTCGTCGCCGCCGGCTCGTCGCCGACCAGCTCGTCTTCGATGTCGGACAGGTCGACGTCGCTCGCCGGCGCCTCGCTGCCGGCCTTGGGCTTGCGGCCGCGCTTGGCGCCGCCCGCAGCGGCGGGCGCGCCGGCGGCCTTGGGAGGACGACCGACCTTCTTGGCGGCGGGTTTAGTGGCTTCGGCGATGGGGGTCGATTTCGTGGGCACGGTTTTC
Source organism: Variovorax paradoxus (assembly GCF_018614955.1). GTDB lineage: Bacteria > Pseudomonadota > Gammaproteobacteria > Burkholderiales > Burkholderiaceae_C > Variovorax > Variovorax paradoxus_J. The sequence continues at coordinate 29,611 of NZ_JAGGNV010000006.1, forward strand.
ACTTTCGTTGCGGCTGTCGCCTTGGACGCGGCGGCACTCGACTTAGTTGCCGCCAGGGCGGCCGCTTTCAACGGTTTTTCTGCAATGGGCTTCTTGGCGGCGGACACGGCAGGCTTCTTTGAACTGGGCATACAACCTCGGTACAACAAGAATGAACAAGCGGAATCACAGGCGCCAACAAGCCGGCGCGGGCGGGAGCACAAACAATGGGGCGAAGAGGAGGCAAATCCTCAAGCACTCTTCAAAAAGGCAAGATGTCGGGCGAACATTTGGTGTGCAGTCCTTGCGGTGTATTGACCCTTTTTCCCGTGGGGAAGTGCATTGCGCTGGAGGGTCGGCCCGGAGGTGCTGCTGTCGCTCTTGCCGTTTCGCGTATGGCGAAGCCTTAGATTATAGCGCCCTGCGCATTTTTCAAGCAAGGGTCGACCCGGGCTGAAGCCGTGCGCGCAGCTCCAGGCGGCGCGCTTCCAGCGCCTTGTAACGCTCCAGCGCGCGCGGATCGCTCCCGACGGCGGCAATGGCCTCGCTCTGCTGGGCCTTGAGCAGGTCGTCCAGCATGAAGTCGAGCACGTTGCGCAGCTCCCGGGCGGCATCGGCCGCCTGTTCTCCCTCCGCCTCGCCGATCGGCCCGCCATCGGGGTCGGTCATGACGCGGTCGGCCAAGGCCTCGAAGGCCGTGCCCCGCATGCCTTCGCGCAGCGCGGCCCAGGGCTGCACGCCGTGCTCGTGCAACTGGCTGTCGAGCCAGGCGAAGAGCTGCCCGTGCTCGCCCGGCAGGTCGCACAGCAGGCCGTGCAGTTCATGGGAAAGCCCCTCCCATTCGGCCATGTTCGACAGCAGCAGCCGCGCGGCCACATCCGCCCGGCCCGGCGGCAGCGCGCGGCCGCGGGACGGAGGCCGCCGGGGGGCGGAAGCGCGGCGACTCTCCCGCGGCCGGGCATAGCCCTCGCTTTCGCCCCGGTCGCGAGTCGAGGGGGCCGGGGGGCGCGCGGCAGCGGCCGGCGTCCACAGTTCGGCCAGTTCCTGGGTGCTCAACTGGACCATTTCCGCGATCTCGCCGAGCAGCTGGCGCTTGAGCGCGCCTTCCGGCAGCGCGCTCCAGAGCGGCCGGGCGTTGCTGGCCATGTGGGCGCGCCCTTCGGCCGTCCCGAGGTCGCAGCCTTCCCGCGCGGCTTCGAGCATGAAGCGGCTCAGCGGCGTGGCCTCGTTCACGAAGCGCGCAAACGCGTCGGCGCCGAACTCGCGGATGAAGCTGTCGGGGTCGTGCTCGGCCGGCAGGAACAGGAACTTGACGCTGCGCACGTCGCTGGCATAGGGGAGGGCGCCGTCGAGCGCCTTGCGGGCGGCGCGTCGCCCGGCCGCGTCGCCGTCGAAGCTGAACACCACCGATTCGGTGAAGCGGAACAGCTTTTGCACGTGTTCCGGCGTGCAGGCGGTGCCCAGCGTCGCGACCGCGTTCGGGAAGCCCAGCTGCGCCAGCGCCACCACGTCCATGTAGCCTTCGGTCACGAGCGCGTAGCCGCGCTCGCGGAAGGCGGCGCGGGCTTCGTAGAGTCCGTAGAGCTCGCGGCCCTTGCTGAACACCGGCGTCTCGGGCGAGTTGAGGTATTTGGGCTTCTCGTCGCCGAGCACGCGGCCGCCGAAACCGATGCACTCGCCCTTGACGTTGCGGATCGGGAACATCACGCGGTCGCGGAAGCGGTCGTAGCGCTTGCCGTCGCCGTTGTCGTCCGGCTCGCCGACGATCACCAGCCCGCTTTCGGCCAGGAGCGGATCGTCGTAGTCGGGGAACACGCCCGCCAGCGTGCGCCAGCCCGCCGGTGCGTAGCCGATGCCGAACTGCCGGGCGATCTCGCCGGAGACGCCGCGGCCCTTGAGGTAGTCGATGGCGGCGGGCGACTGGCGCAACTGCTTCTTGTAGGCCTCGCCGGCCTTTTCGAGCACCTCGGACAGCGTGGCCTGCTTCTGGCGCTGGCCGGCGGCGCGGGCGCGCTCTTCGGGCGAGGCATCGTCCTCGGGCACTTGCAGGCCGTACTGGCCTGCCAGGTCGTGCACCGCCTCGACGAAGCCCATGCCGGCGTGCTCCATCAGGAAGCCGATGGCGTTGCCGTGCACTCCGCAGCCGAAGCAGTGATAGAACTGCTTGGTGGGACTGACCGAGAACGAAGGCGACTTCTCGCCGTGGAACGGGCACAGGCCCATGAAGTTGGCGCCGGCCTTCTTCAACTGGACGTAGCGGCCGACGATTTCCACCACGTCGGCGCGCGCGATCAGTTCCTGGATGAAAGAGGCGGGGATGGTCATGTAGGCGGAGAGCGGCAAATCATACGCAAGACCTCATGCCACCGCGGGCCGGCGGCATACTGGCCGCTTCGAATCCAGCGCCGCATCCGCATGATTCGCCACACCGCCCGCCACGCAGTGCCCTTGCTGCGCCATCCCCTCCGATTCGCCTGGGAGGCACTCAAGGCCTTTCGGGCCAACCAGGGCCTGCTGCTGGCCGGCGCGGTCGCCTATTACGCGCTGCTGTCGATCGTGCCGATCCTGATCCTGAGCGTGATCGCAATGTCGCACGTCATCGACCAGGCGGAGCTGCTGAGCGCGGTGGGCCGCTACCTGGAGTGGCTGTTGCCGGGCCAGTCGCGGGCCATCGTCGCCGAGCTGTCGAACTTCCTGGCCCATCGGGACGTGCTGGGGCCGGTGCTGCTGGTGACGATGATCTTCTTCAGTTCGCTCGCCTTCACCGTGCTGGAAAGTGCCATGGCGGTGATCTTCCACCACCGCAAGGCCGACCATTCCCGCCACTTCCTGATCTCGGCGGTGATGCCCTATATCTACATCCTGTGCCTGTGCGTCGGGCTGCTGCTGGTGACCCTGGTGTCCGGCGCGCTGCAGGTGATCGGGCAGGAAAGCGTCGAGCTTTTCGGCCGCAGCTGGTCGCTGTCGGGCGTGTCGGGGGTGCTGCTGTACCTGCTTGGGCTGGGCGGTGAGATCTTCATGCTGACCTCCCTCTACCTGGTGATGCCGGTGGGGCGGCTGCGGCTGCGGCACGCGCTGCTGGGCGGCGTGACCGCGGCGCTGCTGTGGGAGATCACGCGCCGCGTGCTGGTGCTCTACTTCGCCACGCTGTCGCAGGTGAACGTGGTCTACGGCTCCCTGACCACCGCGATCGTGGTGCTGCTGAGCCTGGAGATCGCCGCCACGCTGGTGCTGTTCGGCGCCCAGGTGATCGCGCAGTACGAACGCCTGGAGCGCACCGGCAGCGCGACCCCGCTGCCGGCCGAGATCTCGAAGGTCAGCGCGGCGCCAGCCGAATCGCCCCGTCGAGCCGGATCACCTCGCCGTTGAGCATGTCGTTCTCGATGATGTGCTTGGCGAGCTTCGCGTAGTCCTCGGGCGTGCCGAGGCGCGAAGGGAAGGGCACGCTGGCGGCCAGCGCGTCCTGTACCTCTTGCGGCATGCCGAACAGCATCGGCGTGCCGAAGATGCCCGGGGCGATCGTCATGTTGCGGATGCCGTTGCGCGCCAGGTCGCGTGCGATCGGCAGCGTCATTCCGACCACGCCGCCCTTGGAAGCGCTGTAGGCGGCCTGGCCGATCTGGCCGTCATAGGCCGCGACCGAGGCGGTCGAGATCAGCACGCCGCGCTCGCCGGTGGTCTCGGGCTCGTTCTTGCTCATGGCATCGGCCGCGAGCCGGATCATGTTGAAGCTGCCGATCAGGTTGACCGTGACGGTCTTGCTGAACACGGCGAGGGCGTGCGGCCCGTTCTTGCCGACGGTTTTTTCGGCCGGCGCGATGCCGGCGCAGTTGACCAGGCCCACCAGCTTGCCCAGCTTCTGGGCGGCAGCCACCGCGGCCTGGCCGTCGGCCTCCTGGCTCACGTCGCACTTGACGAAAGTGCCGCCGATTTCCTTGGCGACCGCTTCGCCCTTGTCCACCTGCATGTCGGCGATGACCACCTTGCCGCCGTTCGCCGCCAGCATGCGCGCCGTGCCTTCGCCGAGGCCCGAAGCGCCGCCGGTGACGATGAAAACCTTGCCGTCGATCTGCATGGGATGTCTCCTGAAAAAACCTTGCCGGCGATCATAGAGCGCAAAAAAAAGGCCCCGTCCGAGGACAGGGCCCTGAATTGGATCCCGAAGGACCCAAGGAGACAATCAGCGCTTGCGCGAAGCGGTTTGAGCGGTGCTCTTGGCAGCGTTCACGGCCGTGGTCGAGACAGCCTGGAAGTTGGCTTCGGCGACGTCGGACGCTTGCTTGACGGCCTTCTGGACCGATTCGAAAGCGTTGTTGGCAGCAGCCACGGCGCTCTTCATCACGGCGACGGCGGTTTCCGAACCGGCGGGAGCGTTCTTGGCAGCGCTGTCGACCAGGCCGACGAAGGCTTGCTGGGCTTCAGCGGCCTTCACTTCGAAAGCCTTGGTGAATTCGGCGCCGGTGCCTTGGGCGATGTCGTACAGGTGACGGCTGTAGGCGGCGGTCTTCTCGGCCAGGGGCTGGAACATGCCGGCTTGCAGGGCGAGCAGTTCTTGCGCGTCCTTGACGCTGAGGATCGCTTGCGTGGTGCCGGCGGCTTCGGCCAGCGCAGCCTTCGAGGCGGTCACGTTCAGTTCGACCAGCTTCTCGACGCCTTCGAAGGCCTTGGTGGTGAGGCCGAACAGGGTTTCGAGGTTGGCTTTGTGGGAAGCGATGATTTGGTCAGCGGTCAGTGCCATGTGGATGCTCCAGTTGAATGAATGAGGTAGGTCGCGGAAGAGCTGCCCCTCTTCATTTTGTTGCGGTGCAGCATGGCCTGAAGTATAGGCAGCCAAGCGTTTCGATCAAGTGAAAATTTGTTGCTTTGCAGCAATTTAGAACACACTTTCTAAAAGGGAGAGGCGCCGCCGACAATGTTCCTATGCGTGCGTTTTATTCCGGCCAGTTCGTGCTGCCGCTGCCCAGCGGGCACCGGTTTCCGATGGGGAAGTACGCCATGCTGCGCGAGCGGCTCGTGCAGCATCTGCCCGCGGTGCAGATGTTCGAGGCACCTCGTGCCAGCGACGGCGAACTGGCGCTGGCCCACGCGCCGCAGTGGATTGCCGCCATCAGCGACGGCAGCGTCGACCCGCAGGCCATGCGCGAGATCGGCTTTCCGTGGAGCGAAGCCATGGCGGAGCGCTCGCGTCGCTCGACCGGCGCCACCATCGCCGCCTGCAGGGCAGCCCTGGCGGAAGGCATCTCGGCCAACATGGCCGGCGGCACCCACCATGCGAGTGCCGACAGAGGAGGGGGCTTCTGCGTCTTCAACGATGCGGCGGTTGCAGCGAGGCTCATGCAGGCGGAGCACGGCCGGCGGGGGCGCCTGCCTTTCCAGGTGGCGGTGATCGACCTCGACGTGCACCAGGGCAACGGCACCGCGCGCATCTTCCGCGACGACCCGAGCGTGTTCACGCTGTCGATGCATGGCCAGAAGAACTTCCCGTTCCGCAAGGAGGCCAGCGATATCGACGTCGAACTGCCCGACGGCTGCGGCGATGTCGACTACCTGGCGGCACTCGAGCATGCGCTCGACGAACTCGACCGGCGCTTCTCGCCCGGCCTGGTGATCTACCTCGCGGGCGCCGATCCCTTCGAGCGCGACCGGCTGGGACGCCTCAAGCTGAGTTTCGATGGCCTGGAGGCGCGCGACCGGCGCGTGTTCGACTTCGCCTGGCAGCGCCGGATTCCGCTCGCGTTCGCGATGGCCGGCGGCTATGCGAGCGACATTTCGGAGACCGTGCAGGTGCAGCTTGGTACCTTTCGCGTGGCCTTCGACTACTGGCGGCGGTGGCAGAATGCCGCGCCGAGATCGCACCCATGAGCGCCAGACCCACGCCCCACCACCGCAGCCGCTACCGCGCCTTTCGCAGCATCCCGACGCGCTGGGCCGACAACGACATGTACGGGCATGTCAACAATGTCGTCTACTACGGCTGGTTCGACACCGCCGTCAACGCGCTCCTGATCGAGCGCGGCGCGCTCGACATCCACCAGGGCGACACCATCGGCCTCGTGGTGGAAACGCAGTGCAACTACTTTGCGCCGCTCGCGTTTCCGCAGACGGTCGAGGCGGGCGTCCGGGTGGCGCATGCGGGCAGCTCCAGCGTGCGCTACGAGATCGCGCTGTTTGCCGAGGGCGCGGAGACGGCTGCCGCGCAAGGCCACTTCGTCCACGTTTATGTCGACCGCGCGACGCAGCGTCCGGTCAAGCTGCCGCCGGCATTGCTGCGCGTCGTCGACGAACTGCGCTTCGCGGCAGGCACGTAGAAACGGCGCCCGAAGGCGCCGTTTTCGCGAGCGATCGGCAAGCGCCGATTACTTCTTCGCGGTCATGGCCTTGATGTCGGCCTTGCCCTTGGCTTCAGCAGCCTTGGCTTCCTTCTCGCAGGCGTTCTTGGCATCGCCCTTCATGTCGTCGCACTTTTCCTTCGCGACGTCATAGGTGGCCTTCACCTTTTCTTCAGCCACCTTGCGGGAGTTGCCGTCGCTCGGCTTGTATTGCTGTTCGAGTTCGGCCTTGGCAACGTTCTCCTTGCCCTTGGCTTCCTTCTCGCAGACGTCCTTGGCGTTGTCCTTCAGGGTGTCGCACTTGGCCTTGTCGACCTTGTAGTCGGCTTCGATCTTTTCCTTGGCAACCTTGTGCTCGTCCTGGGTCATTGCACCGGCTTGCGCTGCAACAAAGCAGGAGGATGCGATCGCGAGCATGAGCAGATGTTTCTTCATGGTATGTACTCCTTGGGCGTTACTGAATTCAGTACTTCTCGAACCACAGCGCTGCGGGTGTGCGGCCATCGCGCGTTTCCCATTCGCTGACCTGCTTCTCGGCCTCTTCCCTGCTGATGCCGTGACGCTCCTGAATGCGTCCCAGCAGCTGGTCGCGCTTGCCGGCGATGACGTCGAAGTCGTCGTCGGTGAGCTTGCCCCACTGCTCCTTCACCTTGCCTTTGAGCTGTTTCCAGTTGCCTTCGACGGTGTCTTTGTTCATGACGTATCTCCTTCAGATGAGCGGGTTTTGTCGCCGGCCCGAATGCGTGTGGTCGGCGTGAAATGACTCTGGCGTGGGGGGGTGGATCGAACGGTAGGACGCCCGGGGAAGGGGTCGTAGGCACATGCCGACGCGGCCCGTGATAATCGACCGCACGCCGAACCCGGACACCAGCGCGCCGCACCATGATCATTCAAAGCCTGCTCGACACCGACCTCTACAAGTTCACGATGATGCAGGTCGTGCTGCATCACTTTCCGGGCGCCCGCGTCGAGTACCGCTTCAAGTGCCGCAACCCCGGCGTCGACCTGGCCCAGTTCGCGGCCCAGATCCGCGAAGAGGTCCGCCACCTCTGCTCGCTCCAGTTCAGGGATCCCGAGCTGAGCTACCTGCGCTCCATGCGCTTCATCAAGAGCGACTTCGTCGACTTTCTCGGCCTGTTCCGCCTGAACGAGAAGTACATCAAGATCATTCCGCAAGCCTCGGGCGAGCTCGACATCCGCATCGAGGGGCCCTGGCTGCACACCATCCTGTTCGAAATCCCGGTGCTGGCGATCGTCAACGAGGTCTATTTCCGCAACACGCAACCGAAGCCGGATATCGCCGAAGGGCGCCGGCGCCTCGAAACCAAGATCGGGCAGCTGCAGGCGGCAGGCCTCGAGGACCTCAAGATCGCCGACTACGGCACGCGCCGGCGCTTCTCCAATAACTGGCACGAGGAAGTGCTGCGCACGCTCGCCACCAGGCTCGGCGCCGTCATCTCGCCGCCGCAGCGGGCCGCCAAGCTGCCGCAGCTCGCCGGCACCAGCAATGTGCTGTACGCCATGAAGCTCGGACTGATCCCGCTGGGCACCATGGCGCACGAATACCTCCAGGCCTGCCAGGCGCTCGGGCCCCGCCTGCGCGACAGCCAGGTCTTCGGTTTCGAGTCGTGGGCGCGCGAGTACCGCGGCGACCTGGGCATCGCGCTGTCGGACGTCTACGGCATGAGCGCCTTCCTGCGCGACTTCGACCTGTACTTCTGCAAGCTGTTCGACGGCGCGCGCCACGACAGCGGCGACCCCTTCCAGTGGGGCGAGCGCATGCTGGCCCACTACATCGCCAACCGCGTCGATCCGCGCACCAAGACCCTGATCTTCAGCGACAGCCTCACGGTGCCGCGAACCATCGAGCTCTACCAGCAGTTCCGCGGCCGCTGCCAGTTGGCCTTCGGTATCGGCACCAATCTCACCAACGACCTGGGCTACGAACCGCTGCAGATCGTGATCAAGATGGTTCGCTGCAACGATCAGCCGGTGGCCAAGCTGTCCGACACGCCTTCCAAGAACATGTGCGACGACGAGAGGTATCTGGCCTATCTGCGGCAGGTGTTCGAGATTGCCCAGCCCGCCGACCGGCCTGGCTCGGCGCGATGAGCGGTGTGCTGCACCGGCCGATGGCCATCGCGCTGCTGGCGCTGGTCCCCGCAACGAGTTTCGCCGCCGATTTCGACGGCAGCGTGCTGTCGCCGCTGTGGGGCGTGCCCTTCGCCGGAATTCTGCTGTCGATCGCGTTGATGCCGCTGCTGGTGCCGTCGTTCTGGCACCACCACTACGGCAAGGTTTCCGCCGGCTGGGCTTTGGCCTTCCTGCTGCCTTTTGCGGCGATCTACGGCGTCCCGGTGGCGGGGGCGCAGGTCGTTCATGCACTGCTGGCCGAGTACATCCCGTTCGTCATTCTGCTCACTGCGCTGTTCGCCGTGGCCGGTGGCATCCATCTGCGCGGCAACCTGCACGGTGCGCCGGGGTTGAACACGGCGATCCTCGCGATCGGTGCCGTGCTCGCGAGCCTCATGGGCACCACCGGCGCCTCCATGCTGCTGATCCGTCCCTTGATCCGTGCCAACGACAACCGCGTGCACAGGGCGCATGTGGTCGTGTTCTTCATCTTCATCGTAGCGAACGCCGGCGGCTCGCTGACGCCGCTGGGCGATCCGCCGCTGTTCCTGGGTTTCCTCAAGGGCGTCGACTTCTTCTGGACCGCGAAAAACATCCTGCCGGAGACGCTGTTTCTCGTCAGCCTCCTGCTGGTATTGTTCTATGCGATCGACACCTGGTACTACCGCAAGGAAGGCGTGTTGACGATCGACCCCACGCCCGACACGCGCAAGATCGGCTTCGACGGCGCGCTCAACTTCTGGCTGCTGGCGGGCGTGATCTTCTTCGTGCTGCTCAGCGGCTTCTGGAAATCGCCCGTCCGCTTCGACGTCTACGGCACCGAAGTCGGCCTGCCGGGTCTCGTGCGCGATGCGGGCCTGATCGCAATCACGCTGCTTTCGCTGAAGATCACGGCGCCCCAGGTGCATGCCGACAACCAGTTCGCCTGGGAGCCGATGGCCGAGGTGGCCAAGCTGTTCGCGGGCATCTTCCTGACCATCATCCCGGTGATCGCGATGCTCAAGGCGGGTGTGGACGGCCCCTTCGGCGCGGTCGTCTCCGCCGTGACCCGGTCCGACGGCCAGCCCGATCCCGCGATGTACTTCTGGGCCACCGGCGCGTTGAGCTCTTTCCTGGACAATGCACCGACCTACCTGGTGTTCTTCAATACCGCCGGCGGCGACCCGCAGGCGCTGATGACCACCTACGCCACCACGCTGGCTGCCATCTCGGCGGGCGCCGTGTTCATGGGCGCCAACACCTACATCGGCAACGCGCCCAACCTGATGGTCAAGGCCATCGCGGAAAGCCGCGGCATCCGCATGCCGAGCTTCTTCGGCTACATGCTGTGGTCGGGCGCCATCCTGGTGCCATTGTTCGTCGTCTCCACCTTCATCTTCTTCCGTTGATCATGAGCAAAGCCAAAATCCTCGTCGCCCGTTCGATCTTTCCCGAGACCATCGCCCGCCTCGAAGAATACTTCGAGGTCGAGTCCAATCAGGGCGACCAGGGCTGGAGCAAGGCCCAGCTGATCGACAAGCTCAAGGGCAAGCAGGGCGCCTTCACCACCGGCAGCGAGCGCATCGATGCCGAAGTGCTCGCTGCCTGTCCCGACCTGAAGATCTGCGCCAACATGGCGGTCGGCTACAACAACTTCGACGTCGACGCCATGACCGCGCGCAGTGTGCTCGCCACCAACGCGCCGGACGTGCTGACCGAGACCACGGCCGACTTCGGCTTCGCGCTGCTGATGGCCACCGCGCGCCGCATTACCGAGAGCGAGCATTTCCTGCGCGCAGGCAAGTGGGAGAAATGGAGCTACGACATGTTCGCCGGCTCCGACATTCACGGATCCACGCTCGGCATCATCGGCATGGGGCGTATCGGGCAGGGCATTGCGCGGCGCGGTGCCTTGGGCTTCGGCATGAAGGTGATCTATCACAACCGTTCGCGGCTCGACGCGCAGCTCGAGGCCGAATGCAAGGCCAGCTACGTGAGCAAGGAGGAGCTGCTCGAGACCGCCGACCACGTCGTGCTCGTGGTGCCCTACACGCCGGCCTCGCACCACACCATCGGCGCTGCCGAGCTCGCGCTGATGAAGCCGACCGCCACGCTGGTGAACATCGCGCGCGGCGGCATCGTCGACGATGCGGCGCTCGCCGCCGCCTTGCGCGACAAGCGCATCGCCGCGGCAGGACTCGACGTGTTCGAGGGCGAACCCAAGGTGCACCCCGATCTGCTCCAGGTTCCGAACGTCGTGCTCACGCCGCATATCGCGAGCGCCACCGTGCCGACACGGCGCGCGATGGCCGATCTGGCGGCGGACAACCTGATCGGCTTTCTGGTCCACAACAAGCCGGTGACGCCGCTCAACCCCGCAGTGCTCGCGAGCAAGTAGACGCAATGCCCCCTTTGGAACCCTGGATCCTCCTGGCCCTCGCGGCCCTGACTTTCATCCTCGTTGTCTGGCTGCTGCTGCGCAAGCCGCCGGCGCTCGACCACAGCACGCTGATCGCCACGCTGGGCGCAGCCAACGAACGCATCGAGCGCGAGCTGCGCCGCGAGATCGGCGAGTCCTCGCGCGGCGCGCGCCAGGAGACCGCCCAGTCCTTCGCGACTTTCCAGCAAACGCTGGTGCAGCAGAGCGCCGAAGCCACGCGCACGCAGAACGCGCAGATCGACGCCTTCGCCCAGCAGCTGACGATGCTGCAGAAGACGTTGGCCGACACGCTCAACACGCAGCTGCAGGGCCTTTCCGAATCGAACGCGCGGCGGCTCGCCGAGGTCCGCGCGACCATGGAAACCCAGCTCGCGCAATTGCAGCAGAGCAACACCGCCAAGCTCGACGAGATGCGCAAGACGGTCGACGAGAAGCTGCAAAGCACGCTCGAGGCGCGCCTGGGCGAGAGCTTCAAGCAGGTGGCGGACCGTCTCGAGCAGGTGCACAAGGGCCTGGGCGAGATGCAGACCCTCGCCGTCGGCGTCGGCAGCCTGCAGCGCGTGCTGACCAATGTGAAGACGCGCGGCGTGTTCGGCGAGGTGCAGCTCGAGGCCCTGCTCGAGCAGGTGCTCACGCCCGATCAGTACGCGAAGCAGGTCGAGACCAAGCCGCGCAGCGGGCAGCGCGTGGACTTTGCGATCCGCTTTCCGGGTCGCGGCGGCGATGGTGCGCCGGTCTGGCTGCCGATCGATGCCAAGTTTCCGCGCGACGACTACGAGCGGCTGCTCGATGCCCACGAGCGCGTCGATCCGGCCGCTGCCGATCTCGCGGCCAAGGCGCTGGAGGCGCGCATCCGCAGCGAGGCGCGGTCTATCGCCGAGAACTACCTGGCCGCGCCGCACACCACCGACTTCGCGATCCTGTTCCTGCCGGTGGAGAGCCTGTATGCCGAGGTGCTGCGCCGCCCCGGCTTGATGGATGCGATCCAGCGCCAGCACCGCGTGACGCTGGCCGGCCCGACCACGCTGCTGGCCATGCTCAACAGCCTGCACATGGGCTTCCGCACGCTGGCGCTGGAGCAGCAGGCCTCCGAAGTGTGGAAGGTGCTCGGCGCGGTCAAGACCGAGTTCGAGCGCTACGGCGAATGGGTCGCGCGCATCAAGGAGCAGGTGGCCAAGGCCTCCGATACGCTCGACAAGGCCGACACGCGCGCCAAGCAGATGCGTCTGGCACTGCGCAAGGTCGAGGCGCTGCCCGAGGCGCAGTCGCAGGCCTTGTTGCCATCGCCCGAAGACACCGACGACGGAGCCCCGTGAGCCCCAGGACTGCATGACCCCCGAGCTGCTGAAGCTCATCGCGGCCCAGATCTGTTTGCATGCGGCAATGACCGGCCTGCGGCTGGCGGGCCCCTTGCTCGCGCTCCAGCAGGGCTACAGCGCGGCGGCAGTGGGCCTGCTGATCGCGCTGTTCGCGCTCACGCAGGTCTTTCTGGCGCTGCCGGCCGGGCGCTTTGCCGACCGGCATGGGCTCAAGCGGCCGCTGATGCTGTCGGTGATCGCCGCCTCCGTGGGCACGGCGCTCGTGGCCGTCGTTCCATGGTTCTCCGTGATGTGCCTCGCGGCGCTGATGACAGGCGGCGCCACCGGCGCGGCCGTTATCGCGCTGCAGCGCCATGTCGGACGCGCCGCGGCCGATCCGGTGCAGCTCAAGAAGGTGTTCAGCTGGCTGGCGATCGCACCGGCCGTGGCCAACTTCGTCGGGCCCTTCTGCGCCGGGCTGCTGATCGATCATGCGGGTCGCACGCCTGCCGACCTGCCGGGCTTTCGGATCGCATTCGCGGCGCTGGCGCTGCTGCCGCTGGCGGGCTGGCTATTTGCGCGCAAGACCTGCGAACTGCCGCGCGTGCCCTTGCCGGCCGGCGGTGTCAGGCCGCGCGCCTGGGATCTGTTGCGCGAGCCGATGTTTCGGCGCCTGCTATTCGTGAACTGGCTGCAGTCTTCGGCCTGGGACGTGCATGCCTTCGTGCTGCCCATCCTCGGCCACGAGCGCGGCCTGGGCGCTTCGGTGATCGGCTCGATCCTCGGCGCCTTCGCGATCGCGGCCGCGGTGATACGGATCGTGCTGCCGCTCGTGGCCTCGCGTGCGTCGGAGCGCAGCGTGATTGCCGCATCGACGGTCGTCACCGCGCTGGTGTTCGCGGTCTATCCGCTGCTGTCATCGGCGCTCGCGATGGGCATGTGCTCGGTGGTCCTGGGCTTCGCGCTCGGCGCCGTGCAGCCGATGGTGATGAGCATGCTGCACCAGATCACCCCGCACGCACGCCATGGCGAGGCGCTCGGGCTGCGGCTCATGACCATCAATGCCTCGAGCGTCGCGATGCCGATGCTGTTCGGCTCCGTCGGTGCGTTGATCGGCGTCGCGGGCGTGTTCTGGCTGGTCGGCGGGGTGGTGGCGCTGGGCGCGCGGGCGGTGTGGGGCTTGCAGCTGCCCCGGCACGATCAGAGCTTGTAGAAGCGCCTGATCGCGTCCCACGCGTCCTGCGGCGCGTCCACGTACTCGATCAGCTTCACGTCCTCGGGCGAGATGACGCCTTCCTCGGCCAGGAAGTCGAAATTGATCAGCTGCTTCCAGTAGTCGGAGCCGAAGAGCACGATCGGCACCGGCTTGGCCTTGCGGGTCTGGACCAGCGTGATCACCTCGAACAGCTCGTCGAGCGTGCCGAAACCGCCCGGAAACGCGACCAGCGCCTTCGCCCGCATCATGAAATGCATCTTGCGAATCGCGAAGTAGTGGAACTTGAAGCTCAGCGCCGGCGTGACGTAGGGGTTGGCTTCCTCCTCCATCGGCAGCGCGATCGCGAGGCCGACCGAGAGCCCGCCGCCTTCATAGGCGCCGCGGTTGGCGGCCTGCATGATGCCGGGGCCGCCGCCGGTGCACACGAAGAGCTTGTCTGCCGGGTCCTTGTCGTCGCTGTACTGCGCGACCAGCTTGCCGAAGGCGCGCGCCTTCTCGTAGTAGTGCGAACTGCGCGCCAGCCTGCGCCAGCGGGCCGCCGCCACCGTGTCGCCGGCGGCATCGGCCTGGGCGATCAGGGCGCCGGACTCCTCCTCGCTGCGGAAGCGGGCGCTGCCGAACACCACCACCGTGTTCTCGATGCCGTGCGCGCGCATCTCGAGGTCGGGTTTCATCAGCTCGAGCTGCATGCGCAGACCGCGCGTTTCGCGGCGCAACAGGAACTCAGGGTCGGCGAAGGCGAGGCGCGAGGGGTCGGAATGGAGGGGAAGGCCCTTGTCGGCGTGGGACTGAAGGGTGGCCCAGGCGTCGGCGAGGCGCTTGTCGTGGAGGTCGTGCGTGCTGTTGTGCATGGTCTGGCGAAGGGTTTTTCTTGGATTGTGCGCGCGGCCGCTCAGAACCGGCCGTGCCGGCCCGCGCCGTCGACGAAGCGGGCCGCACCGGCCGCACCCTCGGTAGCGACGATCGGTGCGCCCAGCCGGCCTTCCTGCTGCAAGGCTTGGGCCAGGGGCAGGTCCCACTGGGCATAGGCGGAAGCGCGGTCGGCCAGCATGCATTGCTGCGGAAAGGCGGCCAGTTCGTGCGCGAGCTGTTCGGCCGCCCGGCGCGCGCTGCCGTCGGGCACCACGCGATTGACCAGGCCCATGGCGAGCGCTTCGCTGGAGGCCACGGCGCGGCCGGTAAGGATCAGGTCCAGCGCTCGCGCCGTGCCGACGATGCGCGGCAGCCGCACGGTGCCGCCGTCGATCAGCGGTACGCCCCAGCGGCGGCAGAAGACGCCGAGCACGGCGCTGTCTTCGGCCACGCGCAGGTCGGCCAGCAAGGCGAGTTCAAGGCCGCCGGCCACGGCGTGGCCGCTGATGGCCGCGATGAGCGGTTTGGCCAGTGCCATGCGTGTCGGCCCCATCGGGCCGGTGCCGCCGCCTTCGGGATCCACCTCGTTGCGGCGCGCCGGATCGTTCACCGCAGCCAGGTCGGCGCCGGCGCAGAACACGCCGTGATCGCCCCAGAGCACCGCCACGCGCTGGCTGTCGTCGGCCTCGAAGCGCTCGAAGGCCGCGCGCAGCAGAGTCGCCATCTCGCGGTCCACCGCATTGCGCTGCCGGGGGCGGCTCATGACGATGGTGCTGACGGGGCCGTCGATCTCGGTGCGTACAGAGGGTGTGCTCATGACGCGAAGCGTACGCAAAAAAGGCTCCCTCGGGAGCCTCCTTGCCAGCGCAACACGTGTTTAGACGCGTTTGCGGTATTCGCCGGTGCGGGTATCGATTTCGATGCGGTCGCCCTGGGCCACGAACAGCGGCACGCCGACTTCGAAGCCGGTGGAGATCTTGGCCGGCTTCATGACCTTGCCCGAGGTGTCGCCCTTGACGGCGGGCTCGGTCCAGGTGATTTCGCGCTCGACGCTGGTCGGCAGTTCGACCGAGATCGCCTTGCCGTCGTAGAACACCACTTCGACCGGCATGCCGTCGTCGAGGTAGTTGAGCGCGTCGCCCATGTTCTCGGCTTCGACTTCGTACTGGTTGAACTCGGTGTCCATGCAGACGTACATCGGGTCGGCGAAGTAGGAGTAGGTGCATTCCTTCTTCTCGAGCACGATCTGGTCGATCTTGTCGTCGGCCTTGAACACGACTTCGGTGTTGAAGTTGGCGATCAGGCTCTTGAGCTTCATGCGCACGGTGGCGGAATTGCGGCCGCCGCGGCTGTATTCGGTCTTGAGGACGACCATCGGGTCTTTGCCGTGCATGATCACGTTGCCGGCGCGGATTTCTTGAGCGATTTTCATAAACAAGGTCTCTGGATGTTGGCCGCTCGTGACTTTCACCGCGGCGGGTTCAGCGGAAGGCGCGGCAAACGGGGCTGACCCGGCCGGAAATCCGCAAAGCCCGCAATTTTAGCTTTTTTGGGCGACGAAGCGCAGCAGGCGGGTCAGAAGATCGTCCTGCGCGAGCAGGCACGCGCGCGCGGCAGCGCAGGCTGCGCCCCAGGAGGCCAGCGCCGCATCGTCCAGCGCCGGCAGTTCGCCTTCGGCCATCCCGTTCCACAGGCGGTGGAAGCGGCGCGACGAAGACGGGGCTTCCAGCCAGTCGAGGAAGGCGCTCAGCTTGGTGTGGTGGGCGTCGTCGTCCTGTTCATAGATCTGCCAGACGAAGGGCGACCCGGCCCAGAGGGCGCGTACCAGCGAGTCTTCGCCGCGCACGAAATTCAGGTCGCAGGCCCAGAGCAGGTGGTCGAAGTCGGTCTGCGGCAGATGGGGCAGCCAGGTGATGGAAAGCGCGCCACGCTGGGCCGGCCCCGGCGGCAGGGCACGGGCCGCGCGGCCCGCGGTCACCAGCAGGTGCGTGGGCTCGCCGGCGCGCTCGAATTGGGCGAGCAGCGCTTCGAGCGCGGGCGGCTCATAGCAGAACAGGCAGACGAGGCGCTCGCCGCGCCATGCGATGCCCTGGCGCGCGAGCCAGGCGGCGCGGTCGAAGCGCTGGCGGCGTTCGAGCAGGTCCCTTTCGCGCAGCAGCCCGCCGGTCGCGGGCGTGAAGCCGGGGTAGAAGAAGTGCTTGGTCAGGCTGGCCCCAGGCCCCTTGAACACGGGCGAGGGCAGCCCGTGCAGGCGCTCGACATACGACTCGGCCGAGAGATATTCGAGATTGATCCACACGCGGCGCGCGCCGCCCGGGTGCACGGGCTCGGCGAAACGCGCGATCAGCTCGGGCGCGGGATCGCAGCCGAAGGCCTCGATCAGGACGTCCGGTGGCGGAGCGGCGGCGGCCCGCCGCGCGGCATCCCTCTTGTTCCAGGTGACGATCTCGACGCCTTTGCAGCCCCCGGGTGCCATCCAGGCCAGTGCCGACGGATCGTCAATCCAGAGCCGCACCGTTTCATCTCCGGCGGCCAGGCCGCAGGCCAGCCGCCAGCAGACGCCGGCGTCGCCGTGGTTGTCGATGACCTTGCAGAAGATGTCCCAGCGCATCGCGAGATACTCTACAGATGTCCGAGACGCATTCCGATCAACTGCTCAGCGAGGTGGCGGCACTGCCGCAACTGCCGGGTGTCTATCGCTATTTCGATGCAGCAGGCGCCGTGCTGTACGTGGGCAAGGCGCGCAATCTCAAGAAGCGCGTCGCCAACTATTTCCAGAAGAACCACGCCGGCACGCGCATCGGCCACATGATCTCCAAGATCGCCCGCATGGAGACCACGGTGGTGCGCTCCGAGGCCGAGGCGCTGCTGCTCGAGAACAACCTCATCAAGACGCTCAAGCCGCGCTACAACATCCTGTTTCGCGACGACAAGAGCTACCCCTACCTCAAGATCGCATCGCACACCTTCCCGCGCCTGGCCTACTACCGCGGCGCGGTCGATCGCAAGCATCGCTACTTCGGCCCGTACCCGAGCGCCTGGGCCGTGAAGGAGTCGATCCAGCTGCTGCAGAAGGTGTTCAAGCTGCGCACCTGCGAAGACACGGTCTACGCCAACCGCACGCGGCCCTGCCTGCTCTACCAGATCAAGCGCTGCACCGGCCCCTGCGTGGGCTACATCACGCCCGAGGCCTATGCGCAGGACGTGGCCAACGCCGAGGCCTTCCTGATGGGCGACACGCAGGCCGTGCTCACCCAGCTCGAGTCACGCATGATGGCGCACGCCGAAGAGCTGGAATTCGAGCAGGCGGCCGAGCTGCGCAACCAGATGTCGGCGCTGTCGCGCGTGCTGCACCAGCAATCGATCGAGATCGCCTCCGACAAGGACGTCGACATCCTGGCGGTCAAGGTGCAGGGCGGCAAGGCCTGCGTCAACCTCGCGATGGTGCGCGGCGGCCGGCACCTGGGCGATCGCGCCTATTTTCCGGTGCACGTCGAAGACGCGACGCAGATCCAGCATGGCGAGAGCGCCATGGAAGGCGAGGAGGCCGCGCCGCCCGCCGAATCCGTCGAGGTGCAGGTGCTCGAAGCCTTCGTCGCGCAGCACTACATCGATGTGCCGGTGCCGCCAACGCTGGTGTTGAGCGAGCTCGTGAGCCGCGAGCTGATCGAGGCGGTCGCCCAGCAGGCCGGCATCCGCGTCACGGCGGTGTTCCAGCCGCGCGAGCAGCGCCGGCACTGGCTCGAAATGGCGCAGACGAATGCCGGCCTCCAGCTCGCACGCCTGCTCGCCGAGGAGGGCTCGCAGCAGGCGCGCACGCGCGCGCTGGTCGATGCGCTGGAACTCGCACCGGACGAGCTCGACAACTTCCGCGTCGAATGCTTCGACATCTCGCACACCGCCGGCGAGGCGACCCAGGCCTCGTGCGTGGTGTTCGAGCACCACACGATGCAGAACCGCGAGTACCGCCGCTACAACATCGAAGGCATCACGCCCGGCGACGACTACGCGGCGATGCGCCAGGTGCTGCATCGCCGCTACGCCAAACTGGCCGAGGCGATGGCGGCGGAGACGGACGCGCCGCCGGCCGGCGACGCGGGCGGCGCCGGCACCGACGCGCGGCCGGGCACGCGGGCGGCGCGCATGCCCGACCTCGTGCTGGTCGATGGCGGCAAGGGCCAGGTGTCGATGGCGCGCGAGGTCTTCGGCGAGCTGGGTCTGCCGCTGTCGCTGATCGTCGGCGTGGAGAAGGGCGAGGGCCGCAAGGTCGGGCTCGAAGAGCTGGTGTTCGCCGACGGCCGCGAGAAGGTCTACCTGGGTCGCGATTCGGCAGCGCTGATGCTGGTCGCGCAGATCCGCGACGAGGCGCACCGCTTCGCGATCACCGGCATGCGCGCCAGGCGGGCCAAGGTGCGGGTGGGCGGCAGCCAGCTGGAAGACATTCCGGGCATCGGCCCCAAGCGGCGCGCGCGCCTGCTGCAGCGCTTCGGCGGCATTCGCGGCGTGGCGGCGGCGAGCGTGGAAGACATCGCGTCGGTCGACGGCATTGCCCTCGATCTGGCCGAAGAGATCTATCGCGCGCTGCATTGACCGTCGACGCGGTGCAATACCGGCCCCGTGACACAATCGCCTCAATGTTCTGGACGCTCCCAACGATCATGACCTGGACGCGCATCGTCGCGATTCCGCTGATCGTGGGCGTGTTCTACCTGCCGCTGGCCGAGCCGATGCGCAACCTCATCGCGACGGTGATGTTCATCGTGTTCGCCGCGACCGACTGGCTCGACGGCTTTCTGGCGCGTCGGCTCAACCAGACCTCGGCCTTCGGCGCCTTCCTCGATCCGGTGGCCGACAAGTTCCTCGTGTGCGCCTCGCTGCTGGTGCTGGTGCACCTGAACCGCGCCGACGTCTTCGTGGCACTGATCATCATCGGGCGCGAGATCGCCATTTCCGCGCTGCGCGAATGGATGGCGCAGATCGGCGCCGGCAAGAGCGTGGCGGTCCACATGATCGGCAAGATCAAGACCGTGGTGCAGATGGTCGCGATCCCTTTTCTGCTTTTCAACGGCACCTTGTTCGGCTTGATCGACACCGGCGCCTGGGGGCAATGGCTGATCTGGATCTCGGCCGTGCTCACGGTCTGGTCGATGGTCTATTACCTGCAGAAGGCCATTCCCGAGATCCGGGCCCGCGCGAAATGACGGGTATGGCCCGGCCGTCGGGCTGGCTGCGCGCCATGCCCGCGGTCTTCGTGCTCATCTGGAGCACCGGCTTCATCGTCGCGCGCTACGGCATGCCCTATGCCCCGCCGCTCAAGTTTCTGGCCGTGCGCTATGCGCTGTCGGTGGTCTGCTTTCTCATCTGGGTGCGGCTCGCGCGCGCGAGCTGGCCCGAGCAGCGTGCGCAGTGGTGGCATCTCGCGGCCACCGGCGTGCTGATGCAGGCGGGCTACCTCGGCGGCGTCTGGGCCGCGGTCCGGGCCGGCATGGGCTCGGGGCTGGTCGCCTTGCTGGTCGGCATCCAGCCGGTGCTCACCGCCGTCTGGTTGTCCATGTGGGGCGGCTCGATCACGCGCCGCCAGTGGGCCGGGCTGGCCCTGGGTTTCGCAGGCCTGGTGCTGGTGGTGTCACGCAAGTTCGGCGAGGGCGGGGAGGTGAGCGCCCTGACCATGGGCCTGGCGCTGATGGCGCTGTTCTCCATCACGGCCGGCACGCTGTACCAGAAACGCTTCGTGGCGCCCTGCGACGTGCGCTGCGCGGGCGCCATCCAGCTCGCCGCCGCCCTGATCGTCACGATGCCCTTCGCGGCGCTGGAGTCCGACAGCATCCAATGGAACCTGTACTCGGGCGGCGCGATGGCTTGGTCGGTGCTGGCGCTGTCGCTGGGCGGCAGCTCGCTGCTCTACATGCTGATCCAGCGCGGCACCGCGACGGCGGTCACGAGCCTGCTCTATCTCGTGCCGCCCTGCACCGCGGTGATGGCATGGCTTCTCTTCAAGGAACCGATCACGGCAATGACCTTGGTAGGCATCGCGATGACGGCCGTCGGCGTGAGCCTGGTCGTGCGCGGCGAAAGGTGAACCGGCCCCACGCTCCGTCACTGCGTGTACTCGCTGCCCCCCGAGGGGGCCGCAGTCCGCCTTGGGGCGGCCCGGCGTCGGCCTGACTCAGCGCGAACGCCTGCCCTCGGGTTTCCACGGCTCGCTGCGAAAGCGCTCGATCAGGAAGTCGACCAGGACGCGCACTCGTTTGGGCGTCTTCGGGCGCCAGGGTGCGATCCACTGGATGTCGGCATCCGGCATCGCGAACTGCGGCAGCACATGCACCAGTTCTCCCGATGCGAGCTGCGGGGCGATGTCCCACAGGCTGCGCAGCATGATGCCCTGACCGGCGAGGCACCAGTCGCGCACCATCTCTCCCGAATTGCTCGACAGCGGGCCGCCCACGCGCACACGCGCCGTGCTGCCGTCCCTGACGTGACGCAGCGTCCACAGTGCGGCCTCTCGCTCGCTGCCGTCGCCGTTCTCCCGTGCCACCAGGCAGTCGTGCGCGGCCAGCGCGGCGAGATCCGCAGGCTTGCCACGCCGCTCCAGATAGCTCGGCGCGGCGGCCAGCACGCGCTGGTTGCGCGCGATCCTGCGCGTGACCCAGTCGCCCGCGCGGCGGCGCTGCACCGGCCACAGCCAGAGCGCGCCGTCGTGGCCTTCAGCGCCGAGGTCAGGGAGTTGCTCCATCAACTGCAACTGGAGCTGCAGCGCGGGGTGCTGTTCGTGGAAAGCCGCGAGCGCCGGACCGAGCCAGCGGCGGCCGAATCCGAAAGTGGCAACGAGGCGGATCGTGCCGGCCAGTTCGTTCTGGCGCTCGCCGAGCTCGTTCTCGAGCGCCGCAAAGCCGGCCAGCAGACCCTTGGCATGCAGGCACACGGCTTCGCCTTCGGCGGTGAGGTTGAGCCGGCGCGTGGTGCGGTCGAACAGGCGCTGGCCGAGCCGTAGCTCGAGTGCGCCGAGCCGCTTGGTCACCACCGAGGGCACGACATCCAGCGCCGTCGCCGCGCCGGCGAGGCTGCCGCGGTCGCGGATGGCGATCACCAGCTCCAGGTCTCCACGGTCCATTGCTGCCAAATTGGAAAGTATCAATTGGTCGATTGTTGCTTGATGCTGCGCGGTGCGCAACGCACAATCGGCCCGTGTTCGCTTCGTTCTCCACCTTCGATCTGTCGCGCAACGGTGTGCGAGTGCACGGCCGCATCGGCGGACAGGGCAAGCCGTTGCTGCTGCTTCATGGCCATCCGCAGACGCATGCGATCTGGCATCGCACGGCGCCGGCGCTGGCGGAGCAGTTCACGGTCGTCATGGTCGATCTGCGCGGCTACGGCGATTCGGGCCGGCCGGCGGCGGATGCGGACCACGCCGCTTACAGCAAACGTGAGATGGCGCTCGATGCGCTGTACGCCATGCAGCAGCACGGCTTCTCCCGCTTCGGGGTGCTGGCACACGACCGCGGCGCGCGCGTGGCCCATCGGCTCGCGGCGGACCACGCGCAGGCGGTCGAACGGCTCATGCTGCTCGACATCGCACCGACCCTCGCGATGTACCAGAACACGTCGGAAGCGTTTGCGCGCGCCTACTGGCACTGGTTCTTCCTGATTCAGCCGCCGCCCTTGCCCGAGGCGCTGATCGAGTCCGATCCGGTGCGCTACGTTCGCAGCGTCATGGGCAGCCGCCATGCCGGCCTCACTCCCTTTGCGCCCGAGGCCCTGGCCGAGTACGAGCGCTGCGCCGCGATCGACGGCACCGCGCGAGGCATCTGCGAGGACTATCGGGCCTCGGCCACGATCGATCTCGAACACGACCGGGCGGACATCGCCGCCGGCCTCCAGCTGGCCCAGCCGCTGCGCGTGCTGTGGGGCGAACACGGCGCCGTGGGGCGCTGCTTCGACGTGCTTTCGCTCTGGCGCGAACGCGCGCTCGATATGTCGGGCGCAAGCTTGCCGTGCGGCCACTACATTCCCGAAGAAGCGCCGCGCGAGCTGCTGGCCGAGGCGCTGCCCTTTTTCAACGCATCCCAAGGATTTGAGACATGAGCACCCAACGAATCGCAGTCATCGCAGGCGACGGCATCGGCAAGGAAACCATGCCTGAAGGACTGCGCGTGCTCGATGCCGCGGCACGCAAGTTCGGCATCGACCTCCATTTCGACCATTTCGATTTTTCGAGCTGGGACTACTGCGAGAAGCACGGCAAGATGCTACCGGACGACTGGAAGGATCAGATCGGCGGCCACGACGCCATCTACTTCGGCGCGGTCGGCTGGCCCGAGAAGATTCCGGACCATGTCTCGCTCTGGGGATCCTTGCTGCTGTTTCGTCGCGAGTTCGATCAATACATCAACCTGCGTCCCGCGCGCCTGATGCCGGGCATCGTGGCGCCCGTGGTTCGGCGGGACGGTACGCCGCGGCAGCCCGGCGAGATCGACATGTACATCGTGCGCGAGAACACCGAGGGCGAATACTCCAGCATCGGCGGGCGCATGTACGAAGGGACGGCGCGCGAGATCGTCGTGCAGGAGACCGTGATGTCGCGCGTCGGTGTCGACCGCGTGCTCAAGTTCGCCTTCGAGCTCGCGCAATCGCGACCGAAGAAGCACCTCACCAGCGCGACCAAATCCAACGGCATCTCGATCACCATGCCGTACTGGGACGAGCGCGTCGCCGCGATGGGGACGAGCTATCCGGGCGTCAAGCTCGACAAGTTCCACATCGACATCCTGACGGCGCACTTCGTGCAGCGCCCCGACTTCTTCGATGTCGTGGTGGCGAGCAATCTGTTCGGCGACATCCTGTCCGACCTAGGCCCCGCATGCACCGGCACGATCGGCATCGCACCGAGTGCGAATCTCAATCCGGATCGCACCACGCCCTCGCTGTTCGAGCCCGTGCACGGATCGGCACCGGACATCGCCGGCAAGGGCATTGCCAATCCGATCGGGCAGATCTGGTGCGGCGCGATGATGCTGGAGTTCCTGGGCCACAAGGCTGCGCACGATGCCATCCTGGCGACGATCGAGAAGGTGCTGACACCTGCGAGCGGCGCACCGCGCACGCCTGACATCGGTGGCAGCGCAGGTACGAGCGACCTCGGCCGCGCGATCGCGCAGGCGCTCTGAAAAGAGCCGGCGCAAAACACCACTAAAATCGCGGTCCTCGCTGGGTTGCGCGGCCGAGTGTCGTATTGACACCCCGTGGACCAGTGGTTGTAATCCTTGTCGGCAGCGCGCTGCCGGCGCGTCAGAACTGCCATCCTTTTCCATTTATCGCACCCCATGGCATCGCCACGGGGCCGGCATTGTTTCTGACGTTACCCGATCAACAATTTTTCCTGCAAGGGGCCCTTGTGAACAAAACCGAACTGATTGAGCACATCGCAAAAAACGCCGACATCTCCAAAGCCGCTGCCACGCGGGCACTTGAATCGACCATCGGCGCCATTCGTACCACGCTCAAAAAGGGCGGTTCCGTATCGCTCGTCGGTTTCGGCACCTTTGCAGTCGGCAAACGCGCTGCGCGCACGGGCCGCAATCCACGCACCGGCGACGCGATTAAAATCAAGGCCGCCAAGATCCCGAAGTTCCGTCCCGGCAAGGCGCTCAAAGACGCGCTGAACTGAGACACTGGTTCCCGGTGGGGTGCTTAGCTCAGCTGGTAGAGCGGCGCCCTTACAAGGCGTAGGTCGGGGGTTCGAACCCCTCAGCACCCACCACCCGATGCAAAGGCGAACACTCAGTTCGCCTTTTTTGTTTGCTGTTTCGTTCATCCCGCAGAGAGTGTCCAAGCATGTTTGATTCCTTCCGCAAGTACAACAAGGTCATCATGGTGCTCTTGTTCTTGCTGATCATTCCGTCGTTCGTGCTGTTCGGCGTCGATCGCTACCAGGGTGGCGGCCAAGGGGAGAAGGTTGCTCGCGTAGACGGCACCGACATCACACGGCCGGAATGGGATGCGCAGCACCGCAACGAGATCGACAGGATCCGGCAGCAGGCGCCCAACATCGAGCCGGGCTTGCTCGATTCGGACGCCGCCCGCTACGCGACGCTGGAGCGCATGGTGCGCGACCGCGTGCTCGCGGCAGCCGCTTCCAAGTCGAACATGACGGTGTCGGAAGAGCGGCTCGCGCGTTTGTTCGCCGAAGATACGGGCCTGGCTTCTTTCCGCACGGCTGACGGCAAGTTCGATCGCGAGCGCTTCATGCGCGCGACGGGCCGCACACCCGAGCAGTACGAAGCTTCGGTACGCGCCGATCTGGCAACGCAGCAGGTGCTGCTGGGCATTTCGGGAACGGCATTCGCCACGCCCGCGCAGGCAGCAGCCACGCTCAATGCCTTCTATGACCGTCGCGAAGTGCAGGTCGCGCGCTTCAATCCGAGCGAGTTCGCGCCAAAGGTCAATGTGAGCGATGCCGATCTCGAGGCGTATTACAAGCAGCATGTCGCGCAATTCCAGGTGCCCGAGCAGGCGAGCATCGAATACTTGGTGCTCGACCTCGAAGCGGCGAAGAAGAACATCGCTATCAACGAGGCCGATCTGCGCAGCTACTACGACCAGAACGCCGCGCGCTTCGGTACCAAGGAAGAGCGCCGCGCAAGCCACATCCTGATCAGCGCGCCCGCGAGTGCGCCCGCCGCCGAGCGCGAGAGCGCGCGTGCGAAGGCGCAGCAGCTGCTGGCCGAAGTCAAGAAAGCGCCAGGCACTTTTGCCGACGTCGCGCGCAAGAATTCGCAAGATCCCGGGTCGGCGGAAAAGGGCGGCGACCTCGATTTCGTGACGCGCGGCGCCATGGTCAAGCCTTTCGAGGATGCGATGTTCGCGCTCAAGAAGGGCGAGATCAGCGATGTCGTCGAAACCGAGTTCGGCTATCACATCATCCAGCTCAACGACATCAAGCCCGCGGTGATCCAGCCCTTCGAACAGGCGCGCGCCGCCATCGAGAACGAAGTGCGCGGCCAGCAGGCCACGCAGGAGTTCGCCAAGGCGGCCGAGAGTTTTACCGACATCGTCTACCAGCAGCCCGACAGCCTGAAGCCGGCCGCCGACAAGTTGAAGCTCACCATCCAGACCGCGAGCAAGGTTGGCCGCATGCCCGCGCCAGGCGCCGCGGGCGCGCTAGCAAGCCGCAACTTCCTGAACGCGTTGTTTGCCGCCGATTCGCTCGAGCGCAAGCACAACACCGAGGCGATCGAGATCGGGCCCAACCAGCTCGCGTCGGGGCGCGTAACGCAATACAGCCCTGCGCGGGCACTGCCTTTCGAGGAGGTCAAGGACAAGGTTCGTACCCAGCTTGTCACCGAACGTGCAGCCGCGCTCGCCAAGACCGAGGGCGAGGCCAAGCTCGCGGCCTGGCAAGCCAAGCCGGCCGATGCAAGCTTCGGCGCGGCGGTGACGGTTTCGCGGCTCGAGACGCAGTCGCAGCCGGCGCCTGTCATCGAAAGCGCCTTGCGGGCCGATCCCGCCAAGCTTCCTTCACTGGTTGGGGTCGATCTGGGCGCGCAAGGCTATGCCGTCGT
The DNA here is from genome assembly GCF_018614955.1 of Variovorax paradoxus. Classification (GTDB taxonomy): domain Bacteria; phylum Pseudomonadota; class Gammaproteobacteria; order Burkholderiales; family Burkholderiaceae_C; genus Variovorax; species Variovorax paradoxus_J. The sequence continues at coordinate 55,395 of NZ_JAGGNV010000006.1, forward strand.
GCGGGTCAACAAAACGGTGCCCCGGACGCCGCCCGCGCCCGAGGCGGCACAGCAGGAGACGCAGCAGGTCGCGCAGGCCGTTGCCGCGGCGGAGAATGCGGCGTACTACGACATGCTGAAGAGCAGGTTCAAGGCGGAGATCCTGGTGCCAAAGCCGGCGGATCCGATCGTTGTCGGCGGACGCTAGTTTTTTGCCGCTACAATTGCAGGCTCTGTGGTGGCTGTAGCTCAGCTGGTAGAGTCCCAGATTGTGATTCTGGTCGTCGTGGGTTCGAGTCCCATCAGCCACCCCAAACCCCTTTGACGAAAGCGCCGATCATTCGATCGGCGCTTTTTTTTTTGCCTCTCTTGAATTTCGAGTGG
>NZ_JAGGNV010000069.1 GCF_018614955.1 Variovorax paradoxus
CAGCCAGATAGTCGCGCCACACCGCAATGACGCCCGAGCGCATCTTGCTGCGCATGCGCCCCAAGCCCCAGAAGATGGTTCGGTTCTTGTACGCGGCGTAGCCGAACACAGCGCACTTGCCGAGTGCGATCGCGAGGGTCCACCAGGAGAAACCCGCTGCCGTAGCACTCGATCTGACGACTTAACATAACTGTCATTGCCCCACCAGCGCTTGAAGCAGTGGTCCATTGCTTCACCGCTTCGAGCAAGTCGGAACCACTTTGGCTCCTGGCGCTCAATTTTGCGCATTTGACACAACCCCGAAGCCCCGGATCGTGCACTGTCATGCTTCCCAGGCGACGATCAGGAGGCTGACCGTGCACAACAGTGCGACGGCTATTGCGAGCAAGAGAATGAGCGGAGAAGATGGTAGTGGAAGAGCGTGCCGCATCGCGCGTTGATTGTGTTGCCACTGTCGATACGCGCCGATAGAGAGAATTCCGGACAAGCCGGCGAGACTGCAGGAGAGCATCATTGTTAGCCACCTCGGCTCGAACCGACCGAGTTGCTGCAGGACCATAGCGCCAGCGAGTATGGCCAGCGCGGTTCGGACCCAGGCAAGGAAAGTCCTCTCATTCGCCAGGGTGAAGCGGTAGTCAGGCTCGGTGTCGCCCTGCATTCGGTTCAATCCAGCCGCAGGTCTGCGATCTTGACGACCTTGGTCCACTTCGCCGTTTCGGCTTGCACGTAAGCACCGAAGTCTTTCGGGCTGCTGTAAGCGACCTCGTCGCCCTGCCTCTCGAGCCCTGCGCGCACACCCGGGTCCTTGAGGGCCACCGCCAGCGCGTCATTGAGCTTCTTCACAACTTCGACTGGTGTCTCGGCGGGAGCGAACAGCCCCCACCAAGCACTCGCCTCAAAGTCCTTCATGCCGACTTCATTCAGTGTAGGCAGGTCGGGGAACGCGACCGAGCGCTTCTTGCCCGTGGTGGCCAGCGCACGGAGCTTGCCGGACGTCACCATGCCCTGGATGACGGGAATGTGGTTGATCGAAAACGCCAGGTCGCCGCTGATCAAGGCTGTAAGGGCCGCTGGGCCGCCGCTGTACGGAATGTGCGCCGAAGACAGATTGTTCGCCTGCTTGAACATTTCTCCAGCCAGGTGCGGGAAAGTGCCGTTTCCATTGCTGCCGTAGAAGGCACGCACACCCTGTTCCCTAAGGTACTTCGTCAATTGCGGAACATCGGTTGAAGGCACCTTGGACCCCGTCACGAGCACCAGCGGTCCCGAACTGATCTGGCCGACCGGAACAAAGTCCTTACTTGCGTCGTACTGAAGTTTCTTATAAAGAACAGGTCCGAAGACCTGGGTCGCCGAGCCTCCGAGCAGGATCGTATAGCCGTCCGGTCTTGCCTTCGCAACGTACGCGGCGCCGATGGTGCCGCCCGCACCTGCCTTGTTTTCGATGACGATCGGTGCACCGAGGGCGGCCGACATCTTCTGGCCCACCATGCGCGCGACCACGTCGACGACGCCTCCCGCAGGGAACGGAACCACGATGGACACCGGGCGCGAAGGATAGTTGTCCTGGGCCCAGCCAGGCACCGCGCACGCCGCAGCAGCGAAGGCGAAGAGAACTTGGCGGCGGAAGATTTTCATGATGAGTCTCCTTGGGATGTTCAGACCAGCATCGGCTGCTGGGGCTTCGGCGTCGGTTGCTGCCGGCTGGTGATCGAGCCTCGAAGCGACCAGACCAAGAGGTCCTTCACGAGACGCTCTTTCAGCTCCGCGTGATCCGGCGAGGACCACAGGTTGCGCAACTCGCCCGGATCGTTCTCCATGTCGTAGAGCTCACCATGGGGCTCGCCCAGGTAGTAGACGATCTTCCAGCGCGCGTCGCGGCGCATCACCATGTACTCGGCGCCGGTCTGGATGTGATCTCGCGCCAGCTCGGAGTAGGCTTCCTGCCGGATCTCCTCGGCCTCGCCCTTCAGGATCGGCCATAGCGACTTCGCCTCGAACGACGCCGGCGGGGTTACTCCCGCAGCCTCCAGCACCGTCGGTGCGATGTCCATCAACTGCACCAGTGAGTCATTGCGGCGCTGACCGACCATCGTCTTCGACCAGAAGATGAGCGGCACCTTCACCGACCCTTCGTACATCGTCCACTTCTGGATATGTCCGTGGTCGCCGAGTGCGTCGCCGTGATCGGAAGTGAAGATGACGATCGCGTTGTCGAGGTAGCCCCGTTCGTCCAGCGTCTTCATGATCTCGCCGACCTTGTCGTCGATCATGGTCACGTTCGCGGCGTAGTGGCGGCGGATGCGCAGGAGCTCCTCCCTGCTCGGCCGCTCCTTCCACGACACCGAGTCGTAGTTGTTGCGGATCATGTTGTTGCGTAGCGCCCCGTGGGATGGTGGCTGCGCGGCCAGTTCTTCCTCGGTCGTCTCGGGCACCGGGATGTCGACATCCTTGTATTCGTCCAGGTAGCGGGGCAGCGGGTCGTACGGCGGGTGCGGCCCGGGAAAGCCGATCTGCAGGAACAGCGGGGCGGTGGACTTGCGCTCCTTCAGCCACCACACGGCGTTGTCACCGATGAACATGTCGGAGTGCATGTCCTCGTCGAGATGCCAGGAGAAGGTCCCGAGCGCGCTGCGGTAGCCATCGGCATCGGCCGTGAATCGCGTATAGCGGCTCGGCTTTTCCAGCTTGCGGGCATGCAGCGCCTTGTCCCATTCGTCGTAAAGCGCACGCGGATGCTCGTCGAGAAAGAGCGGCCGGTCCTTGTTCTCCATGAAGAACCGCTGGTGGAAGCCGCCCTTCGCGTCGTACGGGTTGATGTGCATCTTGCCGATGTTCACGCAGTGGTAGCCGGCATCGGCCAGCCACTTCACCCACGTCGGCTCCCACGGATGGAAATTCGTGAACACACCCGTGGCGTGCGGATACATGCCGGTGAAGAGGCTCGCCCGCGAGCCCACGCACACTGGCGACGTGACGTAGCAGTTCGTGAATGCGGTGCCTTCGCGCACGAGCCGGTCGAGGACCGGCGTTTTCATCCACGGCGCCCCCAGCGCATTGATCGTGTCGAAGCGCTGCTGGTCCGTGATTATGAGAATGATGTTGGGCTTTGCGTTCATGTCGGTTGTCCTTGGGAAATCTGCGACCGGAGCACCGTTCGATCCAGCGTGAGGTATCGACCCAGCGCCGCCAAGTCTGGTTCCGCTCCGAGCCCGGGAAGATCTGGCAGCGTCATGGCACCGTCGCGCACTGCCGGCAGCCTGCCGGCCAGCAGCTCGCGCAGCGGGTTTGGGTTGGCGTCGACTTCGGCGAATCCCTCGCCTCCTGCTGCCGCCTTGAGATGCAGCGTTGCCAGCAGACCCACTCCACCGCCCAACCAGTGCGGGCAAAGCCACACCGATGCATTCGATGCCGCATCGGCCAAAGGGAGGCAGCCGCTGAAGCCGCCCCACTTCGCCACATCGGGCTGGAGCACCTTGAGCACGCCTGCCGACAGGAAGCGCTGGAAGTCGCCGGCGCGCAGGTTCTCGCCGGCCGCGAGCGCAATGGCGCTTCTTTGCGCGAGATGCTGCCAGTCTTCCATCGGGGCATCGGCCGCGATCGGCTCCTCGAGCCATCGGAGTCCAAAGGATGAGAGGCGATCCGACATACGGATCGCTTCCTCGGCGTTCCAGGCCTGGTTGGCGTCCACCATGAGGGCGGCCGAATCGCCCAACGCGGAGCGCAGGCTCGACAGGTTCTCTACGTCGCGTTCGGCGCCGAAGCCCACTTTCAACTTGAACGCCGTGTAGCCTTCGGCAGCCTTGGCCGTCGCCAGCCTCTGCGGCTCGGTGGGATTCAGGCCCGAAGCGTAGACGTTCACCTTTGGCGAATCGCCGCCGAGCATCCGCCACAGCGGGAGCTTCGCCCGGCGTGCGGCGAGGTCCCACAGCGCAATGTCGACGCCCGCCACGACCTGCGCCAGCGGACCGGGCTCGCCAGACTGGATCGCCAGCACGCGCATCGCGCGTGCGAGTTCCTCGTGGCATTCCGGGGGCGAGGACCACCAGCGCGCCAGCACGAGCGGCGCGACGGTTTCCGTGAGCAGCCGCGCCCTGTGCTCGGCCCCGACCGTGGGGAAGTTGCACCAGATCTCGCCCCAACCCTGGACGCCGTCGTCGTCGGCGACGCGGACAACGACCGCGGCGCGATCCTTGAGCACCCCGAAGGATGTCTGCACGGGCGTTTCGATCGGTACCCGGTAAACCGAGACACCGATGGAATGCAGGCGGATCGGTTCCATCACGCCCCCAGGTACACCGAATGTTCCGTCGTGTAGAAGCCCGCCGCGCTGGGACCCACCGAATAGGCGCCGACGCCCGACGCCTTCACGCCGCCGAACGGCATGTGACTGTCCGGCACGGTGCCGTGGTTCACATGAAGCATGCCGGTCTGGCATTCATCGATAAACCGCGCGATCGCCTTGGCATCATTGGAGAACAGCGCTGCGGTCAGGCCGTAGGCTACGCCATTGAGGATTTCGATCGCCTCGTCCAGGCTTTCGTATTCGACGATGCTGATCACGGGACCGAAGATTTCCTCGCGGGCGGCGGCGGTGTCCGCACGCACTTGGTCGAGGACCGTCGGTGCGAAGAAGTAGCCATCCTCGCATCCGGGAACCTCGGTCACGCTGCCGCCGGCGAGCACCGAAGCGCCGTCTTCGAAAGCCTTCTGGACAGCTGACTTCACGTGCTCGAGCTGGCCGCTGTGGGTGATCGGGCCAAGCTGCGATGCGGGATCCGTCCCGTCGCCCAGGCGCATCGACGCGGCACGTTTCGCCAGCCCTGCTGCGACCTGTCCATGCAGTTCGCGACGTACCAGCACCCGGCTGACGGCTGTGCAGCGCTGTCCGGAGCACATCAGGGCGGCATTCGCCACTTGGTCAAGGCACGCTTCCATGTCCTCCGCGTCGTGGATCACGGCGGCGTTCTTGCCGCCCAGCTCCAGGGACACCTCCGCGAGATTGTTCGCGGTCGCAGCCACGATGCGTCGACCCGTCGCGACGGAACCAGTGAACGTGACGCCGTGAACACCCGTATGGCTGACGAGCGCGTTCCCGATCTCCGAGCCCCCGTGCAACACCTGCAGCAGCCCGTCGGGCAGCAACCCTTTTGCGAGGTCGCCGAGGATGCACGCCGCAGCGGGTGTGAACTCCGAAGCCTTGATGATGACCGCGTTTCCGAAACCTAGCGCCGGAGCGATCTTGCGCATGGGCGTCATCACGGGGAAATTCCAGGGCGTGATCGCCACGATCACGCCGCGTGGCCGGCGCACGACCATGTTGCGTACACCAGACCGCAGCGCGGGTACATGGCGCGTCCCCTCGCCCGCCATCACGTGCTGCAGCATGAAGCGGCTTTCGGCGCATGCCTTCGCCACTTCGCCACGGCTCTCGGCGAGCGTCTTGCCTTGCTCGAGCGTTATCGCTTCCGCCAGCTGCTCCTTGTGGGCTTCGACTCGATCGATGAAGCGCGCCAACGTTTCGCACCGCTGCGCCGCGGGCAGCCTGGCCCACTGCCCCTGCGCGGCCGCGGCGGCCGAAATGGCGTCATCGACCATCGCCTTGTCTGCAAAGCCGTAACGGCCGACCTGCTGCGCCGGGCGCGCGGGATTGAGTGTTTCGAAAGTCGCGGGCGTGTCCCGCCATTCGCCACCGATGAGGTTGCCGTAAACGTACTTCATGCGAGTGCCTTCGATCTTTCGGATGGAGTTGTCGAGCCCAGGACCATTGCGGCACCCTTCTCGCCGATCATGATGGTGGGCGCGTTGATGTTCGCCGAGGTCATGCGCGGCATCACCGAGGCATCGATCACGCGAAGGCGCGTCACCCCGTTGACCTTCAGTGCGGGGGAGACCACGGCGCCGGTGTCGCTCCCCATCCGGCAAGTTCCGCTCGGGTGGAAGACCGTGCTGCCGTTGTCGCATGCGAAGCGCAGCAAGTCCTGCTCGGACTGGTACGTCGCGTCGGGCAGCACGTGCAAGTCGACCAGGTCGCGGAATGCCGGCTGCCGGTAGATGTCGCGCAGCATGCGGAGGCCATCGGCGATCGTCGTGCGGTCGATGTCTTCGGACAGGTAGTTCGCCTGGATGCGTGGCGCCGCGAATGGGTCGGAAGACACAATGCCGACCGTACCGCGCGAGTCCGGGCGGCATTGGCAGGCGGTGGCGGTGAAGCCCGCGAAACGGTGCAGTGGCTCGCCCGGCTTGTCGACGGACAACGGCATGATCGAAAACTGGACGTCGGCCCTGTCGTCGCGGGCATATCGAGTCCGCGCGAAACCGCCGACCTGCCCCGCACCCACCGTCAGCGGTCCCTTGTTGAACAACATCCACTCGAGACCCATGGAGGCTAGCTTCAGCGGGTTGCGAACGTCGTTGTTCAGGGAGTGAGGCTTGCGCAGCTTCACGATCGTGCGGGCCTGGTAGTGGTCCTGCAGGTTGGCCCCGACTTCGGGAGACTCGGCGACTACGGGAACGCCAACCTGTTTCAAGAGGTTCGCCGGCCCCACGCCGGAGAGTTGCAGCAACTGCGGTGACTGGATCGCACCCGCCGAAAGGATCACCTCCGCGTCCGCGGCGGCAGACGTGCGAACACCGTCGCGGATCCACTCGACTCCTGCGGCCCGCGTGCCTTCGAACAGAACACGAGTCACATGCGCGCCCGCCACCACGGTCAGGTTGGGGCGATGCAGCACGGGCCGCAGGAACGCCACCGAGGCGCTCGACCGCCAGCCGCCGGCGATGGTGAGGTGGAAAGCGCCCACCCCGTAGTCGGTCTCCCCATTGAAGTCGCTGTTGCGCGGCAAACCGAACTGATGGGCCGCATCCAGCCAGTGACCGCAATAGGGATGATCGTTGCGCAACTGGGAGACGCCGAGTTCGCCGCTGGTTCCGTGAAATTGTGAAGCCGGGCCGCTGAATGCCTCGGACTTCTTGAAGAACGGCAGCACGGATTCGTAGTCCCAGCCGGTGGCACCCTCTGCTGCCCAAACATCGAAGTCTTGCCGCTGCCCGCGCAGGTAGATCAGGCCATTGATGGAGCTCGAGCCACCAAGGATGCGGCCACGCGGCCAGGCGACATTGCGGCCATGCAATGCCTCACCGCCTTCAGCCTGGAAGATGCGGGAAAACTTCTCGTTGTAGATGGTCTTGAAGTACCCGACGGGCAGGCGCAGCCAGAAGTTCCGGTCGGCGCCACCGGCCTCCAGCAACAGGACGCGCGCCGCCGGATCGCCGGAAAGCCGGTTTGCCAGCACGCATCCCGCGGAGCCCGCGCCTACGATGATGTAGTCGTAGCCTGCGTCCGTGCGCCCAAGCCCGGCAAATCGCTGCATAATCATCCTAAATGCCCAAAGACTAAAAGAATGGTTAATAGTACTTTAACGCCGGCCAGTGCGTCAAGCCCCCTCTCGGAGAGTCCGATTCCGCTTTACCTCCGGCTCGCGGACATCTTCCGGGAGCGGATCGACAGGCGAGAGTGGCCGGCCGGCACGCTCATCCCCACCCTGGAAGCCCTGGCCGACGAATTTCGCGTGGCGCGGGTGACGGCGCGCCAGGCCGTGCAGTTGCTCACGAAGGAAGGCCTGCTCTCCCCGAGGCGCGGCTTGGGTACGGTCGTGACCAAGACCGATGACGCCCCCAAGACGGTCGTCATGAAGACGTCATTGCAGTCGCTCGCTTCGATGTACGAGTCCACCAGCGCCAAGATGCTTACCTTCGACGAATCACACGGAACGCCAAGGGTGGGGCCGGAGGTCGGTAAGCTTGGGAAAGATTACGTCTACATGCGCAGGCTGCACTTCACGGAAGGCAAGCCGTACGCGCTGATTGCTTTGCACCTGCTGCAGGAAATCTTCCAGAGATCGCCCGAGGCGTTCAGGTCGCACGCCGTGATTCCAGAGCTCCTCCGAATGAAGACGGTCCGCATCCATCGAGCCCGCCAGACCATGTCGATCGGCTCGGCCGATGCCGAGACCGCGCGGCTCCTGAAGGTGCGCGCTGGAACACCTGTTGCCCACGTCACCCGGGTCTTCCTCGACGGGAAGGAGCAAATCCTTTACTACGCAGAAGTGATCTATCGCGGGGACTGGGTGAAGTGGGAGATCGAGCTGCAGCCCTGAAAGGGTTGCGCACAGTAGTGAGATCCAATGTCGAAGTCTCGCTTGGACGGAGCGGCGTCCTTTTCGGCCGGCCGGCCGGAGCGGGGCGCTCATCGCCTCGGTCTTCGCACCGAACTTCCAGGCTTTGTGACGAGCCAGTTCGAACGTAAGCGTTCTCGAGCTCGGCGTCCTTCGGTCGAATGTCCTGCGCCTGACGCTCGATGTGCTGCAGCATCTGCTGCGCCAATGCCGTGACAGCCTCGGGGCGTCAGACCTTGAAGGTCTTCATCCTTGAAGTCGCGCAGATCCCAACGAAATGTCATCAGATGGATGGGTAGACCCCGGCACCCATCTCATCCAGCAGTTCCATGACAAGGTCCTCGTGTGCCTGCAGCGGCTGTGAACTGCCATCGTCGACGACGTCCGACGGGTTCATCCGATCGCCGAAGAGCATGATCACCTCGCACTGGTTGTCCCGCTTGGACATCCAGCGCAACCCTTGGGCGTCCGCCATGTTCTGCCAAATCCACAGCGCCCATTCCCGGGTCCTGGGGTAGTCTTCCTTCTCGCCCTCGAAGAGGTCGATCGGCTTCAGACCGGCGGCCTGGAGACCCATGGTCGTCATGTTGACCAGCCGGACCGCCGGCGCACGAATGCGGCTCAGGTGAAGGTTGGCGCGGTAGTCGCGCTCAAGGTCGTGCAGGTAGCCAGCCGACGGGGTGGGGACGTCGTGCAGGACGATCTCCGCAATGGCTCCGCGCTCCTTCATCGCCGCATAGATCGTCGGAATCGGTTTTTTCGAGACTGGGTTGAAAAGAGGACTGAATCGAGCGTTGCCGAGCCCCGATGCGTTGAAGGCGGCCGGCGCGTACTTCCCCGTGGTTGCGTCGTATGGGTGCACGCGATACCAGACTCCAGCCTTGTGCGGCAGGGTGCGGAACGATTTTGGCGGGGGAGGCAGGAGAGGTGCTGGGCTAGCCATGCACCGCACCCACCTTGTGGTCTTCCGCGGCGGCCACGACGGCCTCCGGGGCGCTCGCAATCACCTCGCGCGGACGCTTTCCGCCCAGGAACGAATTGGTGGACTCGAACCATGCCGCAACCCGGAAGGGCGAGTCCTCCAGGACCGCCAGGATCGTCTTGACCGCTGGCAAGGGCTGCCAGGTCGCATCGAAGATGTACGCAGGGTAGATTTTCTTGCCGCGGTGGTCGATGCCGAAAATGCGCCCGCTCTGTTGCCAGCGGCTCACCGCCGCGTGCGGGTTTGCTGCCTTCGCGTCAAGCCGCTGTCCAATTTCGGCGGCCGAGCTCCACTCGGTGCCCTGCAGGACGGCGTCGATGGCGCGCTTCTCGAGATCGATGCGGGTGGCCGCCGGGCGCCTGGGCTCAACCTCATCCACCAACTCCTGGATCGATTGACGCTCCAGCTCGTTGATCGCCTCGCGCACATGGAGAGTGAGCTTCTTGTCTCTGGGCCCGGTGAGGGTCCGGGAAAGCTCGCCGATGATGAGGCGGCTCGCCTCCCGCATACTGTCGATGCGAGCCACCAGCGTCTGAATGGCCTCATGCGGTTCCTTGGCGGAAGTTTGGTTCATGACAGCTCCGTGAGATTCATGAGTGCATTTTACATCTCGCGTTTCTCACGCGCAAGGAGCCCTCCTCCGGGCCGAGGGCTCGTGAGGCCCGTGTGTGGGTATTCCGAGGGCCCGCCCACATAGATGACCGGGGTTTACCCTACAATCTCACCTGTCTCCTCGGATCCCGCAAGGATCCGCTTCAAGCCCCGGGCAGCAATGCATGGGGCTTTTTCTTTGGCGGGATGACGGCGGTGAGTTGCCTTCTGGGGTAATCGTCCTTTTCATGTAGTTTGATACGGTTTGCCCCGAGAGCCTTTGCTGGCGCGGGTTTCCGGATGTCGAAGCGCCGCCCACGGCGGCCGGCTGCTGCGATGTACAGTCCCTCGACTGCCTGAATTGGTCGGTCATGTCCACCTATGTCTATCGCTTCGTCGGTCTGGAAACCCTACCCGCTCGCCTGACGGATTTCGATCTTCAGCATTTTTTCCAGCTCGGAGATGGCGACGTCCAGGCGATCCGCCAGCGATTTCGATCCGATCGCCGGGTTGCTGGCGCACTGCAGCTGCTGTTCCTGCGCGCGTGCGGCCGCCCAATGGATCGCTTCTCCATGCTGCCGCGCAACCTGCTGCGGTACGTGGCCGAGACACTGGAAGCGTCACCGCTGACGATCGCGAGCCTGCGCAGTCTCTACGAGCGTCGCCCGACGCTCTACGAGCATCAACAGTGGGCCAAAGACTACCTTGGCCTGCGCGACTTCGATCCAGCCGCAGAAGCCGCCCTCGTGGCCATGCTGGCGCTTCACGCCGCCGAGGCCGCGCATCCGGACGATCTCGTTACCTCCGCGTGCCATTGGCTCTATGACCACCGCATCCTGATCCCCGGCCAACGCCGTGTGCAGGACTGGGCCCGCGACGCGTTTGCCACGATCGAGGCGAGCATCCGCAACGCAATCGCCAGCGAGGTCACGCCCGGCGCAGTGCGTCGCTGCCTTGCTTCGGTCCACAGCAAGCGTCCCGAAGGCACTCTCACCCATCTCGAGTGGATCAAGACCCCTTCCGGGCGCCACGGCCCCGCGACGCTTGCCGAGACCCTGCAGAAGATCGGCTACCTGAAGTCCCTTGGTGTGCACGAGTGGTCCCTCGCTGGTGTCAGCCTGCCCAAGCTGCACGCCTACGCCCAGCAGGTGCAATCGCGACGGCCGGCAAAGAATCGCGAACTCAAGGAGAGTCGCCAAGTGATCGAGCTGGTGTGCTTTCTGCGCATGAGCCTGCTCGAACTTACCGACATTGCCGTGCAGCAGAATCTGCGCCGCAGCCAGCAGCTGTTTCGCGAAGCCGCACAGAAGGTGAAGACGACACGGGAGCGTTCGGACAGCGTCGCACGCCACCAGGCGCGACTTGCGCGGGATGTGCTGCGCGATCCAGCCAAGCCGTTCCAGGCGCGATGCGCCGAAGCCGATCTCCTGCTGAGCAAGGTGCTGGATGCGGCACCGAAGAGCAGCGCTGTCGACCGACCATCAGCGCGTCAAAGCGCATCTGGGCGGTCTGCAGTCACTGGAATTCGGCGGCCGCCCACAGGATCCGGCCTTCGGGCAGCTAGAGGCCTGGCGTCAGCTGCAGACGGCGAAGGCGTCCGCGCTGCCCGGCGACTTTGCACTCCCCGATGTCGGCGCCGCCTGGCACGATCTCGTGCGCGATGTCGATCCGCGCTTCGGCCTGCACGCGTTCGCGGCGTGCACGATGATGTCGCTGCGCAAGAGCCTGCGAAACGGCCGCGTCTGGATCGACCACTCACTGAGTTTCCGCTCGCGCGAGCAGATGCTTATCTCCCCAGCCGAATGGGCGCGCGATCGAGACGTCCATCTCGCGTTGTTGGGCATGCCGGCAACGGCCGAGCCACTGCTTGACCCCCTCCTCGACAACCTGGCTGCCGGAGTTGCCGCCGTCGCCGAGGCCTGCGAGAAGGGTTCGCTCGACATCGATGCTGACGGCATGCTCCATCTGCCGGCCGTAATGGCGCTGCCCGACGAGGGCGAACCGCGCCGCCTGCGCGAGCTCATTTACCGAAAGATCGGCGACGTCCAGTTCCCCGATCTCCTGCTCGAAATCGATGCCCTGTGCAACTACAGCGAGGCGCTGCTGGGCCACCGGGCGGAAACCGTCGCCGAACTACTGGCGCTTTATGCCGCCGTGCTCGCGCACGGCACCGACATCGATGCGAAGAGCGTGGCAGCAATGATCCCCGGACTGGACACGGCGTGGGTGTCCGTTGCCATGCGGGCGCTGGAGACCCACGGGCGATTGCGGCGGGCCAACGAGCGCGTGGTCGAGTTCCAGGGCCGGGTTCCCATCTCCGCGCACTGGGGCGATGGCGCCAAGGGCTCGGCCGATATGATGTCGCTGGAAGCGACGCGTCATCTCTGGAGCGCGCGCACCGATCCGCGCCGGCGCACCTACGCGGCCGGCATCTACACCCACGTCCTCGACCGCTGGGGCATCGTCTACGACCAACCCATTGTGCTCAACGAGCGGCAGGCCGGTGTGGCCATCGAAGGGGTCGAGCGGCACAACCGCAGTGAAGACCGCATACGGCTGTCGCTGCTTGCCGTGGATACCCATGGCTACTCGAGCGGGGCCATGTCGGTCGCAAAGCTGCTCGGCTTCGACCTGTGCCCTCGCCTTCGGGATCTCTCGGAACGCAAGCTGTACTTGCCGGCGGGCTTCGCCGTGCCGGAGGGCATCGAGCGCGCGACGACAAAGCGGCTGTCGCGCAAGGCGATTCGGGCGGGCTGGGACGACTTGATGCGCGTGATCGCATCGATCCGGGCGGGCAAGATCGGCGCCGACGTCGCGCTTCGCCTGCTCGGTAGTGCCGCGCAAGGCGACCCGGCGTACAGGGCGGCCGACCATCTGGGTCGCCTGCTGCGCAGCATCTTCCTGTGCGACTACATCGCGATTCCCGACTTCCGGCGCGAGATCCACACGCTCCTGAGCCGCGGCGAATCGGTGCACCAGTTGCAGCGCGCGGTCTACACCGGCAAGGTGGCGCCCGAGCGCGGTCGGCGGCGTGACGAGATGAAGGCGATATCCGGCTCCCACGCTTTGCTGACGAATATCGTGCTGGCCTGGAACACCAGCCGGATGAACGATGCGGTCGAGCGCATGCGCAAGGACGGTATCTATATCGACGATGCCTGGCTTCGCCGCATCGGCCCGGTGCATTTCGCGCACATCAACTTCCGAGGCACCTTCCGGTTCCGCATCGACATGTACGCTTCGACGCTGCTGCGGCCTCGCGCGGCTACAGAAGCGGCTGCGAGAGTTTGACCACGGCTTGAGGTCGAGCGGGCTAACAGCATCGAACCGGCGGTCCTGGAACCATTGGCACGCGAGGCCAAAGCGTGTCAATCTGCATGAAAAGGCCAACTCTGCGCAGAAACCGAGATTCCTAAGTTGTTGTCGGGACTGGGCTTTTACAAGCCAACCGTATCAATCTGCACGAAAAGGACGATAACCCCTGAAGGAAGGCAAGGTGCAAGCGTTTGCGCAGGATGATTCGCTGCTGCAGGGCCTCGTGTCGAACGACAAGGGGATCGATACGCTCAGCCTGAGCAGGCTTGCGCTGTCGGTCGAACCGTACGCCGTGATGGTGCGCAAGGGCGACACCGCGTTGCTCGCGGCGGTCGATCGGAGCCTCTCGCAGCTGTACGCCAGCGGCGAGATCAATGCGCTCTATGACAAGTGGTTCAACACCCACACGCTCACCATCAAGATGGGGCGCCTGACACGCGACAGCTTCGTTCGGCCGAACAAGCAACCCGGCGTCGCGATGGTGCTCGGCCATTCGATCTGAGACAAACCGCCCGCCAGTGAAAGACCTCGGCGCACGGGGCGCTCTCCGGTCCCGGTTCCGCCTCCGGGCCCCGTGCCTGGGCCTGCTTGCGGCCGGCGCGGTCGGCACCGCCTGCGCGCAGAACGCGATCAAGGCGGTCGCAAGCGCCATGCAACAGGGTGTGGAGGTGATCCAGATCGACCTGGCACGACCGCTCGCCGCCGTGCTCGGCAGTTTTTCGGTCGCGAGCCCCGCGCGCATCGCACTGGACTTCCTTGGCGCCACCAACGATGTCGGACGCGCAGCCATCGAAGTGAATCAGCCCAACCTGCGCTCGATCAATGTGGTGCAGGCCGGCGAGCGCAGCCGGGTGGTGCTGAATCTCCGGCAGCCGGTGCCGTACACGGCAGAGCTGCAAGGCAATTCGGTGCGGGTCACGCTTCATGCGGTTGCGGTTGCGGTTGCGGTTGCGGTTGCGGTTGCCGTTGCCGTTGCCGAAACACGGACGGTGGAAACGCCCGCGCCGGCCGAAGTCGCGGCAGCACCTGCTGTTCGCAGCAGTCCGATCACGCTCAATTTCTCCAACGCCGACATCGAGGCCGTGGCCCGCACCATGGCGGTGGTCACCGGGCGCAATGTGGTGGTCGATCCGCGAGTAAAGGGCACGATGGACCTCGTGACCGACCGCGCCGTGCAGCCGGCTGCCGCCTTCAACCAGTTCGCCGCAGCACTGCGCCTGCAGGGCTTTGCGGTGGTGGAGGCCGACGGCCTCTACAAGGTGGTGCTCGAAGCCAACGCCAAGCTGCAGAGCGTCGCCGTGAACACCTCCATCGGCGCCGTGCCAGCGTCGGCCAGCAACCAGGTCGTCACCCAGATCTTCAGGCTCAACCACGAGTCGCCCAAAGCCCTGCTGTCGGTGCTGCGCCCGCTGATTCCGCCCAACAACACCATCAACGTGAACCCGGGCAACAACTCGCTCGTGATCACCGACTACGCCGACAACATGCGGCGGCTCGCACGCATCATCGCGGCACTCGATGTGCCGAATGCGTCCGATGTCGAGGTCATCCAGCTGAAGCACTCGATCGCCACCGACCTGATTCCGCTGGTGCAGCGGCTCATCGATGGCGGTGCGTCGGGCGCACCGAGCGTCAGCGAAGCACCGGGCGGCGCCGACGCATCGTTTCGCACCACGCTCCTGGCCGACCCGCGCAGCAACTCGGTGCTCATGCGCGCGGCCAATCCGGCGCGCGCGCAGCTGGTTCGCCCGCTGATCGAGAAACTCGACCGTGCGCCCGCCGAGAGCAGCAACGGCCTGGCCGGCAACATCTACGTGGTCTACCTGAAAAATGCCGACGCGGTGCGCCTGGCCGCCACGCTGCGCGCCGCGATGGCGGCGAACCGGCCATCGGGCACCACGGGCGCGGGTGCGACTGACGGCAGCAGTGCCGCGCCACAGCAGGCCACGCAGAACAGCACGGACGGACAAAGGTTCTGTCGCAATAAGCCGACGCTGGTACCCTGAAGTTCGGATGATGTCAGGGACGAAGACGGTGATTGAAGTGCTGCGCAAGGTGATCAAGCGGATGCATTACCCGCTGGAGGTGATGCTGGTGTGCGTGCGGTGGTATGCGGCCTACCCTTTGAGCTTCCGTCATATCGAGGAGATGATGGCCGAGCGCGGCGTGCTCGTCGACCACGCGACGGTTCATCGTTGGTCGATCAAGATCCTTCCGGTGCTGGCCGTGGTGTTTCGCCGACGCAAACGTCCGGTGGGCACGAGTTGGCGGATGGACGAGACATATATCAGGGTCGCTGGCCAGTGGAAGTATCTGTACCGGGCCGTCGATCGCGACGGCGATACGATCGACTTTCTGCTTCGCGCCAAGCGCGATCACGCGGCGGCCCGATGCTTTTTTGAGCAGGCCATCGGCCTGCACGGTGTGCCTGAGAAGATCACCATTGACAAGAGCGGTGCCAACACGGCCGCCATCCAGAGCATTCAAGCCGACTCCGGTGCGGACATCGAGATGCGCCAGTCGAAGTACCTCAACAACATCGTCGAACAAGACCATCGGGCCGTCAAACGCATCGTGCGACCGATGCTCGGCTTCAAGTCATTCCGATCCGCGCGGGCGCTCATTGCCGGCATCGAGACGATGCACATGATCAGAAAGGGGCAGATGTACTGCCGCAAAAGCCAAGCCGCGTCCGCAGCAGCGCAGTTCTACTCGCTGGCGTTGTGAGCGACACGCACAACGCGCACTCCCTCGGCCCGGCGCTGCTATTGCGACAGAACCGTCTTTGATGGGTGGCCGATGCGCCCGCCCCGGCTCGAGCGGCAGGACGAACTTTTCATAGGGAACCACGGACGTGGGAGTCGGCACCACGGCGGCCAGCGCCGTCACACTGAGCTGTGCGCGCGGCTGCGCCACATGTTGTCCGATGCGCAGACCGAGCACCTCTTCGACTGGCTGCATGCGAACGAGGGTGCGCGCGCGCCGATACCGTTGATGCGTTCAATGAGCGCGGAGAGGGTCGGGACGCCTGCGCGGTCGAGCCGCAAGGCCACAGACGGATTCAACCAGGCTGTCACGGGGTCACCCGGCCGGGGATCCTGGGCAACCAGGTCTTCGAGCCAACGCAGCCCCTCCAAGTTGCCGATCGATGACTCGAGCGCGACGGGAAGGGCTGCCCTGCCCATCGTCCCGCCCTCCTCCGCTCGCTGATCGCGCAGTGGGTGCGGGTCTGCCACCTCGTCGGCAGTGACGATCCATGGGCCGCGATCGGTCCATACGTGTTGAAGCTCCCCTGGCGGAAGGGAAAAGGCAACTGGCAATGATTGCGCGGACTCCTTGCACCAAAGACGGCCGCGACCGAGCAGACCAAACGCTCCATATTGGACCATTTGGTCCAATCGCTATCGACAGAAACGCGCAAGTGGTTGATTTTAAAAGGCTTAAACCAATGGCACGGCCTATGCATAAGACCGCCAGCGCACGTCCTTCGGCGTTGCGTCCAGAGCCCATCCCTCACCCTCGGTCCAGGAGCGCAACGCATGAACGTCGGCATCTTCATCCCCATCGGCAACAACGGCTGGCTGATCTCGGAGAACGCTCCGCAGTACAAGCCGAGCTTCGAACTCAACAAGCAGATCACGCAAAAGGCCGAGCACTACGGCGTGGACTTCGCACTGTCGATGATCAAGCTGCGCGGCTTCGGTGGCAAGACCGAGTTTTGGGATCACAACCTAGAAAGCTTCACGCTGATGGCCGGGCTGGCCGCGGTCACCTCGAAGATCAAGCTCTTCGCCACCGCGGCTTCGCTGGTCATGCCGCCGGCCATCGTGGCGCGCATGACCTCCACCATCGACTCGATCTCCAACGGCCGCTTCGGCCTCAACCTGATCACCGGCTGGCAGAAGCCCGAGTACTCGCAGATGGGCCTATGGCCCGGCGACGAATTCTTCGCAACCCGCTACCGGTACCTGTCGGAATACGTGCAGGTGCTGCGCGAGCTGTGGACCACCGGGCAGTCCGACTTCAAGGGCGAACACTTCCAGATGGACGACTGCCGCGTGAGCCCGAAGCCGCAGGCCGACATGAAGGTGATCTGCGCCGGCCAGAGCGACGCCGGCATGGACTTCTCCGCCAAATACGCCGACTACAACTTCTGCTTCGGCAAGGGCGTCAACACGCCCAAGGCCTTTGCGCCGGCGGCCGGGAAGCTCATCGAGGCGACCAGGAAGACCGGCCGCCACGTCACCTCCTACGTGCTCTTCATGGTGATCGCCGATGCCACCGACGAAGCCGCACGCGCCAAGTGGGAGCACTACAAGACCGGCGCCGACCAGGAGGCACTGGCCTGGCTCACGCAGCAGAGCGCGGCCGACACCAAGTCGGGTGCCGACACCAACGTGCGCCAGATGGCCGACCCGACTTCCGCCGTCAACATCAACATGGGCACGCTGGTCGGCTCCTACGCCACCGTGGCACGCCTGCTCGACGAAGTCGCCGAGGTGCCGGGCACCGAAGGTGTGCTGCTGACCTTCGATGACTTCGTGCTCGGGGTGGAGGCTTTCGGCGAGCACATCCAGCCGCTGATGAAGAGCCGCAAGCACATCGCGAGCCCCGTGCCTTCGCGCGTCGCTGCCGAGCGCCTGGCCGCCTGATTCGAAGTGACCCCGCCATGAAGAACACCACCATCGCCTCCAGCACGCCGGCGGGCGTGCCGAACGCCCCGGGCGCGCCCGCACCGCGCGAGCTGCCGGCACGGCCCGAGCCGCTCGCGCTGCATGCCGCCAACTCGGCGCTGATCATCGTCGACATGCAGAACGCCTACGCATCGATCGGCGGCTATGTGGACTTGGCCGGCTTCGACATCTCGGGCGCGCAGGGCGCGATCGCCAACATCGTGCGCACCGTCGCCGCCGCGCGCGCGGCCGGCATGCTCGTCGTCTTCCTGCAGAACGGCTGGGATGCGGACTACGTGGAGGCCGGCGGCCCCGGCTCGCCCAACTGGTACAAGTCCAACGCGCTCAAGACCATGCGCAAGAAGCCCGAGCTGCAAGGCCGCTTCCTCGCCAAGGGCGGCTGGGACTACGAGTTGATCGATTCGCTCCAGCCGCAAACGGGCGACATCGTCATCCCCAAGACCCGCTACAGCGGCTTCTTCAACAGCACGCTCGACAGCAGCCTGCGTGCGCGCGGCATCCGCAACCTGGTCTTCACCGGCATCGCCACCAACGTGTGCGTGGAGTCCACGCTGCGCGATGCCTTCCACCTCGAGTACTTCGCCGTGATGCTCGAAGACGCCACCCACGAGCTCGGCGGACCGGCGATCCAGCAGGCCGCGGTCTACAACGTCGAGACCTTCTTCGGCTGGGTCTCGAAGGTCGACGACTTCTGCCGCACCTTCGCGCCCGAGGCCGCCACCCAACCCGCACCGGCCGAAGCGGCCACCGCCTGATTCTTTTTCGACAAGGAGCAATCCATGCCCAAGCAAGCCATCATCCCGCCCGGCACCGGCGTGCCGCTCGCCCCCTACGTTCCCGGCACGCTCGCCGACGGGGTGCTCTACGTGTCGGGCACCCTGCCCTTCGACAAGGACAACAACGTGGTCCATGTCGGCGACGCGAGCGCGCAGGCGCGCCATGTGCTCACGACCATCCAGGGCGTGGTCGAGGCCGCCGGCGGCAGCATGGACGACGTGACCTTCAACATGATCATGATCAAGGACTGGGCCGACTACGCGAAGATCAACGCGGTCTACGCCGAGTTCTTCCCCGGCACCAAGCCGGCGCGCTACTGCATCCAGTGCGGCCTGGTGAAGCCCGATGCGCTGGTCGAGATCGCCTCGATCGCGCACGTCGGCAAGAAGGCCTGAGCATGCCGCTGCACTACGAGGTGCACGGGCCCGCCGAGGGCGATGCGGTGCTGCTGTCCTCGGGCCTCGGCGGCTCGGCCGGCTTCTGGCAGCCGCAGCTCGCTGCGCTGATCGGAGCCGGCCACCGCGTGATCGCCTACGACCAGCTCGGCACCGGCCGCAGTCCCGCCGATCTGCAGGCCGGCTACGCGATCGCCGACATGGCGCGCGACGTGATCGAGATCCTCGACGCCACCTCGACGCCGCGCTGCCACCTGGTGGGCCACGCGCTCGGCGGCCTGGTCGGCCTGCAGCTCGCGCTCGACGCGCCCTCTCGCGTGGCCAGCCTGGTGCTCGTCAACGCGTGGTCGAAGCCCAATCCGCATTCGGCCCGCTGCTTCGACGCACGCCTGGCGCTGCTCGGCGCCTGCGGCCCGCGCGCCTATGTCGAGGCGCAGCCCATCTTTCTGTACCCCGCCGCCTGGTGCGCCGCCCATGCACAGCGAGTGACCGACGAGGTCGAGCATGCGCTCGCGCATTTCCCCGGCGAGGCCAACATGCGCGCGCGCATCGGCGCGCTGCGCGCCTTCGATGTCGACGCGCGCCTGGCCGAGATCGCCGCGCCCGCGCTGGTGGCAGCCGCCACCGACGACGTGCTGGTCCCCTGGACCTGCTCGCAGCGTCTCGCCGAAGGCCTGCCCCGCGCGAGCCTTGAATGCGCGCCCCATGGCGGCCATGCGCACAGCGTGACCGAGGCCGAGCTCTTCAACCGCAGCCTGCTCGCCTTCCTGGCGCGCGTGAACGCATCGGGAGTCCCCGCATGAAAGCATCCCTGGACGACGCCGCGCTGGCGCTCCTTTTCACCGAGGCCCGCTCGCACAACGGCTGGCGCCCCGAGCCGGTCTCCGACGCCTTGCTCGAAGAGGTCTACGCGCTCGCGCGCACCGGGCCGACCTCGGCCAACTGTTCGCCGGGCCGCTTCGTCTTCGTGCGCACACCCGAAGGCAAGGCGCGCCTGGCGCCGGCCTTGTCGAAGGGCAATCTGGCGAAGACGATGAGCGCGCCGGTCACCGTGATCGCCGCCTGGGACAGCGCTTTCTACGACAAGCTGCCCACGCTGTTCCCGCATGCCGACGCCAGGAGCTGGTTCACGGGCAGCGTCGAGGCCGCCCGCGAAACCGCCTTTCGCAATGCCACGCTGCAAGCCGCCTACCTGCTGCTCGCCGCGCGCGCACTGGGTCTGGATGCGGGGCCGCTGTCCGGCTTCGACAGGGCGAAGATCGACGCCGCGTTTTTCACCGGCACGCCCTGGACCACCAACTTCCTGATCAACCTGGGCCACGGCGACCCCTCGAAGCTGTTCGGCCGCCTGCCGCGGCTGGACTTCACCGAAGCCTGCGCGCTCGCCTGAGGAAAGCACCGACGCCATGCACGCCTTGCCCAAGAGCGACTACCGCGACGCGATGGCCCGCCTCGGCGCGGCCGTCCATGTCATCACCACCGATGGCCCGGGCGGGCGCGCCGGCTTCACCGCATCGGCCGTGTGCAGCGTGACCGACGAGCCGCCGACGCTCCTGGTCTGTCTCAACCGCTCGGCCTCGGTCTACCCGGCCTTCCAGGCCAACGGCGTGCTCTGCGTGAACGCCCTGGCCGCGGGGCAGCAGGTGCTCTCGGGCCTGTTCGGGGGCAAGACGCCGATGGACCAACGCTTCGCCGCGGGCCGCTGGAGCCGCAAGCGCACCGGCGCGCCAGTGCTCGAGGACGCGGCCGTGTCCTTCGACTGCCGCGTGTCGCAGGTGACGCGCGTCGGCACGCACGACGTGCTGTTCTGCGAGGCCGTTGCGATCGCGATCGGCGGCACTGCGCATGGCCTGATCTACTTCGACCGCCGCTACCACGACCTCATCGCGCACTGAGCGCGCGCCGCGCTCAGTGCGCGACGATGCCGTTCAGCACGATGCGCTGAACGTTGTCCACCGTCTCCTCGAAGAACTCCGGGTCATCCAGCGTGCGGCCCGTGATGGCCTGCACCTGCACGCCGAAGTCGGCGTAGTGCTGGGTGGTGGCCCACAAGGCGAAGATCAGGTGATGCGGATCGACCGGCGCGAGCTTGCCGGCGGCCACCCAGGCGCGGATCACTTCGGATTTGCGCGTCACCAGGTCGCGCAGCTCGCGATCGAGTTCGTCGCGCAAGAGCGGCGCGCCCTGGATCATCTCGAGGCAGAACAGGCGCGAGGCATCGGGCTGGTCGCGCGAGATCACCAGCTTGCGCCGGATGTAGTCGCCGATCGCCTGCCGCGGGTCCTGCTCGGCGCTGAAGCCGCGCAGCGGCTCCAGCCACACGGCGAGCAACTCGCGCAGCACCGAGACGTAGAGCTCCTCCTTGTTGGCGAAGTAGTAGAGCAGGTTGCTCTTCGAGACGTCCGCACGCGCCGCGACCTGGTCGACGCTGGTGCCGTGCAGGCCGAAGCGCGAGAAGAGCCCGAGCGCCGCGCGCAGGATCGCCGCGCGCTTGTCCTCGATCTGGCGCAGCCGTCGGTTCACCGAGCTGACGCTGCGCGCCACCGGCGCGCGCTTCGGATGCACGCGCTTGGATGGCGGCGCTTCGACGGCCAGCACGGACGGCGGCTTGATGCTGCTGCGAGTTTTCGGCATGTGTTGCTTTGTTGCTTTCTCCACCCGGGATTCTCCTTGCCTGCGATGCAGCCCGCATGCACGAGCCGCACCGCCCATGGTACGCACCATGGCAACACCCGGCGCACGCATTCGCCGTGCCGCACCGCTGCCCGCGCACCACGCCGATGCAGCAAGGCGCATTTGTCCATTTGGTCCAACTGGCATGGACGTTGCATGTCGAAGCGCCGCCACCGTCACACCGAAGGATTGAAAGCATGACCCTGCTGTCCGTACCGATCATCGATCTGGCGCCCTTCTTTTCCGGAACGCCCGAAGGCAAGGCCGAGGTGGCGCGCAAGGTCGACGAGGCCTGCCGCAGCATCGGCTTCCTGGTCATCACCAACCACGGCATCGCACCGGAACTCATCGCGCGCGTCTCCGCGGTCTCGCGTGACTTCTTCGACTTGCCGCTGGCCGAGAAGCGCAAGGTCGATCGCCCGCGCGACGACGCGGTGCGCGGCTACAGCGCGGTGGGCGAGGAAGGCTTGTCGTACAGCCTCGAAGAGGCAGCGCCGGGCGACCTGAAGGAATCCTTCTCCATCGGCCCTTCCAACGTGCCCACCGACGACTACCACCGGGGCGTTGCGGCGGGCCCGCACTTCGAGCCCAACGTCTGGCCCCAGCTGCCGGGCTTCCAGCCGGCCTTCGACGAATACTTCGAGGCGATGAGCGATCTCTCGCGTTCGCTGATGCGCATCTTCGCGCTCGCGCTGGAACTGCCCGAGACCTTCTTCGACGACAAGATCGACAAGCACATCAGCATGTTCCGCGTGCTGAGCTACCCGCCGCAGACCGCGGCCGCGCTGCCGGGCCAGCTGCGCGCCGGCGCGCACAGCGACTACGGCAGCCTCACCGTCGTGCTGCCCGACGACAAGGGGCTGCAGGTCTTCAACAAGGCCGGCCAGTGGGTCGATGTGCCGATGGTCGAGGGCGGCCTGGTGGTGAACATCGCCGACCTCATGATGCAGTGGACCAATGACCTGTGGGTCTCGACCCTGCACCGCGTGGTCAACCCGCCGCCGGATGCGGCCGCCACCAACCGCCGGCAGTCGCTGGTGTTCTTCCACCAGCCCAATTACGACGCGATGGTCGAATGCCTGCCGAGCTGCCTCGCGCCGGGCGCGACGCCCAAGTACGCACCGATCTCCTCGGGCGATCACCTGAAGTCGAAGTTCCTGAAGCAGACCACCTTCGGCGGCACCAAGGTCACCGCCTGACCATGGCCCATCTCTCCTACGTCAACGTCTTCGCGAAAGACGTGGTCGCGCTCAGCGGCTTCTACCAGCGCGTGTTCGGTTTCCCCGAGATCGAGGCCATCCGCTCGCCGATCTTTCGCGGCCTTGACGCGGGCAAGGCCAAGCTGGGCTTCAACGCCTTCGACGCCTACGAGCTCTTGCAGCTGGCCGAGTTCTCCGACACGCGCGGCGTCAAGTTCCTCCTGAACATCGATGTCGATTTGCAGGAGGAAGTCGACCGCATGGTGCCGGTCGCCGTCGCGGCCGGCGCCACGCTGGTCAAGGCGCCCTACCTAACCTACTACCACTGGTACCAGTCGGTGCTGCTCGACCCCGAGGGCAATGTGTTCCGTATCAATTTCATGATGAAAGGTCCGAGTGATGTTGCGTAAACCGATTTCCTGCGCCGTGGCGGCGCTCTTGGCATGTGCAGCGCTGGCCGGCCCGGCCGCGGCGGCCGACGGCTTCACGCTCAAGGGCAAGCCGAAGATCGCAATGCTGTACTTCGGCCCCAAGAACGACGGCGGCTGGACGCAGGCCTTCGACGAGGCGCGCATCAAGGTCGAGAAGGAAACCGGCGAGAAGATCCAGTTCGTCGAAAACGTGCCGGAAGACGCCTCCGCCATCAAGCCCGCGGCCGAGAAGTTCATCCAGCGCGGCGCCAACATCATCATCGGCACCGCTTTCGGCTACTCCGACAGCTTCAAGGAGCTCGCGGCCAAGTACCCCGAGGTGGCCTTCCTCAACGGCTCGGGCACCAGCAACGGCGCCAATCTCGAATCCTTCTACGGCCGCACCTACGAAAGCCAGTACCTGTGCGGCATGGCGGCTGGCGCGGCATCGAAGACAGGCAAGCTCGGCTTCGTCGCGGCGAACCCCTTCGGCGTCGTGAACTGGACCATCAACGCCTTCGCGCTCGGCGCGCAGAAGATGAACCCGAATGCGACGGTGAACGTGATTTACACCGGCTCGTGGAACGACCCGGTCAAGGAACGCGCGGCGGCGGCCGCGCTGATCGACCAGGGCGCCGACGTGATCGCCCAGCACGTCGACAGCCCGACGCCGCAGATCGTGGCGCAGGAGCGCGGCGTCTACGGCACCGGCCATCACCGCGATCTGCGGCAGTTCGCGCCCAAGGCCACGCTGTGCTCCTCGGTCTGGGTGTGGGACAAGTTCCTTACGCCGGAGCTGAAGAAGATCATGGCCGGCAACTGGAAGCCCGCGCCCTACGGCGCCTTCATTCCGATGAGCGCGGGCGGCACCGACATCGCGGGCTTCGGCCCGGGGGTGCCGAAGGACAAGGCCGCCGCGATCACTGCCGAGCGCGACGCGCTGCTCAAGGGCAAGCAGATCTATGCCGGCCCGCTGGCCGACCGCGAGGGCAAGGAGCGCGTCGCCAAGGGCGCCGTGCTGTCGGACGCCGATCTCTGGAAGATGGACTGGTTCGTCAAAGGCGTCGTGACGCAGAAATGACCACGGCCCTCGAGCTCAGTGGCATCCACAAGTCCTTCGACGGATTTGCGGCGCTGACCGACGCGCACTTCTCGGCGCGCTGGGGCGAGGTGCATGCGCTCCTGGGCGAGAACGGCGCGGGCAAGTCCTCGCTGATGAACATCGCGGCCGGTCTTTATGCAGCCGAGGCCGGCACCATGCTGGTCGACGACAACCCGGTGCGCTTCAGCGGGCCGCGCGATGCGGCGAAGGCGTGCATCGGCATGGTCCACCAGCACTTCCGGCTGGTGCTGCCGTTCACGGTGGCGCAGAACATCCTCCTGACCGTGCCGCGGCCCGAGCGCTTCGAAAGCCACGGCAAGCGCCTGCGCCGCGTCGAAGAAGCCATCCGCGACAAGGCGCGAGAGCTCGGCTTCGACATCGACCCGGCGCAGCGCGTGGACCGGCTGTCGGTGGCCGAACAGCAGCGCGTCGAGATCCTCAAGGTGCTCCTGGCCGGCGCGCGCATCCTGATCCTCGACGAGCCCACCGCCGTGCTGACCGACCAGGAGGCCGAGCGCCTGCTCTCGACCGTGCACGGGCTCGCGCGCCGCGGCGCGGCGGTGGTGCTGGTCACGCACAAGATGGCCGACGTCAAGCGCCATGCCGACCGCGTGACCGTGATGCGCGGCGGCCGCACGGTCGCGACGGTCGACCCGCAGCAGATGCCGGTGGGCGAACTGGTCCGGCTCACGGTCGGCGAATCGATCACCGCAGCTGCCGCCGGGTCGACACGCGCGACGCCGGGCCCGGTGCGGCTCAGGGTGCGCGGATTGCGTTCGCCCGAAGTGCAAGGCCGCCGCGTGCTCGACGACATCGACCTCGACCTGCGCGCGGGCGAGATCTACGGACTGGCCGGCGTCGGCGGCAACGGCCAGGGGGAACTCGCGGGCGCGATCATGGGCCTGCCGGGTCAGACCGCGGGCGAGATCGCGCTTGACGGCCATGGCGATCTCAAGGCCACGCCGGCGACGGCGCGTCGTGCACTGGGGCTGGCGGCCATTCCGGCCGACCGCTACGGCCTCGCGCTCGCGGGCGGCCTCTCGGTGTCCGAGAACTACGGCATCGGCCAGGTCCACAGCGGGCGCTACGGCTCGGCCTGGCGCCTGAAGCGCCGCGAGATGGAAAAGGACGCCCAAGCGGCCGTCGCCGCCTTCGACGTGCAGGGGGTGCGCTCGATCGCGCAGAAGGCCGCGCTGCTGTCGGGCGGCAATGCGCAGAAGCTGGTGCTGGCGCGCGAGTTCGGCAAGTCGCCGCGGCTGGTGCTGGCCCACAGCCCGAGCCGCGGGCTGGACGTGCGCGCCGGCGCCGAGGTGCATGCGCGGCTGCGTGCCGCGCGCGATGCCGGTGCGGCCGTGCTCCTGATCAGCGAAGACCTCGACGAGGTGCTGGCACTGGCCGACCGCGTGGGCGTGATGACGCGTGGCCGCATCGTGGCCGAGTTCACGCAGCCGGCGGACCGGCAGGCCATCGGCCAGGCGATGGTGGCCCATGGCTGAGCCTTCGCTCGCGATGCTGACGCAGGCCGCTCCAACCGTTCGGGCCGAGCCTGTCGAAACCTGCGCCGGCCCTTCGACCCTTCGCCAAGCTCAGGACAGGCCAAGCTCAGGGCGAACGGAGGCAAGAGCTGCACGCCAGCCCTGGGCCGCGCGCCGCTACGCGCTCGAAATGCGCCAGCACATGGCTTGGCATCGGCAGGCGCTGATCCTCGCGGCGGCCATCGGCGTGGGCCTGCTGATTTCGGCCGCCATCCTCGTGGCCGCGGGCGTGCCGGCCGGCGAGCTGACGAACGAGTTCATCGTCCAGACCCTTCTCGACGGCCAGAACTTCCGCGCCGTGCTGTTCCAGGCGGCGCCGATGATCCTGGTCGGGCTGGCCGGTGCGATGGCCTTTCGCGCACGCTTCTGGAACCTCGGGCTCGAGGGCCAGATGATCTGGGGCGCGATCGGCGCCACGGCCATTTCCTTCTTCGAGATCGGCCCGCCTTCGCTGCGGCTTCCGCTGATGTTCCTTGCCGCGCTGGCCGCCGGAGCGCTGTGGGTGCTGGGCCCGGCGCTGCTCAAGCTCAGGCTGGGCGTCAACGAGATCATCTCGACGCTGATGCTCAACTACATGGCGGCCAACTTCCTGCTGCACCTGGTGTACGGCAGCTGGAAGGACCCGAAGGACAACTTCCCCTATTCGCCGCAGTTCCGCGCCTTCGAGCGCTTGCCCGATCTCTTCTCGGGCGTGAACAGCGCGATCGGGCTGGCCGCCGTCGTCGCACTCCTCGGATGGTGGCTGGTCGGCGTGAGCCGCGCCGGCCTGTACCTGCGCTTCGTCGACGCCAACCCGCGCATGGCGCAGGCGGCCGGCGTGCCGGTGGCGCGCGTCATCTACGGCGCGGTGCTGCTCTCCGGCGCGATGGCCGGCCTCGCGGGCTTCGCCGTCGCCGCGGGGCAGGAGGGCCGGCTCACGCAGGCCTTCTACCAGGGCTATGGCTTCTCCGGCATCCTGATCGCCTTCCTCGCGCGCAACAACCCGCTGGCCGCCAGCGTGGTCGCGCTGATGGTCGCGGCGCTGTTCGTGACCGGGCGCAGCCTGCAGGTGTTCTACCAGGTGCCCTTCTCGATGGTGCAGCTGATCCAGGCCGTGATCGTGGTGTGCGTGGCATCGAGCGACTTCTTCATCAGGCATCGCCTGCGCCGCGTGGGCACCGGAGCAGCGTGATGGACATCGTGCACAACTGGCTCGCCAACACGCCGGATTTCGCGGTGCCCTATGCGCTGGCTGCGCTGGGCCTGATCGTCTGCGAGCGCGCGGGCGTGCTCTCGCTCGGCGCCGAAGGGCTGATGCTGGTCGGCGCGCTGGCCGGCATCGGGGCGCAGCTCGCGTTCGGCGAGCCGGCGGTGTCGCTGCTGCTGGCCATGCTGGCCGCCGCCGTCGTCTCCTTGCTGTTCGCTGTGATGGTGATCTGGCTGCGCGTCAACCAGGTGATCGCAGGCTTGGCGCTCGTATTCTTCTGCCAGGGGCTCACGGCGCTCGTCGGCACGCTGGCCCAATGGACCAACCAGGCCACGCCGGGCATCGGCACGATGGCGCTGTGGCCCTTCTCCTCGCTGCCCGTCGTCGGGCGCCTGTTCCAGCAGAACGCGATGGTCTGGCTCACGCTGCCGGTCTTTGCGGCCGTCACCTGGTGCCTGCTGCGCACCGATGCGGGCCTCAGGCTGCGCGCCGTGGGCGAGAACCCGCAGGCCGCCGATGCGGCCGGCATCTCGGTCTCGGCCTGGCGCTTCGCGGCGGTGCTGGCCGGCTCCGCCCTGGTCGGCCTGGCCGGCGCCTACATCTCGGTCGTCAGCACCAAGCTGTGGATCGCCGGCATGACCGGCGGGCGCGGCTGGATCGCAGTGGGCCTGGTGATCTTCGCGCGCTGGTCGCCGTGGAAGGCGCTGGCCGGCGCGCTGCTCTTCGGCTGCATCGAGGCGCTGATCCCGCAGCTGGCCGCGGCCGGCGTGCAGCTGCCGCAGTACTTCGTGCTGATGACGCCCTATGCGGTGACGCTGGGCGTGATGGTCTGGGTGGCGCTGGCCCGGCGCGGCGGCGAAGGCGAGCCCGGCGCCCTGGGTGTTCCCTATGTGCGGGAGGAAAGGCGATGAAGGCCTACGTCTACGAACAGCCGCGCGAGCTGGGCGAAGCCTTCGACGACTATCTCGACCCGGCGGCCACTGCCGTGATCTCGATCGACATGCACCGCGGCCATCTCGACGAAGGCCCCGACTGCCCCTGCCCGGCGCCGCGCGCCCGCGAGCTGGTGGCGCCGATCGACGCCTTCCACGATGAGGCCCGTGCGCTGGGCGTGCCCATCGTGCACGTCAAGTCGGTGCTCCGGCCCGACGGCGCCGACGATCTGCGCGGCATTCCAGCCGCATGGAGGCGCACCTTCCCGCTGCATGTGGGCGAGATTCCGAACGCCGATGCGCACGCGGTCGAGGGCAGCCGCTGGACCGAGTGGGTCACGCGCGTCGAGCCCGGCGATTTGCGGGTGGAAAACAAGCGCCGGCTCTCGGCCTTCTACCCGACCGACCTCGACTTCCTGCTGCGCAACCAGGGCATCCGCACCGTGGTGCTCAACGGCGGCTTCACCGACTGCTGCGTGCTCAACACCGCCTTCGACGCCAACAACCACAACTACCGCGTGATCGTGCTGCGCGACCTGGTGCGCGGCACCGACGCGCACCTGGAGGCCGCGGCGCTCAGCATGGTGTCGCTGCACCTGGGGCTGGTGGTGGAGGCGGCGGACCTGCTGGCGCACTGGCAGCAGTACTTCTCGTTCGAAGTTCATCCATGACATCCATTCCCCTCATCGATCTACACGGCAACATCGACTCCGAGACGCCTCTTGCGCGCGAGACTGCGGCGCGCCTCCACGAAGCCCTCAGCACCATCGGCTTCGCCTACATCGCGGGGCACAACGTGGCGGCCGCTTCGCGCGACGCGGCCTTCGCGGCCTCGCGCGAGTTCCATGCCTCGCCGCTCGAACGCAAGCAGTCGATCGCGATCAACGGATTCCATCGCGGCTACATGGGCATGGCCACTTCCACCATCGTCACCTCCTCGGTGGCGAAGGTGACGCGGCCGAACATGAGCGAGTCGCTGATGCTCATGCACGAGCTGCCGCCGGACGATCACCGCCTGCTGGCCGGCCTGCCGCTGCAGGGCCCCAACCAGTGGCCCGGCTGGGTGCCGGACTTCCAGGTGCGCATCGAGCGCTACATCGCCGAAGTCGACGCGCTCTCCCGCTACCTCGTGCAGCTGATCGCCATGAGCCTGGGGCTGCCGGCGCATGCGCTGGATCATCACTTCGAGAAGCCCACCACCTTCCTGCGCCTCTTGCACTACCCGCCGCAGCCGCCGCTGGAAGACGAGCAGATCGGCTCGGCCCCGCACACCGACTACGGCGTCATCACGCTGCTGGCGCAGGACGACGCGGGCGGCCTGCAGGTACGCCCGCGCGGCGGCGACTGGATCGAGGCGCCGCCGATTGCGAACACCTACGTGCTCAACGTCGGCGACATGCTCGCGCGCTGGACCAACATGCGCTTCGTCTCGACGCCGCACCGCGTCATCAACCGCTCCGGCGGCGACCGCTATTCGCTGCCCTACTTCTTCGACCCGGGCATGGACGCGCTGATCGAATGCCTGCCGACCTGCACCGACGAAGCCAACCCGCCGAAGCATGCGCCGGTGCACTACGGCGACTACCTGCTCGACCGCCTGAACCGCAATTACGACTACCGCCGCACATCGGCCGGCGATTCCGTCACCGCCTGATCCTCCACTGCCGCCCGAAAGTC
The DNA here is from genome assembly GCF_018614955.1 of Variovorax paradoxus. Taxonomy (GTDB): domain Bacteria; phylum Pseudomonadota; class Gammaproteobacteria; order Burkholderiales; family Burkholderiaceae_C; genus Variovorax; species Variovorax paradoxus_J. Next base: position 29,646 of record NZ_JAGGNV010000069.1, read on the forward strand.
TTCCCATGCTCGCTCTTCAAAATCGCCGCAACCTCCTCCTGCGCAGCCTCGGCGCCGCCGCCGGCCTCGCGCTGCCCGCCCTGCCCTCCTTCGCCGCCGCGCCGCTGGTGGTCAACACCTACGGCGGCCGCTGGGAGAAGTTCTGGCGCAGCGACCTGCTGCCGATGCTCGACAAGGCCAGCGGCGTGCAGCCCACGCTGGACGTCGGCCTGGGCAAGAACTTCATCGCCAACCTGCGCGCCGCCGGCATCGAGAAGCCGCCCTACAGCGTGCTGATGGTCAACGAGAACATCGCGAGCGTGGTGCGCGGCGAGGGCTACTTCGAGCCCATTCCCGCGGCCAAGGTGCCCAACCTCGCGAACGTCTATCCGAACCTGCGCAACCCGGGCGACAACGGCGTGCGCGGCATCGTGTCGACCATCGGCATCGGCTACCGCAAGGACCTGGTGAAGACGCCGCCCAAGTCCTGGACCGATCTCTGGAGCAACCCTGAGTTCAAGGGCAAGATCGGCCTCTACCAGATCGGCAATACGGCCGCGATGCTGTTCCTGCTGATGACCGCGAAGATCCACGGCGGCTCGCAGGACGCGATCGACCGTGCCTTCGTCGAGATCAAGAAGCTGCTGCCCTTCACGCAGGCCGACTGGAGCGGCACGCTCTCGACCATGCTCACGCGCGGCGACGTGACGGTGGCGGTGATCGACTTTCCCGAGATCGTCGCGCTCAAGAAGAAGGGCGTGCCGGTCGAGATGGTGGTGCCGAGCGAGGGCGTGGTGGCCTTCGAGCAATCCTTCAACATCCTCAAGAACGCGCCCAACAAGGAGGATGCCTACAAGTACCTGAATTTCATCCTCCAGCCTGAGGTGCAGGAGATGATGGCCAAGGAATTCTTCACCTCGCCCACCAACACCAAGGTGCAGCTGGCATCGGCGATGGCGGCCGACGTGCCGGTTAGCGGCCAGGCCATGGCCTCGATCGTCGGCTTCGACTGGAGCAAGGTCAACCCGCAGCTGCCGGCCATCACCGACCGCTGGAACCGGGAGATCAAATGAGCGCGGTGCTGCCGGCCGGCACGCGGCCGGCAGATTCGGACGCGTCCGCCGCGGTGCGCGCGCGCCGCATGACGCGGCTGACGCTGAAGGGCCTCGGCAAGAGCTTCCAGGCCATGACGGCGCTGCACGCGCTGGAACTGCACACCGAGCCCGGCGAGTTCATCTCGCTGCTAGGGCCGAGCGGCTGCGGCAAGACCACCACACTGCGCTGCGTGGCCGGCTTCGAGTACCCCGACGAGGGCGCGGTGCTGCTCGACGGCGAGGACATCACCGGCCTGCCGCCGGAGCGCCGCGACATCGGCATGGTGTTCCAGAACTACGCGCTGTTCCCGCATCTCACGGTGTGGCGCAACCTCGCCTTCGGACTCGAGATGCGCAACGTGCCCAAGGCCGAGATGGTGCGCCGCATCGATGCCATGCTGGCGATGGTGCAGCTCACGAGCATGGCCGAGCGCTATCCGCGCCAGCTCTCGGGCGGTCAGCAGCAGCGCGTGGCGCTGGCCCGCGCACTGGTGATCGAGCCGCGCCTGCTGCTGCTCGACGAACCGCTGGCCAACCTCGACGCGGTGCTGCGCGAGGACATGCGCGTCTTCATCCGCGAACTGCAGAAGCGCGTGGGCATCACCACGCTCTATGTCACGCACGACCAGGCCGAGGCGATGGTGATGTCCGACCGCGTGGCGGTGATGCTGGGCGGACGGCTGCAGCAGTTCGACGTGCCCGAGGCGATCTACCTGCGTCCGCGCAGCGTCGATGTTGCGCGCTTCATCGGCCGCTCCAACCTGATCGAGGGCCGCGTCGAATCGATGCTGCCCAACGAAGGCCCGTGGCTGCGATTTCGCATCGACACTGCGCTCGGCACCGTGGAAGCCGACCATGACCAGCCGCTTTCGCCCGGCCAGGCCGTGCAGGTCACGATCCGGCCCGAGGCCATCCACTTCGACGGCAACGGACCCTACCAGGGCCTGGTGGCCACCAGCTATTTCCTCGGCAGCAGCGTGGAGCACACGGTTCACTGCGCGGGCGGCCAGACTCTGCTGGTGCAGACCTCGCCGGGCCAGCGCGTCGCGGCCGGTGCGGCGAGCGGCATGCGCTTCGAACCCGGACACGCCTGGATCATCGCGGGGCAGGAATGAGCGCCATCGCCTCCACCGCAACGGTGCCGCGTGCGACGCGGACCGTGCCGCTTGCACGCCGCGCCTTCTGGCTGATCGTGCCTGCCTTGGTGCTGATCGGCATCTTCCTGGTGCTGCCCTACCTCAACATCGTGTTGATGAGCCTGCGCCCGCCGGCCGTCGGCGCACCCTACGGCGCGGGCTTCACGCTCGCCAACTACGGCCGTGCGCTCAACGACGGCTACCTGCTCGGCGTGCTGGGCGACACGCTGCTCCTGGGCCTCACCGTCACGCCGGTCTGCCTGCTGCTGGGCTACCCGGTGGCCTACCACCTCGCGCGCACGCGCTCGCGCTGGGGCAGCGTACTCTATGTGCTGGTGCTCTCGCCGCTGCTGGTGGGCGTGGTGGTGCGCAGCTTCGGCTGGCTGATCCTGCTGTCGGGCAACGGCGTGATCAACCGCCTGTTGCTCGACCTCGGCCTGGTCCAGACCGGCCTGCAGCTGATGAACAACCGGCTCGGCGTGACCATCGCGCTGGTGCACGTGTTCCTGCCCTTCATGATCCTGCCACTGGTCGGCGTGATCCAGAGCATCGACCCCTCGCTTGAAGCGGCCGCGCGCTCGCTCGGCGCCTCGCGCCTGAAGGTGTTCCTGCGCCTCGTGCTGCCGCTATCCTGGCCGGGCATCCAGGCCGGCACCATCCTGGTCTTCGTGCTCGCGCTGAGCGCCTACGTGACGCCGGTGATGCTCGGCGGCGCGCAGGTCAAGACCATGTCGGTGCTGGTGGTGCAGAACCTGATCGACAACTTCCAGTGGCCCGCCGGCGCGGCGCAGGCACTGGTGCTCACGGCCTGCGGCATGGCGGCGGTGGCGCTCTATGCGCGGCTCACCGGCCGCTTCATGAAAGGTCTGGCATGAGCCGACGCTTGCCGCTCCCTCATCGCGTGGCAGACGGCATCGGCCTCTTCTACGTCGGCGCCGTCTACGCCTTCCTGCTGCTGCCGATCGCGATCATCGTGCTGATGTCGCTCAACGCCGGCGAGTTCATGAGCTTTCCGCCGCAAAGCATCTCGCTGCGCTGGTTCGGCGCGCTGTTCGTCAACGAGGCCTTCATGCGCGCCATCCGCAGCTCGCTGCTGCTGGCGGCGATCGCGACGCTGATCTCCTCGGTCATCGGCATCGCCGGCGCGCTTTACGTGGTGAGGTATGCGAAGCGGCTGCGCGAACCGCTTCGCATGCTGCTGATGATGCCGCTCATGCTGCCCGAGATCCTGACCGCCATCGCGCTGCTGTTCTTCCTCTATGCGAGCGGCATCGGCACGCGCACCATGTTCGGCCTGATCGTCGGCCACGTGCTGGTGACCCTGCCCTATGTGTTCACCAACGTGGCGTCGGCGCTCTACAACCAGGACGCCTCGCTCGAGCAGGCGGCGCGCAGCCTCGGTGCCTCCCCCTGGCGCGCCTTCGTTCGCGTGACGCTGCCCTTGATCAAGCCCGGCATAATCACCGGTGCCTTGTTCGCTTTCGTGATCTCCTTCGACCTCTTCAACATGTCGCTGCTTCTGAAGGGCATCGGCATGACGACGCTGCCACTGCAGCTCTTCGACTACCTGCGCTGGGACTTTGACCCGACCGCGGCCGCCGTGTCAACGGTCAGCATCGTGCTCACCCTCGTGGTGGTGGTGTGGGTGGACCGGACGGTGGGGCTGCGCTCGCTGCGCTTCGGCTGAGCCAGCCTTCCGCCACCGCCAGCAACTCGCCCTGCGCGGCCTGCCACACCAGCTCGGGGCGCGGCCCCATGCACGCCTGGCGGCGCGATGCGAAGCGGATCCGGCTCTGCTCCTGCGGCAGAGCTCAAGGCTCGCAGATCAGCATTGGACTTTTGTGGCGAAGCTTGAGCTTGCTTGACGACGCCTTCGCGAACCGGGAATGTCATGCGCGTCACGCCTGGGCTGTCCCATCTGTGACTGAGCGGGCGCCGTGCCGGGCCTAGAGTGCGTGGCACAACCCACCGACCGGAGACATCCATGCACAGGTTCGGATTCTTGCGCGCCACCCGCGCATCCCTTTGCGTCATCGCCCTCTCGGCCGGTCTCGCGGCCCACGCTGCGGAGACGGTGAAGATTGCCTTCATCGATGTGTTGTCGGGACCATTCGCGCTCAGTGGTCAAGGCTCGCTCAACCAACTGCGCGAGGTGGTGAGCCAGCTCAATTCCACGGCGGGCGCGGCTGATCAGAAGTTCGAAGTCGTGCCCTTCGACGGCAAGGGCACGCCGCAGGAGAGCACGACCGTGCTGAAGGCGGCGTTTGACCAGAACATTCGCTACGTGACGCAGGGCGGTGGCTCGGGAGTCGCCTTCGCCCTGGTCGACGCCATCAACAAGCAGGCCCAGCGCGATGTGAACGGCGCAATGGTGTACCTGAACTATTCGGCGATGGACCCGGGCCTCACGAACGACCGCTGCAGCTTCTGGCACTTCCGGTTCTATCCGTCGAGCGAGATGAAGATCGAAGCCCTGACGACCTACCTGAAGACGAAGCCGGAGGTGAAGAAGGTGTTCTTGTTCAACCAGAACTACACGCATGGCCAGCAGGTGGCCAAGGCCTCGCGAGCCTATCTCGCGAAGAAGCGTCCGGACATCGAGGTGGTTGGCGAGGACTACGTACCGATCGCTACGACGCGTGACTTCGCGCCCTACGTGGCGAAGATCGCATCGTCGGGTGCGGACACGGTCATTACCTCGAACTGGGGCAGCGATCTCGGGCTGTTCCTGAAGGCCGCGCGCGACTTTGGCTTGAACATCAACTTCTACACGATGAACGCCAACAATCCGGGCGTGCCAGCGCAGATGGGCTCCTGGGGTGCCGACAAAGTGAGCGTGATCTGGAACTGGGGCAGCAATGCGCCAACACCGGCGCTGGAGAAGATTGCCGTCGCCTACAAGCAGAAGTCGGGCGAGGACTTCATCTTCGCCGCGCACTGGAACGCGATGAACATGCTGCGTGCGGCGATGCAGAAGGCCAAGTCGACCGATCCCAAGAAGGTCGCCTACGCGCTCGAAGGCATGAAGTACCAGAGCCCGTTGGGCGAGGTCGAGATGCGCTCGACCGACCACCAGTTGCAAGCGCCGATCTACCTTGGCGTATGGGCCAAGAAAGGCAGCCCGGGCGTCAAACATGACGCGGAGAATACCGGCTACGGCTTTCGCTCCGAGGCAGTGTGGAGCCCGGCCGAGAGCACGCAGCCCACGACTTGCCAGATGAACCGGCCCCCGGCCTGAGCGCCGGAGAATCACGCGCAGGGCAGACCGGCCTTAATGGCCAGCCATCCGCCGTGTACGACTCCGGACCTGGACCATCCTCCCGACTGGTTCGGCATGTCGCGCTCGCCGCAGCAGGCCCAGCCGATAGCATCATATGATGCTACATTTGATGCCTTACCCGGAGGCATCGGAAATGCGCACCACCATCAACATCGACGACGATCTGCTCGCGAAAGCCACCAAGCTGACCGGTCCCCTGGACCGTACGGCGATGGTGCGCGAGGGGTTGAAGGCCCTCATCGAACGTGAGAGTGCCAGGCGTCTTGCGCGGCTGGGCGGAACGCAGCCCAACTTGAAGGCGGCACCGCGTAGGCGCGACGAGACCGCAGCTTGATACTGGTTGACACTTCAGTCTGGGTCGACCACTTTCGCAAGGGCGATCCGCAACTCACCGGCTTGCTTGAGCTTGGTGTCGTTGCCGTGCACCCGTTCGTGGTCGGCGAGATCGCGTGTGGAAGTCTGGCCGATCGGCCGACAATCCTGGAATTGCTTCAGGATCTGCCAACATCGGTGGTAGCCGAGAGCGAGGAGGTTCTCGGGTTCATCGAGCGCCACGGCCTCCACGGCAAGGGCATCGGGTATGTCGACGTGCATCTGTTGGCGTCGGTGACGCTGACCGACGGGGCGAAGCTATGGACGCGCGACAAGAGGTTGCGCGCAGCCGCCGACGAACTCGGCTTCACACACCGAGGCGCCGGTGTGCATTGAGCCGATAGGTCGGCCTTCGGCCACGGTTTGGATCATCGACCACTCCCCTTCGGCGAATACCCGCGTGGCCGCCAGCGGCGCCGCCCTCGAGGCGCCGCGCACCTTGATGCCAGCAAACGGGTTGGCCAGCACGTAGCGCTGCTGCATCAGCGCGTAGCGCGGCGCGCGTCCGCACAAGCAGCGGGCGCTGACCAAGGACCCGCTGCAGGCGCTATTGGCCACCTGCGACGAAACCCTCCGCGGAAAACCGCGATCGCGCCATGCTGCTCTTTGCCTGGTTCGGTGGGCGCCGCCGCTCGGAGGTGGCCGATGCGATCGCCTTGCGCTGAATCAGGCGCGACGGCAGTCGCCGCTCAAAAGGCCAGCGAGTAGAACTGGCGGGCCGCAGACGTGGTTCGTCCAACCTCGCGCCCGACAAGGGCGCGGTCTTCCGCGTAGCCGCACGCCTGCTGGACCGGGCAACCATGCGACATTTCTATTTGGACTAAACCGCTGA